>JBKJLC010000257.1:0-47053 GCA_046597055.1 Kofleriaceae bacterium | reverse complement strand
GCCACGTCGCCGACGAGGAGTACGCCGAGATGGCCCGGATCGCCGAGGTGCTCGCCATCCCGGCGCAGATCATCGATCAGACCCTGTCCGGCAGCGCCGCGCCGATGGACTGAGCCGGTCTCGTCGGCCGCCGCCATGCACGCCGCGCGGGCCTCGCACGGACCCGCCAGGCAGACGGCGATCGCGTCGAGCAACGGGGCGGCCAGGGTCGGCCACCGCGGATCGTCGCAGTCGACCGGCGCCGGGCAGGCCGGCGCGCGGTGACACGCGGCGACCGCGCCGGCGAGCGCGTCGGCCGACCCGGCGGGCTCGACGCACGCGGCCACGATCACCACGGTCATGAGGCGGAGGGCCGCCGACCCGCATCCAGCGGTCGCTCGCATCCCATCGCCGTGAGCACGGGGCGTGCCGCGGCCAACCCGGCGGAGCCGCGTGCCCGGTGTCCGGAAGCCGGACATCCGTGGCCGGAACCCGGACGCCGCTGTCCGCCGGCCGGACCCACGACGCCGTGGTAGCTTCGTCGCCAGGATGCCGAGCCTCGAGCGTCACGTCTTCGTCTGTATCAACGAGCGCGCCCCCGACCATCCCAAGGGCAGCTGCAAGCTGCGCGGTGGCCCCGAGGTGCGCGACGCCCTCAAGAAGGAGCTGTCCCGGCGCGGCCTCGGCCACCGGATCCGCGCCAACAACGCCGGCTGTCTCGATCAGTGCGAGCACGGCGTCACCGTGGTCGTCTACCCCGAGCAGGTCTGGTACGGCGCGGTCACCCCGGCCGACGTCGCCGAGATTGTCGAGCGCCACCTGGTCAATGGTCAGGTGGTCGAGCGGCTGCTCATCCCCGCGCAGCCCCACCTCGGCGGCGCGACCGGGTTCGCCCCGGTCCGGATCGAGCCCGAGAAGTGATCGCGCGGGCGCTCCGCTCGCTGCTACCGGCGATCGCGATCGTCCCTGTCACCGCGACCGCCGACGTCGCGAGCCCGTCGACGACCGCCGACGAACTGCCCCCGATCCGCCCCGACCCGCGCGCGGTCGCCGAGGCGCGCGAGGCCAACCTCGAGCCGGACTCGGTCCGCGAGGGGCTGGCCATCGGCGTCGCGTCCGGACCCAGCATGCAGGTCGGCTTCGGGGTCCGCGAATCGAGCGGTACCGGTGGGGGCTTCGACCTCCGGATCGGCACGGTGGCGTCCCCGCGCTGGGTCTGGCTGCTCGAGGTGGCGGGCACCTTGTATCGACAGGGCGACGACCAGGGGCGCCGCGTCAACCAGAGCATGCTGGTCACGCTCGGCGGCCAGCTCTACCTGAAGGACGCGCTGTGGGTGCGCGGTGGCACCGGCCTGGCCGTCTTCACGCGCCGCACCGAGTCCATGCCCGAGGAGACGGTCCGAGAGTTCTTCGGGGTCGGCGTCATCGGGGCCGGCGGCCTCGACCTGTACCGCCGGGGCAGCTTCGCGCTGTCGGGCGAGGTGCTGGTGACCGCCGCCCGCTATCGCGAAGGCACGGTGATGGGCGGGACCCTGCAGCTCGGCGTCAGCTGGTACTGAGGGCGCGGCTCAGGGCCGGTCTGCGAGCAGCGCGACCACGGCCTCGGCGACCCCGGTGGCCGACGCCGGGTTCTGACCGGTGACCAGGCGGTCGCTGGTCACGACCTTGGGCTGCCAGTCGGGACCCGCGCGGTGGACCGCGCCGCGCCGGGTCAGCTCGTCGGCGAGCAGGAACGGCACCACCTCGGTCAGGCCGACCGCCTTTTCTTCGGCGTTGGTGAAGGCGGCGACCTCCTTGCCCGCGACCAGGTACGAGTCGTCGGCGAGCTTGACGTTCACCAGGGCAGCCGGGCCATGGCAGACCGCGGCGACCACACCGCCACGCTGGTAGATGGCGGCCGCGATCGCGGCCAGCCGCTCGTCGCCCGGGAAGTCCCACATCGTGCCGTGGCCGCCGGCGTAGAAGATCGCGTCGTAGGCCGCGGCGTCGACCTCGGACGGACGCTGGGTGCGCTCGAGCCGACCCTGCGCCTCCTTGTCGTCGAGGAAGGCCTGGCTGATCGGGTCGATCTTGTCGAGGCCGTCGAGGGGCGGCCGGCCTCCGAGCGGCGAGGCGAGGTCGATCGCGAAGCCGGCCTTGGTGAACACGTCGTACGGGTGAGCGACCTCGCCCAGGTAGGCGCCGGTCGGCTTGCCGGTCTCGCCGAGGCGATCGTGGCTGGTGAGGACGAGGAGGATCTTCGGGGGCGACGAAATCATGCCCCCACCATGACCGGTCCGGGCCCGATGGCGACCGCCGGCTACAGGCCGAGCTGCTTGGCGATGATCACCTTCATGATCTCGTTGGTGCCGGCGTAGATGCGCTGGACCCGGGCGTCCATGAACGCCCGCGCGACCGGGTACTCGAGCATGTAGCCGTAGCCGCCGAAGAACTGCAGGCAGGTGTCGATCACCTCCTGGCTCATCTCGGTGGTCCACCACTTGGCCATCGAGCACTCGGTGACCAGCTGCTTGCCGGCGACGTGCTGGGCGCACACCTGATCGAGGAAGACCCGGCCGATCTGGACCTTGGTCGCGCACTCGACCAGCTTGAACTGGGTGTTCTGGAACTTCGAGATCGGCTGGCCGAACGCGGTGCGCTCCTTGGTGTACACGATCGTGTCCTTCAGGACCTGCTCGGCCGCGGCCTGCGCGCCGATCGCGACGCACAGCCGCTCCTGCTGGAGCTTCTGCATCATCATCGAGAAGCCGCCGCCCTCGGCGCCGAGCAGGTTGCTGGCCGGGATCCGGCAGTCCTCGAAGAAGAGCTCGCTGGTGTCCTGCGACGCCATGCCCATCTTCTCGAGCTGCTTGCCCTTCACGAAGCCGGCGCGGCCGGCCTCGACCACGAACAGCGAGATGCCCTTGTGGGCGCGCTTCGGGTCGGGATCGGTCTTGGCCGCGACGACCACGAGATCGCACAGCTGGCCGTTGGAGATGAAGGTCTTGGCGCCGTTGATGACGTAGTCGTCACCGTCGCGGACCGCGTTGGTCTTGAGGCCGGCGAGGTCGCTGCCGGTGCCGGGCTCGGTCATCGCCAGCGCGGTGATCAGCTCGCCGGCGGCGCAGCCGGGCAGCCAGCGGCGCTTCTGCTCGTCGGTGCCGTAGCTGTACAGGTACGGCACGATGATGTCGGAGTGGAGCGCCATCGCGAAGCCACTCTCGTAGCCGTACGAGAGCTCCTCCATGATGACGACCGAGCAAAGGAAGTCGGCGCCAGGGCCGCCCCACTCCTCTTCGAGCCACGGGCACAGGAAGCCGGCGGCGCCCGCCTTTTTCCACACGTCGCGCGAGACCATGCCGCGCTCGGCCCATGCCTTCTGGTTGGGCCGGATCTCCTGATCGACGAACTGCCGGAACGACTGGCGGAAGAGATCGTGCTCGGACGAGAACAGCGTGCGGTCCATGAGGCCCTCCGCGGGCGTCTTACCACGCAGGCCGAGATGGTGGCGGGGTCGCTAGGCGAGGGCGCGGTCGGGCTTGATGAGCGCGACCACGCTGGCGACGAAGCCGAGCAGGCCGCCGGCGAGCAGCAGCTTGGCGCCCATGCCGGCGACCTTGCCGAACGGCGCCTCGGGGGAGAACTGGAGGATCGTGATCGCGGCGATGATCAGGCCGAGCACCGCGGTGCCCGCGGCCATCCCGCGCGTGAAGCGCTGCTTGGCGACGCCGAGGCCGGCCAGGGCGGCCAGGGCGAGCGAGCCGATGAGCGCGATGAACGTGGGGCCGGCCTTGGCGGTGCGCAGCTCCCAGAACGAGGCCTTCACCGGGCCGAGCTCGACGAACGGCAGGAAGATCGCGATCGCGCACAGGGCACCGAGGACGAGCAGGACAAACTTGACGGGCTTCATGACTGAATCTCCAGAGCGAGGGGGTTGCCCTCGGCCCTATCGCAACCTCGATGCCACATGTATCCACGCGTGATCACATGGGAGTTGGCCCGGCGCTGGGTCGGTGTGGACCCGACCGGCCTGCCGCGTGGGTCCGGGTCGACCCGTTGCCGTCCCGGGCGCGGCACCCCATGATGCGCCGCGATGCCCGCACCCGCCGAGCCCTGGACCGTGCCTGCCGCCGCCGCCGGCGCGACCGTCGCCGCGGTGGTGCGCGATCACGCGGGCGAGCCGTGGTCGGTCGTGAAGCGCTGGGTCACCACCGGCAAGGTCCTGCTCGATGGCGCGGTGGTGACGACGATCGACCACCGCGTGCGCGGCGGCGAGTCGGTCGAGGTCCGGCTGGCGGCCCCGCGGCCGCGCGATCCGCTGCGCGAGGGCGTGCTGGTCCACGACGACGCCCACGTGGTCGTGATCGACAAGCCGGCCGGCGTGTCATCGGTGCCGTACGACGAGCGCGAGCTCGGCACAGCGATGGATCTGATCCGCGGGGCGTGGCGGCGCATGGGCCGGCGCGCGACCGAGACGCCGCTGCACGTGGTGCACCGCATCGACAAGGCGACTTCGGGGCTCCTGATGTTCGCCAAGAGCAAGCGGGCCGAGGTCGGGCTGGGTGCGCAGCTTCGCGATCACTCGTGCGAGCGCACGTACCTGTGCGTCGCCCACGGCGAGGCCAAGCCGCGCACGATCGAGTCGTGGCTGATCGCCGACCGCGGCGACGGCCTGCGCGGCTCGACCGGGCACGCCGGGCAGGGCAAGCGCGCGGTCACCCACGTCCGCATCGTCGAGCGCCTGCGCGGCGCGACCGTGTGCGAGGTGCAGCTCGAGACCGGCAAGACCCACCAGATCCGCATCCACCTGGCCGAGGCCGGCCATCCGCTGGTCGGCGAGGAGGTCTACAGCAAGGACTTCGCCGAGCGCGGCGGCACGCTGCTGGCGGCGCCCCGGTTGATGCTGCACGCGGCGACGCTCGGGTTCATCCATCCGATCACCGGCGAGCGGCTGCAGTTCGCGAGCGCGCCGCCGGTCGAGATGACCGGCTGGATCGCGGCGCGGCGCTGACGTCAGCGGCCGGGGCCGGCCACGCCGGGCGGCGGCAGCGCGTAGGTCGCCGACGCCTGGGCCACCAGCGCCTGGTCGGCGCCGCGGATGTGGATCTCGCCGACCGCCAGCGTCTTGCCCAGCTTGAGCAGGCGTGCGGTGGCGTTGAGATCGGCCGGCGGCGGCCGGCGCAGGAAGTTCATCGACAGGTTGGTGGTGACCGCCAGCGCGATCGGGCCCAGCTGGGCGAGCACCAGGAAGTACATCGCGGTGTCGGCCAGGGTCATCAGCGTCGGGCCCGACAGGGTCCCGCCCGGCCGCAGGTAGTCGTCGCGGTACGGGAGCACGACCTCGATCGTGTCCGCGCCGATCGCCGTGATCCGGCAGTAGCCGGCCGCCTGCGGGAAGTGTTCGGCGAGGAAACGATCGATGTCGTCAGCGGTCATCCGCGGCATGGCCTGCGGCGTACCACGGTGGCGGACCACCCGCGCGGGTCAGCTCTTCTTGAGCGTGATCTTCTTCGGCTTGGCCTCGACCTTCTTGCCGATCAGGACCGTGAGGACGCCGTGCTCGAGGCGGGCCTCGACCTTGTCGGAGTCGGCGGCGTCGGGCAGCGCGAAGCTGCGCGAGAACGCGCCGTACTGGCGCTCGTACAGGTAATAGCTCTCGCCCTCTCGGCGGTCTTCGGACGTGCGGCGGCCCGTGATCGAGAGCACGCCGTTGTGCATCGACACGTCGACCTCCTCGTCCTTGACCCCGGGCAGGTCGGCGCGAACGACGAACTGGTCGCCGGTCTCCTTCACCTCGAAGGCCGGCGTGAACGTGGAGATCTGACGCTGGTCGCCGAGCACGTCCCAGTTGAACAGCTCGCGGGCGAGCGCGAAGGGGTCACGCAGGTAGCGGCTCGAGCTCGAACCAGCACCGTCCTGGTTGTCACGACGAACGATGGCCATGGGGTCCTCCTGTGAAGGGAAGCGCGCCGCGGGGCGGCGTCGAAGTTGGGTCGCGTCACGCGGCACCTGCCTCGCGATCGCAACCTCCCCATAACCACCTCGACGTCGCGCGCAACCGGTTGACGATCGCGATCGCGATGGCTACCGGTGGCGGCTTCGCCGGCCGCAGGACCGGCCAGCAGCCCTGGCTCAGCCCGCGCCGGAGGACGCCGGTGTCCCGGGCGGGCCCCAACCGCCGCCGCCGGGGGTCTCGATCGTGAGCACCGCGCCGGCCTCGGCGCGGACGTGGGCGCGACCGGGCAGGTCGGCGCCGTCGAGCAGGTTGCGGCCGCGGGCGCCGGGCTCGCCGCCGGCGTGGCCGGGTGGCGCGGTCACCCGTCGCTCGGTGACGAGCGCGATCTGGGCCGGCGCCAGCAGCTCGAGCTCGCGCACGATGCCGTCGCCGCCCCGGTGGGCCCCGGCGCCACCCGAGCCGGTGCGCACCGCGAACCGTCGCAGCCGGACCGGGACCCGCGCCTCCAGCACCTCGGGATCGGTGATCCGCGTGTTGGTCATGTGGGTGTGCACCGCGGACGCGCCGGCGGCCCGGGCGGTGGCGCCGGCGCCGCCCCCGAGGGTCTCGTAGTAGGCCCAGCCGGCGCCCTCGGAGGTGCCGTCGGCGCCCAGGGTCAGGTTGTTCATCGTGCCCTGGCTGGCGGCGGCGAGGCCGAGCGCGCCGAGCAGCACGTCGACGATCCGCTGCGAGGTCTCGACGTTGCCAGCGACCACCGCGGCGCCATCGGGCGGGTCGAGGATCGAGCCGGGTGGGATCACCAGGTCGACCGGCGCCAGGCAGCCGGCGTTGAGCGGGATCGGCGCCCCGACCAGCGCGCGCAGCACGTAGATGACCGCGGCGATCGTGACGGCGCGCGGCGCGTTGAGGTTGCCCGGGTGGGCGGGCGCGCTGCCGGTGAAGTCGATCGCGAGCCGACCACCGCCGACGTGCACGGTGGCGACGATCGCGCTGCCGTCGTCGAGCGCGTCGGCGCACCGGCGGGTGCCGGGCGCCAGCCCCGCGATCGCGCGGCCGACCAGCGCGGCGGCCTGGTCCTGCACGTGGCCGAGGTATCCGAGCAGCTCGCCGCGGCCCGCGCGCGCGATCGCCTCGGCCATCAGGCGGGCGCCGGCATGATTGGCCGCGATCTGTGCCTCGAGGTCGGCGAGGTTGTCGGCCGGGCACCGCGCCGGGTATGGACCCGCGCCCAGCGCCGCCAGGATCGCCGCCCGCTGCAGGCGACCGCCGACCACGATCGGCAGGTGGCGCAGCGCGACGCCTTCGTCCTCGATCGTGCGTGACATCGGCGGCATCGAGCCCGGCGTCAGCCCGCCGACGTCGGCGTGGTGGCCGCGGTTCGCGACCAGATAGCGCAGCCGCGCGCCGTCGTGGACCGGCGTGATCACGGTGACATCGGGCAGGTGCGAGCCGCCCAGCGCCGGATCGTTGCACGCGTACACCGTCCCCGGCACCACCGTGACGCTCGCGAGCAGCGACCGGATCGTCTCGCCCATCGCGCCCAGGTGCACCGGGATGTGGGGCGCGTTCGCGACCAGCCCGCCGCGCGCGTCGAACACCGCGCACGAGAAGTCCCGGCGCTCGCGGATGTTCACGCTCACCGCGGTGCGCTCGAGCACCACGCCCATCTGCGCCGCGATCGACATGAACAGGTTGCCGTAGACCTCGAGCAACACCGGATCCACCCTGCCCGCCGCGGCGCGCTCGTCCTCCTTCGCGCTCTCCTTCTCCCTCTCGTTCTCACGCTCCATCACCACCTCCCCCTCACCCCCAACCGTCGCCACCCACCCCCGGTCCACCACCAGCGTCGCATGCACATCCAGCACCACCGCCGGCCCTCGTACCACCGCCCCGGCCGGCAGCTCCGCCAGCGCGAACACCGGCGCGGCCTCCATCGCGTCTCCGCCACCCGTCCACACCGGGGCGATCCGCCGCGGCGCCGGCGTCGGCCCGGCCGCCCGCATCGGCAGCGCCGGCGGCGGCTCCGCCGCCACCACCTCCACGCGCGCCGCCGCGAGCTCGACCACTGCCTCGTCGCGCACGTACCCGAACCGTGCTCGGTGCGCCGCCTCGAACGCGGCGATCACGGCGGCGACCTCCCCGATCGCGACCTCCAGCGCCGTGTCGCTGCCCCGGTACCGCAGCGCCACCGTCCGGGTCGCGGTCACCGACGCCACCGCCACCTCGTCCGGCGCCAGCGCCGCGCGCCCGTCCGCCTCCAGCCGATCCAGCTGCCGCGCCACCGCCACCAGCCCCGCCGCGTTCACGACCGCGCGTCCACCATCGACCTCGCCGTGCCACGTCCGTGGCGCCAGCCCGATGCCCCATGCCGACAGCAGGCCGGCGAACCGCGGCACGATCACCCGCCGCACGCCGAGTTGCCGCGCCACCGGCCCGGCGTGCATCCCGCCGGCGCCGCCGAACACGACCAGCGCGTGCTCGCGGACATCCTTGCCGCGCGCGATCGTCACCTGCCGCACCGCCTCCGCCATGCCGGCGTTCGCGATCGCGAAGAAGCCGACCGCGGCCTGCACCGCCGCCGCCTCGTCGTCGCCGGTCGCGCCCAGCGCGCGGCCGACCTCGGCCAGCGCCGCCACTGCCGCGCCGCGGTCGAGCGGCCACGGGAAGTGATCGGCGGCCAGCCGGCCCAGCACCAGGTCGACATCGGTCACCGTGATGGCGCGTCCACCGCGCGCGTAGCAGATCGGCCCCGGCTCGGCGCCCGCCGACGCCGGCCCGACCGTCAGCCGGAGGCCGTCGAACCGGCAGATCGAGCCACCGCCGGCGGCGACCGTGTGGATCGCGATCGCCGGCGCGCGCAGGGTCTGGCCCGCGACCTCGGTCTCGAACGTGCGCTCGAGACCGCCCGGCTCGACGCAGGTCACGTCGGTCGAGGTCCCGCCCATGTCGAAGCCGACCGCGCGCGCGACCCCGGCTGCAGCGGCGGCGTGGGCGGCGGCGATCGCCCCACCGGCGGGTCCCGACAGCACCGCGTCGCGGCCGCGCAGGCGGGCCGCGTCGGCGAGCCCGCCGCTCGACTGCATGATGCGCACGGTCGAGCCCGGCAGCGCCGCGCGCAGGCCGTCGAGGTAGGTCGTCAGCATCGGCGTGAGGTAAGCGTCGGCGACCGCGGTGCGCGCGCGCGCCAGCAGCCCGAGCTCGGCGACGGCATCGGCCGAGGTGGTGACGTGGCGGAAGCCGGCGCGGCGCGCGATCGCCGCGACCTCGTCCTCGAGCACCGGCGCCGCCCAGCCGTGCATCACCACCACCGCCAGGCTGTCGATGCCGCTGGCCACGATGTCCGAGAACCGGACGAACAGCGCGGCCGCATCGTCGCGGGCCAGCACCCGGCCGGTCGCATCGGCGCGGGCCGCCAGCTCGATCACGCACGCCGTCAGCGGTGGCGTCCGGACGATATCGAGCGCGAACAGATCGGGCCGGGTCTGGTCGCCGATCACCAGCAGGTCGGCGAGGCCGGCGGTGATCGCCAGCGCGGTCGGCGCCCCGCGCCGCTCGAGCAGGGCGTTGGTCGCGAGCGTGGTGCCGAGCCGGAGATCCACCGGTGGCACCGGCGCATCGGCGGGCAGCTCGAGCAGCGCTCGCACCACCGCCAGCACCGAGTCAGGGCCCGACAGCACCTTGGCGGTGCGGAGCGCCGGTATCGCGCCCGGCGCCCCGGCGTGCCACCCGATGGCGTCCGTGAAGGTGCCGCCCCGATCGATCCAGACTTGCCAGCGCACGCGGTCCGACGGTAGTCGGCACCGGCCCGGTGCGCCACTGACGCCGCGTCGCGTCAGCCCGGCGGCGCGCAGGGTGTCCTACCGGGGCCGGGTCCCCCAGGGCCCGCGCCAGCTATCGCTCAAGTCACCGAAAGGGCGCCTGTCGAGGAGTGGCTCGCGAGCTGCAATACGTTTCCCCGAGGAACCATGCGGACGATTTCTACGATGGCCTGTGTGCTCGTGGCCGCGCTCGGCGGCTGCACCTTCGAACCCGGCGGGGCGACCGACCCGGGCGACCCGGGCGGACCCGACTCCGGTCCGGCGATCGAGCCCGGGGTCGACGTCGACGCCGGCCCGGTTCCGGTCGAACCGGTGCCCCAGCCACCGAGCGTGGTCTGCACCGTGGTCGACGAATCGGTCGGGGTGACCGGACTGAACGTGCAGGCCGGCGCGACCGTGGTGACCTTCAAGGCATGGGAGCCCACTCCCACGCACACCGACCGGTTCGTCGGGTTCACGCTGGCACCCTCGGCGAGCGGACTCCGCTACGAGGTCCGCGTCGGTCGCGATCGCTACGTGACCGAGGGCCTCACCTTCACGATCCCCGCTGGCCCCGGCCAGATCGACCGCGTCGACTTCTGCGTCACCCAGGCCGACGAAGACGGCCGCCGCTGACCCGGCCTCGCGCTACGGCGCGACCGCGGCCTGGTACTCGAGATCAGCGATGGCCTCGAGTAGCTCCGCGGTCGGATCGCGTCGTCCGTCGTGGGTGACGACGGCGAGCGCGTGATCGTAGTCGACGTCGACGGTCGCGACCCCCGCGACGCGTGCGAGGCGCGCGGCGAGCGGCTTCGCGCAGGCCGCGCAGTCCATGCCCGTGATGTGCAGCCTGATCTCGGCGACGCCGCGAGCGCGGACCGCCACGGAAGCCCCGCCGTCGGCCACGAGCGGGTAGCCGGCGATCCCGAGGGTCAGGGCGGTGCCGAGCCACAGGCCGAGGCGGCTCCATCGCCGACGTCGGGGGACCGCGCAGCCACAGGCATCGACCGCGCGCTCACCCCGATAGGCGAACCAGAAACCCGCGGCGAGCGCGAGCGCGGTCGCGGTCAGGAAGTACGGCCGCAGCGGCACGAGGCTCGAGGCGATGCCCGCACCGGAGACGCCGACGATGGCGAGCACGACCGGCACGACGCAGCACGCCGACGCGGCGAGTGCGGTCGCGATGCCGCCGATCACCGGGAGGCGCCATCGCGCGGTGTCGGCGGTCGTCACCGTGCGCGGCGTGGGCCGCGTGAACCGCTCGCGGAGCTGTGCGACCGACGGCGCGCCGCCCTGGTAGAGCCGGCAGCAGTAGGCCTCATCGGGGGAGGCAAGTCCGCCGGCGACATCGACGCCGTCGACCAGCACCGTCGGCGAACCCCACCCCTTGGCCCAGCTCGGCGCGTCCGCGCGCGAGACATCGATCTCCTCGATCGGCGCATCGAGCTGGTCGGCCGCCAGCGCCTCGCGCACCGCGGTGCGCGCAGCCTCGACGTTTGGACAGTCGGGAAAGTAGATCAGCTGGATCTTCATGGGGGTCACGACCGGGGGCGGGCCCGCGTGGGCGCGGTGGCGGCTGGGAGATCGAGCGCGTCGAGGAACGGACACGGCGAGCTTGCGGCGGTGGTGGCGCAGGTCGCGGCGAGCTGGTCCAGCGCGTTGCGCATCCGCAGGAGGTCTGCGATCCGCTCGTCCACATCGGCGAGCTTCGTGAGCGCGCGCTTGCGCAGCGTCGCGCACGACGTGCGTGAGGAGACGCGCAGCGACAGCAGGCTGCGGATCTCGGCCAGCGAGAAGCCGAGGCTCACCGCCTTGCGCACGAACTCGAGTCGGCGCACAGCGGTGGGATCGAACTTGCGGATGCCGGAGCTGCGCCGCACCGTCCCCAGCAGTCCCTCCTTCTCGTAGAAGCGCACCGTGGACACCGTGAGGCCCGTCCGCTGCGCGACGTCGCCGATCTTCAGCGCCTGGGGGTCGGGCATGGCGAGCTTCCTCGAGGTCGCGGAGGTCGTCGCACGAATCCCGGCGAGCTGCATGGGCTCCACCATGCACCTGGAGTCGACTCCAGGTGCAAGCACGGAACGCACCTCCGAGCGCGTCAGCTCGCCGTCAGCCGAACAGGATGCGGGCGCAGCAGCGGGGCCGGCGCAGCGGGTCGTCGTCGGCGGTGAGGAAGCCGGCGGCGCCGACCCGATCGCCGAGGCGGAACCCGCGCAGGTGGATGCGCACGCGGTCGCCGGCGAAGCTCGGCTTGCGGTAGGCGATGTCGACCGCGCGGACCAGGCGGGCGCGCGGCGCGGCGGCGAGGTCGAACCGGCGCAGCGCGGCCTCGGCGAACAGCCGCGGATAGACCAGCGAGTTCACGTGCTGGTTCGAGTCGGTGTGGTCGAGGCCGAACGCGGTCACCGCGGCGTCGGGGCGGTAGTCGTCGTCGAGCGGCTCGGCCTCGAGCGGCAGCGCCATCGCCGAGTCGGGGGACGGGAAGTCGTAGTGCGGCTCGGGCTCGACCGGCAGCCCGTCGACCTCGAGCCGGGTGACCCGGCGCTGGTCGGGCGGCGCGAAGATGCGGGTGAACGTGTGCTCGGCGAACACCCGGCCGGCCACCACCATCGGGCCCGGGCCCGACGGCGGCACCACCCGGCCCTGGGCGCCGCGGACCTCGACCCACATGTTGAGGAACAGCTTCTCGATCGTGCCGGTCGGGGCGTAGCGGGCGAGCTGGTAGCCGCCGGTGGCGTCGACCCGGTGATCGACCCGGATCGCCTCGTCGGAGGCGTCGACGATCAGGCGCGACAGGATCGCGACCACGCCCTGCCGCTGCATGTCACGCGCGGCCGGATGGTCGGCGAGCAGCTGGCGCCACACGGTCCAGCCGACCGCCGGCGGGATCGCGGTCGCCATCATGCGACCGTCCTGCGCGATGTCCTCGTAGCGGAGCGGGAACGAGGCGACCGCGACCCGCTCGGGCGGCAGCGCGGGCATCGGCGGGGCCGGGAACGGCGACGCCACGATCAGCTCATCCGCGACGTGACGGTCTTGAGCTTGCGTCCGGCCGCGACCAGCTGCTGATGGACGGCGTGGGCCTGGCTGGCGAGCTCCTCGAAGCCGGTCGCGCGGGCCCGGCCGGCCAGGCCCTCGGCCCGGTCGGCCAGCGCGGTCAGCTTGTCCTCGACCTCGAGCACCGCGGCCTCGCCGCCGGTAGCCAGCGCGTTGAGCTCGCGGGTCGACTCGGCGATCTGGCCGAGCTCGTCGACCACCGCGCGCAGCTCGAGGTTGCGGGCGTGCACCGACGGCAGGTACGCGATCAGCTGATCGGCGAGCTGCTGCTGGTGGTCGCGGGCGCCGGCGATCTCGACGGCGAGCCCCCGGCCGGTGACCCCGAGCCGGTCCTCGGTCTGGCTGATCTGGTCGATGGTCTGGTTGGCGCGCTCGAGGTGCTTCGCCGTCGTGAGCGGCGACTTGAGCAGCAGCTCCGCCAGCCGCGCGTAGGTCGACAGCTCGTCGTCGAAGGCCTGGGCGGCCGCGACCAGCGGCGAGTCTTGGGCGGTGCGCTTGGACATCGCGGCAGTGTCGCATGGCGCGCGCGGGGTGCACGGGTCAGGGCGAGTCGGCCGGCTCGTCGGCGGCGGCCCACAGCGCGCTGCGCATCGCCGCCGCGCTGGCGAAGCGCTGACCCGGCAGCTTGGCGAGCGCGGTCGCGACCAGCGCCTCGAGCGCCGGGCTGAACGAGCGGTCGGGCCGCGCGTCGGCCAGCCGCGGCGGTTGGTCGTAGACCTGCTTGCGCATGAGCCGGAGCCGGTCGCGGCCAGGGGGCATGCCCGGATCGTAGCGCGCGCCGATGTCGCGGAGAAGCGGCGGTGGGGTAGGGTCCGCCGGTGCCGACCAACGCGATCGTGAGGTGACGGTGCCGCCGCTGTCGCCGCTGCCGGTCGACGAGGCGCTGCCGGCGCTGCTGGCCGGCCTGCGCGCGCGGGGCGCCGCGGTGCTGGTCGCGCCGCCGGGCGCCGGCAAGACCACCCGGGTGCCCGGGGCGATCCTCGATGCCGGGCTGGCCGGCGCCGGCGACGTGGTCGTGCTGGAACCCCGGCGGCTGGCGGCGCGGCTGGCGGCGGCGCGGGTGGCGACCGAGCGCGGCGGTCGGCTCGGCGACGAGGTCGGCTACGAGGTGCGCTTCGATCGGCGGGTGAGCGGGGCGACCCGCATCCGCTTCGTCACCGAGGGCGTGCTGACCCGCCAGCTGCTGGCCGACCCGCTGCTGCGCGGCACCGGCGCCGTGATCCTCGACGAGGTCCATGAGCGCCACCTCGCCGGCGATCTGGCGCTGGCGCTGGTCCAGCGGCTGCGCCGCGGCCCGCGACCGGACCTGAAGGTGGTCGCGATGTCGGCGACCATCGATCCCGGGCCGGTCGCCGGGTTCCTCGACGCGCCGGTGGTGGTGTCCGAAGGCCGGACATTCGCGGTCGCGATCGAGCACGCGGCGGCGCCCGATGATCGCCACCTCGGCAAGCAGGTCGCCAGCGCGGTGCGCGCGCTGGTGCAGGACGGCAGCACCGGCGACATCCTGGTGTTCTTGCCCGGCGCCGGCGAGATCCGGCGCGCGGCCGAGGACCTGGCCGAGCTGGCCGGTCGCCACGACCTGCTGGTGCTGCCGCTCCACGGCGATCTGCCCGCCGACGAGCAGGACCGCGCGGTCGCGCGCAGCCCGCGACGCAAGGTGATCCTCGCGACCAACGTCGCCGAGACGTCGATCACGATCGACGGCGTGGTCGCGGTGATCGACACCGGGGTCGCGCGGGTCGCGCGCCACTCGCCGTGGTCGGGGCTGCCCAGCCTGGTGCTCGAGCCGATCGCCCGGTCGAGCGCGACCCAGCGCGCGGGCCGGGCCGGCCGCACCCGCCCGGGCCGGTGCGTGCGCCTGTACACCAAGCACGATCTCGACACCCGGCGCGAGCGCGACGCGCCCGAGGTCGCGCGAGCCGACCTGGCCGAGGCCGCGCTCGAGCTGCACGCCGCCGGCTTCGCGCGCCTCGCCGACTTCCCGTGGTTCGAGGCCCCGCCGCCGGCCGCGACCGCCGCCGCCGACGAGCTGCTGCGCCGGCTGGGCGCGATCGACGACGCCGGCGCGGTGACCCCGGTCGGACGCCGCATGCTGCGCTTCCCGGCCCACCCGCGGCAGGCCCGGTTGCTGGTCGCGGCCGAGGATCGCGGGGTCGCCAGCGAGGGCGCCCTGTGCGCGGCCCTGCTGGGCGCTCGCGAGCTCCGGCTCGAGCGGCGGGGCCCCGGCGCGGCGGCGCGGATCGCCGGCGACTCCGATCTGATCGAGGACCTCGACGCCATGCTGGCCGCGCGCAGCGGTGGCGGGCTACGGCCGGCCCGGCTGCGCGACGCCGGCCTCGACGTGGCGACCGCGATGGCGGTCGACCGGGCGGCCCGCCAGCTCGAGCGGCTGGCGACCGACCGGGTGGCGCCGCCGCGCGGCGAGGAGGCGGTCGACGAGGCGCTCCTGATCGCGACCCTGGCCGGCTATCCCGACCGGGTCGGCCGCCGGCGCGGCAAGAGCGCGGACATCGTGTTCGCGGCCGGTGGCGCCGGGACCCTGGCGCCGTCGTCGGTCGTGCTCGACGCCGAGCTGGTCGCGGTGCTCGACGCCAGCGAGGTCGGCCGCGGCAAGGTCGGCATCCGGCGGGCCAGTCGGGTCGAGCCGCTGTGGCTGCTCGACCTCGACCTCGCGCGGGTGGTCGAGACCGACGAGCTGGTGTGGAACCGCGACGCCGGGCGGGTCGAGCGGGCGCAACGCACGCTGTACGACGGCCTGGTGATCGACGAGCGCCTCGACGCCGGCGCGGCCCGTCAGGATCCCGGCGCCGCCGCGGTGCTGGCCCGCGAGGCGCTGATCGCCGGCATCGAGCGCTTCGTCGACGGCGAGCGCCTGGCCGGCTGGCGGGCCCGCATGACCTTCGTCGCCCCGTACGTGCAGGGCCTGGCCCCGCCCGGCGACGACGTGCTGGCCGCCGCGCTGGTGCGCGCGTGCGAGGGCATGACCTCGTTCGCCGAGCTGAAGAAGGCGTCGCTGATGGACCTGATCGATGGCCTCGGCGTCGGCGCGCACCGGGCCGCGGTCGATCGGATGGCGCCCGGGTCGGTGCAGCTGGCGCGGCGCCGGGTCGCGGTCCACTACGAGCTCGATCGGCCGCCGTGGATCGCGTCGCGTCTCCAGGACTTCTTCGGACTGCCGCGCGGCCCCGCCGTCGCCGGCGGCCAGGTGCCGCTGGTCCTGCACCTGCTTGCGCCCAACCAGCGGCCGGTGCAGGTGACGCAGGATCTGCCGGGGTTCTGGCAGCGGCACTATCCCGAGCTGCGGCGGCAGCTGATGCGCCGGTATCCGAAGCATGCGTGGCCCGAGGATCCGATGACGCTCGTGGTCGATCCGGGCTAGCCAGCGTGAGCGTGGGCGGGGACGTGATCACGTCCACGATCACGCCGCCGGCCGATCACCCCAGGTCGATCGGCTGCACGCCCAGCAACACATACCCCTCGCCCGACACATCCAGCCACAGGAGCAGCCGCTGCGCCGGCTTCCCCGCCATCTCGATCTCCAGCATCCGCCGCACCGGGTGTCCGTTCACCGCGCGCGTCAGATCATTGTCGAACGACGTCCACGCGGTCATCAGCGGCGTCGACTGGATCGGCAGGCCCTCGACCTCGACCTCGACGCCCATGACGAACTTCGCGAACGCCGGGTTGGCCACCTGGACCACGCCCTGCGGCGACAGCAGCGCCAGCGGCAGCCGGCAGTGCTCGAAGGCGCGGGTGACCAGGGCGTCCCGCTCGTTCTTGCTGCGCTCGATCACCACCCGCTTGCCGGGGCCGCCGCGGCGGCGCCGGCCGAAGCCGAGCATGTCCATCACGGTGCGCAGCTCGTAGATGAACGCCGCCATGTCCTTGTGGCGTTCAGCCGGGTACTTCGCGAGCGCGTGCAAGATCAGCTTCTCGAGCGCGGCGTCCAGGCCACCCGGCACCAGCTTCGACGGTGAGGTCGGCTGCTGCTCGAGGTGGCCGTGCAGGATGTTGGCGACCGCGCCGTCCCACGGCACGTGGCCGGTGACCAGCTCGTAGAACAGGATGCCCAGCGCGTAGATGTCCGACGACGGCGAGGCGGCGTCGCCGCGGATGCGCTCGGGCGCGACGTAGTGAGGCGTGCCCGACAGCGTGGTCGAGTTGCGCCCGGTGGTCAGCGACCGGGCCAGCCCGAAGTCGAGCAGCTTGACCACCATCTGGCGCCGCTTGGTGCTCGCCTGCTCCGAGACGATGATGTTCTCGGTCTTGATGTCGCAGTGCACGATGCCCTTGCCGTGCACGTAGTGGAGGGCGTCGGCGACCTGCAAGATGACCTCGCACGCGACCCGGACCCCGATGCGGGTCTCGCGGTGGAGCATCTTGGCGAGCGGCTCGCCCTCGACGATCTCCATGACCATGAACGCGCCGAGCTCGCTGTCCTCACCGAAGTCGACCACCGACGCGATGTTGGGATGGTTGACCGAGCTCGCCATCCGCGCCTCGCGGTAGAACAGCTCGCGCGCCTCGGCGGTGTCGGCCAGGTTCTCGCCGATCACCTTGAGCGCGAACATCTTGCCGAGCTGGGTGTGGCTGACCTTGTAGACCTTGCCCATCCCGCCCTGGCCGATGCGCTCCAGGATCTCGTAGCGCCCGGCGACGGTGCGGATGGTCGGGACGCTGTTGGTGGCCGCGCGCGGTGGCAGCACCGGCGCCCGCGGCATCGGGTGGGCGCCGCTCGGCTCGGCGGCGAGCGGCAGGCGCTGCTCGCCGGCCTGGCGCGGGGGCCCCGGCGACGCGGTCGGCGCCGGGGTGGCGGCCGAGCGGGACGGGACCGGCGACTGGACCGGTGGCGGCAACGGCGTCGAGGCCAGGACGTCGGTGACGGTCTCGGGCGACAGCGGCAGGCGCCGGACGCTGCGCGGCTTCCTCAGGGCGGCGACGGTGTCGCGGTGACCGCGGTTCTCGGCGATCGGTGACTCGCGGGGGGGCGGCGCGGCCTCGCGCGGCCCCGCCTTGGGCAAGTTTGGCCGCGGCGTCGCCTGGGTCGGCGGCAGCGGCAGGCTCCGCGCGGGCGAGGTGCGCACCGGCGCTGCCGGTGGCGGCGCGGCGCGCGCGACCGGGGCCGGCGGTAGCATCGCCGCGAGCGGGCCGATGCCCTCGCGCGTCAGCGCCGACGTGGACCCGCCGAACACGTGGTCCTCGTCGTCGGTCTCCTCGTCCATGTCCCACGGCTCGGCCGGGAGGACCGGCAGGTCGCGCGAGGTGGTCTCCGGCACGTACTCCGACAGGCTCATCCGCACCCGGCTGACCCCGTCGTCGGCGTCGATCGGCGGCGGCAGCGGGAGGCTCATCCCCGCGCGCGGAGGCAGCGGACGCTTGCCGTCGTTCCCCACCGTGGTCAGCCTATCACGGTCATGGTGACCGGGCCTCGCTCCCTGACGCGGGACGGGGTAGGCTGGTTGAGAGGGATGTCGCCGCTCCTCGACCCGGCGAGTTACAAAGTCAGTCTGGCGAGTCTCCCGTTCGCGGTCGCTGCGATCACGACCGGGATGGTCCTGGCGTACGCGCTGGTGATGCGCGGGGCGCCCCAGCTGCGCGGCCCGATCCTGGTGCTGACCATCGGGATGCTGTCCCACGTGGTCGGCACCGGCCTCGGGGTGGCGGCGCCCACCGACGAGGCCGCCATCGCGTTCTTCCGCCTGTGTGTCGCACCGGTCCCGCTCGCGACCATGGGCGCCGTGACGTTCCAGCTCGCGATCGCGCAGCGCATGGTCGCGCGCCGGCGCTGGATCGTCGCAGGGTTCGTGATCGCGATCGGGTTCCTGCTCGGGGGCTGGCTGACGCCGTACGGGGTCGACGCCATCATCATCACGCCGTCGGGCCAGCGGTTCTGGGCGCCCGGCCCCCTGATCTTCCCGGGCGTCGCCTTCGTCGGTCTGATCTCGGTCGGCGGCTTCTACGAAGTCGAGCGCGCGCTGCGGCTCGAGACCTCGGTGCAGCGGCGCCGTCAGCTGCGCGGCGCCAACCTGTCGCTCGCGGTCCAGTTCCTGGCGACCGTCGACGTGCTCCTCATTTTTGGATCGGGCTGGGCGCCGGTCGGGTGGGTGTTCACGACGCTCGGCACGCTGCTGGCGCTGCGCTCGATCCTGCTCGACGACCTGCTGCGCGCGCGCGCGCTCGACAGCCGGGCCCCGGCCGCGTTCGCCGCGGTCGCGATGTCGGCCGCGGGTGGCTGGGTGCTGGCGACCTACTTGCTGCCCAGGCTGCCGTGGTTCCTGGTCCCGGTGCCCCTGCTCGGCCTGATCGTCGCGAGCCGCCTCGCGGTCGCGCTCGGGGTGCGCCTCGGCGGGCTACGCCCGCGCGGCGAGGGACCGCTCGACCGCCTGGCCACGCAGTACGCGAGCCGGGTCCACCAGCTGACCACCGTGCCCGAGATCGCCCGACTGACCGGCGAGGTGCTCGACCTCGGGCTCGGGGCGGTCGCGGTGGTGCTGGTCCCAGCCCGCGACGACTGGTCGTGGCGCAGCGGGGATGGCGAGGCGGTGGCCGAGGACGCCAGCCCCGAGCCGCTGCTGGTGCCGTGGCTGGCCGAACACCACCGCCCGATCCACCGCGACGAGCTCGAGGTCCTGCGCCTGTCCGATCTGCGCCCGGCGCTGGCCCGCCTGTTCACGGCCTACGACGCCACCGCGATCGTGCCGCTGGTCGCGCGCGACGAGCTGATCGGCCTCCTGATCATCAACGATCGGACCTCGGGCCGGGCGCTGCGCAAGGTCGAGCTGGCGCTGGTCGAGGGCGTCGCCGACCGGCTCGGCACCGCGCTGGCCTACATCCGGGTCGCCGGTCACGTGGCGTCGCGGGCCGCGATGGCGCGCGAGGTCGAGCTGGCCGCCGCGGTCCAGAGCGCGTTCGTGCCGCGGCCCGAGCTGATGCACGTCGGCGCCTGCGAGGTGCTGGGCAGCTGGGAGCCGGCCAGCCGCTGCGGCGGCGACTGGTGGGACTGCTACGAGCTGCCGGGTGGATGCACGCTGGTGGTGATCGGCGACGTCACCGGTTCGGGGGTGGCGGCCGCGATGGTGACCGCGGCCGCCAAGGGCGCCTGCGACGTGGCGGTGCGATTGATGGCCGACGCCTTCGATCTGTCGGTCCTGTTCCTCCACCTCGACGCCGCGGTCCGCCGGGTCGGGGCCGGGCGCTTCCACCTGACCTGCTTCGCGTCGATCATCGACCCGGTCGCGAACGAGGTCCGCTTCGCCAACGCCGGCCACCTGGCGCCGTACCTGTGCCGACCGCGCGATCCGGCCGCGGCCGCGGCGCCGCCGTCGGCCACCGACGCCGGGGTCGCGCAGATGGAGCTGTACGCGCTGGTCGCGCGCGGCAACCCGCTCGGCGCCGGCACCGCGCCGGTGACCCGGACCGCGACCCGTGCGATCGCCCCGGGCGACGTGCTGGTCTGGTACACGGATGGGGTGGTCGAGGGCCGCAATGCCGAGGGTAAACAGTTCGGCGATCGCCGCCTGCAGCGCGTGCTGCGCCGGCTCGACCCCGAGCGGCTCGACCCCGCCCACGTCCACGCCCTGATCGCGGCCGAGCTCGCCGCCTACCTGGCCGGGCTGCCCGCCGGCGACGACATGACGCTGGTCGTCGCGCGGGTGGCGCTCGCCCGGATCCCTGCCCGGGCGGTACCCGCATGAAGCTCCGCATCCTCACCTACAACATCCACAAGTGCATCGGTGGCGTCGATCGCCGCTACAACCCCGACCGCACCGTCGAGGTGATCAAGCACCTCGCGCCCGACGTGATGCTGCTGCAGGAGGTCGACGCCGGCGTGCCACGCTCGAACGGCGACCATCAGGTCGAGCTGCTCGCCCGCCAGCTCGGGCTGACCTACCACGCGTGGTTCCCGAACGTGAAGGTCCGCGGCGGCGGCTCCTACGGCAACGCGATCCTCAGCCGGTTCCCGCTCGAGGAGGTGCGCAACATCGACCTCACGGTGGCGCCGCGCAAGCGCCGCAGCGTGCTGCACGCGGTGGCCCGGGTCCGCCACGACGGCCACGAGCGCCACGTGCACCTCTACAACATGCACCTCGGGCTCTCGCAGTACGAGCGGCGCATCCAGCTCGGCACCTTCCTCGACAGCCACCCGTTCCACGGCCTGCACCACGAGACCCCGGTGATCGTCGGCGGCGACCTCAACGACGTGTGGGGCAACCTCGGCTCGCTGCTGACCCCGTGCGGTTTTCGCGGCTTCGACCAGAGCTTGCGCACGTTCCCGGCCTGGGGCCCGGTCCGCGCGCTCGACGGCCTCTACGCGCGCGGCCGGGTGAAGCTGCTGTCGCTCCACCGCGGCGAGACCGCGCTGGCCAAGCGCGCCAGCGATCACCGCCCGCTCTATGCCGACATGCTCCTCGAGAAGATCTGACCTGAGCGAAGCCCGCGTAACCGCGTCTCGGAACCGTCGCGAGGCGCGTTTCAGCCGATGGGCTTGTACTTGATGCGATGCGGCTGGTCGGCATCGGTGCCGTAGCGGCGGTGCCGGTCGGCCTCGTAGTCCGCGAAGTTGCCCTCGAACCACTCGACGTGGCTGTCGCCCTCGAACGCGAGGATGTGGGTCGCGATGCGATCGAGGAACCAGCGATCATGGCTGATGACCACCGCGCAGCCGGGGAAGCGGAGCAGGCCGTCCTCGAGCGCGCGCAGGGTGTCGACGTCGAGGTCGTTCGACGGCCCGTCGAGCAGGAGCAGATTGCCGGCCGAGCGGATCATCTTGGCGAGGTGGACGCGGTTGCGCTCACCACCCGACAGCTGGCCGACGAACTTCTGCTGGTCCTGACCGCGGAAGTTGAAGCTCGACACGTAGGCGCGCGAGCTGATCGACTGCTCGCCGACCTGGATCGACTCGGAGCCGTCGGTGATCTCCTGCCAGGCGGTGTTCTTGTCGTCGAGCGCGTCGCGGCTCTGGTCGATGTAGCCGAGCTTGACCGTGTCGCCGATCTTGATCGAGCCCTTGTCGGGCTGCTCGAGGCCCATGATCATGCGGAACAGCGTGGTCTTGCCGGCGCCGTTGGGGCCGATCACGCCGACGATGCCGCCGCGCGGCAGCTGGAAGGTCAGGTCGTCGATCAGCAGGCGATCGCCGAACGCCTTGGACACGCCCTTGAACACCACGACCTCGGCGCCGAGCCGGGGCCCGGGCGGGATCACGATCTCGAGCGACGGGTCGCGCACGTCATGCTGCGCCTCGTTGACCATCTCCTCGTAGCGGGCCAGGCGGGCCTTGCTCTTGGCCTGGCGCGCCTTGGGCGACAGCCGGACCCACTCGAGCTCGCGCGACAGCGCCCGCTGCCGGGCGTTCTGCTGCTTCTCCTCGTCGTTGAGGCGCTTGACCTTCTGCTCCATCCAGCCGGTGTAGTTGCCCTGGAATGGATGGCCGGCGCCGCGGTCGAGCTCCAGGATCCACTGGGCGACGTTCTCGAGGAAGTAGCGATCGTGGGTGATCGCGACCACGGTGCCGGTGAACTTCTCGAGCGTCTTCTCGAGCCAGGCCACGCTCTCGGCGTCGAGGTGGTTGGTCGGCTCGTCGAGCAGCAGCATGTCGGGCTTGGCCAGCAGCAGCCGGCACAGCGCGACCCGGCGCCGCTCGCCACCCGAGATCACGTTGACGTCGGCGTCGCCCGGCGGCAGCCGCAGCGCGTCCATCGCCATGTCGAGCTGGTGATCGAGCTCCCAGCCGTTCATGGCGTCGATCTTGTCCTGGAGCGACGCCTGCTCGTCCATGAGCTTGTTCATCTCGGCGTCGGTCAGGTCCTCGCCCATCCGCATCGAGACCGCCTCGAAGCGATTCATGATGGCGCGCGCCTCGGCCACGCCCTCCTCGACGTTGCCGCGGACGTCCTTGGTCGGATCGAGCTGCGGCTCCTGGGCCAGGTAGCCGATCTTGAGCCCGGGCGCGGCCCACGCCTCGCCGACGATGTCCTTGTCGACCCCGGCCATGATCCGGAGCAGCGTGCTCTTGCCGGCGCCGTTGTTGCCGATGACGCCGATCTTGGCGCCGGGCAGGAACGACAGCCAGATCCCCTTCAGGAGCTCGCGCTTCGGCGGGACCACCTTGCGGAGGTCCTTCATCACATAGACGTACTGTTGCGACATGCGCGCGCAGTCTACTCCCGGCGCCGGCCCGGCACCACTGCCGCCTTTCACCGGGGCAGCGGAACCCATAGGCAGGCTGATATAGTCCGCGCGTGACCGACCCACGGCAGCACGGCCTGACGCGACGCACTCTCCTCATCGGCGGCGGGGCCATGGCCGCGGCCGCGGCCGGAGGCGCGTTTGTCGTCCGCAAGAAGATCGCGAACTTCCTCGATCGGCGAACGGTGCTGGCCTCGTTCGAGGCGACGCCGCCCTTGGTCCCGCACGACCCGGCCAAGGAGGCGGCGACCCTGCACATCGGCAAGGCCGCCGGGCCGGCCGGCAACATCGACACCGTGCTCGGCAAGCTCGGCGGCATGGGCAAGGTGGTCGGCGTCGACGACGTGGTCGTCATCAAGGTCGCCGCCCAGTGGTGGAACCAGGGCATGACCAACGTCGCCGCGGTCCGGCGAGCGATCGAGCACGTGCTCGAGATCCCCGGGTTCAAGGGCGAGGTGATCGTCTTCGAGAACACCCACTTCCGGTTCCCCGACCGCAAGGTGGACGACCCGAGCCGCGGGCTGACCCGGGCCTGGAGCCACCCGAGCGTGCGCAACGTCGACGTGCCGGGCTGGAACAAGCTGGCCGATCTCATCCCGCACTTCGCGGCGCTCAAGGCGCCGGTGAGCTTCGTCGGTCTGGTCGACGGCGGCGACAGCTCGCTGGCCGGCGACCCCTGGTTCGATCCCGACCACGCCCATGGCGTCTACGGCGGCGACGACCGCGGCCCGATCGCCGCCGGCGACCCGCGGGACGGCTACCACTGGGACTTCGACGCGGTATTCCAGCTCCGGCGCAGCCGCGTGCGCACCGCGCGGACGCCCCTGTCGTGGCCTCGGTTCACCAGCCCGCACTCGGGCCGCGTGATCGACCTCCGCCATGGCGTGCAGCGCCGCGAGGGCAACGCGCTGGTCGCCGAGGGCCGCCCGCTCAAGTTCATCAACATGACCACCGGTAACGAGCACGGCTCGACCGGGTTCACCGGCGCGTGCAAGTCGCCGATGGGGCTCCTCGACATGAGCGCCGGCGCGCTCGGCACCCACCCGCTGGCCGCCGGCTATCAGTCGGTGCATTACTTCGGGCGCACCGGCCGCCCGCACGGCGAGCAGGACCCGACCTGGCGCATGGCCGGGCCGCTCGCGTACTGGAACAACAAGGTGCGCCGCGCCGACCTGTACCTGACCGTCGCCGAGTGGACCGCGATCACGCCCAAGGAGGGCCTCGACGGCAGCGACGACATGCGTCACCACGAGAAGTCGGCCGTGAAGGTCGGCCACATCGTCGCCGGCGTCGATCCGGTGGCGATCGACGCCTGGTGCGTGCGCAACCTGATGGCGCCGAACGCCGGCGCCCACCGGGCGATGATGGACCTCGACCACCCCGACTCGAAGGTGTCGAAGTTCCTGCGCTACTTCCGGCAGGTGGCGGGCTGGGGCACGCTCGACGCCGGGCTGGTCACGGTCGCCTGACCGGCGAGCGCCAAACAGCGCGGGCCTCCCTCTCCCGTTCGTGCTGAGCGCAGCGCGAAGCGCGGAGTCGAAGCACGCCCTGCGTCCGGCGGGAGGGCGCCCTCGGGATTGATCACAAGTCTTCATGTGATAGGAAGCGCTCACCTTTCCCGGTGGCCCTGAGCCGGCGCCGCAGGCGCCGCGTCGAAGGGCAGAGCGCCAAGATGTGCGGGATCCTGAGGGGCGCCCTTCGACGCCGCGCTTCGCGCTGCGCTCAGGGCGTACGGGGATGGGCTGGCTGCACGTCGCGGAGCCACCCCGAGCTTGTTTCGATCAAACCTCTGATCGGAGCGCGGAGTCGGAGGGCGCCCGGCGCCCGGCGCCCTCCAGGATCCCGCAGCTCCGGGTCACTTCTTCTTGGCAGCCGCCGGCTTCTTCGGAGCGGCGGGCTTCTTGTCGGCCGCCGGGGCCTTGGGCGCCTTCGGGGCGGCCGGGGCCTTGGGCGCCTTCGGGGCGGCCGGGGCCTTCTTGGCGGCCGGGGCCCTCTTGGCGGCGGCGGGTGCACCCGCCTCTCCCGTGGGAGCCTTGCGAGCGGCCGGCGCCTTGGCGGGGGCTGCGCCCGGCTTGACCGCGGCGCCGGGGCGGATCCCGGGAGCCACGGCCGGCCGGCCAGCCGTCTTGGGACGGGGCTCCTCGTCGTCGGCGTCGGGATCCTTCACGGCGACCGCATCGTCGTCGTCGTCGTCGTCGTCGTCGTCGTCGTCGTCGTCCTCGTCGTCCTCATCCTCGTCGTCCTCGTCCTCGACGTCCTCGTCCTCATCCACTTCCTTGACGGCCGCAGGTCCGCTCTCGTCGGCGCCGGCCCACAGCGGGGGGGCTTCGTCGTCGATCAGGACGTCCTTCTCGACCTCGTCCTCGTCCTCGTCCTTGTCGTCCGCGGCGGGCTTCCACTCGTCGGGCGCGGCGCTCCAGTCCGTGACGATCGCGACTTCCTTGACGACCTCTTCCTCCTCGTCCTCGTCCTCGTCGTCATCGTCGTCATCATCGTCGTCATCGTCGTCGTCATCGTCATCTTCGTCGTCGTCGTCGGCCTTACCGCGGACGCCGTCGTCGTCGTCATCGCCGCCGTCGGCCCACATGATCTCGCGTGGGTCGGTCAAGGTGGTGTCGGTGAGCCCGATCGGCGCGAGCGTCAGGGTGGTGTCGCCGGTGAAGGCAACGTCCTCGCGGGGAGCGGACAGGATGGGGGCGACGAGCTCGATGATGCCCATGGGGTTCTCCGGGGAAGTCTAACCACGCACAAATCGCTCGCTTCAAGGCGAGCGCCGCGATTTTGGCCCGGCTTTGACGACGGGCAACTGCTTCTGGCCGCTCGTGCTACGGGAGGCGAGCGCCGAGCGGACACGGTCCCGCTTACCAGCCGAGCGGTGCGAGCGCAACATCTGCCATCGCTCGCGGGCCGGCGCGGGAATCCGCCGGGGCCGCCCGTCCAACGCCAGGCGCTCAGTGCGGCGCGCCGGTGCCGTCGCGCTCGATGACCGTGCGGACCACCGTCGGCGGGGTGAGCGAGAGCGGCGCGGCCAGCAGGTGCCGCCACACCCAGTGCGTCGAGAGCACCCCGACCACGGACATGTTGTCGGTGTTCGAGAACTGCGGCGTCGCCGCCTTGGCCTGGCACTTCGCCCACAGCTGGGCGACCGCCGACGGCTCGAACACCCCGGCCGCGGCCGCGGTGTCGGTGCTCATCATCTCGGCGACCCACGGCGGCGCGCCCTCGCCCACGAACGCGAGCGCGTCGGGCGCCCGGTACGGCTGCTTGGGCCGATCGAGGATCTCGGCCGGCAACAGGCCCCGGCCCAGGCGCTTCAGCACGTGCTTCTCGTCGAGCCCGCGCAGCTTGTACGAGTCGGGCAGGCGGCCGGCCAGCGCCATGACCTCGCGGTCGAGGAACGGAAACCGGCCCTCGATCGAGTTGCCCATGAGCATGCGGTCGCCCTGGGCCGACAGCAGATAGCCGCCGAGCAGGGTCCGCACCTCGAGGTACTGGTCCTGGGCGAGGTAGCTCCAGCCGCCGAAGTCGCCGGGCAGGTCGGCCAGGAGCGTCGCGACCGCGTCGCCGCTGCCGCGCATCGCCGGCGCCAGCAGGCGCTTGACCGCCGCGGTGGTCCGCCACCGGGTGTCGTGGCCGAAGCCGGGGCTGCGCCAGCGGTCGAGACCCTGCCCGAAGAACGCCTGCGCCATCGCTCGCTGCGAGACCGGCGAGCGCGCCAGGTACGGGTACAGCTTGTCGAGCAGGCGCGGCCGGCTCTTCGACTGCGGCGCGCGAGCCCAGAACCGACGGACCGCGGCCTCCCGAAATATGTCGTAGCCGGCGAACATCTCGTCGGCGCCCTCGCCGGTGAGCACGACCTTGATGCCGTGGTCGCGGACCAGCTTCGACAGCAGGTACATCGGCGCTGGCGCGGTGCGCAGGATCGGCCGCTCGGCGTGCCACATGACCTGCGGGAACACCCGGGCAATGTCCGCGCGCGACACCACGACCTCGTGGTGGGTCGTGCCCAGCCGCTCGCTCATCAGCTTCTGGAAGCTGCCCTCGTCGTACTCGGCGTCGGCGAACCGCAGCGAGAAGGTCTGGAAGCCCTCGCCCTTCGCGGCCAGGCCCAGGGTCGCGATCAACGAGCTGTCGAGCCCACCCGACAGGTAGCTGCCGACGTCGACGTCGGCGCGCAGCATGCGCAGCCGGGTCGCCTGCTCGAGGGCCGCCGACACCGCCTCGCTGGCCTCGGCGAGCGAGCCGGTGAAGTCGCCGTCGTACCGGGGCGTCCACCAGGCGTGGTCGTGCACGGTCCCGCCCTGGTAGACCCGGACGTGGCCCGGCTCGAGCTCGCGGACGCCGGCGAACACCGTGCGCGGCGCCACCACCGTCCAGAACGTGAACGACTGGTCGAGGCCGACCGGGTCCCACCCGCGCGGCAGCTCGGGCGCGCCGGCGAACACGACCTTCACCTCGCTGCCGAAGACCACGGTGCCGTCGTGCTCGGCGTAGTAGAGCGGGCGGACGCCGACCCGATCGCGCGCGAGCACCAGGCGGCGGGCCCGCGGGTCCCACAGCGCGAACGCCCACTGCCCGTTGAAGCGATCGAGCGCGGCCTCGCCCCACTGGGCCCAGGCCTGGATGATCACCTCGGTGTCGCTGCGGGTGCGGAAGCGTCGGCCGAGCGCGATCAGCTCGTCGCGCAGCTCGACGTAGTTGAAGATCTCGCCGTTGAAGACCAGCCACAGCCGCTCGTCGACGTCGGCCATCGGCTGCTGGCCGCTGGCGAGGTCGATGATCGACAGCCGAGCGTGGGCCAGGCCAGCGTGGGGATCCACATAGGACCCGAACTCGTCGGGCCCGCGATGGGTCATCGCGCCCATCATGTGGCCGAGGCGTCGCGCGAGCGACTCCCGGTCGAGCCGCCGATCACCCCGGAGCTCAACATATCCGCCGATGCCACACATCGGTGGCCATCATATCGCGCGCTCCCGTCGGTGCCTCCAAAGCTGCCTTGATTTCGCCCGCCCGCTACGATAACCACCTGAACCATGCCAGCCCCCGACGTTGCCTCGGTCGAGCGCGACGTGACCAAGTTCATCATCGAAAACTTCCTGTTCGGCAACGCGGCCGAGGCCCCGGCGGCCGGGACCTCCTTCATGGAGAGCGGTCTCATCGACTCGACCGGCGTCCTCGAGCTGGTCGCGTTCGTCGAGGAGAAGTACGGCTTCAAGGTCGGCGACGACGAGCTGGTTCCCGAGAACCTCGACTCGGTCGCCAACCTCGCCGGGTTCGTGGCCAGGAAGGGCGCCTGAGATGAGCTTCTCTCCCGACGTTCTCATCATCGACCTCGAGGTCGAGGCGACCCGCATCGCCGGCGAGATCCGCCGGATCGTCGCCCACGAGTGCAAGCGGCGCGGCCTGGTCGTCGCGCTGTCGGGCGGCATCGACAGCTCCTGCGTCGCCGGCCTCGCGGTCAAGGCGCTCGGTCCGGCCAAGGTGTTCGGCGTCCACATGCCCGAGCACGACTCGTCGCCCGAGACGCTGCGGCTTTCGCGGTCGGTATCCGACACCCTCGGCTTCGACTCGGTGCTCGAGGAGCTGACGCCGATCCTCGAGGCCTTCGGCTGCTACCGTCGCCGCGACGAAGCCATCCGGATGGTCTTCCCCGAGTTCGGGCCCGGCTGGAAGTCGAAGATCGTGCTGCCCGGCCTCGCCGGCGGCGAGCTCAACGTCTACTCGCTGGTCGTGCAGCAGCCCGACGGCACGGTCGAGAAGCAGCGCCTGCCGCTCAAGGCCTACCTGCAGATCGTCGCCGCCACCAACTTCAAGCAGCGCACCCGCAAGACCTTCGAGTACTACCACGCAGACCGGCTCAACTATGCGGTCAGCGGAACGCCCAACCGGCTCGAGTACGATCAAGGCTTCTTCGTGAAGGGCGGCGACGGCCTCGCCGACGTGAAGCCGATCGCGCACCTGTACAAGACCCAGGTCTACGCGATGGCCAAGCACCTCGGCATCCCCGCCGACATCTGCAGCCGCGCGCCCACGACCGACACCTACTCGCTGGCCCAGGGTCAGGACGAGTTCTACTTCTCGTTGCCCTACCGCCAGATGGATCTGGCGATGTGGGCAAAGAACCACGCCGTGTCGCCGGCCGAGGCTGCGCCGGTCATCGGCATCACGCCCGACCAGGTCGAGCGCGTGTATCGCGACATCGATCAGAAGCGCGCCACCACGCGTTACCTCGGGCTCGCTGCGCAGAAGTGCGGCGACGTTCCCGAGATCGTCAGCTGATCGCCAGGTACGACCTGTCGGGGACGCGCGGTCGGCTGCGCAGCTGACCCGGAACCGGTCGGCTCCGCGCGAGCCGATCGGCTCCGCAAAGTTTGTCGGCAAGGGCCGCAGTTCCCGCGCACTCCAGCGCTGGAGTCGCGGCCCTTCGATTGCAGGTCTTTGCCAGTCTATGCAACGACTTGTCGCGCTGTTTGTAGTCGCTGGTCTCACCATTCCCCTGGCCGGGTGCTTCGTCTCGACCCGAAAGCCGCACGGCCACTCCTCCGCCCGGCAGACGTCGTGTCATCCCAGCCAGTACTGGGACGGCAACCAGTGCCGTCACAAGGGCCAGGGCAAGGGCGCCCGCAAGCACGACGGGCGGTAGACCGCGCGCACGCGCGCCCGATCGCCCGATCGCCCGATAGTGTGGCGGTGCGGCGAACGGCGGGGGCCGGTTGACCGCGGCCGGTGGAACGATGGGATGATGAGCCCCGGAGCTCCTCGTTGGTCCCGTTCCTGGTCCATCAGTTCCTCGCGGCCTCGGCCGCGCGGTCGCGCGACGCGCTCGCGCTGGTCACCCACGAGCCGGGGCCGCAGCGGCTCAGCTTCGGCCAGCTGTCGGCGGCGGCTCACCGGGTCGCGGCCCAGCTGATCGAGCTCGGCGTGGCCCGCGGCGATCGGGTCGCGCTGCTGGCGGCCAATGGGGTCGAGTGGGTCAGCGCCTGGTTCGGCGCGCTCGCCGCCGGCGCGGTGGTGGTGCCGATCAACACGGCGTCCGATCCGCACAGCCTCGCGCACTACGTCGCCGACGCCGGGGCCCGGGTGCTGGTGGTCGGCCCTCGCTACGAGCGGGTCGTGGCCCAGGCCAGCGCGCGCCTCGGGGCGGTCACGGTGGTCTGTGCGGCCGCCGCGGTCGCCAACCTGACCAAGGCGATGCCGGCCGCCACCGTGGTCGGGGCCGACGCCGGTGACCACGATCCCGGGCCGCCCGCGCGCGCGCTGGTCGATCTCGACCTGGCCGCGATCATCTACACCTCGGGCTCGACCGGCAAGCCGCGCGGCGCGGTGCTCTCGCACCGGAACCTGGTCGCCAACATCCGGTCGATCGTCGAGTACCTCGGGCTCGACGCGCGCGACCGCGTGCTGGCGCTCCTGCCGTTCTACTACGTGTACGGCCTGTCGGTGCTGCACACGACGATCGCGGCCGGCGGTTCCGTCGTGGTCGAGAACCGGTTCCAGTACCCGGCGGTCGCCCTCGACAGCCTCGAGCGCGAGGCGTGCACCGGGTTCGCCGGGGTGCCGTCGACGTTCGCGATCCTGATGAACCGCTCGAACTTCGCCGAGCGCGCGGCCACGGCGTTGCCCGCGCTGCGCTGGGTGACCCAGGCCGGCGGCGGGATGAGCCCGGCCTTGACCCGCCAGCTCGCCGAGGCGCTCGGGCCCCGCCAGCTGTTCGTGATGTACGGCGCCACCGAGGCCTCGGCCCGGCTGGCCTACCTGCCCCCCGCCGAGCTGGCGGACGGGCTGGGCTCGATCGGCCGCGCGATCCCGAACATCGAGCTGACTGTCCGGCGCCCGGACGGTACCCCGTGTCCGGTCGACGAGCCCGGCGAGCTGTACGCGCGCGGCTCGAGCATCATGGTCGGCTACTGGAACGATCCCGACGAGACCGCGCGGGTGCTGGGCCCGCACGGCTACCAGACCGGCGACCTGGCGCGCCGCGACGCCAGCGGGCGGATCTGGTTGGTCGGTCGGGCCCGCGACATGCTCAAGGTCGGCGGCCACCGGGTCGCGGCCAAGGAGATCGAAGACGCGATCCTCGAGCACCCCGACGTCCACGAGGTGGCGGTGATCGGGGTCGCCGACGAGTTGCTCGGCGACAAGCTGCGCGCGTACGTGGTCGCCAAGCGCGACGACGCGCTCACGCCGCAGGCGCTGGGCGGCTTCCTCAAGGCGCGCCTGCCCGCGTACAAGATCCCCGACCTGATCGAGCTGCGCGCCGATCTGCCCAAGAACGAGAGCGGCAAGATCATGAAGGAGGCGCTGCGGGCCGAGGTCGCGGCCACCGCGGCCACAGATTCCTGACGGGTGCGTGCCGTGGGTGACCGGGTCCTGTCCACCACGCTTCACGCTCGCGCCGTAAGTGCGCACGCGGCCACCCGGCCGCTGCTGGTCATGATCTTGCTCGGGTCGCGGCCATGCGACTCGCGTGGCTCGGTGTACCTGCGGTCTTTGCCATCCTTTTCACGGGCTGTGGCCACGGCGCCGACCAGCCCGACGCCGGCCCCGACGGTGCTCCGACCGATGCCAGCCCCGACGCGGTGCCCATCGACGCCGCCATCGCGCCGGTCTTTCGCAACCCGGTCGGCCTGGCCGACCTGCCGCTCGCGCAGCAGGCGGCCGCGCTGCTCCGGCAAGGCGGGGCCAAGACCTGCAACGCCTGCCATGCCGTGACCCAGGCCCGCCTGCGCGAGTGGGACGACCGCACCGACCTCGCCGAGACGTCGTGCCTCACCTCGCTGACGCCGACCACCCCGGCCGCGGCCCAGGCCATCCTCGACTGCCTGCGCGGCAAGCCGGGCGGCGACTGGCATCCGACCCGGCTGGGCATCCACACCACCGCCGCCGGGCTGCCGTGGTTCGAGTACGTGTTCAGGCTCGCCCACGGCGCCGCCTGGGAGGCCCCGTTCGCCGCCTGGCGGGGCCAGGTCGAGATGCCGCGCGGCGACCGGCCGACGTTCACCCAGCCCGAGTTCGACGTGGTCGCCGAGTGGTTCGCGCGCGACCTGCCGCACCTCGACACCGTGATCCCGGTCGGCCCGACCCCGCCACCGTGCACGACCACGATCACGCCCGCGATCGCGACCCACGTCGGCGCCATGACCACCGCCGGCTGGCGCGCGCTCAACCGCGACGACCGCCTGCCGATGTTCGGCTGTCAGGGCGCGGCCACGCCGGGCGACTGCCTGTCGACCTATCCGCTGGCGAGCTCGCAGCCCTGGGGGGCCACCTGGACCGCGGTCGCGCCCGCGACCCGGATCAAGCTGCTGCGCGAGATCGACTACGACTCGAGCTACTGGACCCGAAGCTCGGCCGACGGCCGGTTCGTCGGGCACGGTGGCTCGTCCGGCGCCGCCGGCTCGACCGTGATCGACCTCGCGCAGGATCGCGAGATCCCCACCGATGCCTCGTTCGATCCCGGCTTCTTCCCCGACAACTCGGGCTTCGTGTTCCAGGGCAACGGCACCCACTACTGCAAGCAGTCGCTGCTGACCCGTTCCCCTGCGCGGATCACGTTCGCGGAGCCCGAGTGCACCACGATCGCGGGGGTCGGGCTGTACCAGCACATCGGCGCGGTCCGCGGCGGCGACTACTGGACGGTGCACGGTCAGTTCGTCGCCGACAACGGCGGTGGTCGCGATCCCGGCGCCGACTTCGAGCCGGGCGCGCAGAACCATCTCACGCCGATGATTCACGACGGCCAGCGCTACCGCGCGCGGCCGATGGTCGCGGTGACCACGCCGAACGAGGGCGACACCGTGATCGCGCCGTCCTCGAAGCTGCTGGTCAGCCGGACCGGTGATGGCAACGGCGCGATGAGCGGCTTCGTCGTGCGCCAGCTGCTCGCGACCGTGGCCGGCGACAGCTACGACGTGCAGGTCCCGGTGATCGGGACCTACTGCGTGCGCGGCGCCAAGCCGGCGGTCAGCTTCGACGAGCGCTGGCTGGTCTATCACCACAACGTCGCGCCCGATGACTGGGCCTCGCTCGGCTACGCCAGCGGGTCCGATCCGGCGTTCACGGCGCTGGTCCAGCAGGGCACGGCCAACCTGTTCGTGCTCGATCTCACGACCGGCCGGGAGCGCCGGATCACGACGATGGCGGCCGGCCAGCTCGCCCTGTTTCCCCACTTCCGTAGCGACGGCTGGATCTACGCGATCGTGAAGGATCGCGCCCGCGGCCGCGAGGTCATCATCGCGAGTGATGCCGCCCTGGTGTTCGAGCAGCCGTAGTCGCCCGGTCCGGCGTGCTACATGTCAGCGGGTGTCGACTCCTCGCGTCGCCCTCGCGCTTCCGCTCATCTGCGCCCTCGCGACCGCTGCCCGTGGTGACGAGCACAGCGTCCACGTGACCGGCAGGGTCCAGGCGGCCTGGACTGACAACCTGCTGTCGGTCCCCGAGGACTCGACGGAGCCCGCGTACGTCTCCGACGTCTACTACCAGCTCCAGCCCGGCCTGCTCGCGACCTACGCGGCCGGGCGCATGGTGTTCCAGGCTAGCTACCAGCTCGAGGCCAACCTCTACCAGAAGCGCGACGACGCCGGCTCGCTGCAGCACCTGGTCGGGCTGGAAGGCTTCTTCCTGACCTCGCCGCGGACCGAGCTGACCACCGCGGTCCGCCTGCAGACCGGCGAGCTCAGCGCGTTCGCGACCCGCACCGTCGCGGCCGACGGCACGTTCCTGCTGTCGCCGTCGGGCACCAGCACGTACACCTCGGCCGAGGTCAACGAGATCCTCAACTTCACCGCGACCCGCGAGCTGCGGCTGACGGAGAACCTGCGCTACCGCCACTTCTCGACCCGCGACGAGGCGAGCCCGGTCCACACCGTGGGCACCGGCGACGACCTGGCGCTGTCGCTCGGCGCCGACCGCAGCTTCCGCTACAGCGCGGTCGCGCTCATGGCCGGCGCCAGCCTCACGACGATGGGCGGCTCCACTGACGACAACCCCGATACCGGCACCACCCGCCAGCTCACCAGCAACCTGGTGGCGTCGTGGCGGCGCGACTTCGGGCCGCGCTGGACCGTGATGCTCGATGGCGGCGTGACCGCGGTGATCCCGTTCGGCGGCGCCGGCCCGAGCCTGCAGCCCACCGTCGGCGCGCAGGTCGGTTACTTCCCGCTCTGGGGTGCGGCGGGTCTGGCGGTCCGGCGCTCGGTGGCGCCCAACTTGATGGTCCGACAGAACACGATCAGCGACTCGTTCAACCTGTTTGCGTCGCTGCCCCTGCCGTGGCTCTCCAAGGACCCGGCCCAGCCGCGATTCTCGCTCAGCGCCTCGCTGGGCCTCGGCCGCACCCAGCTGCTCGGGCTCGACGATGGCCGCGCGACCGGCCAGTATGACGTGGTCGGCGGCGACCTGTCGCTCGATTACCACGTCCTCGAGGGCTCGGTCTTGAGCCTGCGCTACCAGTACATCAGCCAGATGGTGGGTGAGGTCGCCGACGTCGAGGACACCACGCCCGCGCTGTTCGACTACGTTCGCAACACGGTGCTGATCAGCTTCAGCGGGCGCTTCCCGTACCGCCTCGCCGCCGAAGTGCCGCAGCGGGAGACGATGCGCGTCGATCGCAGCAACGCCACCCCGGTCGGCGAGGAGATCGCGCCGGCCGCGACTCCGGGCGCCGCGCCCCGCTGAGCAAGTCAGGTCCTGGGTGCGGCCCCGGGCCGGCCGGTCACCGCGCCCACGGCGTGTGCGGGAAGACCAGCGGCCGCGCGACGGGGCACGGGTGAGCGCCCCCGCCCCGGGGCTGACGCAGGCCAGCACTGCGCGATCGGGCACCTGGGGGTGGCACTCGGGGTGCACATGAACGTCAACATGCTGACGTCGCAGACCACCACGCGCCCCTCGATGGTTTCCCGCTGGTTGACCGCGCCGCGTGGGCTCACCTCGCCGTTCTCGGTCCGCGGCTACGAGCGCACGTTCGAGCAGGACGACGACGAGACGTACTACTCGCCGGACGAGCCGCGCCGGACGACCGACATCATCGTGCTGATCTCGCTGATCGTGATCTGCAACGGGCTGGCCTACATCGCCGGCATGAGCGCGAACCCCGCGTATTACGACGCCCTGGCCAAGCCGACCTGGGCCCCGCCGTGGCAGCTGATCGTCCCGGTGTGGTCGGCGCTGTACACGATGATGGCGCTCGGCGCCTGGCTGGTGTGGCGCTCGCCCGACACGGTCGCGCGCAACACGGCGCTTGGCTGGTTCGCCGGCACCCTGGTGCTCAACCTGGCCTGGACCCCGATCTTCTTCGGGGCCCGCGCCCACGGCGCGTCGCTGCTCCTGATCGTGGTCCTGTTCTCGATGACCGCGGCGACCCTGAGCGCCTTCGCCTACGTCCGGAAGATCGCCGCCGCGCTCATGTTGCCGATCCTGGCGGCGACTGGCTACGTCGCGGCGATCAACGCCGCCATCTGGGCCCTGAACCGATAGTCGATTCCGCGGCTACCGCGTGGTCAAGGCCGTCAGGTAGGCCGCGAAGGCGGCCGCCGCGGTCGCCGCGCACGGCGGTGGGCCGGCCTCGACCGGCGCGCTGGCCTCGCACCACGCCACCAGCTGGGTGGCGCCGTCGTTCCAGTGCAGCTGGTGCAGCTGGTCGACCCGGGTGCCGTCACCGCGCGACGCCCGGACCTCGATGCCCGTGGTGCCCGCGACCGTCACGGCGTCGATCGCGAGCTGGTCGCCGGCGCCAGCGCCGCGCGGGGCCCACAGGGCGGCCAGCTCGGGCGCTCGGGCCCGCCAGGCCGCGCGGTCCATCGGCACGCAGCCGAGGCAGGCGCTGACCGTGACCAGCGCTCGGTCGCCGGGCGCGGCGGTCGTGATCTCGGCCGCGAGGTCGCGCTCGCCGCGCCTGACCAGCGTCGTGGTGCGACCGGCGACCACCACCTGCGCCAGCGCGTCGAGGCGCGCGCGATCGAGCGGCCGCGCGACGACCGTGGTGGCGGCCGGCTGGTCGGCGACCGGGGGCGCGGTCGGGCTCGGCCCGGCGTCGCGCGACCGTCCGGAGCACCCGACACCCGCGACGAAGCCTGCGACGATCACGGCCGCCCGGCGACGGAGCTTCACGCCCGGAGCGTCGATGATCTTCTGGTAAGGTCCCGCCACTGTCAGCCAGAGGATTCACATGACCAGACCGATCCGCAAGGTGGCTGTGCTCGGCTCCGGTGTCATGGGTGGCGGCATCGCCGCCCATGTCGCCAATGCCGGCCTGCCGGTGCTGCTGCTCGATATCGTCCCGCCCAAGCTCACCGAGCAGCAGCGGACCTCCAAGGCCGCCCGCGACTCGATCGCGCAGGGTGCCCTCGATCGCTTGAAGAAGGCCAGGCCGGCCGCCTTCACCCACCTGCGCAACGCGCAGCTGATCACGATCGGCAACTTCGACGACGATCTCGCCCAGGTCGCCGACTGCGATCTGATCGTCGAGGCGATCATCGAGAAGCTCGAGATCAAGCGCGATCTGTTCAGCAAGCTCGACGCGCTGCTCACCGGCGACACCATCGTCGCGTCGAACACCTCGGGTCTGCGCATCGCCGACATGCTGGTCGATCGCAGCGAGCGGTTCCGCCAGAACTTCGTCGTCACCCACTTCTTCAACCCACCGCGCTACATGAAGCTCCTCGAGCTGGTGGCCGGGCCCGACACCTCGGCCGCCGCCAAGGAGCGGGCCGAGTCGTGGGGCCGCGACCAGATGGGCAAGGGCATCGTCTGGGCCAAGGACACCCCCAACTTCATCGCCAACCGCATCGGCACCCACTCGATGATGGCCGCGATCCACCTGATGGTGGCGAAGGGCCTGTCGCCCGAGGATCTCGACGCGGTCACCGGCGAGCCGATGGGTCACCCCAAGAGCGCCAGCTTCCGCACCGGCGATCTGGTCGGCCTCGACACCCTCGTCCACGTGGTCGAGAACTGCTACGCGACGCTCACCACCGACGAGGACCGCGACGTCTTCCAGGTGCCGCCGTACATCCGCACCATGCTCGAGCGCGGCCAGCTCGGCGACAAGAGCAAGGGCGGCTTCTACAAGCGGGTCGGCAAGGACATCCAGACCCTCGACCCCAAGACCGGCGAGTACCGGCCCAAGGGCGGCGACGCGGCGATCATCAAGACCGCGAAGGGCCTCGGCAAGATCGAGGACCCGCGCGCGCGCGTGAAGGAGCTGGTCGCCACGCCCGGCGTGGTCGGCGAGCTGGCCTGGCAGGCGCTGTCGAAGAGCCTGGCGTACGCGGCCCGCCGCACCGGCGAGATCACCGACGAGATCACCGCGATCGATGACGCGATGAAGTGGGGCTACAACTGGGATCTCGGCCCGTTCGAGACCTGGGACGCGATCGGCTTCACCGAGGCCACCGCGCGCATGAAGGCCGAGGGCATCGCGGTGCCGGCCTGGGTCGACCAGATGGTCGCCGCCGGGGCCAAGGGCTTCTACGACGGCGACAAGGTGTGGTCGGTCGCGGCCGGCGAGTACGTCCGGCGCAAGACCGACGCGCGCGAGGTCACGCTGACCCTCCTGCGCAAATCCGACGCGCCGGTGCTCAAGAACAGCGGCGCCGAGGCGTGGGATCTCGGCGACGGCGTGCTCGGGCTGACCTTCAAGACCAAGTCGAACAGCCTCGACGCCGACGTCATCCAGATGTTGCACGACGCGGTGGCCCGGGCGGAGGCCGACTTCAAGGGCCTCCTCATCTACAACACCGGCGAGCACTTCTGCGTCGGCGCCAACCTGTTCGGCGTGCTGATGGGGGCCCAGCAGAAGCAGTGGGACACCCTGCGCAAGATGATCCACGGCTACCAGTACGCGACCCAGCGCATGAAGTACGCGACCGTGCCCGTGGTGGCGGCGCCGTACGGCATGACGCTCGGCGGCGGCCTCGAGCTGTGCTTCGGCTGCGACGCGGTCCAGGCCGCGTCCGAGACCTACTCGGGGCTGGTCGAGGTCGGCGTGGGCCTGATCCCGGGCGGCGCCGGCACGCTCAACATGCTGTGGCGCTCCCTCGAGGGCGTGCCCGAGGGCGTCGAGATCGACACCTATGCCTTCGTCACCCAGGTGTTCAAGAACATCGCGCTGGCCAAGGTCGCGACCTCGGCCGAGGAGGCCAAGGCGTTCGGTTACCTGCGCGCCACCGACGGCGTCTCGTTCGATCGCGCGCGCCAGCTCCACGAGGCCAAGCAGCGGCTGCTCGGGCTGGCCGGCTCGGGCTACCACCCGCCGTCGCCGCGCAGCTACAAGCTGCCCGGCGAGAGCGGCATGGCGACCCTGAAGATGATGATCAACACGCTGGTCGCCGGCGGCTACGCCAGCGAGCACGACGCGCTGATCTCGAACAAGCTCGGCGAGGTCCTGTGCGGCGGCGTCAACGGCGGCGTCGGCCCGGTCAGCGAGGACCGCGTGCTCGAGCTCGAGCGCGAGGCGTTCCTCTCGCTGTGCGGCGAGCCCAAGAGCCACGAGCGCATGATGTACATGCTCCAGAACAACAAGCCCCTCCGGAACTAGGAGTGACCACCATGAACGACATCATCATTGCGGAAGCGGTCCGCTCGGCGGTGGGGCGCGGGCACAAGGGCAGCCTGGCGCAGAAGCGTCCCGACGAGCTGGCGGCCGACGTGCTGCGCGGCCTGCTCGCGCGGGTGCCCCAGGCCCGCGGTCACATCGACGACGTCGTCCTCGGCTGCGCGATGCCCGAGGGCGAGCAGGGCCTGAACGTCGCGCGGCTGGTCGCGCTGATGGCCGACCTCGGCATCGAGGTCGGCGGCCAGACCATCAACCGGTTCTGCTCGAGCGGCCTGCAGGCGGTCGCGACCGCGGCCGGCCAGATCGCGATCGGCTCGTCCGACGCGGTGGTCGCCGGCGGGGTCGAGTCGATGAGCTACGTGCCGATGACGGGCTTCCACCTGTCGGCGTCGCCCGAGCTGATGGAGCACCTGCCCGACGCCAACACCCCGATGGGCATCACCGCCGAGAACGTCGCCAAGCGGTTCTCGATCGCGCGCCAGGCCCAGGACGAGTTCGCGTACCGCAGCCAGCAGAAGGCCAAGGTCGCGCTCGAGAAGGGCGTGTTCAACGCCGAGATCGTCCCGGTCCGCGCGGTCTCGTACGTCGACGGCAAGAAGGTCTACAAGGACTTCACCATCGACGAGTTGCCCCGTCCCGAGACCACGCTCGAGGGGCTGGCCAAGCTGCCGGCGGCGTTCGCCCAGGGCGGCTCGGTGACCGCCGGCAACGCGTCGCCGCTGTCCGACGGCGCCGCGGCGGTGCTGGTGACCAGCCGCGCGAAGGCCGACGAGCTCGGCATCAAGCCGCTCGGCATCTTCCGCGCCTACGTCACGGTCGGCGTCGACCCGGCGATCATGGGCATCGGACCCTTGCCGGCGGTGCAGAAGCTGCTGAAGAAGACCGGCCTGACGATCGGCGACATCGACATCATCGAGATGAACGAGGCGTTCGCCTCGCAGGCGATCTACTGCCAACGCGAGCTGGGCATCCCCGACGAGAAGCTGAACGTCAACGGCGGCGCGATCGCGCTCGGCCATCCGCTCGGCTGCACCGGCGCCAAGCTCACCGCGTCGGCGCTGTACGAGCTGCGTCGCCGGGGCGGTCGCTACGCGATCGTCACGATGTGCATCGGCGGCGGCCAGGGCGCGGCCGGCCTGTTCGAGCGCGCGTAGCGCCGAGGGGCGACCTGGTCGGGGCGGCTCACCACGGGTTGGAGCGGCCCCGCAGCTCGGCGTGGCGCGGGACGTCCGCGCCGCCGCGCCGCCGGGTGCCGAGCGCAGCGCGGCCGGCGGCGCGCACCTCGTGGCAGCCGGCCACGGTGGTCTCGTCGCGGATCCAGCCCGACATCAGCGAGCGGGCCGCGACCTGGACCGGGTCGAAGCCTTCGCCTCGCCGTGGTCGAGGGCCACGCCCGTCCTGGCCTGCGCCTGCGCCGCGCGTCATCCGCGCGGCGCGAAGTGCGCGGCGATCCGCCCTTCGACCAGGGCGCGCACCGGTGGCGCCAGTGTCATCGTTGCAAGCCGGTGCTCGAGCTCGGGGCGATCGATGAGCCGATGCACGACCGTCGCTCGACAGAACTCGTCGTCTTTTGGGTTCTCGAGCGGGCGCGCCGCGATCGCCTGGTGGTAGCCGAGGCAGAGAAGCTCTGCAAGGCGGTGCGGCTCCACGGTTCGATCCTGGCACCCGCCGCCGGTGCGCCGCGCCCGCTCGCACGGCCTCACCCCGCCGCTCGAGACCGCTCAGCCCGGCTCGGCCAGCTGCCGCAGCGCTTGATGCTCCGGCATCGCCAGGAACGACGCTCGCGCCGCCGCATCGGTCAGCCCGGCCGCCGCCGCCTCGATCCGCAGCCACGCGTCCCGGGCGACCCGGGTCGCCTCGGCGGGCTCGCCGCGGGCGAGGAACACCCGCGCCAGCACGTGACGCGCGTAGGCGTCGCCCTCGTCGATCGCACCCAGCTCGTCCAGGATGCGCTCGGCCGCGCGGGCGGCGGTGGCCGCCATCTCGAGGTGCTCGAGCGCGAGCTCGCTGTCGGCGCGCACCGCCAGCGCGTAGGCCAGGGTCGGCGGCATCCCCGACAGCAGATCGACCGCGCGGGTCGCCTCCAGCCGCGCCTCGGTGGCGCGCCCGAGCGCCAGCAGCGCGCGCGCCTGGTAGATGGTCGCGGCGCCGGCGATGCGCAGCGAGCCCTGGGCGCGCGCCATCTTCTCGGCGGTCTTGGCCAGCACCAGCGCCGCGTCGGGCCGCGCGCCGTAGAGGAGCGCGAGCGCGAGGTTCTGGGTCGCCATGGTCTGCGCGCGCACCGCGCCGATGGTCTCGGCGATCCGGCGGGCGCGGCTCAGCGTCGCCTCGGCCTCGCTGATCCGGCCGACCATGATCTCGAGGAAGCCCACGTTGATCAGGCCGGCGACCAGGTCGCGCTGGGCCCCGACGTCGTCCATGAACCGCGATGACTCGAGCATCAGCGCCAGCGCGCGCACGTTGTCGCCGCTGACCACCGCCTCGATGCCGCGCGCGCGCAGCCGCCAGCCGGCCGCCAGCGGATCGGTCGCGCACACGTCGGAGTTCTCCTCCATGCGCGCCATCAGGCGCCGGGCCTGATCGCCGTGCCCGGACAGGAACAGCTCGGCGGCGACCAGCGCAAAGGCGGTGACCCGCTCCGACCGCGCCTCGTTGGTGCGGACCCGCAGCATGTCGCGTGCGAGCCCGACCAGGAGGCCGTGGTTGCCCTGGCGGCCGGCCGCGACCGCCAGCTCGGCGGCCGCGCGCAGCCAGGTGGTCGAGCCCTCGCGGGCGACATCCATCGCCTCGAGCGCGCACCGCTCGGTCGCCTCGGTCTCGCCCAGCCAGTCGTGGGCCTCGGCGGCGAGCAGGAGCAGGGTGCCCTTCTCGGCCTCGGCGGCGCCACACTCGAGGCCGCGCGCGGCCCGGTCGATCACGGCGTGCGGATCGCCGGCGTCGAGCGCCTGCTCGGCGGCGTAGCGGTACCAGAGCGCGGCCTTGTCGACCTCGCCGCCGAGCTCCATGTGCTGCGCGACCGTGTACGCGTCGCGCTCGCGGCGCGCCTCGAGCCACAGCCCGGCGGTCTTGTGCGCCATGCGACGATCGGTGTCGAGCAACATGCCGTAGGCCGCCTCGCGGTACAGCTCGTGCCGGAACGCGTGCTCGCGCTCCTCGGCGGGCTCGCGGGTGAGCAGCTCGCGCACGACCAGATCATCGAGCAGCTGCTCGATCTCGCGCTCGGGCAGATCGCGGCCGAGCAGCGCGACCAGCGGCCGGTGGGCGAACCGGGCGCCCAGCACCGACGCCGCCCGCAGCACCTGGCGCGCGGGCGCGGGCAGGCTCTCGAGCCGGACCTGCACCATCGCGACCACGGTCTCGGGCAGGCGGGTCTCGCCGGCGGCGGCCGCCCGCAGCAGCTCCTCGAGGTAGAACGCGTTGCCGGCGGCGCGCTCGACGATCTGCGCGACCTTGGCCTCGGTCGGGCCGTCGAGCACGTCGCGGACCAGGCGGGTCGCCGCCTTCTTCGACAGCGGGCCGAGCCGGACCGTGGTGGCGTCGCGCTGGGCCCACAGCCGCGGGAACAGGCCGTCGACCTCGGGCCGGGCGAACGCGATCACGACCAGCCCGCGATCGGACATCAGCCGCAGCGCCTCGTCGATCAACTCGGTCGACGGCTGATCGCCCCAGTGCAGATCGTCGAAGATCCAGACCAGCTGCTGGCGGGCGGCGTCGGCCTGGGCAAAGTCGAGGAACGCGCGGCGGAGCTGGTCGCTCATCAGCCGCGGCTGGCGACGGGCGGCGGCCAGCTGGGCCGACTGCCCCGACGGCACCGGCGCGCCGACCAGCTCGGCCAGGAAGGTGGTGACCCGGTCGGGCTCGGGCAGCCCCAGGCTGTCGACCGCGGCCGCGACGCAGCCGGCGGTGATCGCGCGATCCTCGTCGGTGAGCAGCTGGTCCATCGCGCCGAACCGCCGGCGCAGCGCGCTGCCGAGCAGCGAGAACGGCGAGCCGGCCCGCATCGGATCGCCGCGCCCGAGCCAGATCCGCGGCTGCTCGGTCAGGCCCTCGAGCCGCTCGACCAGCTCGTGGCGCAGGCGCGACTTGCCGATGCCGGCCTCGCCGGTGACCACCACCGCGCGCGCCGCCTCTTCCTCGCCGGCGTCGGTGCACGCCTGCAGCAGCATGTTGAGCTCGCGCTCGCGGCCGACGGTCGGGGTCCGGCGGCCCAGGATCACGCGCAGGCCGTCGTCGCCACGCTCGCCCGACAGGACCGGCCGCGGCGCGCCCTCGACGGTGAAGCGGGGCCCGAGCAGGGCCGAGGTCACCTCGTCGACCGCGACCGGCCGCAGCGGATCGTGCCCGCCGACCCCGCGCCGGAGCAGGGTGGCCGCGCGATCGATCGCGTCGCCGACCGGCACGGTCCCGACCGCGCCTCGGCCCGACGACAGCGTGATCGGCGCGTCGCAGACCCGGCGCGCGTCGAGCGCGCAGCGGGCGGCGCGGGCGACCAGGTCGGTCGCCGACGGCGAGCCGGCGAACGTGATGATCGCGCCGCCGCGCGCGAGCGCCTCGAAGGTGCCGCCGTAGCGCTCGGCGCACGCGGCCAGCTCGACGTAGACCGGCGCCTCGGGCGCGGTGTCCTCGCGGGCGTGCTGGTCGTCGCTCTCGTCGCCCATCGCGCCGATCATCACGATCGCGACCCGGCGGTGCTCGCTCGACGACGCCAGCGACGCGCCGACCGCGGTGATGCCGGTCGAGTCGGCGACCTCGGGCCGCTCGATCTTGCGCAGCTCGTCGGCGACCGCGAGCGCCGACGCCGGGCGCAGGGTGGGCACCTTCTCGAGCAGGCGGCGGATCAACCCGACCAGCGCCGGCGGCGCGTCGGGCCGCGCGCTCGACAGCACCGGCGCTTCCTCGAGCAAGATCTTGCCCCAGGTCGCCATCTCGTCGGCGGCCGAGAACGGCGGCCGGCCGGCGAACGCGGTGTAGAGCACGCAGCCGAGGCTCCACAGATCGCAGCGCCAGTCGACCAGCCGGGCAGCGCGGACCTGCTCGGGCGCCATGTAGCGCGGGGTGCCGACCTTGTCGCCGGTGCGGGTGGTGTCGCTGACCATCGTGCGCAGGCGGGCGACCCCGAAGTCGAGCAGCTTGGCCTGGCGCACGTCGCCGGCGACCAGGAAGACGTTGGCCGGCTTGAGATCGCGGTGGATCACGCCGGCGGCGTGCGCCGCCGCCAGCGCCTCGGCGATGCGGATGCCGAGGTCGCGGCCTTCGATGATCGACAGCCGGCCCCGCCGCAGCCGGACCGACAGTGGCTCGCCGTCGAGCCACTCCATCGCCAGCCACGGCTCGCCGGTGGGGCTCACGCCGTGGGCCACGTAGCGCACGATCGACGGGTGGGTCAGCTCCGACAGCGCGAGCGCCTCGCGACGGAAGCGCTCGGCCCAGCGCTCGTTGGCGCGCGCGAGCAGCTTCACCGCGACCGGCCCGCCGGTCATGCGATCGCGTGCGAGATAGACCGAGCCCATCCCGCCCGACTCGGCGAGGCGCTCGATCTCGAAGCGGTCCGCGATGATCTGCGGCGTCGCCACTGCCCCGATTGTGCCAGCATTCCGTCCGCGCGCGTGGCGGAGGGACGCCCGATGTGGCACGGCCCACGTGCAGCCATCACGGGTTACGCGTGCGGGAGCGCCGTGGCAAGCTGCCGCGGTGCTGGCCGCTCTGGTGCTCGCGCTCGCCCTGGCCTCCGACGCGACCGCGGCGGCCGCCGTGCGCGGCATGGTCGCGGCCCGGATCCAGGTCCGCGACGCCCTCTTGATCGCGACCCTGACCGGCAGCTTCCAGGGCGGCATGGCGGCGATCGGCTGGCAGGCCGGCGACCTGCTCGGCCCGTGGTTCGCCCGCTTCGATCACTGGATCGCGTTCGGGCTGCTGGTCGCGATCGGCGGCAAGACCGCGTGGGAAGGCCTGCGCAGCAACGGCGACCCCGATGACGTCGACCCGGTCCATCCGTTCGCGCTCGCCCCGCTGAGCCTGCTCGCGCTGGCGACCAGCATCGACGCGGCCGCGGCCGGGGTCACGGTCCCGCTGCTGCCGGTGACACCGCCGGTCACCCTCGCGCTCATCGCCGGCGTGACCTTCGTGATGACCTTCGCCGGCACCTATGTCGGACGGGCGGTCGGGGCCCGGTTCGGGCGCGGGCTCGAGGTCGCCGGCGGCCTGGTGCTGGTCGCGCTCGGCGTGAAGATCCTGGTCGAGCACCTGACCGCCGGATAGCGCGCAGGGCGCGGCGTGGGAGGCTGTGATTCTCTCGAATCCCACCCACCCTTCGATCGGTCGGCCGCGGCCCGGAGGCCGCGCCCGATCTGTACGGATCCTGAGCCGCCTCGCTCCGCTCGGCTCAGTGCGCCAGCGCTTGCTTGATGCACGGCACCAGCTGATCGTAGCGGCGCGTCGAGTCCTTGCACGCGTTCACCACGTCGGTCGGATCCGCGGCCGCGGTCGGGACCAGCTCGATGCACTGCAGCATGGTCTCGACGGTGCTGGTCGCGAACTGGCACGCCTTGATCGCGCGGGTCGGCTCGAACCGGGCGCGGACGCTGGCCTTCAAACAGCGCAGCGAGTGGCCGTAGGTGCTGGTCACGTCGAAGCAGGTGCCGAGGCGGACGGTCGGGTCGGTCTCGGCGGTGACCGCGATGTCGATGCACTCGCTGGTGAGCGCGTAGGTGCTGGTGCGCGCGCTGCACGCCTTCATCACCGGGGTCGGGTTGAACTTCGGCTGGGCCGCGGCGGCCAGGCACTTCGACGTGTCCTGGCTGCCACCGCAGGCCCGGATGACCTCGGGCAGCTTGGCCCAGCTGACGCGCGCCGGCGAGGGCGGCGGCGGGGGCGGGGGCGGGGGCACCTCGTCGTCCTGGTGGTCGAGGCGGTCGGTCGCGTTGCGCACGCGCAGCTCGAGCGAGTACAGGCGCAGCTCGCCGATCTTCATCCACCCGACCGAGGTCCGGCGACCCTCGCCGGTGATCCACACCGTCGCGGCGTCCGAGCGGCTGTCGACCTCGACGCGCAGGTGGCTGCTCGCGTCGGAGATCGGGTACGCGCGCTCGGCGCCGCGGTCACCGAGCTGGACGTGCAGCACCGGCTCGACCTGGTGCCGGCGTAGCCACCGCCAGCTCCCCGGATCGATCTCGAGGTCGACCGTCAGGCGGTTGCCGTCGCGGACCGCTTCGATGCGGTCGACGTCGACGTAGGTCAGCCGTTTCTGCGGGGTCGCGTGGGCGATGCCGGCAAGGCCCGCGAGGACCAGGAGAGGAAGGACGGAAGGCTTCATGGGGAGCTGCATGGTGGGCACGGGTGCGACGAGCCCTCGCGACAACCATTCACGCGTTCCGATCGTTGCCAGGTCGTGCGCCGCGCTCGTGCAGCCGAGCGAACCAAGGTGACCCGCGATCACGATCGCGAAGCCATGGGCGCGGCCCGTGCGTTGGCTCGGACGGGAGCGGACCGTGGGCCGCGCCTGAGCCCGAACCAGCCCACGCGAGCTGGGGGTCGAAGGGTGCACCTCAGGAGTGATCACAAGTCTCCGTTGTGATCGGAAGCGCTCACACCTTCCCGGTGTCCCTGAACCGGCGCCGAAGGCGCCGCGTCGACGGGCAGCGCGGCGAGGAGCCGCACGCCGCTCCGACGGGCTGCCCTTCGACGGCGGGCTCGCGTGCGCTCGCCCTGGCCCAGGGACACCGGGAAGCGGTGTGGGATCCAGAGGGCAGACGCGCAGGGGGGCAGCGGGGGCCGGGCGGGGCGGGGGCAGGAGCGGGCGAGGGAGCGGGAGCGGGAGAGAGAGCAGGAGAGGGAGCAGGAGCAGGAGAGGGAGGGGGAGAGGGAGCAGGAGCAGGAGCAGGAGAGGGAGCAGGAGCGGGTGAGAGGGACGGGAGCAGGAGATAGGGAGCGAGGGAAGGAGCGGAGGGAGAGAGTTAGAGTGAGAGACGGAGCGAGGGTGGGAATGAAGGCGGAGGCATGGAGACACGGAGCAGGGAGAGAGGGAGAGCCCGAGAGACGAGGCGGGGACAGGTGATCGGGGCAGAGGGAGGTGCCGCGACCGGCAACCATCTCCGTTCGCCCTGAGCCGCGCCCGGAGGGCGCGCGTGTCGAAGGGCCCACCGGCCCCTGCCATACGCCACGCGAGCGCGCCCAGCGTCGCGGTGGTGATGCGAGTTGGCGGACCTGCCCTGGAGGCGGGGAGGGCCGGGGCCGAGGGGCCTACCCACCAACCTTGGAGATGACCCCGTGCAGAGAGACGACATGACCGAGATCAACGCCAACCCCAACCCGCCCGCCCCCGCCCCCGTCGCAGCCATGCAGCGCGGACGCGGCGGGCGAGCCCGCGCCCGGACCACCTCGGGGAGCGCGGTCACCGACGCGGGGGCCAGCGCGACCGACGACGGTGGTGAGGAGTCAGAGAACAAGTTCGTGGCGCTCGACGTGAGCAGGGAGCTCATCCGCCAGCTGCGTCCCATCGTGGCGATGATCCGGCGCCACGACGCCGACCTGGCCAGGCAGCTGCAG
>JBKJLC010000196.1:0-69981 GCA_046597055.1 Kofleriaceae bacterium | reverse complement strand
GGAGATCGTCACGCGCTTCGCGACGGGCGCGATGTCGCTCGGCTCGCTCTCGCGCGAGGTGCACGAGACGCTTGCGATCGCCATGAACCGGATCGGCGGTATCGGTATGGAGGTGCTCGGCCTGGAGACGCTCGACCGCCACGCCGCCGCCTACCCGACCGACCACGAGCAGCTGCTGCCGGTCGGCGGCGTCTACGCATGGCGCCGCGACGGCGAGTACCACCAGTGGAACCCGGAGTCGATCGCGCTGCTGCAACACTCCGTGCGGGCGGACTCCAGCAACGGCGACGCATTGGCGAAGTACCGCGAGTACGCCGCGCTGATCAACGACGAGGCCTCGCGCAAGGCGACGCTGCGCGGGCTGATGAAGTTCAAGTTCGACGGTGTCGAACCCGTGCCGCTCGGCGAGGTCGAGGCGGCCACGGAGATCGTCAAGCGCTTCGCCACCGGCGCGATGTCGCTCGGCTCGATCTCGCGCGAGTCGCACGAGACGCTGGCGATCGCGATGAACCGCCTCGGCGGCAAGTCGAACACCGGCGAGGGCGGCGAGGATCCCGTCCGCTTCACGCCCGACGCCAACGGCGACTCGCGCCGCTCGGCGATCAAGCAGGTGGCCAGCGGCCGCTTCGGCGTGACGATCCACTACCTCGTCAACGCCGACCAGCTGCAGATCAAGATGGCCCAGGGCGCCAAGCCCGGCGAGGGCGGCCAGCTGCCCGGCCACAAGGTCGACGACTACATCGGCGGCGTGCGCCACACGACGCCCGGCGTCGGCCTGATCTCGCCGCCGCCGCACCACGACATCTACTCGATCGAGGACCTCAAGCAGCTGATCTACGACCTGCGCTGCGCGAACCCGACCGGCCAGGTCTCGGTGAAGCTCGTCTCCGAGGTCGGGGTCGGCACCATCGCCGCCGGCGTCGCCAAGGCGCGCGCCGGCTGCATCGTGATCGCCGGCTTCGAGGGCGGCACCGGCGCGTCGCCGCTGTCGTCCTTGCGCCACGCGGGCCTGCCCTGGGAGCTCGGCCTGGCCGAGACCCAGCAGGTGCTGGTGCAGAACAAGCTGCGCGGGCGGGTCAGCCTGCAGGTCGACGGCGGCCTGCGCACCGCGCGCGACGTGGTGGTGGCCGCCCTGCTCGGCGCCGAGGAGTTCGGCATGGCGACCGCGTCGCTGGTCGCGACCGGCTGCGTGATGCTGCGCAAGTGCCACCTCAACACCTGCTCGGTCGGTATCGCGACCCAGGACCCGGCGCTGCGCGAGCGCTACCGCGGCACCCCCGAGCACGTGGTCGGGTTCTTCACGATGATCGCCGAGAGCGTGCGCGCGCTGATGGCCCGGCTCGGCGTGCGCAAGATCGACGACCTGGTCGGCCACACCGACCTGCTGCGGCCGCGGGCGACCCTGCACTGGAAGGCGCGCACCCTCGACCTGCGCTCGATCCTGTACCAGCCCGCGATCGCGGCCAACGTGCCGCGCCGGTTCGTCGCGATGGAGCCGTGGACGCTCACCTTCCACGTCGACCAGCAGATCCTCGACGCGGTGCGGGCCCAGGCCGGGCCCGACCTGGTCAACGGCAAGCCGGTCGAGCTGCGGCTCCCGATCGACAACTCGCAGCGCGCCGCCGGCGCGGTGCTGTCGGGTGAGATCGCGCGCCGTCACGGCGCCCGCGGCCTGCCCGATGGCTCGATCAAGGTCCACTTCACCGGCTCGGCCGGACAGAGCTTCGGCGCCTGGCTCACCACCGGGGTCGAGCTCCACCTCGAGGGCGACGCCAACGACTACGTCGGCAAGGGCCTGTCGGGAGGACGGCTGGCGATCCGGCCGCCGGCCGAGGCGCGGTTCATCGCCGAGGACAACGTGATCATCGGCAACACCGCGCTGTACGGCGCCACCGCCGGCGAGCTGTTCGCCCGCGGCCTGGCCGGCGAGCGCTTCGCGGTCCGCAACAGCGGCGCCCGCGCGGTGGTCGAGGGCTGCGGCGATCACGGCTGCGAGTACATGACCGGCGGCGCGGTGATCGTGCTCGGGCCGACCGGGCGCAACTTCGCGGCCGGCATGAGCGGCGGTACCGCGTTCGTGTTCGACAAGGACAAGACCTTCCGCGACAAGGTCAACAAGGACATGGTCGAGCTCGAGTCGCTGGTCGACGAGAGCGACCTGTTCCTGGTCTACGGCCTCATCGAGGATCACGTGCGCCTGACCGCCAGCTCGGTCGGCCGCCGCATCCTCGACAACTGGGAGCTGATGGTGCCGCGCTTCGTCAAGGTCATGCCGGTCGACTACCGGCGCGTGCTGCAATCACGGCGGGCCAGCACCCGCCCCCGCCTGGCGGTCGTCGCCGGAGGTAACCGCTGATGGGCAAGCCAACCGGCTTCATGGAGTGGCCGCGCGCGCCCGCGCCGCGCCGGCCGATCGCGCTGCGCCTGCGCGACTGGCGCGAGGTCGAAGCGCACGAGCCCGAGGACCAGCTCCGCCAGCAGGGCGGCCGCTGCATGGACTGTGGCGTGCCGTTCTGCATGCAGGGCTGTCCGCTCGGCAACCCGATCCCCGACTTCAACGACCGGGTCTACCGCGGCAAGTGGCAGGACGCGTGGCGCCGGCTGTCGGCGACCAACAACTTCCCCGAGTTCACCGGCCGGCTGTGCCCGGCACCGTGCGAGGCCGCCTGCGTGCTCGCGCTCGACGGGGCGCCGGTGACGATCGAGCACGTCGAGAAGGAGATCGCGGAGCGGGCCTGGGAGGCCGGCTGGGTCGGCGCCGAGCCGGCGCGCGCGAGGACCGGCAAGACCGTCGCCGTGGTCGGCTCGGGCCCGGGCGGCCTGGCCGCGGCCCAGCAGCTCGCGCGCGCGGGCCACACCGTCACCGTGTACGAGGCCGACGACAAGCCGGGCGGCCTGCTCCGCTACGGCATCCCCGACTTCAAGATGGAGAAGTCGGTGATCGACCGGCGCCTGGCCCAGCTGCGGGCCGAGGGCGTCGAGCTTCGGTGCGGCGTCAAGGTCGGCGCCGACCCGACCTGGGATGCGCTGAAGGCGAGCCACGACGCGGTGATCATCGCGATCGGCGCGCGGCAGAGCCGCGACCTCCAGGTGTCCGGGCGCGAGCTGACCGGGGTCATGCTGGCGATGGACTACCTCGAGGATCAGAACCGGGTGGTCGCCGGCGACCAGCCGGCCGCGCGCTGGGACGTCACGGGCAAGCGCGTGATCGTCCTCGGCGGCGGCGACACCGGCTCCGACTGCCTGGGCACCGCGCTGCGCCAGGGCGCGGCCGAGGTCCACCAGGTCGAGATCATGCCGACCCCGCCGGGTGTCCGGCCGTCGGACAATCCGTGGCCGGAGTGGCCGATGACCTTCCGGACCTCGTCGTCCCAGGAGGAGGGCGGCGCCCGCGACTTCGCGCTGCGCACGCTGCGGCTCGAGGGCGAGGCCGGCCGGCTGACCACGCTGGTCGCCGAGCGCCTGGCGGCGCCGACCGATCGACCGGTGCGCTCGCCGGCCGACCTGGTCGCGACCGGCGAGGAGCTCCGCCTGCCCTGCGATCAGCTGATCCTGGCGCTCGGCTTTACCGGGCCCGACACCACCACACTGACCAGCCAGCTCGGGGTCACCCTCGATCGGCGCGGCAACGTCGCGACCGACGCCCGCTACCGGTCGAACGTGCCTGGCGTCTACGCCTGCGGCGACGCCCGCCGCGGCCAGAGCCTGATCGTGTGGGCGATCGCCGAGGGTCGCGAGGCGGCCCGCGCCGCCGACGAGCAGCTGCGCGAGGGGCCGTCGTGGCTGCCGGCGCGCGGCCTCGACCAGCCGTTCCGGCGCTGACCGCCGCGTTCCTGGTCCCCGCCGCGGTCAGAACGCGTCGGCCGGCGGGCTGAGGTGATAGAAGGTCGCGCACGGCTGGCACATGCCGTGGCTGATACCAGGTGGCCGGCTCGCGACCAGCGCGGGTACCCAGTCCCAGCGCTCGCTCGAGCCCGGGACATGCACGCGCCGGCAGTGCATGCACATGCGCACGACGCCGGCCTCGACGTACCCGAGCTCGACCGCCGGTGGCGACGCGCTGCCCCAGGGTCGCTCGACCCGCAGCGCGTGCGTGACCGCGAGGAACGTCCGGCGGATCGGGAAGGCGATCATCCGGAACTCGCGGTAGGTGTCCGGCGAGCTGCACTCGTAGTCGAGCTCCCAGGGCACGCCGCTCGCGAGCGCGGTCAAGAGCCCGTCGCGGTGGAGCGCGCGCTGCTCGACCGGGAGCGCGTCGAGCAGGGCCGAGCCACGGCCCCACCGCGCCAGCATCTCGGCGCCACCGTTGGCCCGCGCGAACGACGTCCACCCGACGTTGGTGCGGACGATGCGCAGCGTGTCCGACAGCAGGTAGGCGGTGCTCTCACTGCGGTCGACCGCCTGATAAACCGCCAGAAGCGCGGGGGACTGCATCACCGTGGAGTCGGCCGTCTCGGGGATCCGTTCAGTCCCCACGATCGATCTCGCCGAGCGGCGGCGCGCTGGGCGCCGGCGCCGGCGGGGTCGCGACTGGGATCGACGACATGTCGGGCCGCGGGCGCTGCGCCCCCCGCGCCGGTCGCACCCGCGGGCTCCCGGCCCGGGCCGGAACCGCCACGGGCACCGGGGGCGCGCTCGGGCCGACCTCGGTCGTCGCCGCGGCTTCGTCGACCGGCCGCACCGGCAGCGCGGGCACCATCACGGCGGCGCTCGGGTCCGCGACCGGCGCAGCGTCGGTTGCCAGCGTCGGCGCGGGCCCCGGCGCGACCGGCAGCGGCGCGACTTGCGGCGGCGCGACCGGCGCGGCCGGACGCGCGCGGGGCGGCGTCTGGCTCACGATCGCGAGGACGCCGGCGGCGGCGAGGATCGCGGCCAACCCGGCGAACACCCACGGCAACCGGCGGCGCGCCGCCACCACCCCCGGCGAGGGGGGCCCCGGCCGGGTCGCGCTCGGCGCCCGCCGCAGCGTGGTCGGCTCGGCGCGCTCGACCGGCGCCGGCGTCGGCGTCGGCACCGGCGACGCGGTCGCCGGTCCGCTGCGATAACGCGGCGCGACGGCGCCGGGGACGGCAACCCACGCCGGGGTCACCGCGCGCGGGGCATCCGAGGCGTCGCCGAGCAGCTCCGTGATCGCCGCCGCGAGCTCGGCCATGGTTCCCCAGCGCTCCGTCGGCTCCTTGGCCAGGCAGCGGGCGATCAGGTCGTCGACCTCGGGCGGCACCTCGGTGGCCAGCGCCGACGTGGCCGGCGGGTCCTCCTTGAGGTGGGCGGCGATGATCTCGCCGGCCGACTCGTAGTCGAACGGCGGCACGCCGGTGAGCAAGGTGAACAACACGCAGCCGAGCGAGTACACGTCGGAACGACCGTCGACGTCCGCCGCGCCCTTGCACTGCTCGGGTGACATGTAGATCGGCGTGCCCATGATCGCGCCCTGACGCGTGCGCGACGGGCTGCCGTCGGCGCGGATCAGCTTGGCGATGCCGAAGTCGAGGATCTTGGTGCGCTCGCCACCGGCCACCGCCTGGTCGCTGATCAGGAAGACGTTCTCGAGCTTGAGATCGCGATGGATCACGCCGTGGACGTGCGCGGCGTGCAGCGAGATCGCGAGCTGACGACCGACGCGCAGCGCCGGCACCACCGCCATCGGACCGTCGCGCTCGATCCGCACGTCCAGCGACTCACCGTCCAGGTACTCCATGACGAAGTACGCGCTGCCGTCGACGTGATGGCCGAAGTCGAAGATCTGAACGATGCCGGGATCGGGGATCGAGGTGGTCGCGCGCGCCTCGTCGAAGAAGCGCTCGACCAGCTCCTGGTCGGCCGACAGCGCCGGCAACAGGACCTTGAGCGCCGCGGGCCGCTTCAGCAGCGCATGCTCGACCAGGTACACCGCCCCCATCCCGCCCTTGCCGAGCAGGCGTCCCACCACGTAGCTGCCGACGGTGACCCCCTCCATCAGCAGGAATCGCCGCCGTCACGACCCACGATCCACACGGCCGAGGGCCGCCGCGGCGCGCACTGCCCGGGGCCCCGATCGAAGCGCGCCGGCAGCCCGGTGCTGAAGTCGTGCATGCGTGCGCACTGCGCCACCGGGCTGGCGCCGGTCGCGAACGACACGCCGGGGGTCGCCTCGATGGCGATCCACAGCGGCCACCCGGTCCGCACCGCCGCGCCGACCGCGAAGCCGTGGGTGCCGACCGTCACCGTGCGCGGCGGGTCGGCGAGCACCAGCTCGCGCGGCTGGTCGCCCTGGGCGGCGTAGAGCCCGACCCGCACCTGGGCCGGCCCGGCCGCCGGCACCTCGGTCACCGCGACCAGGATCTTCTCGATCACGAGACACGCCGGCACGCCTGCCGGCGCGGGCACCGCGAACGCCCGCAACACGCCCGGCGACGCGGTCGGCGGCGACGGATGCGGCGGCCGGAAGCCAACGATCAGGGTCGGGTCGGTCACCGTGATCGTCAGATCGGCGGCGCCGCCGCCGGCGGCGGTGAAGCGCATCGTGGTGATGCCGCCGAGGTCGTCGTCGTCGGTGCGAGCGGTGACCGCGATCGGCTGCGGCTGGGTCCACGACGTCGACGTGAACGACAGCTGCGGCGGGCTGACGGTGGCCAGGTCGAGCCCGACCCCGGCGGCGACCACCGTGATGGTGCCGCCGGGATCGTGCGACAGCCGCACCGTGCGGGTCGCGGTCTGGCCCTCGGCCACCGTCACCACCGCCGGGTCGAGCACCGGCGTCAGCACGTCGTCGTCGTGGATCGTCGCGGTCGCCGCGCGCGCCGCCAGCCCGGGCGCGGTCAGCGACACCGTCGCGGTCCCGTTGGCGACGTCGGCGTCCTGGCTGGCGCGCACGGTGACCGTCTGGGGCGTGTCCCAGGTGGTGGGGTCGAACGTCATCGAGGCCGGCACCGCCGCCGCCGCGCCGGGCGGGTGGACCGTGACCGACACCGTCACCGGCGCGCTGGGCTGGGCGCCGAGCTGCACCGAGAGCTCCCCGGCGCTGCCACCCTCGACCAGGGTCAGCGACGACGGCGCGACCCGCACCGCCCGGACGTCGTCGTCGTTGACCGTCACGTTGACCAGCCGGGGGCCGATGCCGGTCGCCTCCAGCGTGACGGTGCCCGCCTCGTTGTTGGCATCGGGGTCGTCGCGTCCGGTCACGGCGACCGGCTGCGCGGTCCCGTAGTTGGTCGGCGTGAACGTCAACGTGGCCGGGCTGACCCCGATCGCGCGATCATCGCTCGACGTCACCGCGACGGTGACCGGCGCCGCCGGTTCGAACGCGAGGTGGACGGCGAGGCTCGCGGTGGTCGCCTCGGCGATCGCCAGCGTGGTGGTGTCGACCACGATCGACTGGGTGTCGTCGTCAGTGAAGTCGACCGGGATGTCGCGGGTGACGCCGTCGGCGTCGACGTGGAGGCGCACGGTGGTGGTGCCGCCGACCAGATCGGGATCGTGGAGCGCGGTGACCGCGACGGCATGCGCGGTCGCATAGGTCGCCGTCGTGAACGTCAGCAGGTCGACGTCGACGCCGACCCGCGCCGGATCCAGGCTGCTGACCCGAACCACGGTGGGACCGCTCGGCTGGTACGCGAGCCGCACACCGACCGCGCGGCTGGTGCCCTCGGCCATGGCGGTCAGCGCCGTCGGGGAGGCGAGGATGGCCTGGGTGTCGTCGTCCTCGACCACCGCCATCACCGTGCGGCTGGTGAGCCCGGCCGAGGTCAACGTGATCGTCACCGCGGCGTCGTCGACGTCGGGGTCGGACGGCGCCGCCACCGCGACCGGCTGCGGCGTCGACCAGTTGCCACCGTCGAAGGTCAAGCTCGTGCGCGACAGCGTCACCGCGCCGGTCGGCGCCGCGCCGAGCGCGACGGTGACCGTGCCCGCCGGCTGCTGGGTCAGGCGCACCTCGAGCGCGCGCGCCGCGCCGTTCTCGGTCAGCGCGCCGAGACTGCCCGGCGTGGCCAGGATGTTGAGGATGTCGTCGTCGATCACGGTGACCTCGACCGCGTGGCTCGCGACGCCATCGAGGTCGGGATCCAGCGTGAGCCGGACCGCCTCGTCGAGGGTGTCGACGTCGTCGATACCGGTCACGGTGAGGGCCTGATCGTTGCTCCAGTTGGTGGGCGTGAAGGTGAGCGTCCCGGGCGCGAAGCCCATCGCGCCGCCCGGGGTGGCGCTGGCGGCGACGGTCACGGGGCCGGCCGGGCGCGCCGACAACCGGACCTGCACCGCCGCCGGCTGCGCCTCGCCGACGCCCAGCGTGAGCTCGGGCGCCACGATCAGGCGCATCAGATCGTCGTCGGTGACCGTGACCAGCGCGCTGCCGTCGGCGACCACGCCGGCGCCGTCGAACACCACCGTGACCCGGTCGTCGCCGGCGTCGTCGTCGGCGGTCGACAGCAGCGTCACCACCCGCTCGACGTGCCAGTTACTCTGGGTGAAGGTCAGGCTGGCCGGCGACGCGGTCAGCCGCGCGGGGTCGATCGGCTGCACCGTGACGGTCGCATCGGCCGGCGGCGGCTCCGACAGCCGGACCCGCACGACCACCTGGGCGCCTTCGCCGACGGTGATGTCGCCGGGGCTGACTTGCACGTACGCGCCGTTGGGCGGCGCATCGACGCTGGCGTCGACCCCGCCGTCGCCATCGCCGGCCCCGGGCAGGTACAGCGGCGCATCGACCGTGCACGCCGCGCTCGCGACCAGGGTGACGATGATCGGGAGCCGGCCGGAGCGCCGCATCAGAAGCTCCCGCGGAGGCTGACACCGGCGCCACCGCTGGTCAGCATCGGCCTGAGCGTCACCGCAGCCTCGGTGCGCGCGCCGGTCAGCCACAGCACGCCGCCGCCGACGATCGCGGCGCCGGCGACGCCATACCCGAGGTTGGCGAAGAGCGCGCGCTGGCGGGCGCGCTCGATCAGATCGTTGGCCTCGGCCGAGCGCGGACAGGTCGTGGTCGGGCACATCGTCGCCGCGTCGGTGACCAGCTGCTGCGACTGGTATCCGAGCACGCCGGCGCCGGCGCCGACCAGCACGCCGACCGTCGCGAAGCCGATCGCCGCCTTGCGCCGACCAGTGAGGCCGCGCGGCGGCGGCGCCGCCGTCGGGCGCTCGGGTTCCGCGACCGGGCGCACCACCAACGAGGGCACCTCGACGCGGACGGTGCCCTTCTCGATCGGGACCTCGACGGTCTTCGACCACGGCTCGTGGCCGGGCGCGCGCCCTTCGATCAGGCTCTTGCCGCCGTCGACCGGGACCGCGCGATTCCACAGCGCCGGATCCACCGCGACCCCGTTGCGGCTGATGACCAGGCCCTCGATGCGACGGGGCTCTTTGACCACGATGGTGATCTGCGACAGCCGCGGCTCGATCGCGTTGACGCGCCCGGTCGCCAGCTTCTTCTTGCGAGGGTCGGTCGCCCGGGCCTTGGCGTCGTTGTACGCCGACCAGGCCGACGCCAGCTGACCGCGCGCCTCGTGGCAGTCGCCGAGCCGCAGCAGCGTGCCCGCCCGGGGCTCGATCCGGTTCGACGCCTCGAAGGCGGCGCAGGCCTCGACCAGCCGGCCGGTGTCCATCATGCGGCTGCCCTCGCGAAACAACGTTTCAGCCTCGGCGTTCTGCGCGGACGCAGGTGCGGCGAGGCCGAGGAGGCAGGCGACGACGAGCGTGACGTTAGTCGCCGCGGTCGACATCGCGAACACGGAGGACCGGGGCAGTGGTCGGGCTGACATCACGAGGTCCATCAGGAAGCACTCGCCGTGCCCGCGGCGCGGCGACCTGCGAGGATGCCGGACGCGACGACGTGGCGCCCGCGCGGACCGGCCGAGTACGCTTCACCAGGCGGACCTGGACCCGCTCAGCTGACTCGGAGGAGGCCGAAGGCTCGACGGTGACATCGTCCAGGGACGCCTCGTCGTGCGTCGCCGACTCGTCGAGCGCGGTGGCCGCGCTCAGGGTGTCGGCCACGGGCAGACCCACCGGGACGAACCCTGCGCCCATGGGCGTCCGGGCCGCGGTGACCTCCACTGCGCGTGGCATGGGCGCACCCTGAGCCGTCTCGCTCATCTGTGCGCTGTCGCTCGTCGGGCCCGGCAGCGCCCGCGCGTCGCGGCGCCAGGTCGCGCCGGCCGCCACCAGGAGCGTCAGGACCGCGGCAGACATGCTGCCGAACATCGCGATCCGGCCGCGCCGGGGGCCATGAACGGTGGGAGCGGTCGGGCTGGTGCTCTTGAGGAGCGGCGAGCGGATCGCGCTCGAGAGCGTGGTCGGGCGCCGGCGGCGCGACGACGGCCGTCCCACCGGCGGCGACGTGATCGAGCGGTCGGTGACCGTGAGCAACTCCGTGATGTCGGCGGCGAGCTCGGCCATCGACCGGTAGCGACGGTTGGGGTCCTTGGCGAGGCAGTTCGCGATGATCTCGTCGACCTCGGGCGCCAGCCCGGGCGCGCGGCTGGAGGCGCGCGGGGCGGCCTCCTTGAGGTGCGCGGCGATGACCTCGGCGTTGGACGGGTAGTCGAACGGCGGGCGGCCGGTCACCAGGCAGAACAGCAGGCAGCCGAGCGCGTAGATGTCGGCGCGGCCGTCGACGTCGTGGGCGCCGCGGCACTGCTCGGGGGACATGTAGATCGGCGTGCCGAGGATCGACCCGGTGCGGGTGCGCGAGTGGCGCCCCTCGTCGCGCGACAGCTTCGCGATGCCGAAGTCCAGGATCTTGGCGCGCTCGCCGCCCGGGACTGCCGGGTCGGTGACCAGCAGGACGTTCTCGAGCTTGAGGTCGCGGTGCACGATGCCGCGCAGGTGGGCGGCATGCAGTGACATCGCCACCTGGCGCGCGATGCGGAGGGCCGGGATGGCCTGGAGCGGACCCTCATGCTCGAGCCGCATGTCGAGCGTCTCGCCGTCCAGATACTCCATCACGATGTAGGCGCTGCCATCGACGTGGTAGCCGAAGTCGAACACCTGCACGATGCCCGGATCGTTGATGGACGTGGTCGCGCGGGCCTCGTCGAAGAACCGCTGGACGATCTCCTCCTCGGAGGAGACGGTCGGCAGAAGGATCTTCACCGCGGCCGGCCGTCCCAGCAGCGCGTGCTCCGCCAGGTACACCGCGCCCATGCCGCCCTGACCGAGCAGCCGCTTGATGATGTAGTTTCCGATCATCGGGGCGGGCATGACCAGCTTCTATGCGAACCGTGGGCCAGGTGACGAAACCACATGCGCCCTGATACCGCAGCGACCGGTGCTTGACGGATCGTGCGGCCTCGCCACACTGAGGGCTAAATGACGCGCTCCGTCTTGGTGGTTCTGGTCGCGTCATCGCTGACTTCGCTGGTCGCGCTCGCCGCCGGGCCAGCGTGGGCCGATCCGCTGGCTGGTAACGTCCTCGATGGGCTGACGCTCGCACCGGTGCGCGGCGCCACGGTGAGCGCGCCCGACGGCACGACCGTGAAGACCGACCGCGCCGGTGCCTTCAAGCTCGACGTGCCGCCGGGCACGGCCGCGCTCACCGTCCGCGCCCCGGGTTATGAGGATTCATTCGAGGATGTGGCGGTCCCGGCGGGCGGCCTCACCGAGCACATCCTGCTCGTCTACCGGCCGGGCGCCGCGGTCGAGACCATCGAAGTCGAGGACGAGGCGCCGGTGCCGCCCACCGTCGGTCGCCAGGACCTCGGCCGCGAGGTGATCACGCGCATCCCCGGTACCCGCGGCGACGCGCTCACCGCCGTGCGGTCGCTCCCCGGCGTCGCCAACACCTTCGGCGGCGGCGGCGGGTCCGGACCCGGCCTGATCGTGATCCGCGGCGCGGCGCCCGAGGATTCCAAGATCACGATCGACGGCATCGAGGTGCCGGTCCTCTACCACTTCTTCGGACTGCAGAGCGTGCTGCCGTCGGAGTTCATCCAGAACATCGAGTTCTCGCCGGGCGGCTTCGGCGCCGAGGAGGGTCGCGCCACCGGCGGCGTCATCAACGTCGTCACACGCGCCGAGGCGGCGCCCGACACCACCGGCTTCGCCGAGCTGTCGTTCATCAACATCGCCGCGTTCATCCAGACCCCGCTCTCGCTGAAGCACGGTCTGACCCTGACCGCCGCCGCGCGTCGGTCGCTGATCGACTTCATCTTGCCGGCGGTGGTGCCCGACACCGTCAACTTCACGACCGCGCCGCAGTACTACGACGCCCAGGTCCGGGTGGACTGGCGCCGCAGCGAGGGCGACCGGCTGTCGCTGCTCGCGTTCACCAGCTTCGATCTCCTGTCGCTGGTCAACGACAACCTCGATCCCAACGAGCCCGACTTCACCGGCTTCGACAACGAGACCTCGTTCACCCGTGCGATCGCGCAGTGGAGCAAGACGGTCGGCAAGCTCTCCAACCGCCTGGTCGCCTCGACCGGCACCACCGGCTTCCGGGTCGAGATCGGCGCCGATCGCTACGTCCGTGCGAACCAGTTCACGGCCGAGGTCCGCGACGACGTGGCCTGGCAGCTCCATCCGCGGCTCCGGCTGCGGGCCGGCGTCGAGGGCCGCTGGAATCCGCGCGAGCTGAACGTGCGCTTCCCGGCGCCGCCGCAGGAGGGGCAGCCGCCGCCCAGCAACTTCTCGAGCGCGCCGCTGGTCACGTACATGCTCGAGAACAACAACGACGTCCTGGGCACGTACCTGGCCGGTGACCTCAGGCCGACCAGCTCGACCACGGTCAGCCTCGGCGGCCGCGTCGATCGCTACGACCACATCAGCGCGACCACCTTCGCGCCGCGCCTGCAATTGACCCAGGAGGTCGGCCGCGACCTCACGCTGCGCGCTGCGGTCGGCCGCTACAGCCGCGGCTTCGAGCAGGCCGAGAGCGTGCCGACCAACATCGATCCCGAGCTCGCGACCCAGTACGTGGCCGGCGCCGAGGTCCGGTTGTCGGACGTGCTGACCGCGTCGGGCTCGGGCTTCTACACCCGCCGCTCGGAGCTGCTGGTCCAGGATCCCCTGCTGGCCGAGACCTCGCCGATCGATCAGTACGTCAACCGCGGCGTCGGCCGCTCGTACGGCGCCGAGTACCTGGTCAAGGCCAGGGCCGACCGGTTCTTCGGCTGGATCTCGTACACCTTCTCGCGCTCGGACCGGATCGACGGGCCGATGCTCGACCGCCGTCTGTTCGACTTCGACCAGACCCACAACCTGCTCGCGGTCGCCAGCTGGCGGCTGGGCGCGTGGGAGCTCGGCGGCAAGTGGCAGTACTCCACCGGGCAGCCGCAGACCCCGGTGGTCGGCTCGATCTACCTGGCCGATCTCAACGCGTACATCCCGCAGTACGGCGCGGTGAACTCGACCCGCATGGAGAGCGCCCACCAGCTCGACGTCCGCGTCGACCGCCGGTGGAAGTTCAGGTCGTGGAACCTGTCGGCGTACCTCGACGTCACCAACGTCTACGCCCACGCCCGCGTGCTCGGCTACTCGTACAACTACGACTTCACCAACCGCCAGCCCATCGAGGACCTGCCGTTCGTCCCGGCCCTCGGCGTGCGCGGCGCGTTCTGATCGCCCGCTGATCCCGGTCGCTACCGACGGCGACGCAGCCGCGCGCCGAGCCACGCCAGCGGCCGCTCGCAGGCGAACAGCGGCGCGTAGGCGAGGAACCCGAGCGAGTATGGGAAGACGATCGTCATCAGCGCCAGCACGCCGAGGTGGAAGCCCCACGCGGCCAGCGCCCACGCCCACGCGAGCCGACGACCGAGCAGCGCCAGCGGCGCGCCCAGCTCGACCACCAGGGTCCCGATCGCCAGGCCCTCGAACAGCCACGGGTGGCGCAGGAACGGCATCGCGATCGGGCTCGTCGACGCGCCGAGCAGGAGCTTGCGCAGGTTGTCGACCGCGACCTGATCGCGCAGCGCCACGCCCTGGGCCCACTCGAGCCCGCCCAGCCGCAGCTTGGCGATGCCCGCGAGCACGTAGGTCAGGATCGTGATCGCGGCCATGAGTCGGAGCGGCCAGCCCGAGCGCTCGGCGGCCGGCGCTGGTCGTCGCCAGGCGTCAACCGACCAGGCATCGGCGGCCGGTGCCAGCGCCAGCACGAGGACGTGGAGCACCAGCAGGTTCTCGGTGTGGAACGGCATGCCCCACGAGTTGCGGTAGCTGGTCAGCCCCAGCAGCGCGACCGCGAACAGCGGCGCCAGCACCCGGTGCCCGACCCCGGCCACGAACGTGACCGCCAGGCCGATCGTCGCGACCGTGAGCGCCACGATCGCGCCCGCGCCGAGCGGCCGCTCGAGCACCAGCGCGACCACCCCGAGCGGCTGAAAATCACGCGGCGCGAACCGGGCCAGGCCGAGCCACATCGGCAGCCGGGCGACCAGGTAGCCCAGCGCGAAGCCACCGACCAGGAGGCGCAGCGCGGCCAGCCGCGCCGCCGGCACCGGCCGAAACCACCCGGCGAGGACGCGCTCGATCACCGCGGCCCCCGCGGGATCGGGCAGCGCGCGTGCTCGCGCTCGGTGCCGCGCACGCCGTCGAGCAAGTAGGCGGCGGCGCGGTGATCGCCGAACACCACCGCGACCGTGTCCATCGCCGCGAACCGCGGATCGCCGGCCAGCCGGGCCGCGACCTCCGCGCACAGCGCCGGCGCCTCGCGACGCTGGACCGCGCGCCGGATCGTCATCATCGCCTGCATCACCTCGGGGTTGACCACCAGCGCCGGCGGCACGTGGCGGCGCGCGCCATCCGGCCCGAACGCGATCACGTAGTCGATCGCGACCCGCCCGCCGACCCGGGGCGCCGCGAACATCGGGTAGGTCGACAGCGGGAAGCTGTCGCCGGCGAGCGGCGCCCGGGTGACCGGCCACGCCACCGCGGCGAGCAGCCCCACGGTGACCAGGCCGCCCCACCACCGGGTGGTGGCCGCTCGCGTCGGCGCCATCACCGCGCGGGCGTCAGCGCGTGCAAGTGCCCCATCTCCCGCTCCCGCGCGCACCGCGGGCTCTCCGCCGCGCATGCGATCCGCAGGGCGGCGGTGTTGTCGGGGGCGCGGAACCGGTCGTAGGCGGCCAGCGCCTGCTCGGCCAGCGGGCTGCCCGGCATCAGCTCGGCGAGCGCGGCCGACTGGCTGCGCAGGAGGTCGGCGTCGCGCGGGGCGAGCGCCAGGCCGGCGCGCGCCGCCGCCAGCGCGCCGTGGTTGTCGTGGGCGCTGCCGAGGATGCGCGCCAGCATGACCCACGCGTTGGTGTTGGCCGGCGCCTTGGCGGCGGCGGCACGGGCGAACGGCGTGGCGTCGGCCCAGCGCCAGACCCGGGCCAGCGCGTCGGCGGCCACCGCGTCGAGCACCGGCGGCTGCGGCGCCGGCAGGAGGGCGCGCGCCTGGTCGAGCAGGCCCAGCGCGTCCTCGGTGCGGCCCTGGCGGGAGGCGACCACGCCCAGCTGGACCAGCACCATGGCGCGGCTGCGCGCGGTCTCGGCCGACACCGGCAGGAGCGCCAGCGCGTGCTCGAGCACCTGGCGCGGCTCGTCGAGCCGTTCGGTGACCACCGAGGTCAGCGCCATGCCGTGCTCGTAGCTGCGCTCCCACGCTTGCCCGGGCGCGGCGCCGCTGTCGGCGCGGGCCGCGGCACCGGCCCGGGCGATCGCGGCCGCGGCCCCGTCGCCGATCCAGGTCACGGTGCGCGCGATCTCGGTCACCGGCTGCGGCTTGCACGGGTCGACCGTCATGTCGCGGATCTCCTCGGCCTGGCGCAGGAACGTCGCGCCGACCTTGGTCCGCGCCTCCGCGCACACCGCGCGCTGGGCCAGCAGGCCGCGGCTGCGATGGCGCAGGCGAGCCCGCACCTCGATCGGCATGGCCGCGCCGACCGGCACGACGAGGACGTAGCGGACCGCCTGGGCCTCGCGCGCCGCCAGCGTGTGGTTGGCGATGATCGCGCGGAAGCGCGGCAGCTCGTGCTCCTCCTGGATGTGGCCGTGCTGATCGACCGGATACGCGCGTAGCACGTGGGTCTCGTCGTCCGTGAGGTCGTGCTCGTGGCGCAGCCCGGAGCTGGCGAGCAGCCGGCCGCTGCCAGCGCGCGCCTCGACCTCGACCCAGGTGTCCTGCATGTCGTTGACGCCCCCCGGGAAGCGGTGACCGACCAGCCGGTTGCGCAGGACGACGTCGAGCAGGATCCGCTGGCCGGGGCCGACCGGCGCGGCATCGGCCGGCAGGTGCCAGCGGCCGCCGACGGTGTCGGGACCACGACCGGTCCCGATCGGCGCGGCCAGGTCGCGCATGAGGATCGCGCCGGCGATATCGATCGACGCGGCGCCGCGCAGCATCGCCCGGATCCGCTCGAGCTGGGCCGGATCGTTGCGCATCGACGCCATCCACGTGTGGCCCCCGGCGAACCAGTGCGCGCGCACCTTGCCGTCACCGGCGTACTGGTCGGGACCGACCGCGACCTCGGGCATGTGGCAGCCGATGCAGTCCTGCGGCTCGACCTGGTCGACCCGGGCCATGCCGTTGCCGGTGTACGGCGAGCTCCGCCACGCGGTCGGCTCGTCGATGCCCGACAGGTGGACCGGCACGTCGACGTCGGGCGACAGGAAGCCGCGGTGACACGACACGCACAGCTCGCTGCCGAGCGGCTTCACGGTCACCGCCGCGCGATGGCGCGCGACCGAGGCCGGATCGTCGACGTTGGGGGTCGGCAGCTCGCCCGCGGACAGCGTGTAGCTGCCGTTGCCGTCGGTGGTGGCGGCCCGGATCGCGTGGCAGACGCGGCACGACACCCCGGTGTGGGCGCGCAGGTCGTCGGCCTGGACCTCGGCGAGCATCGCGCCGTCGACCTGCAGCGGCATGTCGTGACAGCCGCCGCAGTGCTGGCTCTGGCGCTTGCCGAGCTCGCGCCGGGCGAGCTCGACGTTGAACCGGTAGATCGGGTTGCCGAACGACGCGAACGAGTGGATCCCCGACTTCCACTGGCTGGTGACCGCGCTGTGGCAGGTCTCGCAGGTATCGATGTCTCCGAGCTGGTTGCCGTCGATGGTGCCGCCGCCCTCGATCGCCGCCAGCGACGGGGCGAACCGGCCGGGCGCGCGCGGCAGGCTGGCCTCGATCGCCGCGGTCGGTGCGTCGATCGGCGCGCTCCCACCCCCGATCACCGGCGGCCCGGCCGGGCTGCCGGAGCCCGAACACGCGCCCAGCGCCGCCACCCCGACCAGCACGCACCACCGGTGAGCCATCGCCGTCATCCTACTGCCCCGCTCACGCCGGGCGGTCGCGCCGACGACGCCGCGTGATCGCCGCCACGGTTGCCAGCCCGGCCCGCGCGCCCCGGTCGGCGCGGCCGCTGGTGCGGCCGCCGGTGCTCGCGCGCAGCGGCGCCAGCATCGGGGCCCGGCGTCGCAGACCGACCTCGCTCATCAGCTCCGCTTCCGGCGGCGCGTGGCCACCAGCATCGCCGCCACCGCCGCGAGCGCGCCGAGGTCCGGCGTCCCACCCGTGCTGCAGCCCTGACGCAGGGCTCCCATCGGCGCGCCCTTCACGGTCGGGTCGGGCGCCTCGACCGCGGGCCGGGGCGGCGCCGGCGGTGGCTTGGCCGCCTTCGGCTTGGGCTTCTTGCGGTAGGCCTTGATCCCGATCTCCGGCACGTTCGAGACCAGCAGCCCCGGCAGGCTCTTGCCGCGCTTGGCGAACGCCAGGCCGAGCGCCGGCGTCGGCCGGACCCCGCGGCCGTTGGGCGGTCCGCCCCACACCCCACGCCGCGGCGCCTTGCACGTGATACTGCCGGTCCACCAGTGCCGGATCGCGTACCGGGCCTGGAAGTTGTTGATGCTCGACACCTGCGCGCGCGCCTCGAGCCGGCCGCCGCTGCCCCGCTGCTCGCGGCCACCGACGATCGGATCGGCCACCTTGAACACCAGGTCCTCGCTGATGTTCTTGCCGTAGCGCGCGTGCAGCCGGGTCAGCACGAAGTCCCAGCCGCCGTACGGCGCCGGCTTGGCGGTGGTGCCCTCGAGCACGTCGGCCCCGAGCAGCGCGAAGTCGTTGCCGCCCAGGGTCGGCCCCGGACAGGGATCGCAGGTCGACGCCGCCCACGCGTACTCGGTCACCACCGCGCCCGGGTGCTTCTTCACCGTCGCGTCGTACAGCGACGCGTAGAACGATCCGAAGCTGGTCCGCACCGCGTCGCGCACGTCGAGGTTGGTCGGGATCGTCACGTTCTGGTAGTTCGCGACCTGGTAGCGCTGGTTGGGCGCCAGGATGCTCACGATCAGATCCTGCGTCCCGCTCGAGTTCACCAGCCCCAGCCGGATCGGCAGGTTGAAGTCCTCGCTGTCGTAGTGGAACCGCAGCGGCGACAGCGCCGCTCGCCCGTCGGCGTCGAACGCCACCTTCTTCGGGTCGACCTTCGCCACGAAAAACTTCATCCCGCTCTCGACGTACGGCCGCAGGAACGGCTGCGCCCCCTTCGGGATCTGGTACTGCTCGCGCCGCAGCCACGTGTCGAGCCCGCTCGCGTCCTTCGCGCTCAAGATCACGATCTGGTACTCGCCCACCTCGAACTTCGCCTCGACCGTCACCCCGAGGTCCTCCGCCGTCGCGCCGGCCATGCCCATCGCGGGCGGCGCGCTCCGCTTCAGCGGCATGCGGCGCTCGCGACGATCCCAGTCGTCTCGTCCGCAAGGGTCCTGCTCCCAGTACTCGACCAGCCGCGGCGCGCCCATGATGTCGACCCGCCCGAACACGTCCTTTGGCAGCGTCTTGACGTCGGCCTCCTGCAGGATTGTCGGCACCGGAATCACCATCGCGAACGCCGCCGGCGGCCCCTGGTAGTTGTTCTGCATCGACAGCACGGTGCGCGTGCCCTTGCGCATCATCACGACCTGCGTCGCGTCGTTGAACATCTCGCTGCCAGCACCATTGATGTAGAAGCCGCAGAAAGCATCGGCCGCCTGGGGCGCGGCGCATACCACCGCGCCGACGAGAGCGGCCAGTCTCAGGATCACGATGGGTTGCATGGTTCCTCCGGTCTCAGGTGCGTTGACGACGACGTGACACCAGCGCGAGCAGCAGGAGGCCGGTGCCGGCCCCGGCGAGCTTGCCGCCGGGGCCACCGGACGAACAGCCACAGCCGGTCTTCTTCTTGGTTCCCGGGTCAGACGTCCCAGCTGGCGGCCGGGTCTGACCGGGCGACGCCGGCGGCGTCCCGGCGGTCGCCGGCAGCCCGCCGGCAGCCTTGATCGCGAGCTCGGGGATGTCCTGACCGACCAGCTGGGCCAGCGCCGCCTTGCCGCGCGGCGCAAACGCCAGGTCGAGCGCCGGTTTCACGCCACCGCCGGTGACCCCGGCCGGCGGCCCCCCCCAGCGACCGCGCACCGGGTCCTTGCAGGTGATCTCGCCGGTCCACGGATGCCGGATCGCGTAGCGGGCCTGGAAGTTGTTGGTGCCCGACGGCTGCGATCGCTCCTCCAGCTTGCCGCTGGCCTGCAGGTGTTCGCGGCCGCCAACGATCGGGTCGGCCTGCTTGAACACCAGGTCCTCGGTGACGGTCTTGCCGTAGCGCGCATGGAGCCGGGTCAGCACCAGGTCCCAGCCCTGGTACGGCGCCGGCTTGCCGGGTGCGCCGGCCAGGACGTCGGCCCCGAGCGTCGCGAAGTCGCCACCGCCGAGATTGGGGCCCGGACACGGATCGCACGTGCTCGCCTGCCACGCGTACTCGGTGACCACCGCGCCGACGTTCTTCTCGATCGTGCGATCGAACAGCGCCGCGTAGAACTCGCCGAACCGGTCGCGGACCTCGTCCTTGACGTCGAGGTTGGTCGGGATGGTGACGTTCTTGTAGTTGGCGACGTCGTAGCGCTGGTTGGGCGCCAGGATGCTGACGATCAGATCCTGGGTGCCGCTCGAGTTGGCGAGGCCGAGCCGGATCGGCAGGTTGAACTCCTCGCTGTCGTAGTGGAACCGGAGCGGCGACAGCTTCACCCGCTGGTCGGCGTCGAAGCTGACCTTCTTCGGGTCGACCTTGGCCACGAAGAACTTCATCCCGCTCTCGACGTACGGCCGCAGGTACGGCTCGGCCCCGGGCGGGATCTGGTACTTCTCGGCGCGGAGCCAGGTGTCGAGCCCGGCCGCGTCCTTCGCGCTCAGGATCACGATCTGGTACTCGCCGACCTCGAACTGGGCCTCGACCGTGACGCCATGGCCGTTGGCCGGTCGTGACGTGGTCGGACGCGGCCCGCCTGCGCTCTCCGCCCTCCTCACGCGGCCGTCCTCTTGGTAGGGCCGGCCGCACGGGTCCACCTCCCAGTACTCGACCAGCCGCGGCGCGCCCATCTGATCGACCCGCCCGAACACCTCGCGCGGCAGCGTCTTGACGTCCGCCTCCTGCAGCACCGTCGGCACCGGGATGACCAGCGCGAACGCCTCGGGCGGCCCCTGGTAGTTGTTCTGCATCGACAGCACGGTGCGCGTGCCCATCCGCATGAGGACGACCTGGGTCGCGTCGTTGTACATCTCGCTGCCGGCGCCGTTCACGTAGAACCCGCAGAAGGCCTGGGCGGTGCCCGCGGTCGCCACGAGCATCATCCCGGCCAGCACCGCGCGCGTCATCGCCCGGTTCATCGCACCCTCCTGGGCGCGACTTGCCGGCGCCGGCGGCGAGCCAGCATCCCGACCACCAGCACCGCGCCGGCGAGCCCACCGCCGTCGGCCCCGGCGCCGCACCCGCAGCCGGTCTTCTTGCGCGGCGTCGGCGCCGGTGGGGTCGGCGTCCCCGCCGGCGGCACCGCGGGGGTGCCCGCCGGCGCCGTGGTCGGCGCCGCGCCGCCGGCCGCCTTGATCTCGAGCTCGGGAACATCCTGGCGGACCAGCTGCGCCAGCGCGGTCTTGCCGCGCGGCGCGAACGCCAGATCGAGCGCGGGCTTGACGCCGCCGCCGGCGACGCCGGCCGGTGGTCCACCCCAGCGACCGCGCCTCGGCGCCTGGCACGCGACCGGCCCCGTCCAGGCGTGGCGGATCGCGTAGCGGGCCTGGAAGTTGTTGTCGCGCGACGGCTGCGACCGCTCCTCGAGCGCGCCGTTCGCCTGCAGGTGCTCGCGGCCCCCGGCGATCGCGTCGGCCTGCTTGAACACCAGATCCTCGGTGACGGTCTTGCCGTAGCGCGCGTGGAGCCGGGTCAGCACGAGGTCCGAAGCCTCGTACGGCGCCGGCTTGCCGGGGGCGCCGGCCAGCACGTCGGTCCCGAGCGTCGCCAGGTCGCGGGCGTCGAGCTGCGGGCCCGGACACGGATCGCAGGTGGTCGCCTGCCAGGCGTACTCGGTGACCACCGCGCCCGGGTGCTTCTCGATCGTGCGGTCGAACAGCGCCGCGTAGAACTCGCCGAACCGGTCGCGGACCTCGTCCTTGACGTCGAGGTTGGTCGGGATGGTGACGTTCTGGTAGTTGCCGACGTCGTAGCGCTGGCGGGGCGCCAGGATGCTGACGATCAGATCCTGGGTGCCGCTCGAGTTGGCGAGGCCGAGCCGGATCGGCAGGTTGAAGTCCTCGCTGTCGTAGTGGAACCGCAGCGGCGACAGCTGCGCGCGCTTGTCGGCGTCGAAGGTGACCTTCTTCGGGTCGACCTTGGCGACGAAGAACTTCATGCCGCTCTCGACATACGGCCGCAGGTACGGCTCGGCCCCCGGCGGGATCTGGTACTTCTGCGCGCGGAGCCAGGTTTCGAGCCCGGCCGCGTCCTTCGCGCTCAGGATCACGATCTGGTACTCGCCGACCTCGAACTGGGCCTCGACGGTCACGCCCAGATCCTTGCGGGGCCGACTGGGGTCGGCCGACATCTCGACGGCGCCGGTCGCGAACGCCATGGGCGGCTCGGGCGGCGGATCGGGCTGACAGGGATCCTGCTCCCAGTACTCGACCAGCCGAGGCGCGCCCATCTGATCGACCCGCGCGAACACCTCGCGCGGCAACGTCTTGACGTCGGCCTCCTGCAGCACCGTCGGCACCGGGATCACCAGAGCGAACGCCTCGGGCGGGCCCTGGTAGTTGTTCTGCATCGACAGGACCGTGCGGGTCCCCATCCGCATCAACACGACCTGGGTCGCGTCGTTGTACATCGCGCCCCCGGCCCCGTTCACGTAGAACCCGCAGAACGCCTGCGCGGTCCCGGTCGACGCCGCCACCACCGCCGCTGCCAGCACTGCTCGCTTCATCGCTGCTCCTGATGTGATCGTCGACCGCCGCGTCAGCGCCGCGCGCGCCGACGGCGACGCAGCACCACGCCCATCACCACCGCGCCACCGACCGCGCTCGCGGCGCCGCCGCCGCGCCCGGCGCCGCACGTGCAGCCGGGATAGGCCTTCTTGTCGACCGCGGCGGCCGCGGCCGGCAGCGCCTCGCCGGCCTTCACCTCGATCTCGGGCACGTCGTGCACCACCACCATCGGCAGCTCGATCGCCCCGCGGGGCGCGAACGCGACGTTGGTCGCGGCCAGCGGCGCGCCGCCCCCGGCGAGCTCCTGACCGGCGGGCGGTCCGCCCCAGCGGCCGCGCACCGGCGCCTTGCACACGATCGGCCCGGCCCAGGTGTGGCGGATCGCGTAGCGACCCTGGAAGTTGTTGTAGTCGGACGGACTGGCCCGCTCCTCGAGCCGATCGCCGAACCCGCGCAGCTCGCGGCCGCCCGCGATGGCCGAGCCGGACCGGAACACCAGGTCCTCCTTCATATCGGCCGCGCCGTAGCGCGCGTGCAGGCGCGTCAGCACCATCCCGGCGCCGTCGCCGATCACGTCGGTGCCAAGCGTGGCCAGGTCACTGCCATCGAGCGTGGGCCCCGGGCACGGGTCACACGTCATCGCGTCCCAGGCGTACTCGGTCACGACCGCGCCCGGGTTCTTCTCCAGCGTGCGGTCGAACAGCGCCGCGTAGAACTCGCCGAACCGGGTCCGCGCCTCGGGCTTCACGTCGAGGTTGGTCGGGATCGTGACGTTCTTGTAGTTGGCGACCTCGTAGCGCTGGCTCCGCGCCAGGATGTTGACGATCAGGTCCTGGGTGCCATTCGAGTTGGCCAGGCCCAGCCGGATCGGCAGCGAGAACTCCTCGCTGTCGTAGTGGAAGCGGAGCGGCGACAAGGTCGCCATCCCCTTGGCGAAGGTGACCTTCTTGGGGTCGACCTTGGCGACGAAGAACTTCATGCCACTCTCGACGTAGGGCCGCAGCAGCGGCTCGGCGCCGGGCGGAATCTGGTACTTCTCGGCGCGCAGCCAGCCGTCGAGCCCGGCCGCGTCCTTGGCCGACAGGATCACGATCTGGTACTCGCCGACCTCGAACTGCGCCTCGATCTTGACGCCGTAGTCAGCCGCGCCCGACTCCATGGCCACGCTGGGTGCCCCGGTGGGCATGGCCCCGCAGTTGGGGCAGTCGTCGGCGAACCGATCCATCACCTGACACGGGTCTTGCTCCCAGTATTCGACCAGGCGCGGCGCGCCCATCTGATCGACCTTGGCGAAGACGTCGTGTGGCAGCGTCTTGACGTTGTCCTGCTGCAGGACGACCGGGACCGGCACCACCATCGCGAAATCGGTGGGCGGTCCCTGGTAGTTGTTCTGCATCGACAGGACCGTCCGCGTGCCCTGGCGCATCAGCACGACCTGGGTCGCGTTGTTGAACATCTCGCCGCCGGCACCGTTGATATAGAACCCGCAGAACGCGTGGGCCGCGGTCGGAACCGTGGCCAGGACGGCGCAGATCGCTGCCGCCGTCCATCCCTTGATCGTCATGGAAGCCTCCCCGTGAAGGGTCGATGATAGACAAACGCGCGAGCCCTGTCCTTGGGCTACCCGTCGTTGATCGGGGCCCGATCGCCCCCGATCTCGCTTGTCGCCGCCGGCTTACCCGTGCTGCGCCGCGGTGACACCCGTGCACCGCTCGCGCCGCAGGTCAGGGGCTGCAGCCGAGCACGACCATCGTGCGGACCAGCTCGTCGCGGGTCTCCTGGCAGGTCGCCGCCGAGGTGCGGCGGGCCTCGGCGTCGTCGCGATCGGCGGTGGCCCAGCGGTCGACCTGCCCCATCGCGATCCGCAGGCGCTGCTTGGTCGCGACCGGGACCCGGTCGCACCGCATCAGCCGGTCGACCGATGCCAGCAGCGCGTCGCACTCGGGCACGCGGGTGGTCGCGCTGATCGCCGGGAGCGGCGCCGGCACGCACCCGGCCTCGATCAGGCCCGCGCGCAGGGGCGCCGCGTCGCGCCGACAGCCCGCGGCCAGCGCCGCCAGCGGCTTGCCACGCAGCCGGCGCCCGGGCGGTGCGCGCGGCTCCGTCGCGGGCACGGTCGCCGCGGGACAGCCTCCGGCGATCGCCCGCAGCGCGACCAGCTCGTCGCAGGCCGCGGCCCCGGTGGTGTCGCGCGCGAGGACCAGCGTCCCCTCGCAGCCCGACGCGAAGCCGAGCCGCACCCGCGCGTGGCCGGGCGAGCCGAGCACCCAGCTCACGGTGAGGTCGTGGCGGGTCGCGGTCAGCTCGCGGCCGCCGACCGGCGCCAGCAGCTCGGTGCCCAGCCCGTCGAGCGCGGCGGCGAGGTCGACCCGATAGCCGCCGCCGTCGCGTGCGACCACCAGGACCGGTCGGGCCTCACCGGTGACCGCACACTGACGCCAGGTCGCGGGCCCGGTCCAGCGGCCGACCACCGCCGCCGGGTCCGGCTCGACCCACGGCTCGGCGACCCCCGGCGTCGCGCGGCTGACCAGCCCGACCGTGATCAGCGCGAGAACGGCGGCGCGCACGCGGTCAGTGTGCCACGCCGGCGCCGGCTCGCCGCCCGTCATTCACCGGTCGTCGCCGGGCGTCGCCGGCCGGGGCCCGCGCACCGCGACCCAGCCCGCGTACAGCAACGTGACCAGCGCGATGAAGACCAGCCACACCAGCGGCGACGACACCTTGCCGACGACCGGCAACTGCACCGTGTTGAGCAGCGGGCTGGTGAACGCAAAGTACAACATCCAGCCGGCCAGCCCGACGAAGACGGTCGCGGCGACCAGCGCCGACGGCCCCGGCTTCTCGGTCTGGCGGGCGTCGAGCTGCAGCTTGAACACCCCGAGCGCGGTGAGCGCGGCCATCAGCGTCAGCACGGTGCCGACCGTGGCGATCGCCTTGATGAAGCTGGTGGTCATCGCCACCGTGACCGCGATCGCGCCCTGGAGCACCACCGACCACACCGGCGGCCGCCCGTCGGTGCCGGCGAACACCCGCGGCAGATAGCCGTCGCGCGCCATCGCCGCGTACACCCGGGGGCCGATCATGGTCATCGCGCTGGCCGCCGACAAGAGCGCGATGATCATGAACACCGACATGATCTTGGCGCCGGTGGCGCCGACGATGTCGTGCATGACGACGTGGCCGAGCGTGATCCGGTCGGGATCGTCGCCGATCCACGCGCCGTAGTGGGCCGGGGTCAGGTTGGCGACGAACACCCAGTTCACCAGCAGGTACAGCACGATCACCACGCTGCAGCCGATCAGCATCGCGCGCGGGACGTCGCGGCGCGCGTCGGCGAACTCCTCGCTGGCGTAGATCGCCGCGTTCCAGCCGCTGTAGCAGAAGGCGATGAACACCAGCGACTGGAAGAACGGGGCGATCGGCAGCCCGTGCGCGGCCGCCGCCGGACGCCAGGTCGGCCACGCGTTGGCCCCGGCCACCAGCCCGACCGCGACGAACCCGACCACCAGCACGACCTTGATCACCACCAGCACGTTCTGGCCGCGGCGCGACGCGCGCAGGTTCACCGCGTGCAGCAGCGTCACCCCGGCGATCACCGCGACCGTCACCACCCGCCAGGGGACGTCGATCCCGAGCGTGCCGACGTAGAAGCCGACCAGCTGGGCGTCGAGCGCGACCGGCTGCGAGAAGCCGACCAGGAGCGACGTCCAGCCCGCCAGGTAGCCGAGCAGCGGGTGCCACAGGGTCGACAGGTACCGGTACTCGCCGCCCGAGCGCGGGATGGCGTGGGCGACCGCGGCGTAGGCGCGGGCGCCGGCCAGCGCCCCCACCCCGCCGACCAGCCAGGCCAGCAAGATGTGCGACGGCGCCAGGTTCATCGCCATGAAGCCCGGCGTGGTCAGCACGCCGGCCCCGATCATGTTGGCGATCACGATGCCGACCCCCGACCACAGGCCGAGGCTGCCGCGGCGGTCACCGCGCATGCGCGCTCGCGGGACGTCCGGCGACCGGACGCTCGGCGCCCGGGTCAACGCATGTGGCGATCGAGGAAGGCCAGCGCGTCGCGCCAGCAGTGCTTGGCAAGTTGCTGCCAGACCAGGGCGTGGAATGCATGGATTCCGCCGGGGTAATACCGCGCTTCGCACGGCACACCGAGGGTGGCGAGCGCCTTTTCGAGCCGGCGCGTGTCGTCGAGCAGCGGGTCGCGGGTGCCGACCGGCGCGAAGAACGGCGGCAGCGGTCGATCGAGCGCCTGGCCGCGCTCGAGGACGATCAGCGGGTCGGCGAGATCGCGGCCGCCGCCACGCGGGATCGGGCCCAGGTACGACGTCGAGATGCCGCGCAGCATGCCGTGGATCCAGCCGGGCAGCGGCCGGCGGCCGAACCGCTCGGGCCGCGACACCTCGAGGATCGCGCAGAATGGCATCGCCACCCGCGGCACCACGCCGGCGTCGAACACCGCCCGCGCGAACGGCTCGTCGCGGCGCTGGCACGCGGCCAGCGTCAGCGCGGTCACCAGGTTGCCGCCGGCCGACTCACCGGCCACCGCGATCCGGCCGAGATCGCCGCCGAGGCGCTCGGCCTCGGCCAGCAGCCAACCCCACGCCGCGCAGGTGTCCTCGATGGCGGCCGGGAACCGGTGCCGCGGCGCGAGCCGGTAGGAGATGTTCACCACCAGGTAGCCGTGGCGCGCGAACGCCAGGCCCATGAGCCAGTGGGTGTCCTTCGACAGGATCTGGAAGGCACCGCCGTGCACGTAGAAGACGATCGGCAGCGGGCCCGGCCGGCCGGTCGGCCGGTACACGTCGAGCACGTGCTCGGGCGCGGCGCCGTCGCGGTAGCGGAGGTCGCGGAGCACCTCGACTCGGTGCCGGCGCGGATCGCTGGCCGGGTGGAGCCGCCCGGCGCGCGACAGGCCATGGACGAACAGGCTCGAGACCCGGTGCGCAAGCGCGCCCCGCAGGCGCGCGGCGCGCGACCCGCGCGGGACCGGGTCGGGCGCGGTGGACTCACGCGCAGGCGACGAGGACATCGTGCGAACTATAGCCGACGCCGGCGCCGGCGACGCCGGCGCAACCGCCACGGCACCGAGCCCAGCACCACCAGCGCGAGCAGGCCCGCGCCGCCGCCGGCCGCACAGCCACCGCCCAGCTGGTTGTCCCCCGGCGGCACCACGTCGACACCGCCGTCGGGCCCGACCGGTTCGGGCACGCACGGCCCGGTGGCGCGGACGATCGCGATGTCCTCGCCGTAGTAGAAGCGCAGGATGTCCTGGTAGTCGCGGCCCTGCTCGGCCAGGCAGTCCGAGCCGTTCTGGGACATGCAGCCGCGGTTGGCGAGGTTGGTCGGGTTGACCAGCCCGAGCGGGGTCTGGACCACCTCGGTGGCCGACCGGCCCTGGTTGTAGGTCACGTAGCGCTCGGTGCTGGTCGGGTCGCTGCCGCCGCCGCGGCAGGTGGTCGGGTCGGGCAGCGCGCCGGCCACGAAGAACGCCGCGACCTGCACCGCCTCGCTGTCGGGCGGGTAGCGCAGCACCACGCCCGCGGTGTCGGCGGCGGCGCGCAGGTGGGCCGCGGTCGGCGGGCGCGCGCAGGTGTAGACCTGATCGCCGGTGCCGTCGCCGATCGAGCCGGTGCGCGCGAGCCGGTAGTACAGGTAGCTGCGCGCGGCGACCGCCTGCACCATCAGCGCGCCCTGCGCGGCCGCGCCGTTCTCGCACGCGATCACGCGCGGCAGGTAGTCGGTCTCGACGTCGAGCATCCGGGTGCCGGCCCGGGTGTCGACCGTCGCCACGCACTGCGCCTCGATCCGCTGCTCGGTCTGGCTCCGGTCGAGGCCGCCGCACCCGGCCAGACCGACGGCCAGCAAGGCCGCGGCGCGGGACCGGGTCGGAGCCCGCTGGCGCACCACGCTCGAGTTCGCGTCGACGACGCGTCGTCGATCGCGGAGCACCTAGGGTGCAGCCTCGAGCTTGACCTCGACGGTCCGGGTCCGGCCGCCGTTGACGACCTCGAGCTTGACGACGTCGCCGATCGACCGCTTGTCGAGCGCCTGGAACAGGTCGTCGGACCGGGTCAGCGGCGTGCCGTCGATCTTGGTGATGACGTCGCCGACGATCCAGCCGCCGCGCGGCGACTGGGTCAGGCCGGCCATGCCGGCGCGCGCGGCCGGGCCGCCGTTGACGACCTTCATGATGACGATGCCGGTGACGCCGAGCTGTTTGGCCATCTGGTCGGTGCCGATGTTGATGCCGAGCGCGGGCCGGACCACCCGCCGGTACTGGAGGATCTGCGGGATGATCCGGTTCACCGTGTCGACCGGGACCGCGAAGCCGATGCCAGCCGAGGCGCCCGACGGGCTGTAGATCGCCGTGTTGACGCCGATCAGCCGGCCGTGGCTGTCGAGCAGCGGCCCGCCGCTGTTGCCCGGGTTGATCGGCGCATCGGTCTGCACCACGTTGTAGATCGTCCGCTGGGTGACGCTCTTGATCTCGCGGCCGAGCCCGCTGATGACGCCCGTGGTCAGCGTCTGGTCGAGGCCGAACGGGTTGCCGATCGCGAGCACGGTCTGCCCGACCTTGAGCGACGACGAGTCACCGACCGCGATCTTGTGCAGCTTCGACGGCGGCGCATCGATCTTGACCACCGCGAGGTCGTTGTCGGGCGCCGAGCCCACGATCACACCCTCGTAGGTCGTGCCGTCGGACAGCGTGACCCGGGTGGTGGTGGCGCCCTCGATCACGTGGAAGTTGGTGACCACGTGGCCGTGCTCGTCCCACACGAAGCCCGAGCCGGTGCCGCGCGGGATCTCGGTGACGTCCATCGTGTAGGCGTCGCGCCGGCTCGCCACGTTGGTGATGTGGACGACCGATGGCGAGGCCGCCTCGAACACCGCGATGGTCGCCTTTTCGTCGGCGCCGAGATCGCCGGCCGGCAGGGTCACCGCCCGCGGCTCGTAGACGATCTCCGGCTGCGCGCCACGCTGGCGGAACACGGTGAAGACGAGCGCGCCCGCGACCAGCAGGAGCAGCACCGCCAGCACCTTGGTCATCGCCGCCGAGTCGCGCGCCGCCGCGGTGCGGTGGACGTCAGGGGGGAGCGCCATGGGGCGTCAGTGTGCCACGGAGGTCAGCACCGTTCTACCCGGTCGCGATCGCCGGCGTCGTGCCGGCTCCGGAAGGCCCGGTCCTGGTTACCGGAGGCCGATGGACTGGGGCGACGGCACGACCTGGTTGCGGCCGCCGCGCTTGGCCGCGTACAGGTTGTCGTCAGCGCGCTTGATCAGCGTCGGCGGGTCGAGGTTCGGCTCGTTGTAGGCGCAGGCAACCCCGAGGCTGACCGTGATCGGGATGGCGTTGCCGTCGAACATGATCGGCTTCTCGGCGAGCAGGTGGCGGATGTGCTCCGCGAAGATCACCCCGCCCTCGAGGCCGGTCGAGGCCAGGATGCAGGCGAACTCCTCGCCGCCGTAGCGGGCGAACAGGTCCTCGCGGCGCATCCGCGTCTTGATGCGGCCCGAGACATCCTTCAGCACGTGATCACCGGCGAGGTGACCGCGCTCGTCGTTCACCTTCTTGAAGAAGTCGATGTCGAACATCACCAGGCTGAGCGCGTGGCCGTGGCGCTTGGCGCCGGCGAGCTCGCGATCGAGGAACTCGAGGAAGTACCGCTTGTTGTGGATGCCCGTCATCCCGTCGAGGATGGTCATCCGGTAGATCTCTTCGTGGTACGCGCTCTCGATGTTCGCGCCCGACAGGAACTTGAAGATCGCGTCGCCGAACCGGACCTGATCGCCGTCGGCGAGGAGCTGGCGCATGATGCGCTGCTCGTTGACGAAGGTGCCGTTGGTCGAGGCGAGGTCGATCGCCCACCAGTCGCCCTGCTCGTCGCGCGCGAGCTGCGCGTGCTGGCGCGACACCGCCGACCGGCTGATCACCAGGTCGGCCTCGGTGTCCCGACCGATCACGTAGGCCGGCCGGGCCAGCGGCGTGCGCCGGCCGATGTCGGGCCCGGGCGGGTGCAGCAGCACCAGGCATGCGTCCCCACGGACGGTCGTCTGGGGCGCGGCGTCGACCGGCGCGACCAGGATCAGAGTGCCGCTGTTGCGCTGCTTGTCGCTCACAAGGACCGGGACGGATCGAAACCCCTCGCCCTCCATTTATATCGCGCGAGCGGTCGCGGGCGCCAGTGTTCGCGGCCGGGTGATGCGTTGGTGGGGCGGTCAGCCGCCGGGCCGCGGGGGCGGCGGCCGCAGGTTCTCCCACGGCGCGCGGACCCCGAGGTACTCGCCCCACTCGAACCCGGCGTCGGACATCTGGCGGACCTGCTCGGCCGACAGGATCTTCCCGACCTTGCCCTCGGCGCCCTCGAGGATCGCGCCCAGGCCGCCCGCGTACTGCAGCAGCCCCTTCACGTTGCGCTCGTAGGGCGTGAGCTGGCCGTCGGTGATCGCGCCGTTGGTGTAGTCGAGCAACTCGGTGTAGACCTCGTCGAACGCGGCGTCGAGCTCCTTGCTCTGCGTCTCGCTGACCTTGGCCGCCGCCTCGGCCGCCTTGCGCATCTCGTCGACGGTCTGGCGCGGCTTCTCGAGCGCGAGCTGCATGAACGGCAGGATCCGCGAGCGATAGTCGTCCTCGGACTCGTCGGGATCGCGACCGAGCAGGTCGGCCATCTCGCGCTGGCGGCGGAGCCGGCGGTCGAGCCGGCTCTCCTTGGGTGCCTCCTCGGCCTTGGGCGCGTCCATGCCGGCGCCGCCGACCAGGCGCGGCAGCCGCATCGGCATCACCGGCCGCGACGACGGGGTCGCCGCTGCCACCACCGGTGCGACCTTCCAGGTGTCGGTCGCGGCCACCGCGCGCCGCGCCCGCGCCAGCTCGTCCTCGAGCCGGCGATTGTCGCGATAGAGCCAGCCGGCCCCGACGATGCCCACGACCGCCACGACGCCGAGGAATGCATTGCGCGGCGCCATGTCGGAAAGGTATCCGAGGCCCCCGCGCTGTCAACGGGGGTGATGGTTGCGTCGCCTTACAAGCCCAGCCAGAAGTTGGCCTTCACCATCACCGCGTGCGCGCCGGGGGCGTCGGCCAGGCCGCGCAGGTCGCGGCCGAGCTCGAGGTGGCCGTCGTCGAGCTGGGCGCCGCGGCCGTGGCTCCAGATGAAGAACACGGTCGAGCCCGGCCGGTACTGCCAGCGCAGGACCACGGTCGAGCGCAGCTCGTGGAGGTTGAAGTCGGGCACGCCGAACGAGTAGTCGGGGGCGCGGTCGCCGTCCTGATCGACGTGGTAGGTGTCGCCGTCGCGGCTCAGCTCGGATCCGTACTCGGCGAAGCGGTCCTGGTACGACGCGGCGTGGGTGTCGCTCGCCTGCTTGAGGTCCTCGTAGGCGCCGGCGGCGATGAACGGCTGGGCGTACACCTGCAAGCTGAGATCGGGCGTGAACGTCCAGGCCCCACGCACGGTCAGCGCCAGCGTCTTCTGGCGGATGCGCGCGAAGACGTGGTGGGCCATGCCGTCGAGGTCGGCGACCTCGTCGACGTACTGGGTGCCGTTCGAGCCGACCGCGTAGCTGGGGCCCAGCGCCAGCTCGAGGTTGGAGCGGGCCTGGACCGTGACCGTGCCCGACACGTTGCCGCGGAACGAGTCGTCGGCGGGCGTGCGCGCCATGCCGGCGTTGGCCTGCACCGACACCGCCTTGCGGCCGTCGCTCGAGATCCCGACCCAGCCGTTGACGAACGGATCGACCCGCAGCGCCGGTCCGCCGCGCAGCGCGCCGGGATCGAGCGCCAGGTTCTCGAGCGCGACGCCGACGCGGGCGTTCCAGAAGTTGAGGAGCTGCCCGCTCACGTCGACGCTGCCGCCGCTGCCCAGCAGCTCGCCGCCCGTGGTCGCGGAGCCCCACACGTTGGTGTTGACCGCCCACGACAGGAAGTGGACGCCGGCGTCGGGCTGGCGGTACTGGGCCCAGCCCCACTGCACGTAGGAGTCGACGCCGCCGTGGTAGCCGAGGTCGTTGGCCTCGAACCCGGGCGTGCGACCGTCGCCGCCGACCGCGTAGCTCCAGTGCTTGCCCTGGCTGCCGAGGCTCCACACCGCGGCGACGCCGGCGAGGCTGGTCCGGGTCGGGTCGACCTCGACGTGCTCGGCATCGGGCCGCTGGTAGAGATGGCGGAACTGGGTCTGGGTCGCGAGGATCGCGTCCGGTGAGCCGTGGACCCAGCTGCCGGCGAGGCGGGTCGACAGGAACCAGCGGTCGTCCTTGCCGAACTTGTGGTCGAGCTCGGCGCCGCTGGTGATCGCGTGGTCGTGCAGCTCGTCCTCGAGGCCGGTGGCGTCGAGGCGGCGGGCGACGTGGGTCACCGCCGCACCGAGCGTGGTCTTGCCCTCGCGCAGGTCCTTCTTGACCCGACCCAGCGCGTAGTTGGTCATCGGCTCGACCACCGCGGTGGTGCGCCGGCCAGCGCCGTCGATCGCGGTGCCCTGCTCCTCGGCGGTCACCGTCTCGAGCAGGCCCAGCGACCAGCCGCTGGCGGTCTTGCCGCTGACCTTGGCGGCACCGTAGATCGTGGTGCCGGCCGGGCTGTCGACGAAGTCGCCGTCGAGCTCGCGGTGCGGCGCCGCGCCGATGCGGCGGGTGTAGAACAGCGTGTCCGACGCGCCGTTGCCGTCGCCCTGGCCGATCCCGAACCGCAGGATCTCGGTGCCCTCGACGAAGAACGGCCGCTGCTCGGCGAAGAAGGTCTCGTTCGCGGTCAGGTTGACCTGCGACGGATCGGCCTCGACCTGGCCGAAGTCGGGGTTGATCGTCGCCGACAGGGTCATCGCCGAGCTGAGGCCGACCCGGACATCGAGGCCGGCGCTGGCGCGGGGATCGAGCGGATCGCGCAGCGGGTCGACGTCGGCGTCGGCGGCCGCGCTCAGGCCAGCGCTCGCGTAGGGCAAGATCTCGAGCCGGCGCCGGGCCTGCAGCCCGACCAGGCCCTCGAGCTGGCCGAAGTTCGACACGAAGCCGCGGCGCTCGCGCGGCGACGGCGACCACAGGCTCTGCTCGCCGTCGCGACCGACCAGCCGCATCGCCTGGATGCCCCACACCTGCGCGCCGTCGGAGGCGTAGCGCAGCTGGCCGAGCGGGATCCGGAGCTCGGCGGTCCAGCCGTCGGCGTCGATCGCGCTGGCGCCGGTCCACACCGCGTCCCAGCTCTGATCCTCGGCGACGTCGTCGTACAGGAGCACGTCGCGCTGCACGCCGGCCGCGTTGATGCCGAAGGCAAAGGCGGTGCGGCGGTCGTGATACGAGTCGAGCATGATGCCCACCCAGTCGGCGTCGGACGCCTGATCGCGGCGGTGCAGCAACGGACGGATCTGACGATGGTCGACGTCCCAGGCGCGGAACCCGACGTAGAGCGCGTCGTCGTCATAGAGGATGCGGAACTCGGTGCGATGGGTCGGCGCCACGCCTTCCTTGGGCGCCTGCTGCCAGAAGTCGCCCTGCGCCGGCGCGGCCTGCCACGCGGCGTCGTCGAGCCGCCCGTCGACCCGGACCGGCCCGGTCCGGCGCACCGCGCGCGCGCTCGGGGCGAGTGGCGGGGCCGCCCGCGCCAGCGCGGGGCCGATCAGGACCGCCGCGGCGATCACGCACATCCGTGGACCAGACGGGAGCGACATGTGGACAGGAGGCGCGAGCATCGTCCTCGGTGGACACCAGACCGTACGCGGGGATTGCGCATTCCCCGCGGGTGGCGCGCGCCAGATGTCGGTGAAGCCCGGCGAGAACCGGCCGGCGCTGGCATCGGCTGCCACACCCGGTCGCCTGCCCGGCAGGCGGTCTACGACGACCGTCGCTCTTCGTCGCGGACCCGGGCGTGCTCGATCAGGAGCTGCGAGGTGCCCAGGCCCAGCTCATCGGTCCCGATCACCTCGCAGCCGGTGAACTCGAACTGACCGCTCTCCCAGTCGAGCAGGCTCATCAGCCGCTCCCGCGGCGGCTGGTCGCTGTCGGCCTCGATCTTGACCACCCGCCCGGCCGCGACGAACAGGCGCGCGGCCTGATGCTTCGACAGCACCACCAGGATGCCGGACTTGCGCTCGAACTCGAGCAGCGACAGCAGGGTCGGCAAGGAGATCTCGGCCAGGTTGCCGCGCAGCATCGCGGTCTCGGCCGGGCCGGCCGGCGCGGTCAGCGCGACCCGGTGCACGCGGATCAGCAGCTCCTCCTCGAGGAACGGCTTGGAGATGTAGTCGCGCACGCCCAGCCGGAACGCCTCGAGCCGGGTCAGATCCGACGGGTCGTCGCTGGTGAGCACCACCGGCACCCGCGACAGCCGCGGGTGCACCGACATCGCGCGCACCAGCGTGAGGCCGTCCATCGCCGGCATCGAGGTCGCGGCGATCAGCACCTGCGGCGACCGCTCCACGCACGCCGCGTACGCCTCGGCGCCGTCCACGAAGCACTCGACCACGAACCCGGCCGGCTCGAGCGCGCTGGCGATGCGGTCGCGCAACGGCTCGGACGGCTCGGCCACATAAATGAGGAGCGTGGTTGGAATCGACGCCGGGATCGGCGTCAGGTCCTCGATCAGGCCGTCGAGGTAGGCGGCGAGCGCCTCGATGCCACCGGCGTCGGTGTCGAGGAACTCGAAGCCCATGCCGCAGTGGCGGCCGAGCGCGCGCGCTGACGACGGCGACAGCAGGTGGGCGACCCGCGCGAACACGCGGAAGCCGGCCCCGTCGGGCAGCGTGATGTCGACCTCGGTCACCGCCCCGACCGGCAGCAGCTCCTCGGTGCGGACGAAGATGCCGCGCCGCGACAGGTCCTCGGACTCGGCAGTGACGATCTCGTCGAGGCGCTCGAACGACACGTGGCAGCGGGCCACCACCCGGGGCTCGCGCTGGTGGGGTCGAGAGCGCACGAAGGTGAGGATAGCCGAGGGCCGTCAGCTCTTTCGCGGGCTTGAGAACGCAAACCGCTCGTTGCCGGCGTTCCATGAGCGGTTCTGCAGGTGACTACGATTCACCAACGGTGTCGCTGCCTTGCGCGATTTTTCTGAATTCCACTTGGAATCTCAAGAGGTTTCATGAATCTTTGAAACATCCGAGTGCATCAACTCGGAGTACCCGCGAGGAGCCGCCCCTTGGACAGCACCAGCCCGCAGAAACTGTCACTCCGTCCCCGGCCGACCCAGCCGATGGGTCAGCTGTCGGGAATCTGCGGGGCCCACGGCCTGCGCGATCTCGCGACCCGGCTCGGCGAGCTCGAGCTGTGGATCGGCGCGGAGCTGCGCGACTTCGAGCAGGATCTCGCGCTGGTGCCACGTGGGGTCCGCGCGGTCCAGGCCGCCGCGCACCACCTGCTTGACCTCGGCGGCAAGCACCTGCGCCCGATGTGCGTGGCGCTCGCGTCCAAGGTCGGGGACGGCTTCGACGCGCCCGCGCGCCAGCTGGCGGTCGCGGTCGAGCTGGTCCACACCGCGACCTTGCTCCACGACGACGTGGTCGACGTCGCCGACACCCGGCGCGGCCAGCCGACCGCGCGCATGACCTTTGGCAACGCGGCCTCGATCTTCGCCGGCGACTGGCTGCTGGTCGACGCGCTGCGCCGGGTCCGCACGACCGGCCACCTCGACCTGCTCGACGAGATGCTCGCGATCATCGAGGAGATGATCATGGCCGAGTCGCTGCAGCTCGAGCGCCGCGGCAAGATCCACGGCGACGTCGCCGACTACTTCCGGGTCGCCGAGGGCAAGACCGCAGCGCTGTTCCGGTGGGCGATGCGGGCCGGCGCGCGCGCCGGCGGCTCGACCCCCGAGGTCGCGCGGGCGCTCGAGCGGTTCGGGCTCGACCTCGGCGTCGCCTTCCAGATCGTCGACGACTGCCTCGACTTCGCCGGCGAGACCGTGGTCACCGGCAAGGCGCTCTACACCGACCTGCGCGAGGGCAAGCTCACCTATCCGCTCTTGCTCGCGCTCGACCGCGAGCCCGGGCTCGAGGCGATGGTCGCCGGCGCGATCGCCGCCGCCGACGCTCCGGTCGCCGAGCAGGCGCCGCTCCACCGCGCGATCGCCGACATCATCACCAGCACCGGCGCGCTCGCCGATGCCCGCCGCGCCGCCACCGAGCGGATCGCCCGCGCGATCGCCGCGCTCACGCCGGTACCGGAGGGTGACGGCAAGATGGCCCTCATCACCGTCGCCGAGGCGACCGCGAGTCGGCAGAAATGAGCGGCCCCCCGGCCATGAGCGATCGCAGCGATGGCACGCCCGCCCTGCCCGCGCGCGATCCGGCGGCGCGTCCGACCAGTCGTATCGCCGGCTTCTACCGGCGGCCGCTCGCGGACCGGGTCGCCCAGATCGCGGCGCTGGGCGACGGCGCGCTGCTGTCGGCCGGCAGCGTCGCCTGGCTCCGCCAGGGTGGCGGGCTCGAGCTCGGCCAGGCCGATCGGATGAGCGAGAACGTGGTCGCGACCTGCGGCCTGCCGCTCGCGGTCGCGCTCAACTTCCGGGTCAACCAGATCGACTACCTGGTGCCGATGGCGGTCGAGGAGCCGTCGGTGGTCGCGGCCGCCTCGGCCGCGGCGCGGCTGGTCCGGCTCGGCGGCGGCTTCACCGGCGACGCCGATGCGCCGATCATGACCGCGCAGATCTACCTCGACGGCGTCGCCGACGCCGCGGGCGCGCCGGCCCGGATCGCGGCGCATGCCGCGGCGCTGCTCGCCTGCGCCGACCGCGCGATCCCGCGCATGGTCGCCCGGGGCGGCGGCGGGCGCGACGTCGGCTGCCGCGTGCTCGATGCCGCGACCGGCGCGGTCGTGGTCGAGCTGGCGATCGACGTCGGCGACGCGATGGGGGCCAACCTGGTCGACACCGTCGCCGAGGCGTGCGCGCCGATGATCGCCGAGCTGCTCGGCGGCCAGGTCGCGCTCCGCATCCTCACCAACCTGGCGCTGCGCCGACGGGCCCGGGCCCGCTGCGAGGTGTCGGCCGAGGCGCTGGGCGGCGACGCGATCGCCGACGGCGTCGTGCGGGCCAGCCGGTTCGCCGAGCTCGACATCGCGCGCGCAGCCACCCACAACAAGGGCACGATGAACGGGATCGACGCCGCCGCGGTGGCGCTCGGTCAGGACTGGCGCGCGATCGAGGCCGGTGCCCACGCCTACGCCGCGCTCGCCGGTGGCTACCGCCCGCTGGCGACCTGGACCCGGACCGCGAGCGGGGTCGCCGGCGCGATCGAGCTGCCGCTGGCGCTCGGCATCGTCGGAGGCGGCACCGGCACGTCGGGCGTACGCGCCGCGCTCGAGCTGATCGCGGTCAGCAGCGCTCGCGAGCTGGCGGTGGTGGTGGCGGCGGTCGGCCTGGCGTCCAACCTGGCGGCGCTGCGCGCGCTCGCCGGCGAGGGCATCCAGCGCGGCCACATGCGGCTGCACGCGCGGCGCTGCGACGACGCGGCGGCCGCGCCCGGAGGTACGCCATGACGATCGAGACCACCGAGATGATCAAGACCCCGGCCCACGGCGTCACCCAGCCCGGCTCCGGCCAGATGTTCGACAACATCGCGCGCCGCTACGACCTGCTCAACCGGGTCATGTCGCTCGGGGTCGACCGGCGCTGGCGCAAGAAGACGGTGCGCGCGCTGGCGCTGCCGGCGGCCGCGCGCGTGCTCGATCTGGCGACCGGCACCGGCGACCTCGCGTTCGAGGTCGCCCGCATGCACCCCGACGCCACCGTGATCGGCAGCGATCCGTCGGTGAACATGCTCGAGGTCGGGCGCACCAAGGTCGTCGCCCGCGGCCTGACCGCGCGGATCGAGCTCGTGGTCGGCGATGCCCAGGCGATCGAGCTACCCGACGCGTCGGTCGACGGCGTGTGCATCGCGTTCGGCATCCGCAACGTGCCCGATCGCGCCCGCGCGCTCCGCGAGATGGCGCGGGTGTGCAAGCCGGGCGGTCGGGTCGCGCTCCTCGAGCTGGGCGAGCCCCGCACCGGCCTGATCGCGCCGCTGGCGCGCTTCCACATCCGCCACGTGGTGCCGCGGCTCGGCGCCCTGCTGTCGGGCGCGCGCGAGTACCGCTACCTGCAGTCGTCGATCGCCGCGTTCCCGCCGCCCGAGGAGTTCGCGGAGATGATGAAGGCCAACGGCCTGGCCGTGGTCGAGGTGGTGCCGCTGACCTTCGGGGTCTGCAACCTGTACGTCGGCACCCCGGCGCTGGGGACCGCGTGAGCGTGGCGCCGGCCGCCACCGCGCTGGTCGAGCGCGGGCTCGATCAGGGCGCTCGGCCCGCCGCGGCGGCGCTCGAGCGCGGGCTGGTCGAGGCCAGCGGCCTGGCCGCCGACGCGATCGCGGTGATCGCGGTGCCGGCGCCGGTCGCCCACGCCGCCGCGCTGTGGCAGCTCGGCGGTGACGCGGTGCTGTGGGAGCCGCGCGATGCCGAGCTGGCGATCGCCGGCGTCGGCGTGGCCGCCGCGATCAGCGCCGACGGCGCCGCCCGCTTCACCACGGTGGCCGAGCGCGCCGCCGCGCTGTGGCCGCGGCTGGTCGCGATCGGCGGGGGCCCGGCGCCCCGGCTGCTCGGCGGCTTCGCCTTCACCCCCGGGCGCGCCGGCGAGGCGTGGGCCTCGTTCGGCGACGCCTGGTTCGTGCTGCCGCGCTGGACCTACCAGCGCCACGGCGGCGGTGCCTGGTTGACCGTCGCGCTCGGCGCGGACGAGGCCCGGGATCACCGACGCGTCCATGCCGAGCTGGCGGCCGCGCTGGCCGCGCTGGCCACGCCCCTGCCCGAGCCGCGTGGGCACGCGGTGGCGCGCGCCGAGCTGGCGCCGAGCCGCTGGCGCGACGCGGTCGAGGGCATCCGCGCCGAGATCGGCGCCGGTCGCTGCCGCAAGGTGGTCGCGGCGCGGGCGCGCCGGGTCGAGCTGGCCCGGCCGATCGACGCGGCCGCGGTGCTGGCCGAGCTGGGCCGCCGCCACCCGGAGTGCACGCGGTTCGGCGTGCGCCGGGGCGGAGTCGCGTTCGTCGGCGCCAGCCCCGAGCGGCTGGTGCGCCGGCGCGGCGACCAGGTCGATGCCGAGGCGCTGGCCGGCTCGATCGCGCGCGGCGGCGACGACGCGCGGGCCGGGGCCGAGCTGCTGGCGTCGAGCAAGGATCGCGGCGAGCACGATCTGGTCGTGCGTGCCATCGAGCACGCGCTGGCGCCGTGGTGCCATCAGCTCGAGGTGCCCGCGGCGCCGACCGTGCGCACGCTGCGCCACGTGCTGCACCTGCACACGCCGGTGCACGGCACCCTGTTCACCCCGCGCCACGTGCTGGCGCTGGCGGCGGCGCTGCACCCGACCCCGGCGGTGGGCGGGACCCCGACCGCGGCCGCGCTCGACTGGATCGCGCGCCACGAGCCGACCGCGCGCGGCTGGTACGCGGCGCCGGTCGGGTGGTTCGACGCCGCCGGCGACGGCGACCTGACCGTCGCGATCCGGTCGGGTCTGCTCGAGGGCGTCACCGCGACCCTGTATGCCGGGGCCGGCATCGTCCGGGATTCGGACGCCAGCGCCGAGTGGGCCGAGACCGAGGTCAAGCTGCGGGCGCTGTCGGGCGCGCTCGGGCTCGACGTCGATCTGGCCGAGGTCCCGGCCCAGGCCGACGAGGTGCCGCGGCCGTGACCGCGGCGATCCAGACGGTGTGGGCCGAGCTCCTGCTCGCCAGCCTGGCCGACGCCGGCGTCGCCGACGTGGTGGTCAGCCCCGGCTCGCGGTCGACCCCGCTGGTGGCGGCGCTGGCGCGCGAGGCGCTGCTGCGCGCGCACCCCGTGATCGACGAGCGCGCGGCCGGGTTCTTCGCGCTCGGGCTGGCCCGGGCCGCGGCGACGCCGGTCGCGCTGATCTGCACGTCGGGCACCGCCGCCGCCCATTACCTGCCGGCGGTGATCGAGGCCGCGCTGGCCGGCATCCCGCTGGTGATCGTGTCGGCCGACCGCCCGCCCGAGCTGCACGGCGCGGGCGCCTCGCAGACGATCGATCAGCTGCGGCTGTTCGGCGGCTTCGTGCGCCGGTTCGACGACCTGGGCCCGCCCGAGGGCTCGCCGCTGGCGCTGCGCGCGCTGCGGCGCAAGGTGGCGCAGGCGGTGGCCGCCGCGCGGGGGCCAACGCCGGGCCCGGTCCACCTCAACGTGCCGCTGCGCAAGCCGCTCGAGCCGGCCGCGCCGGGGACCGAGCCGGAGCGGGCCGCGGCGGCCGAGGCGGCCCGGCTGGTCAAGACCGCGCTGCCGGTGGCGCCGGCGACTGTCCGGGTTCCGGACAGCTTGATCGACCGGGTCGCCAGCGCGATCGCGTCGGCGCCGCGTGGCTTGATCGTCGCCACCGCGGGCCCGGCCACCCGCGCCGCCGCCCGCGCGTCGGCGTTCACGCTGGCCAGCCGGGCGGGGTATCCGCTGCTGGCCGAGGCCGGCAGCGGCCTGCGGTTCGCGACCCGCCCGGACGACGTGGTGGCGATCGACCGGTTCGGCCTGGTGGTGAGCGCGCCGCTCGCCCGCGACCTCGGCCCCGAGCTCATCGTCCAGCTCGGCGGCGAGCCGGTGGCGATGGGCTGGACCGGGTTTGCGGCGGGCCGCGCGCGCCGGTTCGTGCTCGCCGAGCACGGCTGGCCCGACGGCGACTCGACCGCCGAGGCCGTGCTGCTCGGCGACGTCGCCGACACGCTGGGCCGGATCGTGGCCGCGCTGCCGTCGCCGCGCCTGCGCGGGGCGTGGACCCGGGCCTGGGCCGACGCCGACCGCGCCGCCCGCGCCGCGATGGACCGCGCGCTGGTCAGCCCCGGCGCCGAGGGGGCCGCGGTGGCCGCGGCGATCGGCGCGGTGCCCGACGGCGGCCAGCTCGTGCTCGGCAACAGCCTGCCGGTGCGGGTCGCCGACGAGGTCGCCGACGGCGGTCGCGACCTCACCGTCCTCACCCAGCGCGGCGCCGCCGGGATCGACGGCCTGATCGCGGGCGCGGCCGGGGCCGCCGCGGCCGGTCGGCCCACCGTGCTGGTGCTGGGCGACGTCAGCTTCGCGCACGACCTCGGCGCGCTGGCGTGCGTCGGCGGCCGGCCCCTCGCGATCGTCGTCATCGACAACGGCGGCGGCCGCATCTTCGACGACCTGCCGGTCGCCGCCAGCACCCTGCCCGACGGCGCGTTCGAGCGCCTGTGGCGCACGCCGCCCGCGGTCGACGCGGTCGCCGCCGCCCGCGCGTTCGGGTTGGTCGGCGCCCGGGTCCGGTCGCCGGACGAGCTGCCGGCCGCGATCCGGGCCGCCCTCGCCGGCGGCGGCGGGGTCGTCCACGTCCCGGTCGCGCCGACCAGCGCCCGCACCGCCCGCGCCGCCGCGCTGGCCGAACTCGCCGCCCTGCCCGCCAACGATTCGACCGCAGCCCGCTCATCTTGATCGCAGCACCCGGAGAACGCTCATGACCAAGCGCAGCACCATCACGATCGAGCCCAGCGACGTCCTCTGGACCAGCGTCGCCGGCTACGAGGACATCAAGTACGACAAGTCGGCCGAGGGCATCGCCCGGGTGACCATCAACCGGCCCGAGGTCCACAACGCGTTCCGGCCCCAGACCGTGGCCGAGATGATCCGCGCGTTCGACGACGCCCGCGACGACGGCGACATCGGCGTGGTCGTCCTGACCGGTCAGGGCTCCGACGCGTTCTGCTCGGGCGGCGATCAGCGCGTGCGCGGCGCCGGCGGCTACGTCGGCGGCGACGGCGTGCCCCGCCTCAACGTGCTCGATCTGCAGAAGCGGATCCGCTACCTGCCCAAGCCGGTGGTCGCCGCGGTCGCCGGCTTCGCGATCGGCGGCGGGCACGTGCTGCACGTCGTGTGCGATCTGACCATCGCCGCCGACAACGCGCAGTTCGGCCAGACCGGTCCCCGGGTCGGCAGCTTCGACGCCGGCTACGGCTCGTCGTACCTGGCCCGCATCGTCGGCCAGAAGAAGGCGCGCGAGATCTGGTTCCTGTGCCGCCAGTACGGCGCGCAGGAGGCACTCGACATGGGCCTGGTCAACAAGGTCGTGCCGCTGGCCGAGCTCGAGCGCGAGACGGTCACCTGGTGCCGCGAGATGCTGGCGCTGTCGCCGATGGCGCTGCGCTTCCTGAAGAGCGCGCTCAACGCCGACTGCGACGGCCAGGCGGGGCTCCAGGATCTCGCCGGCTCGGCGACCCTGCTCTACTACCTCACCGAGGAGGGCAAGGAGGGCAAGGAGGCGTTCCTCGAGAAGCGGAAGCCGAACTTCCGCAAGTTCCGGCGCTACCCGTGACCCCGCCGCTGCGACCCGCGCTGCACGCCAGCCCCGGCTCGGGACGCGTCGCGGTGTGGCTCGCCGCGGCCCGGCCGCGCACGCTGCCGGCCGCGGTCGCGCCGGTCGCGGTCGGCACCGCGTGCGCCCACGCGGCCGGTGGCATCGCGTGGGGGCCCGCGCTGGCCGCGCTCACCGGCGCGATGCTGATCCAGATCGGCACCAACTTCGCCAACGACGTCTTCGACGCCGAGAAGGGCGCTGACACGCCCGACCGTAAGGGCCCGGTCCGCGCGGTCGCCGCCGGGCTGATCTCGGCGCGCGCGATGCGGCTGGCGATGATCGCGGCGTTCGCGGCCGCGGTGGCGGTCGGGACCTACCTGGTCGCGATCGGCGGCTGGCCGGTGGTCGCGATCGGCGTGGCCTCGGTCGCGGCCGGGGTCGCCTACACCGGCGGACCCTGGCCGCTCGGCTACCATGGCCTTGGCGACGTGTTCGTGATGGCGTTCTTCGGCCAGGTCGCGGTGTGCGGCACCGCGTACGTGCAGGTCGGCCACGTGCCGGCGCTGGCGGCGTGGCTGTCGGTGCCGGTCGGCGCGATCGCAACCGCGGTGCTGGTGGTCAACAACCTGCGCGATCGCGAGACCGACGCCCGGGTCGGCAAGCGGACCCTGGCGGTCCGGTTCGGCCGCGGCTTCGCGCTCGGCGAGTACGCCACGCTGCTGGCCGTGGCCCACCTCATCCCACTCGGGCTGGCGCTCGGCGACGGCCGGCCGTGGCTGGCGCTCGGCGTCGTGACCGCGCCGTGGGCGGTCGGGCTGGTGCGGTCGCTCGCGGCCGCGGCGCCCGGGCCGGCGATGAACCGGCTGCTCGGCGCGACCGCGCAGCTGCTGCTGGTGCAGTCGGTGTTGATCGCGGCGGCCGCGGCCGCGGGCTGACCGTGGAGCTCGTCACCGTGCGCTGGTCGATCGCGAGCGGCGGCGCCGCCCGCGCCGGCGGCGACCGGACCACCGTGCTCGCCTTCGCGACCGCCGGCGACCAGGTCGGCGTCGGCGAGGGCCAGACCGCCGCCATCGCGACCGAGATCGCGCAGGTGGACCTCCAGGCCCGCCAGCGCGGGGTCCCGTTCGCCGACCTCCTGGCGCCGCGACCGGTCGCCACCGTGACGCTGAACGCGGTGGTCGACACGGTCGACGAGGCCCTGGCCGCGATCGCCCGCGGCCTCCGCACGCTGAAGGTGAAGCTCGACGGCCAGGACGATCGCGCCCGGCTGTCCGCGATCCGGACAGTCGCCCCGGCCGGCGTCATCGAGCTGCGCGGCGACGCCAACGGACGCTGGCCGCTCGCCGAGGTCGGCGCCCGCCTGGCCGACCTCGCCGACCTCGACCTGGCCTACATCGAGGAGCCCTCCCATCAGCTCGCCGACCAGCTCGGGCTCGGGCGCCCCGCGCTCCCCACGCCGGTCGAGACGGCCGCCGGGCCCGCCGGGCCCGCCGGGCCAATCGCTCAGGAGCTCGCCGCTCCGATCACAGGATCGGTCGCCGTCCCAATCGCCATTCCGGTCGCGCTCGACGAGAGCCTGGCCCGCCCCGACCGCGAGCTCTGGCTCGACCGCGCCCTCCGCAGCGGCGCCGTCGGCGCGCTGATCCTCAAGCCCACCGTGCTCGGCCTGGCCGTGTGCCTCGACCTCGCCCGCCGCGCCCGCGCGGTCGACGTCGACGTCATCGTCACGCACGCCCTCGACGGCCCGGTCGGCCTCGCGGTCGCCAGCGAACTCGCTCGCGCCCTCGGCTGCACCCGCGCCTGCGGCCTCGACCGCCACCCCGGCCTCGCCGCCTGGACCCTCGCCGTCCCCCTCGGCCCCCGCGCCACGCTCGCCGCCCCCACCGGCCTCGGGCTCGCCCCCACGACCGTCCGCCGCGCCATCCCTGCTCCTGCTCCTGCTCCTGCTCCTGCTCCTGCTCCTGCTCCCTCCCCCGCGCTCACCGCCGCCCTCTCGATCCACACCGCCGCATCCGCCCCCGGCCTCGCCCTCCTCGACGACGACGGCGCCATGTCCTTCGCCGACCTCGCCCACGCTGCGGCCCATCTCCCCGCGCCCGGCACCGCCATCACCTCCCTGATCGCCACGCCGACCCGCGCCACCGTCACCGCCATCCTCGCCGCCTTTGCGCGCTCCGCGCCGCTCGGCCTCATCCACGCACGCCTCCCCGCCACCGATCAGGCCGCGCTCCTCGCGCGCCTGCACGCGCCCACCGCGGTCGTCCCCTGCGACACCCTCGCCATCCTCTTCACGTCCGGCTCGACCGGCACGCCCAAGGGCGTCCTGCTCTCCCGCCGGGCCGCGGTCGCCGCCGCCGCCGCCAGCGCCGCCGCCCTCGGCTGGTACGACGACGATCGCTGGCTGCTCGCGCTCCCGCTCGCCCACGCCGGCGGGCTCGCGATCGTCGTGCGCTGCCTGATCGCTCGCCAGCCCCTCGTCCTGACCACCGGCGGCACCGATCCCACCCGCATCGCCGACGCCATCGATCGCCACCGCGTCACCCTCGCCTCGCTGGTGCCGACCCAGCTCGCAGCGCTGGTCGACACCGACTGGCGTCCACCGCCCCACCTGCGCGCCGTCCTGATCGGAGGCGCCGCCGCGCCCACCGCCCTCATCGAGCGCGCGCTCGGCCGCGGCATCCCGGTGCTCACGACCTACGGCATGACCGAGACCTTCGGCCAGGTCGCGACCGCCCGCCCCGGCGAACGACTCCCGGCCGGCGCCGTCGGGCGGCCACTCCCCGGCGTCCACCTCGTGGCCGGCACCCGCGCCACCCCGGCGCCGATCACGATCACGACCGCCGCGCGCTCGTCGGGCTACCTCGGCGAGCCGGCCGCCGCCGGCCCGATCACCACCCACGACCTCGGCTTCCTCGAGGACGGCCTCCTCCACGTGGTCGGCCGCGCCGACGACGTGATCATCACGGGCGGCGAGAACGTCCACCCCACCGCGGTCGAGGACGCCCTGGCCCGGTGCCCCGGGGTCGCGTCGGTGTGCGTGTTCGGGGTCCCCGACGACCGCTGGGGACAGATCGTGGCCGCGCTGGTCGTGCCCGCGGCCGACTTCGACCGCGCCACGCTCGATCGCGCGATCGCTGCGCTCGCGTCCCACCAGCGGCCCCGCCAACTCCGCCTGGTCGACGCGCTGCCGCTCGGGCCCACCGGCAAGGTGAAGCGACCCTCGAGCGGAGGGTAGGCCGTGCCGCGCCCGGCGAAATGACCCATCGGGCAGGGATCGCCAGCGCTGAACTTTCCGGTGTCGCCGAGCCGGCGCCGCAGGCGCCGTGTCGAAGGGCAGAGCGCCAAGGTGCCGCCCGTGATCTTCGACGGGCTGCCCTTCGACGGCGGGCTCGCTTGCGCTCGCCCTGGCTCAGGGACACCGGGAAAGATGTGCGGGATCCCGAGGGCAGGCGGCGGGCCTCCGCCCCGCGTCCCGGTTCCGAGCCAGCTCACCTCGACGTCGGCGCGCGGAACCCCTGGGCGACCAGGCCCGGGCCGGTGCGGAAGGTGCGCCGGTAGCGCAGCGCCCAGCTCGACGATGGCGGGCGGCCGACGAGCTCGCCGAGGTCGGATCGACGCCGCAGCGCAAGGCGCTGACAGCGGCCGCGCGCGACCACCGGTGGCACCACCACCTCGCCGCCCGCGGCCACCGAGACCAGCACGTCGATGCGCTCGTGCGGCAGATCGATCGACACGATCCAGCGGCCCGGTCGGAGGCCGGTGAAGCGGTAGCCGCCGCCAGCCTCGGGCCGAGCCCGGCCGGCGCTGGCGTCGCGGGTGCAGTAGACCGCATCGCCGCGCTCGTCGATGATCGGCACGCTGATCGCAGCGACCTCGGCCGGCGCGGGCGCCGCGGCGAGCAGGCACCCGGCGACGATCATCCCGGCGATCCACCTCATCTCGTCAGCTTCTGCGCCGCCGGTGCCGGCGACAACGCCGCGGCCCTGACAGCGCATCGATCGCCGCGACCCCGAGGTCGCACCCGGGCGACGCACCGATATAGAGTGACCGCGATGGCCGCCGGATTCCTCGACGACGCCGCCCGCAAGTCGTTCGCCGACGCGGTGGGCGCGATCGAGGCGAGTTCGGCGGTCGAGGTCGTGATCGCGGTCCGCGCCCGGACCCGCCGCTGGCTGCACGCGCACCTGATCGTCGGGATGGTCGCCACCTGGGCGGCGCTGGCGTTCATGCTGTTCGCGGACCACCCGTTCGCCCTGCCGTCGTTCCTGATCGATCCGCTGCTGGTCGGCGCGGTGGCCGGGGCGCTCAGCGCGCTGGTGCCGGCGGTCGCGCGGGCGCTGACCCCGAGCCGGGTCCGGCGCCGGGCGGTGGTCGAGGCCGCGCGCTCGACCTTCTACGAGCGCGGCGTTCACCACACCCGCGGCCGCACCGGCGTGCTGGTCTACATCGCGGTCACCGAGCAGATGGCCGAGGTGGTCGGCGACGACGGCGTGCTGCAGACGATCGATCCCGCGCGCTGGCAGACCGCGCTCCGGGCGATCGACCGCGCGGTCGCCGCGGGTGGGCTCGCGACCGCGACCCAGCTCGCCCAGCTGGCGCCGCTGTGCGCGCGGGCGCTGCCGCGCAGCAGCGACGACGTCAACGAGCTGCCCGACGCGCTCGACGACGGTGCCCCGCGCACGCCGCGCGTGAGCGACGCGGAGGCCCCATGAGGCAGCGCCCGACTCGCTGGCTGGCGGTCGCGGCCACGCTCACGCTGTGGCTGGTGCCGGCGCTCGCGCTCGCCCGCCCCGGCGGTGGCGACAGCTACTCCGGCGGCGGCGGCCACGGGGGCAGCGGCGATGGTGGCGGCGGTGGGGGCAGCGGCGGCGGTGGCGGCGACGCGAGCGGGATCGGCGAGCTGATCTTCCAGCTCATCCGCCTGTGCATCTACTACCCGAAGATCGGCATCCCGATCGTCGTCATCGTGGCCGGCTTCTTCATCTACACCTGGATGCAGAAGGCGAAGAACAAGGACTGGGACAGCGGCCCGCCGGTGCCGCTCGAGCGCTCGACCAGCGTGGAGAGCCTGACCCGGGTCGATCCCGACTTCTCGCAGGTGCTGTTCGAGGACTTCGCGTTCCGCCTCTACGCGACCGCGCACCAGGCCCGCGGTCGGCACGGCGGGCTGGCCGAGCTTGCGCCGTATCTCGCGCCCGCGGCCCAGACCGCGCTGGCCCAGCGTCCGCCGGTCGGCGCGCCGGTCACGGGCGTGGTGGTCGGCGCGATGCGGCTGTACCGCGTCGACGTGCCCGACCCGGAAGCGATCGCGAGCGGCAGCGAGACCCGGTGCCGGATCGGGCTCGACTTCGAGAGCAACTACACGGTGGGCGCGCCCGGCGCCCAGCGCACCCGGTACGCGGTCGAGAGCTGGCTGCTCGGCCGCAGCGTCACCGCCCGGACCAAGCCGCCGAGCGCGAGCAAGACCTTCCCGTGCCCCAACTGCGGCGCGCCCTGGCAGGACGTCGACGCCGGCCGCAACCAGAAGTGCAGCTACTGCGGCGAGGTCGTCGACAACGGTCGCTTCGACTGGCAGGTCGAGCAGGTCGTGCTGCGCCACGAGCGCGACCAGGCGCCGACCCTCACCACCGAGGTCCCCGAGCGCGGCACCGACCTGCCCAGCTACCTCCAGCCCAGCTTCGACCAGCGCTGGCTCGGCCTGCTCCGCGACGACCCGGCGCTGAGCGACGCCTCGCTGATCACGCGGCTGCACCACATCTACACCACGCTCAACCTCGGCTGGACCGCCAACGACCTCACGCCGGTGCGCGGCCTGATCTCCGACGGCCTCTACGACTACCTGGCCTACTGGCTCAGCGCATACCGCGCGCAGGGCCTGCGCAACGTGCTGGCGCACATGCGCATCACCCACCAGGCGCCGGTCAAGCTGACCCGCGATCGCTGGTACGACGCGATCACCGTGCGCATCTGGGCGACCGGTCGCGACCACGTCATCCAGCTCGCCGACGGCGCCCACGTCCGCGGCTCGGCGCGGCGCGACCGACGCTACTCCGAGTACTGGACGCTGATCCGCTCGGCCGCCCGCCGCGGCCCCCCGCGCCCCGACACCAGCTGCGGCCACTGCGGCGCGCCGCTGGTCGTGTCCATGGCCGGCGCCTGCTTGCACTGCGGCGCCCACGTCACCGCCGGCGAGTTCGACTGGATCTTGTCCAAGATCGAACAAGACGACTCCTACCGGGGGTAGCAGCGGCTGCCACCCAGCCTCGTTCGGCGGCGCTTGCGTGTCGAAGGGCCCGCGCGGGCTACCGGGCCAGGTAGCGATACAGCCAGCGCCGGGCCCGCTCGACGGCGAGCCGCTTGCCGAGCTCCTTGCCGAGGCCGACCAGCTGCTGCACCTCGCTCGAGCCGTCGAGGCTCGGCATGGTGAACGGGATCACCACCGGGGTCTGGCCGAAGAAGGCGCCGCTGACCGCGAGCACGCCGCCGCCGTAGCTCAGGCGGATCGCGATGCCGGCCGGCAGATCGACGCGCGCAACCAGCTCCTCGAGCGTGAACAGCCACGACAGGCCGGTGCGGAGCGTGGTCGGCCCCGATCGGGCCCGCTCGATCGTGATGACGATGCGGGCCAGGCCCGGCCAGTAGCCGGTCGCCATCAGATCGACCGCGATGTCGTCGAGCTCGAGCGCGCCGACCCGGATCGGCTTGCTGTGCACCCGATGCGGCAGCGCCAGCGCGCCGGCGCCGGTCAGCACCAGCCGGCCGCCCCGGATCCGGACCCGACGTGGGGCCCGATCGAACACCACCGCACCCAGCGGCGCGATGTCGATCTCGAGCGAGGGCACGGTCAGCCCCAGATGATCGATCACGTCGCGGGTGACCTCGACGTTCGACAGGGTCACCGACCCGGTCACCAGGCTCACGCTCGCGCCGCCGACCTTGGCCTCGGCGTCGAAGCCCTCGGCGAGCCGCGACTGCACCCGGTCGGCGATGAGCCCGGACGCGAGCCCCCCGGCGATCAGCAGGCCGAGCAGGTAGACCCCGGCGGCGACGCCGAGCCCCAGGCCGATCTTGGCCGGTCGTCGCATCTCGATCTCGGATACCACCGACCTCGCGTGGTCGCCACTTCCGCACCCGGTGCCACGCCCGCGCGCTCGATCGCCCCGCGACACCCTGCGACGCCGCGCGGTCGCGGTCTTCCTCGGGAATCGCGGTCGCGAGCCCGTGATAGCGTCCGCCCCGATGGGAGCCGCCATGATCGCTCGTCTGTCTCGCTCGTTCGTTGCCCTGGCCACGGTGACCGCCGTGGCCTGCGGCTCACCCGGCAAGAAGCCCGCCACCGGCGGGCCTGACCCCGCCAATCCCGACCCACCCGGCGCGACCAAGGTCTCGCTCGCCGAGGTGGGTCTGGAGTCGGCCTCGCTCGATCGCACCGCCGACCCGTGCGTCGACTTCTACCAGTACGCCTGCGGTGGCTGGCTGGCCGCCAACGAGATCCCGGCCGACCGCGCGCGCTGGGCGCGGTTCACCGAGATCACCGTCCGCAACGAGCTCGCGCTCAAGGCGATCCTCGAGGGGCTCGCGGCCGCGCCCGGCGACAACCCCGTCAACCAGAAGCTCGGCGACTTCTACGGCTCGTGCGTCGACGAGGCCGGCATCGAGGCGCGCGGGCTGGCCGGCATCAAGCCGCTGCTCGCGATCGTCGACAGGGTCAAGGACCGCAAGTCGCTGCAGACCGCGCTCGGCGAGCTGCACCGGCACCGCATCACCGCGGCCTGGGCGCTCGGGATCGAGCCCGACCTGGCCGACTCGACGACCAACATCCTCTATCTCGACAGCGGCGGCCTCGGCCTGCCCGACCGCGACTTCTACGTGCTCGAGCAGTTCGCCCCGGCCCGCACCGCCTACGTCGAGCACCTGACCCGCCTGTTCGGCCTGCTCGGCAAGGGCAAGGCCGCCGCCGCGCTGGCCAAGGGCGTGATGGCGCTCGAGACCCAGCTCGCCAGCAAGACCAAGACCGGCGTCGAGCGCCGCGACATACCGAAGATGTACAACCCGACCGACGTCGCCGGCCTCGGCAAGACCGCCCCGGGCATCGCCTGGGGTCCGTACTTCGCGGCGCTCGGCAACGCCACGCCCGGCAAGCTCGCGCTGACCACCCCGGCCTACTTCCAGGCCCTGCCCGGCGTGATGTCCTCGGTGAAGCCCGAGATCTGGCGGGCGTACCTCACCGCGCGGGTCATCCATGCCACCGACCTCGCGCTGCCCAAGGCGATCGACGCCGAGGTCTTCAAGCTCGCCCAGGTCGTGAGCGGCGTCGAGCAGCAGAAGGATCGCTGGCGCCGCTGCGTCGACGCGACCACGCTCGCGATGCCCGAGTACCTGGGCCAGCCCTACGTCGCCGCCCACTTCCCGGGCGCGTCGAAGGCCGAGGCGACCAAGCTGTTCGCCGCGATCGCCAGCGTCATGAACGACCAGATGGGCACGCTCGACTGGATGAGCGAGGCGACCAAGGTCCAGGCCCGCGGCAAGCTGGCCAAGATCGAGGCCCTGATCGGCTACCCCGACGTCTGGAAGACCTACGACTACCCGGTCGAGCGCGCCGACTTCGCCGGCAACGGCCTGCGCGCGGCGGCGTTCGACGCCCACCGCAACTTCCTCAAGGCCGGCCAGCCCTACGACCGGTCCGAGTGGGGCATGCCCGCCTATCTGGTCAACGCGTACTACAACCCGAGCGCCAACAACAGCGGGCTCCCCGCCGGCATCCTGCAGCCGCCGTTCTTCGGGGCCAACCGGTCGGTCGCGGCCAACCTCGGCGGCATCGGCATGGTGGTCGGCCACGAGCTCACCCACGGCTTCGACGATCAGGGCGCGCAGTTCGACGCCAAGGGCAACCTGGCCAACTGGTGGCAGCCCGCCGACCTCGCCCAGTTTCAGGCCAAGGGTCAGTGCGTGGCCAAGCAGTACGCGACGTTCGAGACCCTGCCCGGCAAGAACGTCAACGGCGAGCTGACGCTCGGCGAGAACATCGCCGACTTCGGCGGGGTCAAGCACGCGTTCCTCGCCTATCGCAAGCTCCGCACCGGCGCCGCGCCGGTGATCGCCGACGGCCTGTCCGAAGATCAGCAGTTCTTCGTCGCGGTCGGCCAGGCCTGGTGCTCGAAGGACCGGCCCGAAGAGGCGCTGCGGCGGCTGACCGCCGACGTGCACGCGCCGCCGCGCTGGCGCGTCAACGGCACGCTCAGCAACCTGCCGCAGTTCGCCCAGGCGTTCGGCTGCAAGCGCGGCCAGGCGATGGCGCCGGCCGCGACCTGCACCGTCTGGTAGCCGCCCGCGCGGTCAGCGGTCCGCGCCCATCAGCTCGGCGCAGCGCTCGCCGATCATGAGCGCGGGTGCGTTGGTGTTGCCGCCGGTGATGCTCGGCATGATCGACGCGTCGGCGACCCGCAGCCCGAGGATGCCGCGGACCCGCAGCAGCGGGTCGACCACCGCGCGTTCGTCGACGCCCATCCGGCAGGTGCCGACCGGGTGATAGACGGTGTGGATGCGGTTGGGGAGCTCGCGGGCGAGCGCGGCGTCGTCGGCGAAGTCGGGCCCGGGCAGGAGCTCGCCGGTGACCACGCCGGCCAACCGCTTGCTGGCCATCACCTCGCGCACCATCTTCATCCCGTCGAGCAAGAAGCGGGCGTCGGCCGACTCGGCCAGGTAGTTGGGATCGATCAGCGGCGGCGCGTTCGGGTCGGTCGAGGCCAGCCGCACCTCGCCGCGGCTCTTCGGATAGATGAGCGTCGGCATGACCGTGATCGCCGGACGGGTGTCGACCACCGGCCGGATCGGCTGGTCCTGGTTGGGCGTCGGGTACGACCACGGCAGCGTGTGGATCTGCAGGTCGGGGCAGCCGTTGGCGTGCTTCGACCGCACGAAGCCGGCGCCCTCGAACACGGTGCGACCGAACCAGGTCCCGCCCCGGGTCGCCTCGGCGATCATGCCGCCCAGGAAGTGCAGCGGCGTACCCCGGTGCACCGCGGTCGGCGCCAGGAACGTCATCGGCATGAACAGGTGATCGTGGAGGTTCTGGCCGACCGGGAGATCGGCGACCACCGGGATGCCGAGCGTCCGCAGGTGCGCCGCCGGGCCGACCCCCGACAGCATCAGGATCTGGGGCGAGCCGAACACGCCGGCCGCGAGCACGATCTCCTGGGTCGCGCGCACGACGCGGCGCGCGCCCTTGCCGTCGATGATCTCGACGCCCACCGCGCGGGTGCCCTCCATCACGACCCGCGCGACCGTCACGCCGGTCTCGACCGTGAGGTTGCCCTGGCCCGCGCCGAGGTAGCCCTTCGACGAGCTGAACCGCACGCCGCCGCGCGCGCTCTGCTGGAAGATGGTCGCGCCCTCCTGCGACGCGCCGTTGTAGTCCTGGTTGATCGGCACGCCGATCGACTCGCTCAGCGCCTCGAGGAACGCGTGCGACGCCGGGGTCAGCCCCTGCTGGCGAGTGACCGCGATCGGCCCGCCGGCCCCGCGCAGGTCGCTGGCGCCACCCTCCCAGTCCTCGAGCCGCTTGAAGGCCGGCAGCACGTCCGCGAAGCTCCAGCCGGCGCAGCCCTCGGCGGCCCAGCTGTCGTAGTTGCTGCGGTGGCCGCGCACGAACAGGAGCCCGTTGATCGAGCTGGAGCCGCCCAGCACCTTGCCGCGCACGGTCGGGATCCGGCGGCCGAGCGCGTGCTTCTGCGGCACCGTGTAGTAGCCCCAGTCGAACTTCTTCTTGATCTGGGGAACCGTGTGGACGATCGAGATCATCCCGGGGATGCGCAGGAACCGCGACTGGTCGGCCCCGCCCGCCTCCAGCAGGAGGACCTTGGCCTCCCCCTTGGCCAGGCGACTGGCGACGATGCACCCGGCGCTGCCCGCGCCGACGACGATGTAGTCAGCTTCGTTCACGCCGCGAGTGAAACATGTTTCAGTCGCAACTAGAACATGTTCTTGTCCAGAACACTCGGGGGGCCGCGCCCGCCCCGGCTCAGTACGCGCCGCCGACCCAGAGCCCGAGATTGTGGAACGTGTCGGTGGCGCCATCGGCCACGTACATCGGGCTGTTGTCCTCGGGCTCGAAGCTCCAGCCGAACCGGACCAGGCTGTACTCGGCGCCGACCTCGACGCGGTCGCGCCACAGCCGGGCCGACCCGCCGAGCCGCACGGCAAAGCCGTCGGCGCTCGCCGCCTTGAAGCGACCGCCGAGATCGCCGCCCCCCGCGACCAGGCGGTTCTCGATGCCGAACCAGCCGGTCGCGGGCCCGGCCCGGCCCTCGGCGCGCACGCCGAGCCGGACCAGGTTGTAGTCGACGTCGGGCAGCGCGTAGGCGAGCTCGCCGCGGAAGTTGTAGAGCAGCGCCGCCCAGCCGACGTCGAACGCGAGCGCCAGCCGCGGCATCAGCCCGAGCCGGTAGCGCAGGCCCGCCTCGAGCTCGCGCTGGTTGTAGTTCGCCGCTTCCTCGGGCCGGGCCGCGGTCGCGGTCGGCGTGATGCCGGCGCCGATCACCAGCGCCAGCGGCCACAGGCGCGACGCCTTCGCGGTGGTGCGCCACGGCGCGAGCTCGGCCTCGGCGCGGAACATGACCTGGCCGCTGCTGCGGTACGGCGGCGTGTTGTCGTCGTCGGGCGCGCCCTGGTACGAGAAGCTGCGCCAGATCACCCGGGGACCGAGGCGGACGATCGCCAGCGGCGGCCGCGGCCCGCGCGCGCCCTTCACCACCGGCCGCTCGGGCGCCGGCAGGTCGGCGAGCGCGACCGTCACCTGGTGCGCCTGTCCGCCTTCGAGCTCGATCCACTGCTCGTAGGGCTCGCGGCCGGCCATCAGGATCCGCACCTGGTGGGCACCGGGCTCGAGCTCGACCTTCACCGGCAGGGTCCCGCGGTCCTTGCCGTCGACCAGCACCCGCGCGTCGGGCGGCGCCGCGCCGCGGATCTCGAGCACCGACACGCCAGAGACCAGGACCACGTCGAGCCGGACCGGGCCGGTCGGCTTCTTGCCGCGCAGATCGTCGACGATCAGGGTCTGGAACGCGGGGATGTGACCGTCGAGCTCGATGATCACGACGTACTCGCCGGGCTCCAGCTCGAGGTCGAGCGGCGTCTGGCCACGGCCGCCCTGCTCCTTGTCGCCGAGGTAGACCTGCGCGCCGCTCGGGTCGCTCTCGATGCGGACCGCGCGCGCCTTGCCGGCGTGGGCCCGGCTCGGCGCCACGGCGAGCAGCAGCGCGGCCGCGACGAGGATGGTCAAGGAGCGCAGCACGCGCGGATGATATGCGATCCTCGCCGGGATGGCGGCGTCCCCGTGGGTGGCGATCGCGCGGCTCGCGCTGTACGCGTTCGGTGTGGCGCTGGTCACGAGCCGCGTCGGCCTGATCGCGCACGAGCTGCTCGGACATGGCGCGCTCGCGACCGGGTTCGGCGCCGAGGTCGACACCTGGCGCCTGTACTGGTTCGCCGGCGGCTGGATCGGCTACCAGCGCGACGGACCCTGGACCGGGACCGGCGCGCTGACCGTGCAGCTGGGCGGGATCGCGGTCGAGCTGCTCCTCGCCGGCGCGCTCGCGCTCGCGGCCCGCCGCTGCCAGGGCCCGCTCGCGGTCGGGCTCGCCGGCGCCGCGCTCGGGCTCGCGCTGCACGGCGGGCTCTACCTGGTCACCGGCACTCTCGATGGCTTCGGCGACGGCACCCTCCTGCACCGCGCCCTCGGCGACGACCGGCTCGGGCCGTGCCTCGCGATCACGCTCGCGCTCGCCGTGCTCGCCTTCCTCGGCGCCCGCCGCCTGGCCCGGGTGGTCCGCGGCTGGTTGCCGCTCGCCGGCACCGCACAGGTCGTCGGGCTGGCGGTCGCCCTCGGCGCGGCCGGGGGCGCGCACGCCGGCCTCGCCGCGATCGAGCTCCGGGTCCGGCCCAGCCCGACCTACGCGGCGATCATGACGACCGAGCGCGAACGAACGATCGAGCGCGACCTGGAGCGCTGGGCGCGGAGCGAGGCCGCGCGCGGCCGGGCCCCCGACCACCGCGGGGTGAACGTCGAGCGCCGGCGGCTCGAGCGTGCCCGACCGGCGCGGTCGCTCGCCCCGCTCGCGCTGATCGCGGTCGCGGCGGCCGCGATCCTCGGGACCTTGCTGGGTCGCCCGCGGGCCGGGACCTGGCAAACGGTGGAACTGTCATGGCGGGCGGTGAGGTGGGCCGTCACATCGGCCGCGGTCGCGGCTCTCACGGTCGGTGTCATCGACGCTCTCGCGCCCAAGTGATGTTAGTGTCCCCCTGATGGACAAGCGTGCCCGCGACGTCATCGCGGGGGCCCTGCGGCCCAATGATCCCCGCCGTTTCCTCGTCGAGGCCATGATCGGCGCCATGTCGGCCGACGGGAAGCTCGACGAGCGCGAGCAGCTGGTCATGAACCGCCATCTCGACGAGCACGAGATGTTCTCCGGGCTCTCCGCCGCCAACCAGAAGCTCCTGCTGGAGCTCGCGAACGACGCGATCAATTTCGCCGGCGGCTCGATCGCGCGGGTCCCGGCGCTGGCCAAGGGCCTGCCGGCCCGGCTGCACCGCATCACCGCGATGACCATGGCGTGCGAGATCGTCGTTGCCGACGCCGACGTGGCCGCCAGCGAGCTCGCGTACCTCGAGAACTTGCGGCTGGCCCTGCGCATCGCACCCTACGAGGCCCAGGAGATGTTCGCCGCCGCGCGCGAGCGTCGCGGCCTGCGCTACCTCGACGATCGGCTGCTGCGCCTGCGCGGCCTGGTCCCGGTGGTGGTCGAGGTGTTCACGCTGCGCGCGCTGACCCTCGGCAAGATCGCCGACGACCACCGCTTCGAGCTGCGCGACTTCCTGGTGGCCATCCCCGACATGGCCCTGCGCGACCACGAGATCGAGGGCCTGCTCTACCAGTCCTTCAAGAAGACCCGCGCCGGCATCGGCGTCGAAGCCGAGCTCGCGCAGATGGCGGCGAGCCTGCCCGACCCGGTCGATCGCTACTGGATGGTCGTCTACACGATGTGCGCCGAGCAGCCGACCAACCTGGTCCGGTGGCGCTTCATCCCGTTCCTCGCCCTGGTCCAGCGCGCCTTCCAGATCGGCGACGCCGACATGGAGCTGGCGGCGACCGACGCGGCCGGCTTTCCGGCCCAGCTGCCGCGCCCGACCCGCTGAGCCTTTAGTCGTCGGAGGCGGCGTCGGCGGGTGCCGCCGCTGCGTCCTTGCCCGCGGCCTTGGGCGGCGCGTCCTTGCTGCCGACGATCGTGAGGTTCATGCCGATCTGCACCGAGACGGTCTTGCCATCGATCGGGACGAGGATCTTGCCGTTGAGGTACCAGCCGAACGATCCGGTCGAGAACTCCTTCACCTCGGCCTGCAGCTCCTGGCCATTGATGACGACCTTGAGCGGCGTGGCTTTGTCGGCGAACTGATCACGCGTGACGGGGCAGGGGTTCTTGGCCATGGCGCGCATCATAACCGCGAGAGGGCCATTCGCCGGTTGTCCTGAGCCCGGCTCCGCCGCATGATCGGCACCGTGCCCTGGACCCTCTGCGTCTTCGGCCTCGCCTGCGCGGCCGCGACCCTGGTCTCGCTCCGTCCGCCGATGCGGCCCGGGGTCATCGCCCTGGGAGGCTGGTTCATCGGGTGGGTGGTCGGGGAGCTGCCCCTTCATCACATCGCGCTCCAGCTCGGGCTCGGCGTGTGGTTCGCCGCCACCGGCGGGCTCGAGGCCTGGCCGGGCTGGGTCGGGCTCGGCGGGCTCGCGGTGTCGCTGGTCGGGCTTCGCCATCATCTGATCCTGGCCGCCCGCACCACCCAGGCCGTCGAGCGCGGCCTGCAGGGCGCGCTCGGCCGCGACTACCACGACCGCATCGATCCCGCGCTCAAGGCCACCTACGATCCGTCGATCAGCTGGCGGCGGCTGGCGACGGTGTTCCCGTTCCAGCCCCACACGGTCAAGCGCGTGCGCCACGTCGAGTACCACCGCGAGGGCAAGCTGCGCCTGCAGCTCGACGTGTACCGATCGCCCGAGCCCGACCACCTGACCACCGCGCGGCCGGTGTTCGTCTACATCCACGGCGGCGGGTGGGTGATCGGCAACAAGGGCCAGCAGGGCCGGCTCACCGTCCACGACCTCGCTGCCGGCGGCTGGGTGTGCGTATCGGTGAACTACCGGCTGTCGCCGCGCGCGACCTTTCCCGATCACCTGATCGACGTGAAGCGAGCGCTGGCCTGGGTCAAGGTCAACATCGCGACCTACGGCGGCGACCCCGACTTCGTCGTGATCGGGGGCGGCTCGGCCGGCGGCCACCTGGCCAGCCTGGCCGCGCTCACCGCCGGCTGCCCCGAGTACCAGCCCGGCTTCACCGACGTCGACCTGCGCGTGCAGGGGTGCGTCTCGTACTACGGCGTCTACGACTTCGTCGACGACGACCGCGCGTTCCAGCACCGCGCGTTCCATGATCTCCTGCTCGCCCGCATCGTGATGAAGCAGCGGATCTCCACCAACCGCGCGGCCTACCAGCGGGCGTCACCGGTGTGCCAGGTCCGGGCCGACGCGCCGCCGTTCCTGCTGGTCCACGGCGATCGCGACAGCCTGGCGCCGATCGCGCAGGCCCGGCGGTTCCGCGACGCGCTGGCCGCGGTGAGCGCCGCGCCGGTCGGGTGGATCGAGCTGCCCGGCGCGCAGCACGCGTTCGAGCTGTTCCCGAGCCTGCGCAGCGTCGTGGCCGTGCACGGGGTTCACCGCTTCTGTCAAGCGATCTGGAGCGCGCGGCAGCGCACGCTCGAACCTACGCTCGCCGACGGCGCCCCGACCGATCGGTGAGATCACGCGCGTGCCAGGGACCGGGTCCCCGTGCATAATCGCGGCGTGCAGTCCCAGACCAACGACCTGATCGAGCGCGTGCGTCGCCGCCTCCACGAGGTCGACCAGCGTTGCGTGATCGCCGGGCCCGTCTCCGAGGAGGTGGTCGCCGCGGCCGAGGAGAAGCTCGGCTACCCGTTCCCGCCGTCGTATCGCGAGTTCGTGCTCCGCTTCGGCACACTCGCGCTCCCGAGTGACATTGCCGTCGTTCACGACTTCATCGGCATCCCCAAGGACGCGAGCAAGACCACCGAGCCGTGCAACGTGGTGGAGCAGACCCTGGCCGCGCGCGCCGAGAACCGGATCGGCCCCAACCTGCTGGTGGTCGGCCTGGGCGCCCAGGCCGCCGAGTGGTTCTGTCTCGACGCAGCCCGCCCGCAGGAGAGCGGCGAGCTGCCGGTGGTCCTGTTCGACGCCCGCGACAACCACGTCGATCAGGTCTTCTACGACGACTTCGGTGCCATGCTGCGGGAAGTCCTCGAGTTCGTCGAGGACAGCCTCAGTCCCGACAACGGCTCCAGCGCCTGAGTCTGTGGCCACCGGGATCCCGGTGGCGTTTTCGCATAGTTGCACGCCGAGCTGCGACCGGCTGTCCCTGCGCGAACGGTGCCGGCCGACACGTCGCTGGTGTATACCAAACCGAACCCCGCCCCCCAGAGGCACTCCTTATGGCCGACTCGTTCTCGCTCGAGCCCCACGGCATCACCGTCGCCGAAGTCCATCGCAACGCCACCCCGGCGTTCCTCTACGAGAGCGCGCTGCGCCTCGAGAAGGGCTCGGCGATCTCTTCGACCGGCGCGCTCATCGCCTACTCGGGCAAGAAGACCGGGCGCAGCCCGACCGACAAGCGCGTCGTCGACGAGCCCGAGGTGCGCGACGACATCTGGTGGGGCAACGTCAACATCAAGCTCGACCCGCACTCGTTCACGATCAACCGTGAGCGCGCGATCGACTACCTCAACACCCGCGACCAGCTCTACGTGGTCGACGGCTACGGCGGCTGGGATCCTCGGTACCGGCTGAAGATCCGCGTGATCTGTGCCCGCGCGTACCACGCGCTGTTCATGCACAACATGCTGATCCGGCCGACCGCCGAGGAGCTCGAGGAGTTCGACCTCCCCGACTACGTCATCTTCAACGCCGGTGGCTTCCCCGCCAACAAGCACACCGCCGGCATGACCTCGGCCACGTCGATCGACCTGTCGTTCGGCCAGCGCGAGTTCGTGATCCTCGGCACCGAGTACGCGGGCGAGATGAAGAAGGGCGTCTTCACGATCATGAACTACCTCATGCCGAAGCGCGGGGTGCTGTCGATGCACTGCTCCGCGACCCAGGCCCGCGATGGGAGCGACACGTCGATCCTGTTCGGCCTGTCGGGCACCGGCAAGACCACGCTGTCGGCCGACCCCAAGCGGCTGCTGGTCGGCGACGACGAGCACTGCTGGAGCGACGAGGGCGTCTTCAACATCGAAGGCGGCTGCTACGCGAAGGTCATCGACCTGTCGAAGGAGCAGGAGCCCGACATCTGGAACGCGCTCGGGTATGGCGCCGTGCTCGAGAACGTCGTCTACGAGCCGACCGCGCGGACGGTCGACTACACTGACGTCTCGATCACGCAGAACACGCGCGGCAGCTACCCGCTCGACGTGATCCCCAACGCCAAGCTGCCGGCGATGGCCGGTCACCCGAAGAACGTCATCTTCCTGACCTGCGACGCCTTTGGCGTGCTGCCGCCGGTCGCCAAGCTGACCCCGGCCCAGGCGATGTATCACTTCATCAGCGGCTACACCGCCAAGGTCGCGGGTACCGAGGTCGGCGTGAAGGATCCCGAGGCGACCTTCTCGGCCTGCTTCGGCGGCCCGTTCCTGGTGTGGCATCCGACCAAGTACGCCGAGCTGCTCGCCGACAAGCTGCGCAAGCACGGCGCCCAGACCTGGCTGGTCAACACCGGCTGGACCGGCGGCGGCCACGGCGTCGGCGCCCGCATGAAGCTCAAGTACACCCGTGCGATCATCGACGCGATCCACAGCGGCGCGCTTGACCACGTCGCCACCGTCGAGGACTCGGTCTTCGGCGTGCTGGTGCCCACCGAGTGCCCCGGCGTGCCCGCCGAGGTGCTGGTGCCGCGCAACACCTGGGCCGACCAGGCCGCCTACGACACGCAGGCCCGCAAGGTCGCGACCCTGTTCCGCGAGAACTTCAAGAAGTACGAGGTCGCCGCCAACGACGAGGTCCGCGCCGCCGGACCGCGCCTGTAGCGCCCGACGGCGCGATCGCCGCGTCCGCCGCGCGGCGGGCAGACAGCCGCGGGCGTGCAGGCCGGCAGCCGCGGGGTGTGGCTGTCCTCCTATCCCGCCGCGGGCCGGCTACTTGGTCTTCGACAGGTCGCCGGCCGACACGATGATCAGGCGGTCGGGCGTGAGCCAGGTCTTCAGCACGCGGTTGACGTCGGCGGCGGTGACCTTGGCCACCCGCGCTCGCAGGTCCTGGTGCCAGGCGAAGTCGCGGCCGAGGAAGCGGTCGCGGGCCAGCACGCTGACCAGCCGCTCGTCGTTCGCGAGCAGGTTGTCCTGCTGCTCGCGCCACGCGACCCGGGCGGCGTTGACCTCGGCGTCGGTGACGCCGTCCTTGATGAGCCGCGCCAGCTCCTCGAGGAGCGCGGCCTTGCCCTTGCCGAGGTTCTGCGGCGCGAGCATCGCGGCGAAGCCGACCTGGCCGACCGGGTCGAGCTGACCGGGGCTGATGTAGCCCCAGGTGCTGTAGGAGAGGCCTTCTTTCTCGCGCAGCCGCATCCACAAGCGCGAGGCGCTCGAATCGCCAAAAACATGCGACGCGAGGATCAGCGCGGGCATGTCGACATGGTCGTCGCGCAGCGCGACGTCGTGGCCCCCGACGATGATCGCCATCTCCTTGTCCTTGGTGTCGAGCTGCTCGGTCACCGGGGCCGCTCCGAAGGTCCGGTCGACCAGGCGAGCGTAGCTGGCCTTGCGCTTCCAGCCGCCGAAGTGGCGCTCGAGCTGGGTGGCGAGCGCGTCGGAGTCGAAGTCGCCGACCGCCACGATCTCGCCATCGCCGGCGCCCCAGAAGGTCTGATGGTAGGCGCGGATCTGGCCGATGGTGACCGCCTTGAGCGACCGGACCTCCTCATCGAGGGTCGGCGTGGCGCGCACGTCCGACTTCGGCCACGGCGCCAGCAGCCGCAGGAAGCGGTTGTACGCCACCGCGTTGGGGTCCTGGCGCTGCTCCTCCAGGTCCGCGAGCGCCTGACGCCGAACCACCTCGAGCTCGGCCGGCTTGAGCGCCGGCTGCTGCAGGACCTCGGCGAGCAGGTCGATGACGGCTGGCAGCGAGGTGCGAACGGTCTTGATGCGCACGCTGATGGCGCCGGCGCCACCGCCGATATCGACGTTCGCGGTCAGCGCGTTCTTGGCGTCCTCGAGCTGCTCGAAGCTCTTGCCCCGGGTCCCGCGCTCGACCAGGGCCGCGGTCAGCGCCGCGATCTCGCGCTTGCCGACCAGCGACGTCGCATCGCCGTGCCGGAAGGTCAGCGTGAGCACGACCTTGTTGCCGCGGGTCTTCTTGGCCAGGAACGCGGCGCGCAGTCCGCCGGCCAGCTGGCGCATCGTGGTGCGCGCGGTCAGGTTGTCGAGGCTGGCGACGAACGCCTCGCCGTCGTCGGTCATGCCGGCGGCGATGGTCGCGACCGCCGCCCCGACGTCGACCGCGCGTGGCGACGGGGCCCGATCCGGCGCCGGGGTCGGGATGAACTCACCGAGGGTGCGGTTCGATGGCTTGAGGTAGGCGAGCGCGACCCGCTGCACGTCGGCGGCGGTGAGCGCCTTGACCCGATCGCGGTAGACGAACAGCAGCCGCCAGTCGCCGGCGGCCGCCCACTCCGACAGGTCGACCGCGACGCGCCGGCTGTCGCTGGCCAGCATCGCGAGCTCCTTGAGCCTCCGGGCCTTCCAGCGCTCGACCTCGGCGGTGGTGACCGGCTGCTTGGCGAAGCCCTCGATCACGCCGAGCGCCGCAGACCGGGCCTTGGCGACGGCGGCGCCGTCCTTGGCGCGGAGCCGGATCGCCAGGAAGGTCGGGTCGCGCCAGAGGTAGTGGCTGCCATCGACGTTGGAGGCGAGGCCGGGCTCGACCAGCTTGCGGTAGAGCCGACCACTCGGCTCGCCGGTCAGGAGGTCCTCGAGCGCGTCGAACGCGACGTGGTCGGGATCGGCGGCGGCGACCGCGTGGTAGAGCGCGAGCACCAGGTGCACGTCGCCGGTGCGGCGCAGGGTGACCGAGCGCTCGCCATCCTGGACCGGCTCGACCGTGTAGCTCGGTGGCAGCGTGCGGGTCGGTCGGGGCAGCACGCCGAAGCTACGGTTGATCTCGTCGAGCGCCATCGCCGGGTCGAACTTGCCGGCGACCACCAGCATCGCGTTGTCGGGCTGGTAGTACTGCTGGTAGAAGATGCGCAGCCGGGTGGTCGGGACGTTCTCGACGTCGCTGCGCGAGCCGATCGTCGACTTGCCGTAGTTGTGCCAGAGGTACGCGGTCGAGACCACGCGCTCCTCGAGGATCGCGGCCGGATCGTTCTCGCCGATCTCGAGCTCGTTGCGGACCACGCTGAACTCGGTCTTCAGGTCGTCGTCCGAGATCGAGGCGTGGAGCATGCGATCGGCCTCGAGGCCGAGCGCCCACGTCAGGTTGGCGGCGGTGGCCGGCAAGGTCTCGTAGTAGTTGGTGCGATCGGTCCAGGTCGTGCCGTTGGCGAACCCGCCGCGTTCGTCGAGCAGCTTCAGCACGTTGCGATGACGCGGCGTGCCCTTGAACAGCATGTGCTCGAGCAGGTGCGCCATGCCGGTCTCGCCGAAGCCCTCGTGCTTCGAGCCGACGAAGTAGGTGATGTTCACCGTCACCGTCGACTGGGTGGCATCGGGGAACAGCAGCACGGACATGCCGTTGCCGAGCACGTACTCGTCGATGCCCTCGACCGACCGGATCTTCACCGGCGCCGGTGGCGCCGCGGCCGTCGCCTCGGCCGTGGTGGGCGGCGGTGTGACCGCCACCACCGACGCGATCGGCCGGGCCGGTGGCTCGGCGACGCGGGCAGTGCCACAGGCGACCAGCGACGGGATGAGTGCAATCAGCAGGGCGGAGCGCGGATGGACGTTCGGCATGGGACCTCGCACGCCGGCGGTATACCACCGTCACGATCCGCGCCGTCGGCCATCAGGCGGCCGACCGATCGCCGCCACTGTCCTACTTGCGCATGCGGAACACGACCACCTCGACCGCGCACATCGGCGAGGCCAACCCGCCGACCAGGTACGGGCGGTACCGCCACTGGCGCATCTCGCCGGTCAGCTCGTCGTCGTAGGAGCGGTACCCGGTCGACTTCATGATCCGCACGCTCTCGATCAGCCCGCGGGTGCCGACGCAGATCTGGAACGTGCCCTGGAGCGTGTCCTTGCCCTGGTGGAGCATGTCGACCTTCACCGACTCGGGCGGATAGATCTTCTCGTTGCCACTGATGCGCAAACCGCGCGCCACCTGCGGTGGCAGGTTGACCGGCTTGACCACGTCCGGGACCACGTCCGGCTCGGCCGGCTCGTCGCCGGTCCGGTCGGGCGCGCAGGGCGCGACCGGACAGTCGCCGGTCCCGGTGGTCCCGTCGCCGTCAGGCCCGTCGCCGTCGCCCGGGCCATCGCCGGGACCGTCGCCGTCGCCCGGCGCCGCGTCGGGCGGGGTGGCCGCGACCGGCGGAACCACCGCGGCCAGGAGCGCTGGCTGGGTGTCCTTCACGACCTTCTTCTCCAGCGTCACCACCTTGGGCCGCAGGACGTCGAGCTTCTTGCCCGGTGCGCGCCCGGCGTCGCCCGGGGGCGGTCGCGGCGAGAACGTGATGTCGGTGGTGTTCGTGTACTGCAACTTGTCGATCTTCCACATCCCCGCCACGATCAACACAGCCAGCGCCAGCCCGTGGGCGATCGCAGATCCGATGATGACGACGGTGGTCCAGGGGCGCGGGCGGGGCTTCTCGATGACGCGGTCGAACATCCTCTCGCCGACGCCTCCCCCCCGCCGCGGGTCTGACGACCGTCCTCACAGTCCATGTCAGGCGCTGCGGGCCGGTCGCCGCGCCGGGTCGCCCCCCCGGACGCCCGGCCCGACTCGAGGCGCGCGCCGGCGGCGCGGCCGGCAGGTCGTCCCGGCGATTGTCGATCTCCAGCGCACCTTCGTTGTCGTGTTCGAGATCGGCTGTCCGGATCACGCGATCGAGGCGCCGGTGCCGGTCAGTCATGCTCGCGAAGCGCCCGCCTATCGTGCACCGTCCGCGCTGGTTGCGTCTGACCGGAAAGAACGTGATTCGACGGAGTTAGACATACTTTGCCAGGCTCATTCTCGAGGCTCGGGTGTTACGGGAACAACCCGAACGGCGAGCGCGATCGCATCGCGCTGCCGTTTCGTGGTCACGGAGTCTCGCCTTGTCGCCGCAGTCACACCCCTTCAGTCTCTCATCGTCCGTCGTCGTCCCGCTCCTGCTCGCTGCCGCCACCGCCTCTGCCAGTGCAGACGTGGGCGCCGCGACCTGTGACCGCCTGCGCGCCGAAGCGCGTTCGGAGGCGGCGCTGCTCTACGCGCCCCGGCTCGAGCTCGAGGGCGCGCGCGCGCCGATCGTGATCGACGCCACCGATCCGGCCGCGCGCGCGAGCGACGGCCTGCAGGCCCGGGTCGCCCTGGCGCTGTCGCCGGTCGACATGCTGCGCGGCCGCGCGGTGCAGCGGGTTGCGGCCGCCGAGTGCGCTCGGATCGCCATCGGCGACCGGCTCGACGACGTGCTCACGGTCGGCGCTCGCTACGGGCAGCTCGCCGCCACCCGCGCCGAGCTGGCGTACCTCGACCAGCACCTGCCCGAGATCGACGCCCTGATCACCGAGGTCGCGGCGCGGTTCGAGCGCCAGCGCGCCACCGCGCTCGAGGTCGACGACCTGCGCACCCGCCGCACCGGCCTCCGCGCCCGGGTCGCCGAGCTGCGCCAGACCCGGGCCCTGCTCGAGGCGCTCGACGGCGACGTGATCGCGCCGGCCCGGCTCGATCGCCTGGCCACCGACTACCGTCGCGCCGCGCTCGACGCCGAGCGCCGGCGCGGTGACGTCCGCACGCTAGCGGCGTGGCGCTTCGACGTGCGCGCCGGGGTCGCCGGCGGCGAGCGTACCGACTGGTACGCCGTGGCCGCGGTCGGCTACTCCTTCGGGCAGCCCTGGCAACGCCGGGCCGAGCGCCAGGTGGTGGCGGCCCGGGCCGACGAGCTCGATCGTGACCCGCGTGGGGTCGCGATCCAGCTCGATCGGCTGCGCACCGCGATGCGCGACAGCGTCACCGAGCTCGATCACGAACAACAGGACCTCGACACCGAGCTCGCCGAGCTCGCCACCGAACACGCCCGCCTCGGCGGCCTCGACGGCGACGCCGCCCGTCAGCTGCGCGCGCGCGTGACGGTGGCGCGGATCGAGCTGGGCGCGCATCGCGCATCGGTAGTTGCCCTCGCCACCGCCCGCCGCGCCCTTGCCGGAGTCACGCCATGACCAGCAGCATGAGTAGCCATCGCCTTCGCATCGCCGACTTCAGCGACGAGCCCACCGCGGTCGATGCCGACTTCACCGCCCGGATCGCCCTGGTCGAGCCGCGGTCGGTGGCCGACGACGATCAGTGGAACACGCCGGTGGTCACCACTACCACCGAGCTGTCGGGCGCCACCCACGCGGCCCCGGGCCGGTCGTGGAGCGGCCGGCTGTTCGCGCTCACCCTCCTGATCGCGACCCTGGTCGGCCTGGTGTGGGCGGGCGCCCAGGTCTACCTGGTGCTCACCGACGCCTGGATCGCGCCCCTCCACCTGTCGCCGCAGAGCGAGGTGGTCGCCCAGCTGCGGCTCCAGCACCAGCGTTCCCTGGCCGAGCAGGCCCGCCTCGACGCCGAGGTCACCCGCCTCGACGGCGAGCTCGAGGCGATCGACACCGCGGTCGCCCGGCTGTCCGAGCTGCGCGGCAGCTCGCAGGCGACCCTGGCCTGGCAGGCCGAGCACAGCCGGGTCGAGGCCGGCGGCCTCGACTCGGCCACCGGCCTGCTCCGCCGCCAGATCGTGCAGCTCGGCAAGCTGCACACCCGCCAGGTCACGCTGGTCGCGCGCGCCCGCGCCGACCTCGACGCCGGCGTCATCGATCGGGCGGCGTTCGACCGGGAGGAGCAGATCCGCGACCAGCTCGAGCTGGAGCGGATCGAGCTCGAGCGGCAGCTGGCCGAGGCGACGGTGCTCCGCACCCACAACCGGGCCGCGCTGCGCGCGCTCCGGGCCGGCACGGGCCAGGGCGGCGCTCCCGCGGTCGGCCAGATGCCCGAGGTCGCCGCCGGCGAGGAGCACGCCGCCCGGGTCGAACTCGAGATCCAGAAGTTGCTCGCCGAGCAGCGTGGCCACCGGGCCCTGCGCGCGGCCGCGGTCGCCAGCGTGGCGACCCAGCGCGCGCTGCTGGCCGAGCTCGAGGGTCGCCCGCTGTACCGGGCGATGACCAACGCAACCGACATCGCCTTCGTCCCGTACGACCAGCTCGCCGGCGTCCAGCCCGGGGCCCGCATCATGGACTGCACGTGGGCGGTGTTCCGCTGCCACGAGGTCGGCCGGATCACCGAGATCCTTCCGGGCGAGGTGGTCACCCAGGATCCGTGGGGCGAAATGGCCCGCGGCCAGTTCGCGATCCTCGCGCTGGCCGACACCGACGCCATCCGCGAGCGCGTGCTGCGGGTGCGGCGGTAGCGGTCCGCCATGGACGCGCTCCTGTGGAGCATCGGCCGTGCCGACGGCATCGAGATCCTCGGCACCCTGTGGAAGCCGTTCCTGATCGGGATGATCCTCTATCAGTCGTCGTACCTCGGCGTGTGGCTGGCCGCGCTGGCGCGCACCGCGCGCCTGACCCCGCCGTTCGGTGGCTTCGCGCCCGCGCAAGCGCCGGCGATCCTGGTGGTCATCCCGTCGCTCCTGCGCGGTCGCGACGACCTCGCCGATCTCCACGCGGCCGCGGCCTCGGTGGTCGACAATCACTATCCCGGCCCGGTCGTGCTGTGCCTGTCGATCGACGGCAGCGACGACCACGACCGGCTGGTCCGCGAGCTCGAGCGCTGGGCGCGCCAGCCGCGGGGCACGACGACGATCCTGGTAGCGCGGACCGCGCGCCGTGCCGGCAAGGGCGTCGCGGTCGCGGCCGGGCTGCACCGCGCCCAGGCCGCGGCCGCCGCCGGCGAGATCGCCAGCGTGCCGACGGTCTTCTTCAACATGGACGCCGACAGCGCGCTGGGCGCCGGCGCCCTCGAGCGCATGGCCGCCAAGCTGCTCGCGCCTGGTCGCTGGACCCGGCAGCGCCCGATCATCGTCGCGTCGAACGTGCTGGTCCGCCGCGCCCACTACTGGCAAGGCTGGCGCACGTTCTTCACGGTGCGCGGCCAGCTCGCGCTCCAAGTCGCGCGCGAGTACATGACGTCGATCAGCGTCGCCCGCCACAACAGCGGGCTCCTGCCGGTGACCGCGGTGTCGGGCGCGCTCTACTGCACGTGGACCGAGCTCCACGATCAGCAGGCCCGCCACGCCACGTTCATGCTGGCCCTGCACCGGCGTGACTGGCTGCGCTGGTGGATCGGGCAGGCGCCGCCGAGCTTCGCCGGGTTCGCCGGAGCGCCCAACGTGGCGGCCACCGCCGGCGAAGGTGACGACACCTGGCTGGCCTGGCTGGCGATGGGCGCGCGCTGGCGCGGCGGCCGGCTCGACCTCGAGCTACCCCGCTCGCCGCTGCACGCGCTCGGCCGCCTGATCCGGTCGTTCTTCGTGCGGCCGATCGCCTACGACCCGCTGGCCCGGGTCTACACCACGACCCCGACCACGATCCGGGCGCTGTTCCGCCAGCGCGTCCGCTGGAACGCGTCGCGGCCGTGGCTTCTGCAGAAGTTCGGCTGGATGCCGTACTTCGCGTGGGACGTCGGCGTGTGGGTCGTGCTCGACGCGGTGCTGCTGGTCGGCATCCACGCGATCATCCTGGTCGCGCTGTTCGCCTGGCCGTTCGTCGACCGCCCGGCCGCGTGGCTGTCGCTGGTCGCGCTGGGATATCTGAGCAACTTCGTCATGCGCGGCGCCGCCACCTTCCTCGCCATGGTGCAGGACCACGACATCCGCGGTCACTGGCACAAGCTGCTGGCGCTGCCGCTGGCCGGCGTGTTCCACGCCGTCTTCAACCTGGCCACCACCATCGTCGGCATGGGCCGCGAGTTCTTCGGCTTCGGCCTGAACACGGGCTTCGCGCCCGAGGAGACGCTGGCCGCCTCGCACACCGGCCGGGTCGCCCTGAGCTACCGCCTGTGCCGCCTGGTCGGGCTCACCCGGCGCGCGCTCCGCCACGGCGACGTCCCGCCCGGCTGGTTCTGGCTCGGCTGGAACGCCACGCCGTGGACGCGCAACGGCTACGACGGCTGGACCGACCCGACCCGCCGCGGCCCGCGCGGCGGCGTCCTGCCCCACCGCGACTCCGCCGCCGGCTGAGTTCGTGGCAGCGTCCCGTTCACGCGGAGAGCACCATCATGCGCAAGTTCGTCTGTCCGTACTGTGGTCAAGGCTGGGTCCTGCCCGCGGTTATCAAACGCGATCGCACGCCGATCTGGCTCTGTAACGAGTGTGACTCCATGTGGCACGGCAGCGACCAGCCGACTCGCGAAGCCGAAGACAACCTCTCCTGCTACTTGGCGGAGCGAGGCCTGCCAGAGTCGTACGCCGAGCTCGAGTTCCTTCCCGTCGATGATCACGCCATCAGCCACAACCCCGTCCTCGCCGCACTCGACGCGCCCGGCGCCTCAGGCGGGACGTTCGAAGACGTGGCCGTGCGGCTCCGCGGGGCCGGTGCGACTTCGCGCGACCTCGCCGAGGCGCTTGCCGACGCCGTCGACACGAGCGACCCCGAACGCGTGTCGCGCATCCTGGCGACCATGTTCTGGTTCCCGTCGCCCGAGGCCTTGCCCCTGCTCTGCACGATGCTGGTCAGCGAGGTTGGCTGGCACCTGCACGAGGACGTAGCCGAGCTTCTCGGCAACATGGGCGACCTGCGCGCGGTCGACGCGCTGGTGCAGATCGTCGACGCCCCGCCGGCCTACGACTTCGACGGGACCTTGGGCGAGAAGGTCGTGGACGCGCTGTCCCGCTTCGATGACCCGCGCGCGACCGCAGCCATCGCGCGCGCAGCTCAGAGCCCGCAGCGTCGCGTGTGGCAGGCCGCGATCGGGCACGCCCTGGCGCACGGTCCACCCGCGCTGCTGCTCGCCCTCGGCCGGCGGGTTGCCGTCGAGGACCCGGAGGCGTCGCGCGCCGACGAGGTGCTCGATCAGCTCGCCGCGCTCGGTACGCCCGAGGCGGGCGCCGTCCTCGCGCTGGCCGCGGCGGGCCGCGACGAGGATCTCGCACGTCACGCCGCCACGCTGCTGCGATAGGAGCGCAGCGCGCCCCGGAAGGACCGAGGCGGTCCAGGAGGCTAGAACTTCGCCTGCAGGGTCAGGTTGGTGCCGAGCTGGTTGAACTCGCCGAACTCGTAGCGGAACAGATCGTCGGGGCCCGAGCGGACCAGGCGGGTCTGGTTCTGGTCGTAG
>JBKJLC010000145.1:0-5887 GCA_046597055.1 Kofleriaceae bacterium | reverse complement strand
GGCAAGAGCTTCGCCATCGGCACCAAGGTCATCGCGCCGCTCACCGGCGCGTCATCACTGCTGGTCCTGCCCGGCTACAACGCGAAACTGTGCACCTCGGCGGGCACCGGCTCGGGCGCGGGCACGTGCCAGACCTTCACGGCCAGCACCGACCAGCTGCCGGTCGCGCTGAACGACAGCGTCGGTTACCTCGAGACCTGGGCGTCGCCGGTCATCGTGCGGCCGCCGCCGATCCGGTAGGCGAGCCGTCGGCGTCACGGGACGCCGGCCGCGATCGCCGCCGCGACCAGCGCGTGCTCGTCGGCCGCGATCGTGCGCAGATCGAGCCAGATCCGACCGTCCGCGACCCGCGCGATCACCGGGACCGCGGCCGCCCGCAGGCCGGCGTCGAGCCGGTCGGCGCTGACACCGGCCAGCGTCACCGCCCACGACGCCAGCTGCGCCAGCGGCATCGCACCGCCGCCCACCGTCGAGGTCGACGCCTCGACCGCGACCACCACGCCCGCCGGCGCCACCCGCCCGACCTCGGCGGCCAGGGCGTCGGCCCGAACCCGCAGGTCGTCCGGTGCACCGGACAGCATGGCGACCGCCGGGATGTCGCCACCGCGGCCGTCCCGGTAGAGCCCGAGCGTGGCGCACAGCGCGGCCAGGGTCAGCTTGTCGGGGCGGAGCGCGCGCATCAGCGGGTGCTGACGGACTCGCGCGATCACCGCCGCGGTGCCGACCAGGATGCCGGCCTGGGGGCCTCCGAGCAGCTTGTCGCCCGAGAAGCACACCAGCTCGGCGCCCCCGGCGACCACCTCGGGCACGGTCGGCTCCTCGGGCAGCCCGAGCGCGCGCTGGCGATCGCGCGGCAGCAGGCAGCCCGAGCCGAGATCGACCATCGCGGCCACGCCCCGCGCCCGGGCCAGCGCGGCCAGCTCGGCGACCTCGACCTCGGCGGTGAAGCCGACGATCGCGAAGTTCGAACGGTGCACCTTGAGCAGCAGCGCGGTGCGCTCGCCGATCGCGGCCTCGTAGTCGGCCCGCCGGGTCTTGTTGGTGGTGCCGACCTCGACCAGCGTGCAGCCCGACGCGCGCAAGATGTCCGGGATGCGGAACGAGCCGCCGATCTCGACCAGCTCGCCGCGCGACACGATCACCTCGCGCCCGGCCGCCAGCGCCGACAGCGCCAGCACCGTGGCCGCCGCGTTGTTGTTGACCACGCACGCGGCCTCGGCGCCAGTGAGCGCGCGCACCAGCTCCTCGGCGTGGGCGTGACGCGAGCCGCGCCCGCCTCGTTCGAGATCGTACTCGAGGTTGCTGTAGCCGCGCGCGACCTCGGTGACCGCAGCGATCGCGGCCGGCGCCAGCGGCGCGCGCCCGAGGTTGGTGTGCAAGACCACGCCGGTCGCGTTGACGACCCGGCGCAGGCGCGGCCCGGCCAGCTCACCCGCCAGCTGCGCGACCGCGGCGGTCGCGACCCCGGCATCGCCGCCGGCACCGGCGAGGATCGCCGCCCGCCGCGCCGCGATCAGCCGCCGCGCCGCCTCGACCGCCGCCCACCGCGGCGCCCCGCCCTCGACGGTCGCCGCCAGCTCGTGCACCGCCGGCAACGCGCGCAGGCGGGTCTGCACCTCGTCGAGATCGGGCTTCACCGGGCCATCCTACCGCCAGCGCTGCGCCGGCGCCGTCGACGAGGCGAGGTACCCGCGCGCCGCGCTCACGGACGGCCGAGCCCGGTCGGGGTGCCCTCGAGGTAGACCTCGCGCGCGCCCTGCCGCACCACCCGCACGCCGACCAGCGTCCCCAGGATCACGTCGGCGCCGTCGACCTCGCCGGGGCCGATCAGCTCGACCAGCATGTGCATCACCAGCGGATCCTTGTCATCAGCATCGATCAGCGCCTGCGCGGCCGCGGCATCGACCGCGATCGTCCCGGGCAGGTAACCGAGATCGAGCCGCGCGTGGCCGCCCAGCGGCAGCTCGCCGCGGGTGACCGACGGGTCCGCCGCGAACGAGGCCGGTGGATCCATTGCGATCCCCCGGAGGCCGGGCCCCACGTAGGCGAGCGTGCCGGCCTTGGCGTCGTAGGGCTCGAGCCGTCCGGACTCGAGGAGGACGACGAAGCGCCCGAGCGTCCGCGACGAACCGTCCTCGACGGCGTCGTCGAGGTCGCGCTCGGTCAGGAGCCGGTGGTTCCACGTGAGCGGCGCCGGCGCGACCTGGTCGGAGACGATCTGCACCGCGGCCTTCCGATAGACCGGCATCGACCCCGCCCAGGTGTCCCCGGCGGCCGCATCGGCGACCGCGGGTGGGCCGATCGCGGCCCCGCCGCCGGGTGCGGTGCGCTCCTTGGGGCAGCCGCCGAGCACGGTGAGCGCGACGAGCGCGACGAGCGCGACGGCGAGCCCCAGCCGGGTCGTGATCTGCATGCACGTCCATGCTACCCGCACGGCGGCGCCGCGCGCGCTATCCTGCCGGCTTGGACGTCCAGGCGGTCTCCGCGCTGCTCGCGGCGCTCGTGATCCTCGCGATCGGCGCGTCGGTGATCCTGCGCAAGCGCACCGATCGCACCTACGTCTCGTTCAGCACCTTCACGTTCGTCGTCTCGGCCTGGCAGCTGTGCACGTTCATCGAGATGGCGACCGGCTCGCCGCTGTGGCGGTGGCTGGCGCTGTGGCCGGCCGCCACCATTCCGCCGACCGCGATCGCGTTCTTCCGCCAGTTCCTGGCCCAGCCGTCGATCGGCGGCCGGCATCGCCCGCCGCGCGTCACCCTGGCGTGGACCCTGCTCGCGTACCTCGGCCTGGCCTACGGGGTGGTGACGCCGATCCACGACACCAACTGGTTCATGGTGCCGTTCGGCATCTACGTGTTCGGCGGCCTGTACCGCTGCGTCTACGACATGTACGTGCAGTACCGGGCGACCACCAAGCGGGTCGAGCGGGCCCGGGTCCGGTATCTCGCCCTCGGCGGCTTCGTCGCGACCACGCTGGCGCTCACCGACGTGCTGCCGCGCCTGGGCGTCGCCTGGCCGACGATGGGCAACGTCCTGTCGATCCTCTACCTCTACTTCATCAGCCAGACCCTGTTCCGCTACCGGCTGATCGACGTCAACGAGCTGGTCGGCAAGATGGCGGTGCTCGGCACCCTGGTGATCCTGCTGTGGGCGGTCTACGGCCTCCTGCTGTCGTGGGTCGGCGGTGGCCAGGACGGCCTGTACCTCCTCAACGCGCTGGTCGCCTCGTTCGTCATCCTCATCCTGTTCGAGCCGGTGCGCAGCGTGCTCGAGAACACCGTGAACCGCTGGCTGCTCCGCCAGCGCACCGAGCTGCGCGGGCGCCTCGAGGGCCTGCGCCGCGAGCTCACCGGCATCGTCGACGTACCCGACATGGTCGGCCGCATCGTCACCGCGCTCGAGGAGTCGCGCCGGGTCACCGATGCCGCGGTGTACCTGCTCGATCCCGACGGCGCCGGCTTCGACCGCGCCGGCTGGTTTGGTAAAGCGCCGCCCGATCGGCTGGACGCCGGCGCGGCCCGGGTGTTCCTCGAGCGGGCCCGGGTCGGCCTGATCGACGTCGACGCCGCCCGCCGCGAGCTCGACCACCTGCCGTCCGACGCGACCGCCGACCGCCGCGAGTCGCTCGCGACCGTCATCAGCGCCGCGGTCGAGGTCCACGCCGCGCTGGTCATCCCGTTCCTCGGCTCGGCCGAGACCGAGCAGGGCCCGTGGCTGCTCGGCTTCCTCACCGTCGGCGACGACCGCGCCGAGGGCGCCTTCGATGGCGACGACGTCGACACCTTTCGCCAGCTGGCCAGCCAGGCCGCCCGCGTGATCGAGTCGTCGCAGGCCTACGAGCGGGTGAAGGAGCGCGACCGCCTGGCGGCGCTCGGCGAGATGTCGGCCGGCCTCGCCCACGAGATCCGCAACCCGCTCGGCGCGATCAAGGGCGCCGCCCAGCTGCTGCTCGGCCCTGACGGCAAGCCGCTGCCGCCCGGCGACGAGTCGGCCGAGTTCATCGACATCATCCTCGAGGAGGTCAACCGGCTGAACAACGTGGTCACCCGGTTCCTCGATTACGCCCGCGCCGACCGCGCCGACGCCGCCAAGCACGGGCACGTCGATCTCAACGCGGTCGTGCGCAAGACCGTGCAGCTGGTCACCTCGACCCCGGAGTCGCGCGGGGTCGAGCTCAAGGTCCGCTACGACGAGATGCTTCCGCCGGTGGTCGGCGACCCCGACGCGATGGTCCAGGTGTTCCTCAACCTCGGCCTCAACGCCTGTCAGGCGATGCCCGACGGCGGGGTCCTCGAGATCCTGACCACCCGGCGCCGGCGCTCGCGCCTGGGCTACGGCCAGTTCGCCGAGGTCCGGCTGCGCGACAACGGGGTCGGCATCGCGCCCGACCGGCTCAAGAAGCTGTTCATCCCGTTCTACACGACCAAGAGCCGCGGCACCGGCCTCGGCCTCGCGATCGCCCAGCGCATCGTGAGCCAGCACGGCGGCACCATCGAGGTCCGCTCGACGCCCGACGAGGGCTCGACCTTCTCGGTGTTCCTGCCGGCGGCGCCCGGCGTGCCGGTCAGTGCCACCACCACCGGCCAGCTCCCCAACCCGTTCGTGCAGAGCAAATAGGTGGTACCTAGGTAGCGATGTCCGAGCGTGCGCGGATCCTGATCGCCGACGACGAGCCCAACCTGCGGCGCGTCCTGTTCGCGATCCTCACCCGGCTCGGCCACGAGGTCGTGCAGGCCTCCGACGGCGCCGAGGCGCTCAAGATGGTCGACGGGGTCGACGTCGTGATCACCGACCTGCGCATGCCCAAGGTCGACGGCATGGACGTGCTGCGCTTCGCGGTGAAGTCGCAGCCGCACGTGCCGGTCATCATGGTGACCGCGTACGGCTCGGTCGGTCAGGCGGTCGAGGCGATCAAGGCCGGCGCGTTCGACTACGTCGAAAAGCCGTTCGATCAGGACCAGATCCGGATCATCGTCGACAAGGCGGTCCGGCACGCGGTCGCCAACCGGACCGCACCGCGGGCCGCGCTGTACCCGCCGTCCGAGGAGTCCAAGGGCCGCTTCGGCTTGATCGGCGACAGCGCCGAGATGCACGCCATCTTCGAGATCATCGAGAAGGTCGCCGACTCGCCGTCGACCGTGCTCATCACCGGCGAGAGCGGCACCGGCAAGGAGCTGGTCGCCAAGGCGCTGCACGAGGGCTCGAGCCGCAAGAACGCGCCGTTCATCAAGATCAACTGCGCCGCGATCCCCAAGACGCTCATGGAGTCGGAGCTGTTCGGCTACGAGAAGGGCGCGTTTACCGGTGCCACCTCGTCCAAGCCGGGCCGGTTCGAGCTGGCCGACACCGGCACCCTGTTCCTCGACGAGATCGGCGAGATCCCGGTCGAGATGCAGGTCAAGCTGCTGCGCGCGATCCAGGAGAGCGAATTCGAGCGCGTCGGTGGCCTCAAGACGATCAAGGTCGACGTTCGCCTGATCACCGCGACCAACCGGGACCTCGAGCAGGAGGTCGGCCGCGGCAACTTCCGCGAGGACCTGTTCTACCGGCTCAATGTCGTCCCGCTGCAGATCCCGCCGCTGCGCCGCCGCCAGGGCGACATCCCGATGCTGGTGCAGCACATCATCAAGAAGTTCAACGAGCGCCTGAAGAAGGCGATCACGGGCGTGTCGGACGAAGCGCTCGCCAGCCTCGAATCGCACGGCTGGCCCGGCAACATCCGCGAGCTCGAGAACGTCCTCGAGCGGACCATCCTGTTCTGCAAGGGCGAGCGGATCGAGCGTGTCGATCTGCAGCTGACGTCGACTGCACCCGATGTTCCGATGACCTCGCGGACGACCACCAGCGGCGGGATGGCACCCATCGTCGACGAGGACCTCGAGGATGA
>JBKJLC010000082.1:0-35144 GCA_046597055.1 Kofleriaceae bacterium | reverse complement strand
CAGGCGACCCTGCAGCTCGCCCCCGATGCAGCGCATCGCGGCCGCGGCGATCACGCCCTCGGGCGCGCCACCGGTGCCGAACAGGACGTCGATGCCCGAGTCTTCGCGGGTCGTCATCACCGCCCCCGACACGTCGCCGTCGCCGATCAACCGGATGCGGGCGCCGGCCTGGCGGACCTCGGCGATCAGGTCGGCGTGGCGATCGCGGTCGAGGATCACCGCGGCCAGCTCCTCGATCTTCTTGCCCTTGGCCGCCGCGATCCGGCGCAAATTCCAGGTCGGGCTCTCACGCAGGTCGATCACGCCGCGGCACTCGGGGCCGACCGCGATCTTCTCCATGTAGGTGTCGGGCGCGTTGAGGAACTGACCGTCGTCGGCGATCGCGATGACGGCGATCGCGTCGGGGGCGCCGGTCGCGCACAGGTTGGTGCCCTCGAGCGGATCGACCGCGATGTCGACCTTGGGCGAGTCCTCGTCGTTGTCGGACCAGCCGCGGCCGACCCGCTCGCCGATGTAGAGCATGGGCGCCTCGTCGCGCTCGCCCTCACCGATCACGACCGTGCCGCGGATGTCGATGGTGTCGAAGGCGCTGCGCATCGCCTCGACCGCGACGTGATCGGCGCGCTTGCGGTCACCGAGCCCCATCAGGCGGGCCGAGGCCAGCGCGGCGGCCTCGGTGATGCGGACCACTTCGAGGGCGAGGTTGCGGTCGTTCATGGCGGGGCCACTAGAGCATGCGTCTGGAGGACGATCAATCGACCGGGACCAGCGGCCGGACTTCCAGCAGCGCGCGCAGCGCGGGCGGAAGCGCCCGTGGCCGTCCGGTCGGGCCGATCACGGCGTGCCGGGTCCAGCCATGGGCGCGCAGCTCGGCTTCGCGGCGGACCCGGTAGCCGAACACCATCGACGCCGGCCGCAGCTCGGTGAGCTCGACCTCGATCGCCAGCAGATCCTCGTAGTGGGACGGCCGGCGGTACTTGCAGTGGGCCTCGATCACCGGGAGCGCCACCTGGGCGTCGTCGAGGTCCTGGTGGGTCCGGCCCAGCCCGCGCCAGTACGCGGCGCGCGACGCCTCGAAGAACCGCAGATAGTTCGCGTAGTAGACGACGCCCATCTGGTCGGTGTCGCCGAAGATCACGCGGACCTCGTGGATCACGCGGGCTACTCCGCGATCCGGATCAGCCGCGGCGGCGCCGACACCACCGGCAGCGCGGCGATCCGCGCCAGCGCGGTGCGCACGTCGCCCTCGCGGGCACCGTGGGTCACCACGAACACCTGGGCCGGCGACTGGCCCTGCGGGTCCCGGGTCGGCTCCTGCACCACGTGCGCGATCGAGACGTCGTGGGCGCCGAGGATGGTCGTGAGCTGGCCGAGCACGCCGGGTCGGTCGGCGACCGCGAAGCGCAGGTAGTAGCGCGAGCGGATGTCCTCGATCGGGAGCAGCGGCCGCGGGGTCAGCGCGCGATGGCGCCGGGTCGGCCGCACGCCGGCGACCTGGGCGATGTGGTTACGGCTGATCTCGATCAGGTCCGACACCACCGCCATCGCGGTCGGCATCATGCCGGCCCCGGCGCCGTAGTACATCGAGCCGCCGAGCGCGTAGCTGGTGACGTAGACCGCGTTCTTGGCGCCGTCGACGTCGGCCAGCAGCCACTTGGCCGGGACCATGGTCGGGTGGACCCGGGCCTCGATGCCCTTGGCGTGATCGCGGCCGATCGCCAGCGGCTTGATGACGTAGCCGAACTTCGCGGCGTACGCGAAGTCGATCGGGTCGAGCCCGTCGATGCCCTCCTTGTAGATGGCGTCGGAGTCGAGGGTCGCGCCGAAGCACAGCATGCACAGCACCGCGAGCTTGTGGGCGGCGTCGCCGCCGCCGACGTCGAGCGCCGGATCGGCCTCGGCGTAGCCCAGCCGCTGGGCCTCGGCCAGCACCTCGGCGAACGGTCGACCGGCCTCGGTCATCGCGGTGAGGATGAAGTTGGACGTGCCGTTGACGATGCCGATGAACTGCTCGATGCGGTCGGACGCCAGGCCCTCGCGCAGGACCCGGATGATCGGCACGCCGCCGCACACCGCGGCCTCGTAGTAGACGTCGACCCCCTTGGCCTCGGCCGCCGCGAAGATCTCGGGCCCGTGCTTGGCCAGCAACATCTTGTTGGCGGTGACCACGTGCTTGCCGGCGGCGATGGCCGCCATCACCGCCGCGCGGGCCTCGACCTCGCCGCCGATCAGCTCGCACACGATGTCGACGTCGGGCCGGTTGATGGCCTTGGCGACGTCGGTCGTGAGCAGCGACGGATCGACCTCGACCAGCCGCTTCTTCTTGGCCGGCGCGCGCACCGCGATCGTGCGCACCGCCAGGCGGGCCCCGAGCCGGCCGCTGATCGCGGCCGCGTTGTCCTCGAGCAGCTTGACCACGCCGGCGCCGACGTTGCCGAGCCCGAGCAGGGCCACACCGATCTCTCGTTCGTTGCGCGACATCACGGCCCCAGCGGATAGGAGTAGTGCTCGGCGACGATCTCCCAGCGGGTGCCGTCGCGAGCGAAGGTGAGCGTCACGAAGCCGCTGTCGGTCGCGGTGACCGCGCCGTCGGAGATCTCGCGGGTGAGGCGGGCCGCATAGGTGGCGCCGTCGCCGCCGAGCGCGGTGACCTGGCCGTCGTCGAGCGAGAAGTGGACGCTGCGCGCGCCCTCGACCGACTTGCGCAGGAAGGTCTGGGCCTGGGGCCAGCCGACGTGGGCCTTGCCCTGGTAGACCAGCACGGTCTTGTCGTCCTGGCGGTACAGCGGCAGCAGCGCGTCGAAGCTGCGCACCTCCCAGCCCTGGCGCCACTGCTCGACCACCCGGAACACCGCGGCGAACGCGTCCTCGGTCGCGCCGGCCGGCGCCCGTGACCCCGGCGAGCTGCCACCGCAGGCGCCGGCGGCGAGCGCCACCAGCAGGACCAGGACCGAACGTCGCATGCGCGCGCTTTTAGCACGGCCGGCACCCGGCATGGTCCGGAGCACCGGACACGCACGGACGCACCGCACGCGCGTGCCATGACGTGGGGTCATCGTGTAGGTTTCGCGACATGACCGAGATCGTCTGGATCCACGCTCGTGAAGTACTCGACTCGCGCGGCAATCCCACGGTCGAGGCCGAGGTCGGCCTCGAGAGCGGGGCGTTCGGCCGCGCCATCGTGCCGTCGGGCGCCTCCACCGGCGAGCACGAGGCGCTCGAGCTGCGCGACGGCGACCAGGGCCGCTTCCTCGGCAAGGGCGTGCTACAGGCGGTGGCCAACGTCACCGACGTGATCGCCCCGGCCCTGGTCGGCCTCGACGGCGACGACCAGGCCGCGATCGACGCCGCCCTGATCGACCTCGACGGCACCGAGACCAAGTCGACCCTGGGCGCCAACGCGATCCTGGCGGTGTCGATGGCGGTCGCCCGCGCCGCGGCCGAGGCCCACGAGCTGCCGCTCTACCGCTACCTGGGCGGGGTTGGCGCGCTCACCCTGCCGGTGCCGCTGATGAACATCATCAACGGTGGCGCCCACGCCGACAACGACCTCGACATCCAGGAGTTCATGATCGTGCCGGCCGGCTTCGATCAGTTCGAGGACGCGCTGCGCGCCGGCGTCGAGATCTTCCATCACCTGAAGGCGATCCTGAAGCGCAAGGGCAAGGCGACCAACGTCGGCGACGAAGGCGGCTTCGCGCCCGCGTTCAGCACCGCCGACGAGGCGCTCGGCACCATCCTCGAGGCGGTCGAGCAGTCGGGCTACCAGCCCGGCAAGCAGATCTTCCTCGCGCTCGACGTCGCAGCGTCCGAGTTCTACGACGACAAGACCAAGCGCTACCAGTACGAGGGCCAGGCCCGCACCTCGGCCGAGATGATCGACCTGTACGCGTCGTGGACCGAGCGCTACCCGATGGTGTCGATCGAAGACGGCCTCGATCAGGACGACTGGGACGGCTGGAAGGCGCTGACCGACCGGCTCGGCGCCAAGACGCAGCTGGTCGGTGACGATCTGTTCGTCACCCAGACCGCACGCCTCAAGCGCGGCATCCAGCAGGGCATCGCCAACTCGATCCTGGTCAAGGTCAACCAGATCGGCACGCTCAGCGAGACCCTCGACGCGGTGCGCACCGCGCAGCACAGCCGCTACACCGCGGTCATCTCGCACCGCTCGGGCGAGAGCGAGGACGCGTTCATCGCCGACCTGGCGGTCGCCACCAACGCCGGCCAGATCAAGACCGGCTCGGCGTCGCGCTCGGACCGGATCGCCAAGTACAACCAGCTCCTGCGCATCGCCGACGGGCTCGGCGAGGACGCGCGCTTCGCCGGCGTCGACGTGTTCCGCCGCTAGGCCGTGGATCGCGGGGGCCTGACCGCGGGTCAGGCCGCCCCGCGGCCGGGCTACTCCTGGAAGCAGAGCAAGCGGCGCGGCGCGTTACATGGGAATCCGTACGAGGTGGAGAACACCAGGTTCTCCGTGGTCTCGGCGTTGAACCCGACCTCGCCCTCGAACGAGCTGCTCGACACCGTCCAGTTCGAGCAGTTGCGAGGATCGCCGACGACGCGCGGTCCCGACCAGTAGGCGTCCTCGAACAGCGCGGTCTCGTCGACGTACTGGCCGCCGGCCGTCACGTTGAGCGAAGTGTCGAGCCTGGTCGTCCCGGGCGCGAACATCGCGGCCGTGGTCGACGTCAGCGCCACGCCGTCGACTCGCACCCACCGGGTGCCCGTCGACGAGAAGCGCGCCAGGGCGCCGGCGGTCGAGGTCGCCAGGGCCGCCTTGTAGGTGCCGGTCAGGCTCGCGGTGTTGGCCTCGGACGCACACACCGCGTCGGCCGACGCCAGGCCACCGCCCGGCAACCACTTGGCGGTCGACACGAACGCGCGCCGCCCGGCCGGGGCCGGCGGGGCCACGGTCGTCGTGTAGTCGGTGCCGAAGCAGTAGAGCGAGTAGAACGCGCTGCCGCAGCCGATGGTGTTGCCCTTGGTCCAGTACCGCGTCGTGCTGGTGGACTTGCCCGCGCCGGCGGTCTGGCCGGTGGTGGAGCTGGTCCAGTCGGCGCACGAGCCGTCGGTCGTGTCGTAGGTCCCGTTGGCGTTGGTCCCGGTCATCACCGGGTTGAACGATTCGTTGCCGTTCTCCGTGATGCGCAGCGGGTGGAACAGCCTGCCCGCGGCGATGTTCGCGGCGGTGTCGGCGAACGGCTTGCCGTCGACGCGGATCCAGCCGCGCGCGGTGCCGAGCCGGCTGATCGCGGTGACCGCCGACGTCGACAGCCAGGCGCGATAGGTCCCTTGCAGGCCGGCCTGCTGGGCGTGGGCCGCACACAGGTTGTCAGCGCCGGCGAGGCCGCCGAGATTCGGGCCGGTCGAGCCGCCGGTCACGAAGGCGATGTTGGCGAGGTCGCCGGTCCAGGTATGCGAGGCCGGCGTCGCGTCGACGTTGTTGGCGCCATCGCGGGCGCGGACGCGCAGGTTGTGGCTGCCATTGCCGATCCAGGTCTGGAAGGGATCGGGACACGCGGCGAACGCGGCCATGTCGAGGCTACACTCGTACTGGACGCCACCCTCGGACGCGGTGAAGTCGAACGTGGTCACGCCGAGCCGGTTCGGCGAGGGCGGCCCGCTCGCGATGGCGGTGTCGGGCGCGACGCTGTCGATGGTCCAGCTCCACGACGCCGGGGTCGGGTCGCGGTTGCCGGCCTGGTCGAGGGCGCGGACGAGGATCCCGCGGGTGCCCTGGCCGAGGCCGGTGAGGGTGTGCGACGCCGGGCAGGCCGCGTAGCCCGCGCTGTCGAGGTTGCACTCGAAGGTCGCGCCGGCCTCGTTCGAGGTGAAGGTGAAGGCCGCGGTGGTGGACGCGCTCAGCGCGGGCGGCGAGCTGGCGATCGTGGTGGTCGGGTTGGTCATGTCCACCGTCCAGCTGCGCGACGCCGGGGTGGCGTCGAAGTTGCCGAGCGCGTCGACCGCGCGCACCTGCAGCGTGTGGGCCTGCTCGGTCACCGTGAGCGAGTAGGGATCCGGGCACGCGGCGAAGCCCTGACCGTCGAGGTTGCACTGGAACGTGGTCATGGGCTCGCTCGAGAAGTCGAAGCTCGCCGTGGTGCTGGTGGTGAACGCGGGCGGCCCGGTCACGATCGTGGTGTCGGGCGGGGTGGTGTCGACCGTCCACGACCGGGTCGCCGGAGACGCGTCACGGTTCCCCGCGAGATCGACGGCCCGGACCAGGACGGTGCGCGCCCCCTGGGGCAAGCCCGACAGCACGTAGCTCGCCGGGCACGCCACGTAGCCAGCGTTGTCGAGGTTGCACTCGAAGCTCGCGCCGGTCTCGTTGGAGCTGAGGTCGAACGTCGCACCGGTCGAGGCCACGGCGCCGGTCGGCCCGTTGCCGATGGTCGTCTCGGGCGCGACGGTGTCGACCGCCCACGTCCGCATCGCCGGCGTCGGATCGACGGTCCCGAGCGTGTTGCGAACCCGGACCTGGAAGGTGTGGCTGCCCTGGGACAGCCCCGAGAAGCTCTGGCCGGTGGTGCACGCGGCGAAGCTGCCGGCGTCGAGCATGCACTCGAAGCTGGCGCCGGCCCCGGCGTTGGCCGACGAGAACCCGAACGCGGCCGTGGTCGAGGCGACCGCGCCGGTGGGCCCGGTGTCGATCCGGGTGTCGGGCGTGCTGGTGTCGATCGTCCAGGTGTGAGCAGCCGGGGTGGCGTCGGGGTTGCCGGTGGTGTCGACCGCGCGGACCTGGAACCGGTGCTCGCCGCTGGTGAGGTCGGTGTACCGATGCGGGCTCATGCACGCCGCGAACGTCGCGCCGTCCAGCTCGCACTCGAACGTCGCGCTGGCCTCGTCCGACCCGAAGCTGAACGACACGCTCGTCGAGTTGTCGGACGCCGGCGGCATCGCGGTGATGGTGGTCTCGGGCCCGGTCGTGTCGGGCGGATCACCGCCGTCGGGGGCGTCGATCGGGACGCCGTCGTCGTCGCCCCCGTCGAGCAGGACCTTGTCGGGCACGCTGCAGGCCGCAAGCGCGGCCACGATCACGGTGATGTAGAGCTGGATGGAACGCACGATCAGAACCTCCCCGAGACCGCAAACCCGAACGAGCCTGGCGCGACGACCGGACGGGCCGAGACCTGGTCGCTCGCCCCCGATGAATCAGGGGCACCGAGGAACCAGCACGCCACCGCCCCGGCGACCGCGACGCCCCCGGCGACGAACAGGAGGTTGGCGGTGAGCGCCGCGCTCTTGGCGTCCTCGTTGAGCGAGACGCCGCGGGGGTCGCCGCAGGCGGCGGTCGGGCAGATCTCGTCGGCCTGGCCGCGCAGGTCGCTCGACTTCATCGCGAACACGACCCCGCCGCCCGCCGCGACCAGCCCGACCACGGCGGCGCCGACCCCGACCTTGCGCAGTGTGGTGAAGCGCCCGGGCGCCGTCGGGCCCGGCGCATCGGCCTCGGCGCTGGGGGTCGACGGACCGGCGGTCACGCTCACGACGGGCGCGCGGGGCGGCGAGGCCAGGTCTTCGAGGCGCTTGAAGCGCGGCACCTCGATAACCGCCCGGCTACCTTCAGCGGCCACCATCACCTTGGTCGTCCACGGGTCGTGCCCCGGCGCGCTGGCGGAGATCTCGTACTCGCCGATGTCGACCGGCACGCCCTGGTTCCACAGCGCGGGGTCGATCGGCTGGCCGCGACGCATGATCGTGAGCCCCTCGACCTTGCTGCTGTCCGGGACCGAGATGGTCAGATAGGACAGACGCGGCGCCAGCGCTTCGGCGCGACGGCGCGCCTCCTTCTCGCGGCTGGCGTCGTTGCCGGCGCGACGGGCCGAGGCCGCGGCCTTCAGGAACATCCCCCACGCGCTCGCGAGCTGGTGGTTCTTCTCGCGGCAGTCGGCGACGTTGAGCAGCACGCCCACCGTGCTCTCGATGCGTTCGCTCGCCTCGAGCTTGTCGCAGGCCGCGGCGATCTTGCCCTCCTTGAGCAGGCGCTTGCCCTCCTGAAACAAGACCTCGGCGTCGACGGTGCTCTGGGCCGCGGCGCGGCCGGGACCGAGGAGCGCGCCGGCGATGACGACGGCCGCGGCGAGCGGATGGGGGGCGAAGCTAACGCGTGTCATAGAGATCCTCGCTCGGGGCGTTCTGCTTGGGGCGCCGGTCGGTTCGCCGGCGGGAGCGCGCATCGTCGCGCCGGCGGTCCTCGGTGCGGCGCACGGTGGCCGCGGCCGCGTCGGGGACACTGCCATCGACGGCCACGTCCGCGACCTCGGCGCTCGCGTCGGGCGCGGCGGAGAGGTCACCAGCATCGGGGATGACCGCGACGGCGGCCTCGCCCGCATCGGGCGGTGGGGTCACCTCGGGCGGGGCGGTGGCGCCGGCGGGCGCCGGCCGCGACGACGCGTCGCCACCGCCCGCAAGGATCGCGGCGGCGATGCCCCCGCCGACCAGCACGACGCCGAGGGCGACCCAGACCCCGCGCGACCGTTTCTCGGGAAACGCGGTCTGGCTGCGGGTCGTCTGCGACAGGGTGGTCGGCTGGACCGACGACGCCGTCTTCACCTGTGCCGCGGGCGCCCCCGGGAACTCCGACCGGAACCCGGGCGCAACCGGCGTCATCGCCACGGTGGCTTGCAGGATCCCGCCGGGCGCCGTGATGCGCGCCAGCATCGCCTCGATGGCGGCGACCAGCTCCGCCATGCTCTGGAACCGCTCCTCGACCGGCTTGGCCAGGCAGCGCAGCACCAGCTCGTCGACCGGCTTCGGTACGAACGGCGCCACCGAGCTCGGCGGTGGCACCGGCTCGCGCAGGTGCGCGACGATGATCTCGCCCACCCCCTCGCCGTCGAACGGCGGTCGTCCGGTCAGCATCGTGTAGAGCACGCACCCGAGGGAGTAGATGTCGGAGCGGTGGTCGACCGCCCCGGCGCCCCGGCACTGCTCCGGAGACATGTAGACCGGGGTGCCCATCAGGGCCCCGGTCCGGGTCCGCATCCGGCCGGGCTCGTCACCGCTGAGCTTGGCGATGCCGAAGTCGAGAATCTTGGGCCGTTCGCCGCCCTGCGCCTCGGCGTCACGAACCAGGAAAATGTTCTCCGGCTTGAGGTCGCGATGGACGATGCCACGCGCGTGGGCCGCGCCCAGCGAGCTCGCCGCCTGGCGGGTCACCCGCAACGCATCGTAGACCGACAGGTGGCCCAGGGTGCGAATGCGCCCGTCGAGCGACTCGCCCTCCAGGAACTCCATGACCAGGAAGGCGCTGCCGTCGGCATGGAAGCCGAAGTCGAAGACCTGAACGATGCCGGGGTCGGAGATCGTCGTCGTCGCGCGCGCCTCGTTGAAGAAGCGCTCCACGATCTCGTGCTGTGACGACAACGCCGGGAGCAGCATCTTGATCGCCGCCCGGCGGCCAATCAGGACATGCTCCGCGAGAAAGACGGCGCCCATCCCGCCCTCACCGATCTGGCGCAGGATCCGGTACTGACCGACGATCGTTCCCGGGTTCATCGGCGCTGTGCCCTCGACAGACCCGCGTTTATATCAGGTCGCGGGATTCTCTTAGCTGAAAAAGCGTACCTGTGGGTACGCACCGGAGCGCGGTTCAGGCGTGGTACGCCGGCCGCGGCGCGGGTCCCCGCACCTCACTCGCCTGTGAGGTCGGCCGGCTGCTCGCTGACCATCGCCGGCCGGTCGGGCGCGCCCCCGATGCGCACGCCGGTCTCGGCCAGGCGGCGATAGACCGGGTCGTCGCCGCCGGCGCCGGCGATCAGGCCATCGACCGCGATGGTCTCGCCGATCGTCAGCACGCCCTCCTCGAACCGCAGCGTCTCGCCCGCGACCAGGTCGGTGACGAAGTCGGGGTCGGCGACCGCCGCGCGATCGAACGCGCCGCCGACCACGCTGTGGTCGTAGACGACGCGGATGAACGCGCCGCGCGGATCGACCAGCGCCGTGCCGGTGCCGTCGTCGATCACGAACGGGGTGCCGCGCACGCCGCGCCGGACCGGAACGCCGCGGCCGTCGGTGATCGCCGCGTCGAAGCTGACACAGCCACGACCGGTGATCGGCGCGACCAGGCTGCCGCCGTCGACGATCTTGCCCACCAGGCGCACGAACGCGCCCGGCCGGGCCGCCGCGATCGTGGTCCGCGGCGGCACCTTGGGAAACTTGTTGCCGCGGATGAGGCCGTACAGCACCAGCCCGCCCGCGACCACCCAACCGATCAGCTGCAGGCCGTCCACGTCATCGACCGAGCAGGTTGCGCGCGATCACGACGCGCTGGATCTGCGAGGTGCCCTCGTAGATCTGGAGCAGCTTGGCGTCGCGCATGAGCTTCTCGACCGGGTACTCCTTGGTGTAGCCGTAGCCGCCGAAGATCTGGACCGCGTTGGTGGTGGACTCCATCGCCTGGTCGGCGCCGTAGGCCTTGGCGTAGCTCGACACGATCGAGGACAGATCGCCGCTGTCGACCATCCAGGCCGCCTTGTGGGTCAGGAGCCGGGTCGCCTCGTAGGAGATCGCCATCTCGGCGAGCATGAACTGCACCGCCTGGTGCTGCGCGATCGCGACGCCGAACGTCTTGCGCTCGAGCGCGTAGTTGCGGCTCTCCTCGAGCGCGCGCCGGATCACGCCGGCGGCGCCGGCCGCGATCCACGGCCGCGACCGGTCGAAGGTCTGCATCGCGATCTTGAAACCGCCGTCCTCGGTGCCGAGCAAGCAGCGCTTCGGGATGCGGACGTCCTCGAAGATCACGTCGCAGGTGTTGGAGCAGCGCTGCCCCATCTTGTCTTCCTTGCGGCCGACCTTGACGCCCGGCGTCTTGGCATCGACCACGAAGACGGCGATGCCCTTGTGCTTCTTGCCGCGATCGAACGTGGCGAGCACGGTGTACCAGCTGGCGACGCCGCCGTTGGTGATCCAGCGCTTCTGGCCGTCGAGGATGTAGTCGTCGCCGTCGCGGCGGACCTTGGTCGACAGCCCAGCGACGTCGGACCCAGCGTCGGGCTCCGAGCAGCAGTAGGCGGAGAACTCGCCGCCGTCGACCAGGCGCGGCAGCCACTCGGCCTTCTGCTCGTCGGTGCCGGCGATCAGGATCGGCATGGCGCCGAGCATGTTGGCGGCGAGCGAGGTGTTGAAGCCCAGGCAGCCGTAGGCGACCTCCTCCTGCACCAGGCAGTGATCAAGGCACGACCCACCCAGGCCGCCGAACTGCTCGGGCACCTCGATGTTCATGAGGCCGGTCTGCCAGGCCCGCTTGAGGATCTCGCGCGGGAACTCACCGGACTCGTCGAAGTGTCCGGCGACCGGGATGATCTCCTTGCGCGTGAAGTCGCGCGCGGTCTGGATCAGGGCCTCTTGCTCTTCGGTGAACGACAGGGAAATCGGCACGGCCCGGATGCTACCATCGAGGCTTACTCATGGAAGCGCGCGTCGGGGGCTGGCTGCTGGGGCGTGTGGTCGCGGCCGGTCAGCTCGCCGAGGTCCGGGAGGCGGTCCCCGCGGATGGCGGCGCCGCGGTCGCGGTCAAGCGGCTGCACGAGCACAGCGCGCGCGCGCCGGAGATCCGCGCGCTGTTCGAGGCCGAGTGCGCGCTGACCTGCGCCCTGCCCCCCTCGCCGCACGTCGTGCGCGGCCTGCACGCCGACCTCACCGGGCCGCGCCCAAACCTGGTCATGGCGCTCCATGCCGGCGGCGACCTGCGGGCCCGGCTGGCGCGGGGCCCGCTGGTGCGCGCGGAGCTCCTCGCCGTGGTGGCCGGCGCGGCCAGCGGCCTCGCGCACCTCCACGCCGCTGGCTGGATCCACGGCGACCTCAATCCCGCCAACCTGCTGTGCAGCCCGGCCGGCGCGGTCCTGTGTGACCTGGGCGTCGCGCGCCCGGACGGCGCCGCCGGTCCGGTCCGCGGGACCGCCGCGTACATGGCCCCCGAGCAGGTCCGCGGCGAACGCTGGACCGGCGCGGTCGACGTCTTCGCGCTCGGCGTGCTGCTGTGGGAGCTGGTGCGCGGCGAGCGGCTGTTCCACCGCGGCGCCAGCTTCCTGTCGATGGCGGCCGTGGTCGAATCGACCCCCGACCCGCTCGACGACGCCGCCCTGGCGCCGCTCGCCGCCGCCGCGCTGGCCAAGGAGCCCGGGGCCCGTCCGTCGGCGGCGACGCTCGCGGCCGCGCTCGCGGAGGTCAGCTAGCAGGCTTGTCGGCCGCGCCCTCGGTCGGGGCCGACGCCTTGCGCGCGGCCCGCTCGGCGCGGACCTTGGCGCGCTCGGCGTCGCGCTTGCGCTCCAGGTCGATGGTGTTGCGCGCGGCGCGCGCGCCCAGGACGAAGCCAACCAGCATCCCGCCGAACGCGACCAGCGGGATGAAGAAGATGTGGTCGAAGGTCACGGGGTGGCCCCGCGGGCCGGGTCCTCGCGGAGCGCGCGCCCCAGCTCCTGCTCGAGGCGGATGACCTCACCCTTGAGCGCCTGCTGGCGCCGCCACAGGTGCACGACGAAGCCGACGGTCAGGAGCCAGAACGCCGCGTACGCCATCAGCACGTGCCGGTGGTTGGTCGTCGCGTACAAGCTGGCGTCGTTCTGGACCGCCGCGTAGCACTGCTCCTTGAGGATGGCGTACCAGTCCTTGTCCTTCTTGAGCTCGCCCTCGCACTGCTGGCGCATCGGGCTGTGATAGGTGGGCTCGCCGGTCGGCGGCGGTGCGGCGACCGCCGGCTGCGCGTGCGCGGCGCCGGTGACGAGGCCACCGGCCAGGAGCAGGACGACGAGGCTGACGAGAGCAACGGGGAGGCGCATGGGCACCGGAGGGGCGAAGGGGGAACGGGTCAGGGTTCGAGCATGCCGGCGTCGAGGCCGCGCTCGCGCACCTCGCGCAGGCGACGGTCGACGCGCACCGAGTCGGTACGGACGATCAGCAACAGGACGAAGAAGACCGCGATGGTGAGGATCGACAACCAGTAGGTCGACTTCATCGCGCCGGTCAGCGAGCTCACCACCTTGGCCTGTGGGTGCGAGCTGACCTGGCCCAGCTCGTCGGCGAGCTTGACCGCGAAGTACACCAGCGGGACGTTGACCATGCCGAACACGGCGAGCCCGGCGGCCAGCCGCTCGCTGCCGGCGCCGGCGAACCGCCGGACCAGCACGTAGCCGACCATCGTCAGCCACAGGACCAGCGAGGTGGTGAGCCGCAGCTCCCACTTCCACCAGTGGCCCCACGCGGCCTTGCCCCAGATCGAGCCGGAGATCAGCACGACCGCGCCGAACAGCACGGCGAGCTCGCCGGCGGCGCGCGCGATGTCGTCCTTGCGCGGGTCGCGCTTCACCAGGTAGAGCGCCGACGCGATGCCGCACACGAACACCGTGACGAACAGCATCATCGCGAACGGCACGTGCCAGTAGAAGATCTTCTGGTTGAAGTAGAGGATCTTGTCGAGCGGCGCCGCGTAGAAGATCAGGTAGAGGGTGCCGACCAGCCCGGCGGCGGCCAGCGCGGCGAGGACGGGAACGATCGCGCGTTTCATTCGATCACCAGGGCTTCGAAGGTCCACAGCGACACGATCAGGAAGATCGCGTCGTACGCGCACAGGAACTGGGTCCAGAACCAGGCGTCACCCTCGGCGCCGCTCAAGAGCGCCGCGGTGGCCTTGGTGCCAGCCATGAACATCGGGATCAAGATCGGATAGAGCACGACCGGCAGCAGCACGTCGCGCGACCGCACCCGCAGCAGCATCGCGGCGAACACGGTGCCGACCACGCCGAAGCCGATCGCGCCGAGCACGAGCACCAGCACCAACCGACCGACGTCGGCGCCGAGGTCGAGGTTGAACAGGAGCAGCGTGAGCGGCACCACCACCAGCTCGACCGCGATCACCAGCCCGGTGACCGCGACCGTCTTGCCGAGGAACACCGCCAGCCGCGGCGCCGGGCTGAGCAACAGCGCGCGCATGGTGTCGCCCTCGCGCTCGCGATCGAAGGCGCGGCCGAGGCCGATGGTGCCGGCGAACAGGACCGCGCCCCACATCACGCCAGGGACCGCATCGCGCAGCGCCTGCTGATCCTTGACGAACGCGAACGATGAGATCACGACCACGACCGCGGCGAAGAACGCCATCGTGTAGAGGATCTCGCGGGTGCGCAGCTCGACCCGCAGATCCTTGGCCGCCACCGTGTAGACCAGGCGGAAGAAGCCGGCGCGTCGCGCCACCTGTGACCCCACGGCTGTCGTTGTACGCTCGGCACCAGCCGGGCGGCAACCGGCAGCGGGCGCCGGGTCACTCGGCATGACGGTGATAGAGCTCGCGCAGCTCGGCATAGGTGAAGCCGTCGGTCGGGGTCGCCTTGCGCTCGACCCGCGCCAGCTGGCCGCGGCGGAGCACGACCACGTGGTCGGTGACCCCGGCGATCGCCTCGAGGTCGTGGGTCACGACCAGGACGATCGCGCCCTCGGCCTTGGCCCGTCCCAGCCGCTCGCCGAGCGCGAGCGCGCCGCCCCGGTCGAGCCCGGTGAACGGCTCGTCGAGCAGCAGCAGCGACGGACCGGCCAGGAGCGCGCGCGCCAGCGCCAGCCGCTGCATCATGCCGCGCGAGTAGGTGCGCGCGATCCGGTGACGGGCCTTGCGGTCGAGCCCGACCTCGTCGCACAGCGCGTCAGCCCGGCGGTCCGGATCGGCCACCGCGTACAGGCCGGCGAAGAACACCAGGTTCTCGATCGCGGTGAGCTCGCCGTAGCAGAGGGAGGCGTGGGCGAGCACGCCGATCTCGCGCCGGAGGCGATCGTCGCTGGTGCGGGCGGCGTCGCCCTCGAAGTAGGTGACGTCGCCGCTGGTCGCGCGCACCAGCGTCGACAGGATGCCGAGCAGGGTCGACTTGCCGGCGCCGTTGGGGCCGAGCAGCGCGCACACCCGGCCGGCCTCGAGCTCGACGTCGACCCCGGCCAGCGCGCGGTGCTCACCGTAGCGCTTGCCGAGCTTGCGGGCGGCGACCCGCGTCAGGGTCACGTGTTACCCCGGACCGGCCTTGCGGTCGAGTCGCTCGAGCTCGGCGAGCAGCTGTTCGCGGCGGGGGCCCTTCACGCCCTCCTCTTCGAGCGCCGCCAGCTCGTCGAGGACCTGGTCGTAGCGGACCCGGCTGTTGCCGGCGGCCGTGGCCGGCCGCTGGTACATCGCGAGCCCGATCCCGAGGCCGAGGATGGCGAGGACCAGCAGGCCGGTGGCCGCCTTGGCGTACCGGCTCCAGGCCGCCGGCCGGGGCAGGCCCCGGACGGTGAACACCATGCTCCGGCCGGGCAGGATCGTGATCGGCTGCAGCACGAAGAAGCGCTGCTCGGCGGCCTTGGCCTCGCGCACGCTCACGCCGGCCGCCGCGGGCGGCAGCTCGACCGACATCGAATTCCAGTCGCGCTTGATCTCCAGCTCGCTCTCGAGCGCGCCGAGCGGTAGCGGCATGTCCCATTTCAGCTCGCCGCCGTCGAACTCGATCGAGAAGGCCCCCACGAAGTCGAGGCCACCCGGTGGCAGCGGGCGCCGGATGATGAAGCCCCGGGTCGGATCGACGCCGATCGTCTCGGTGAAGTCCTGACGCACGGTCGCGCCGACGAACCCCTTGGGCAGCGCGATCACGATCTCCTCGGGGCGGTCGTTGGTGCCGGCCACGTAGGGTGCCCACGACGTGTTGCGGATCGAGAACGTGCCGCGGACGCCGAAGTAGACGTCGTCGACCCACGATGACAGGCTGAACGTCAGCATCACGCGCGGCACCACGATGAGGGTGACCGCCGCCCCGCGGGTGGCGGTGAGCTGGAACGGCGCCGAGACGTAGGTCTGGCGATCGACCGCGCGCACGAGGAACCCGCGCTCGAGCCCGCCGACCGTGATCCCGCTGAAGCTGGCGCTGGCCTGGCCTCGATAGCTCCAGGTCGCGTCGACGCTCTCGCGGCGCCCGCCGGCGGCTGGCAGCCGCAAGATCTTGGTGGGCAGCGCCACCCCTTCGACGGTCACGCGCACCTCGAGCGGCTCGCCGACCGGCAGCCCGGTGAGCGCGACCTCGCCGCCGCCGGTGGCGGTCCACAGGGCTGCGGTGCCCTGGGCCGGCCCGGTCGGCAACGCGACCCGGCGGACGTCGACCCGGCCAGCTTTGGCGGGGGCGCCCGCGCGCGCCAGCGTGAGGGTCAGGTTGCCGACCGCCAGCGCCGGGTCGTCCGCGCCCGCGCCCCAGATCGGCTTGAGCGAGTCGCTGTCCGGAGTCGGCGGGCCGCTCGTGGTCCTGGCCAGCACCTCGCCGGAGAACGCATCGACGAGCTCGATCGGCTTGCCGGGCTCGGCCGCGCCACCCAGGGTCACGTCGACCTGGCCACCGGGCACCCCGACCGCCGGCTGCGGATCGAGCACGCCGAGGTCGTCGACCGGGGTCGCGACCGCGCGCTTGTCGCCCGAGAGAATGAGGCGAACCCCGGTGTCACCGGGCATGACGATCGGCCGCGAGATCAGGCGATCGAAGCCGTCGCCGCGCGGCAGGAGCGTCATCGCGAAGTACGAGTGGGAGCCACCGCGGTTGAGCCCGCGGAAGACCGCGCGACCGCCGGCGTCGGTCTTGACGACCTTGGCCGAGACGATCTGGTCCCAGCGGTAGTCGACCAGGATCACCGGATGGTCCTTGGGCGGGGTCGGATCCGCGAAGTCGTCGTACGAGAGGCGGACGGTGAGCACGTCGCCGTCGTCGGCCGGCTCGGGCCGCGGCTGGCCGCTCATCGCGCGCGGCGACATCGGCGGGCCGCCACCGGCGGCCGGCATCGCGCCGGTGGCGCCGGGCGCGCTGACGGTCGAGACCATCAAGCGGATGCCGCCGGTCATCGGCATGGGGAACGGCGACGAGGTGACGCCGCCGCCGGTGCCGCTGGCCGAGGCACGCACGCGCACGTTGGGGGGCACGCCCACGAAGGTCGCCCGGCCGTCGGCATCGGTCCGGGCCCGTTGCTCGACCGGCGCGAGGTCGGATCCGTCGGCCGGCGACTGAGTCAGCGTGACCTCGGTCTCCGGGACCGGCTTGCTGCGGTCGCCGGCGATCAGGCGCACCACGACGGTGCCGTCGCGCAGGCTGGGATCGGGCAGCGGCTTGCCGATCGCATCCTGAGGCTGGGCGGCCGCCGGCGCCACGGCGAGCGCGAGGCCGACGGCGGCGATCACGGTCCGGACCCACCGGCTCACGACGGGCGCTCGTTTCCGGAGTCCGTCGACGGCTTGGCGGCGGCCTTGGCCTGCGCCTTGCCCTTGCCGGGCTTGGCGTCGACCGCGGCCCGGGCCCGCAACTCTGACAGGACCCGATCACGCGCCGACAGCGGGGCGCCGCCGTCCGGTCCGACCGGGTTGTCGAGTGCCTCGATCGCCTTGATCACGTCGATCGCCTTGGCGCGGTAGCCCGCGATCAGCTCGGCGGCGTCGGCGTTCGACATCTTGGCGGTGTCGCGGTCGAACTCGATCTCCTTGATGGCCTTGAGCAAGCTCTTCTTCTCCCGCTCGAGATCGTCGCGGCGACCGCGCGCGCGGAACCAGTCGCCGTCGCCCTCGGTAACGGAGGCGACCGCCATCTGCATCACCCAGTAGCCGGTCAGGACGAGCATCGTCCAGCACAGCATCATCATCACGCTCGGCGTCGTGAGGTGCCAGCGGTTGACCGCGAGCACGAACAGCCAGCCGGGTGGGATCAGCGCGGCGGCCACCGCCCACGCCGGGAATGGGGTCCGGCCGCGACTCGCGCGGGCCGCGGGCAGCGCCGCCGGCACCGGCGTCGAGGCCTCGGGCGACACCGCGGGCAGCGCGTCGTCGGGCACCCCGGGGACAGCTTCCACGTCGCTGGTCGGCTCAGTCGTCGGCATCGCGGAGCTCGTCATCGAGTTTGTCGCCGTAGGTCTCATCCTCGGCCCGGGTGTTTGCGTCGCGCGCGGCCTGGGCCCGCGCCGCGCCGCGCGTCACCAGCCGGCGGCCGATCACGAGCAGCAGGACCAGGCCACCCGCGACCGCCACGTACGGAACGATCCAGGTGGCGCTCGTGCGCGGCGCCGCGAGCACGTGCTGACCGCCGTACTCCTTGATGAACGACCCAGTCACCGCCTGCCGCGCCGTGATCCGACCCTTGTCGGTCGTCAGGTCGTAGGCGGCCAGCATGTCGAGCACCTTCTTGCGCTCCTGCGCCGCGTAGCCGCACTTGCACTCGCGGATCGTCTCGCGCTTGCAGCCGCCACACAGGCACACCAGGTTGTGCATCAGCTCCGAGGCGAGCGGCGAGTCGGGCGGGTAACGATGCGCCCAGCCCGAGTCGTCGTTGTGGCCCATGCCGCGCACGACCGCGTCCTCGTGCTCCGCCGGTGCGTTGCCGGCCGGGGCGTTCTGGGCGACGCGCACCGACGACGGCGGCTCGGCGTGGGCGACCTCGATCGAGCCCGCGACCAGCGCGCCCAGGAGGAGCAGGAGCCCGGCGACGTCGCCGACCTTGCCGAGCGGCGTCCGCGGACGGCGTGACACCGAGTCGACCACCGACTGCGGGATGAGGCAGATGAACGTACCGAAGGTGAACACGATGAACCCGATCCAGACCCAGTTGATCAGCGGGTTGATGAAGACCCGAAAGTTCGCGAGCTGGGTGTCGGTGTCGTAGCCGGTGAGGACGATGTAGACGTCCTCGTCGAGCCGCTCGTGGATCGCGACCTCGCTGGTCGGCTCCGCGCCCTTGCGGAAGTTCCATCGCGCCGGCTCGAGCACGTCGAGCTTCTCGGAGCCCTGGTACACGGTCACCTTGGCGGTGACCGCGACCTTGTTGTCGTCGCTCTCGGTCGCCAGCGACTCGTAGACGAACGTGTAGCCGCGGACCTTGAAGGCCGCGCCCGCCACCGGCTGCCCCTGCTCCTTCAGCATGACGGCCGGGGTCTGGACGGTGCGATCGCTCATCGCATCCCACGCCTTGCCGGTGAAGCCGAGGAAGAGCACCGCCATGCCGAGGTGGACGACGTAGCCGCCGTACTTGCGGCGCTTGCTGAGCACCAGGCCGATCAGCGACGTGATCGGATCGGAGCCGGTCTGGCGTCGGCGCGCCGACACGCCGCGCACGAACTCCTGGCCGATGCTGCCCATGGTGAAGGCGATGATCCCGAAGCAGAGCAGCGGGATCGGCATGCGGAAGTCGCTGTCGAAGATCGGCGTCAGCTTGCGCGCCGACGGGAAGAAGATGCCGAGCGCGATCATGGTCAGGACGGACAGCCCGACCGGCCACAAGAACTGCGCGTAGAACCGCTCGCGCGTGGTCTTGCGCCAGGCCAGGAGCGGGGCAGCGCCGGCCAGGAACAGCAGGATGAGCCCCATCGGCGTCATCCACAGGTTGAAGAACGAGATCGAGATCGTGAGGCGCTCCCCCCACAGGTGCTCGGTGATCGTGGGCAGCATCGTCAGGAACGAGACGACGAACGCGCACGCCAGCAGCACCCAGTTGTTGAGCAGGAACGCGAACTCGCGCGACACGAACGACTCGAAGCCGCCCTCCTGTCGCAGGCGCGGGAGCCGGTGGATCAGGAGCCCGAAGCTCACCACCAGGATCAGGACCATGAAGACCACGAACTGCAGCGCGAGCGCGCTGTCCTCGCCGAACGCGTGCACCGACTGCACGACGCCCGAGCGGGTGAGGAACGTGCCGAAGATCGTCAGGAAGAACGTGAGGATCACCAGCATCAGGTTCCAGACCTTCAGCATGCCGCGCTGTTCCTGGATCACCGCCGTGTGCAGGAACGCGGTGGTCGTGAACCAGGGGATGAACCCGGCGTTCTCGACCGGGTCCCACGCCCAGTAGCCGCCCCAGCCCAGTTCCTCGTAGGCCCAACGACCGCCCAGGATGAGCCCGAACGACAGGAAGAAGAAGCAGACCAGCGACCACGACCGGACCGACGACACCCACAGGTCGTCGAGCCGCCCCGACGCCAGCGCGCCGATCGCGAACGCGAACGGGATGGTGGCGGCGACGAAGCCGATGTAGAGCGCGGGTGGATGGATCACCATCCAGTAGTTCTGGAGCAGCGGGTTGAGGCCCTTGCCATCGGCCGGCGGCTCGGTGAGGAACGTGCTGAACGGGTGCTTGTCGAAGATCAACAGCGACAGGAAGAACAGCTGGACTACGAGGATCGTGCCGACGACGTAGCCGATCATGTCGCGGTGACGGCGAGCGTTTATCGCGACCGCGATCGCCGAGAACGCCGCCAGCACCAGCACCCAGAACAGCAGCGAGCCGTCGAGCGCGCCCCAGAACGCGGTGATCTTGTACGCCGTGGTCATCGACGTATCGCTGGTCGCCGCGACGTATTTGATCGTGTAGTCGTGGGTGACGAACGCGTAGATCAGCAGGCCGGACGCGAACGCGATCAGCGCGCCGAACGCGTACAGGCCCTGGATGGAGGCGCGCACCAGCCGAGGGCTCTGGCGCGCGTTGCCGGCGATGCCGAACGCGGCGCTCCCGGCCGCGACCAGGTACGCGACCAGGAGTGTGATGGTGCCGACCACCGCGATCGGTGATGTGGGGACAGAGGCTTCCAACGGGACCTCGTTTCGTTAGCCACAGACGCGTGTCAGCAGCCGCGAGACGCGACTGCCAGGTACGGCGAGCGAGCGATCAGTCGAACAGCTTTTCTTGCGGCGCACCCTCGTACTTGGAGGGGCACTTCGCCATGAGATTGTCCGCGACTACGATCGGCTGACCGTTCTCCTCGATGATCGTGCCCTCGGCGACGACCTCGGACTTGTCGCGGAACGAGTCGGGCTTGGGGCCCTTGTTGCGGACCAGGATCCGCTTGCCCTTGTGCTCGAGCACGAAGGTGCGGACAGTCTCCTGCGCGACGATCTGCTCGTTGATGCTACCGGCCTCGACCCAGCCGTGAATCTTCATCGGCTTGCCGACGAACTGGCCATGCGAGAGCATCACCTCGTCGACCATCTTGTAGTTGCCGGTGTGGCCCCGGGCCGAGTGCTTGAAGAAGCCAACGACGCCAGCAAGGATGGCGATCGTGATGATCACCTTCAGCTTGGTCATCGAACCCGAGCCGTCGCGCTTCCGGGCAGGAGTCGCCGACTGGGGGTCAGGGGTGATCGGGGTCGAGGGTGCCGGAGACGGTTCGGTGGTCATGGTTCCCTCTGCAGTGAAGCTAGCACGAGGCGGGCCAGGACAGCCTGCCAACTAGCGCGGCTCCTTGCCGCATCGAGCTCAGGTCGGAGGCCGTTGGATCTCGGCGGGTTACAGCTGCAAACCAGCGCGCGTCGGGCTGCCATTCCCTCAGCCGCCCATCGAGATCATGTGCTTCGTGGGGCCACCTACCCCCGATCGATGGAACTCGTGCCCCGCTCGCTTGGCCCCGATCGACCAGGCGATGGCAGCGCGGACCGCGTCGTCGTCCTGGCCGGCGCGGAGCACGTCGCGCAGGCTGACCGCATCGTCGTGGCCCAGACAGGCGTGGAGCTGGCCGTCCGCGGTGATGCGGACGCGGTTGCACGCGTCGCAGAAGTGCTCGGTCATCGCGGAGATGATGCCGACCTCGCGGTCGGGGCGACCGACCAGGCACCAGTAGCGGGCGGGCCCGGCGTCGGCGCGGCGCCGGGGCGAGGGCTCGAGCGGCCCGAAGCGCGCGCTGATCGCGTCGCGGATCGTCGCGGCCGACAGCTCGCGCCCCGGCTCGTACAGCGCACCGGCCGACAGCGGCATGTGCTCGATGAAGCGCAGGGTCAGGCTGCGATCCCATGCGAAGCCGGTGAGCTCCGCGAGCTCGCCCTCGTTCACGCCGGCCAGCGCGACCGCGTTCAGCTTGACCTCGAGGCCGGCGGCACGCGCGGCGTCGATGCCGGCGATCACGCGGGCCAGATCGCCCCGGACCGTGAGCGCGGTGAACCGCGCCGGGTCGAGCGTGTCGATCGAGACGTTGACCCCGGCCAGCCCCGCGGCCGCCAGCGGCTCGGCCAGCTCGACCAGCCGGTGGCCGTTGCTGGTCATGACCAGCTCATCGATCCCGGGGACCCCACGCAGGCGCGCGACCAGGTCGACGAAGCCGTGGCGCACGGTCGGCTCGCCCCCGGTCAGGCGTACGCGGCGCACGCCGAGCCCGGCGAACACGCGGACGATGCGCTCGATCTCCTCGAACGTCAGGAGGTCGGCTCGCAAGCCGTGCGCGACGCCGTCCTCCGGTACGCAATACGTGCACGCATAGTTGCAGCGGTCGGTGACCGAGACCCGCAGATAGCGGACCTGACGGGCGAAGCGATCGAGCAGTGGATCGGAGCCCGCGGCGAAGCCGGGCGGTGGCGCGGTGGTCTGCGGCGACTGCGCAGAGACCACCGGCAACACCACCCGGGCGCGCGCGGGATCGGATGCAGATTGCACGGGATTTGACTGTGCTGGGGACACCTGGATACGTCAAGCACGACAGGAGGTTACGAGCCGTGATGAGGTGGGCGGGTGAGCGGTGATCTCCGTCGTTCCGTCACAGAGAAATCGCTTGACAAGAGGACGTAAAAGTCGCACAAACCCGCGCAACCAAGGGAGTTCCACTGAATGCAGCAGCAGATGCCCACCACCGGGCGCCGTGAAAGGTCCACCACCCAGCCGCCCCGTCCAACCGGGCCGGGGGCCGTCCTCGAAGGACTCTGGGTGCTCCTCGTTGCGAACGAGGGTCTGCCGGCCACCGATGCGGATGGCCGGGTTCCGATGATGGCGCGCGCCGGCGACGACGCGACGTATCTCCTCGGATTCAAGAACGTGTTCAAGGTTCGGCAGTTCCTGACCGCCTGCGAGATCGAGGGCGCCGAGCCCCGCATGGTCGTGCGCGGCAACTGCGACGAGATGATGCGGATCGCCCAGCTCGCGGGCGCGACCGGCGTCCTCGTCGACTACGATCCGGTCACGCAGAAGTACGCCGCCGCCTCGGCGTTCTGAGACCGCGGCCGTGCGCGCACCACGGGGTGACGCACGGCCGGCCAGTTAGCTAGCCGTTTATATAAGCCGCTGAGATCACTGGCGTTTTCTTGCCCACACGCGGCTGTGCCCCGAGCATGCGGGCATGGCTTCGAAGCCCACTGGCTCTGTTCAGCGGGGCTTCGTCCCCGCTCCCGCCGCGACCCCCGCTCTCGAGCGCGGGTCGCCGATCATCAAGTGGGTCGGTGGCAAGACCCGGCTCCTGCCGGAGATTGCTGCACGCCTGCCGCGCCAGTTCGGCCGGTACTACGAGCCGTTCGTGGGTGGCGGCGCCGTGTTCTTCCACCTCGCACCCGAGCAAGCCGTGCTCTCGGATCGCAACGCGGATCTGATCGCGACCTACCGCGCCGTGGCCGATGACCCGGACGGCGTGCTCCGCCGGCTCGCGATGCATCGCGAGGCCCACGACGAGGAGCACTACTACGCGACGCGGGCGCGCTGGAACGACCGCTCGGTCGACTGGTCGCCGCTCGACCGGGCCGCGACGTTCATCTACATGAACCGCACCTGTTACAACGGCCTGTACCGGGTCAACCGCGGCGGTGGATTCAACGTCCCGATGGGGCGCTACAAGAACCCGCCCATCTGCGATCCCGACGGCGTGCGCGCGGCCTCCAAGGTCCTGCGCCGGGCCCAGCTGCGCTGCGGCGACTACCGCGCCGCGGTGGCCGACGCCCAGCCTGGCGACCTCGTGTACTTCGATCCGCCGTACGATCCGATCACGCCGACCGCGAGCTTCGTCAGCTACACCGCCGACGCGTTCGGACCCGACGATCAGCGCGCGCTGGCCAGCCTCGCCCACGAGCTCGCCGACCGCGGCGTCGGCGTGGTGCTGTCGAACAGCGACACCCCGTTCGTGCGCTCGCTCTACAAGGGCCTGCGCATGGACCGCGTCCGCTGCGCGCGCGCGATCAACTGTAACAGCGAGCGCCGCGGCGAGGTCGACGAGGTCCTCGTGCTCGGCGGGTTCGCCACCCGCGCCGCGCGCCGCACGGCGGCCGCCGTCCGCGCGTAGATCAGGCGCCCGGGATTCCCGGCGAAGCGCCTCGCCGTAGCCGCGGCCCGGGAGGCTGCGTCCGATCTGCACGAACCAGGGCCGCCTCGTCCGCTCAGATCAGTTCAGCGACGCCGGCGAGCGACCGACCGCCGCGCGAGATCGCCGAAGCCATCGCGGCCGTCGGTCAGCACGCCCGAGACGTCGTCGGTCGCCTGCCGCACCGCGGGCCGCGCGCCCTTGCCGGCGAACAGCGCGATCATCCAGCCCAGCATCTGCACGGTCGCGGCGGTGACCGCCATGCCGAACCAGCCGCCGACCGCGACCCCGAGCACGGTCAGGCGCAGCAAGGCACCGAGCGGCTCGGGGAGGTCGAGGAAGATCGGCCGCGCCGGCCGCAGCGCGCGCGGCGGCGCCTTGGTCAGCGCGACCGCGTCGGCCGACTTCGGCAGGACCGGGGTGATATCGCGGGCGCGGGCCAGCAGCGCGACCACGTCGCGCGCCCGCTGCGGCCGCTGCTCGGGATCGGGCTCGGTCATGGCGTCGAGCACGTCGCGCAGCTTGGGCGACATCGACGGCAGGTGGCGCTTCAGATCCATCTTGAGCCCGCGACGCGGCACGTCCTCGGGCTCGACCGCGCCGGCGAGCGCGACGATGGTCGCGCCCAGCGCGTAGATGTCGGTCGCCGGGGTCGCCTGGCCATGCAGCTGCTCGGGCGCCATGTAGCCATAGGTCCCGACCAGGGTCGAGCCGGCGCCGGGCGCCACGTCGGCGACGCCGCCGAAGTCGACCAGCGCGAGCGCACCGTCGGTGTCGCGGACCAGGTTGGTCGGCTTGATGTCGCGGTGTACCACCGCGGGCGTGCGGGTGCCGAGGTAGTCGAGGATCTCGAGCGCGCGCACCAGGATGTCGCGCAGCTCGACCTCGCCCAGGCGCCGGCGCTTGACGTGCTCGCGCAGGTTCTCGCCGGGCATGCGCTGCATGACGATGTTGAACGTGCCCGGCGGCTCCTCGAGCGCGCCCAGCAAGCGCGGGATGCCGGAGTGGCGCAGCTGGCCGAGCACCTTGGTCTCGCGCTCGTGCAGCTCGAAGTTCTTCCAGCCGCCGCCCAGCTTGACCCGCTTGACCACGACCTCGGTGCGGCGCGCGACCTCGACTCCGAGGAAGGTGTCGGCCTGGGTCCCGGCCCCGAGCCGCGGGCCCAGCCGCCACCGCCCGCCGAGCAGCGGTCCGTCAGCCGCAGGCGGCTTCGACATCAGGCCGCCTTCAGCGGGAACGCCGCCGCCATCGCCAAGCGACCGAGCATCCGCGGAGTGTAAGGCGCAGCCCCGCCGCCGCAAGCTGGCCTTGCAGCCGAGGAGCCCGACTGCCACATTTGAACCAATGGCCGTGCCCGCCCTGGTGGAGAACCGGACCGCCTGCCCTGCCTGCGGTCAACCCATCCATCCGATCGCCGGGCGGTGCAAGCACTGCAAGGTCGACCTGACCGGGCGGCGCGGCGCCTCGAGCGCGCCGCGGCCGCGCCTGGTCGCGCTCGGCAGTGAAGGTCCCGTGCCGGCGGCGGTGGGGCCGACCGGGAGTGGGCCGGCCGGGTCGGCGCCGCACCCGTCGGGCCTCCCGATGGCCGCGCCCGGGCCGGTTTACGTCGACACCACGACCACGATGTCGACCCGGGGCCCGGCCCCGGGCAGCTGGGCCGGGCGCTGGCCGATCGTGGTGGCGGTGATCGCGGTGCTCGCGATCCTGATCAGCCTGGCGTTCCTCGTGTTCGACCTCGGCGGGGCCAAGCAGAAAAAGCGCCTGGCCGCGCTCGGGCCCGCGCCCGAGCGCATGTCGACCGAGCCGATGACGCCGCGCGATCCGCCGGCCGCGCCCGGCAAGACCGCGCCGACCGATCCCGGGGGGGCCACCCCGCCGCCGCCGCCGCCTGCGCCGGACCCGGCCGCGCCGCTCGGGGTGCCGCCGACGCCGCCCGCGCCCTCGGGCTCGGCCCGCGACTTCAACGGGTTCGTCGAGTCCGCGATCGACGAGGGCTGCAAGCGCCTGAGCTCGTGCACCGGCGGCGATCCGCTGATCGCGGCGCAGTGCTCGCTGGCGCGGACCTCGCTGGGCCAGATGCAGAGCTCGTTCGGGTCGATGTGCAGCGAGTTCGATCCCGCCGCGGCCGCGCGCTGCCTGGCCAGCATCGCGGCGTTCCCGTGCCCCGCGGGCGGTCCGGTCGATCCGAGCCAGATGGCGGTGACGTTGATGGGCCTGCAGGGCTGCTCAGCGCTCTGCGGCGCCGGCGGCCTCGGCGACGATCCCTCGGCCGATCCGCTGGCGCCCTGACCCGGGGCCGGCGGACGCGACCGGCCCGGCGCTATGATGGCGCCGTGCGAACCGCGATGATCGGTTTGGTTGCAGCGTGCGCGCTCGCAGGCGGCGGCTGCCGGTCGCGCGCCACGTCCGGCAAGGACGCCGGCCTCGCCGATGCGACCGCGGTGGTCGGCCCGACCACGCACGTGGTGCCGATGACCGGGCCGTCGCGGCGTCGCCTGCCCGCGCCCGAAGCGCCGATGCCGGCCCAGCGCTCGTTCGTGGTGCTCGACGCGGGCGCGGCCCCGCGCCGGGCCCTGCGCTACCGGCCCGGCGGCGCCGCGCGGGAGCTGGTCGCGACCGCGCGGATCACGAGCAAGTCGTTCGCCGACGGCGTGTGGACCGAGGCGCGCGCGCTGGCGCCGGTGCGCGACGGCTTCGGCGTCACCACCGAGCGGCTCGGCAGCGCCGCGGTGGTGCACGTCCGCGGGCTGATCGGCGAGGTCGACGCCGACGGCGCGACCGCCGTGGCCGCCGCCGACGCCGCCAGCTACCTCGCCCGCTGGCGCGCGCTGCTCGAGCGCCGGCGCGCCGACGTCGCGACCGACGATCGCGGCCAGCTCGGCGCGGTGACCGTGCTCGACGACCCCGCGGGCCGGGCCCCCGCCGACGCGCGCGACGAGCTGGTCCAGCGCTGGCTCGGCCTCGCGGTGCCGCTGCCGGCCGAGCCGATCGGCCGCGGCGGGCGCTGGCGCGTGGTCACGCTTCTGCGCGCGGGCGGCGCCGTGCTCACCCAGCACGCGAGCTACCGGTTGATCGCGATCACCAGCGATCGCATGACGATCGCGGTCGAGCTCGAGCGCATCGGCGAGCACCAGGACATCGACGTGCCGGGCCTGCCCGCCGACGCCCGCGCCGAGCTGATCGCGCTGCGCCGGGTGGTCACCGGCACGCTGGTGCTCGGGCGCGACGGTCCGCTGCCGGTGAGCGGCGAGCTGACGGCCGAGAGCGCCTCGCACGCGCGGTTCGCGGTCGGCGACCGCCCCGATCGCGAGCAGATCACCGAGGACACCGCGACGGTCAAGCTGATCAGCCGCTGACGATCGCGACCGCCGGACGACGCCCACTCCCGTTGCCCGCGCCGCGCCGGCTCGCGATAGTCGCGGGCGATGATCGATCTGCTCGAGGGCGTCGACGGGAGCGTGGCGGCGCGACACCGCCTGGTCGAGGGCGTGTCGACCCGGCTGGCCGCGGTGCTGGCCTCGCGCAAGCGCGGCGATCGCGGCGCAGTCGCCCGGGCCGAGGCCGCGGTCAAGGCCGACCCGGCCCGCTGCATCCGCCTCAACGACGCCGGCGCCGCGACCGTGTACGCCGACGGCCGTCGCTACCAGGGCGGACGCTTCGAGCTCCCGTCGATCGCGGCGCTGCGCGCGCGCGCGCTGGTCGCCCGCGAGCGGGCCGGTCGGCCGGCGGCAGGGCTGCGGCTGTGGGTCCTCGACGGCGTCAGCCCGGTCACCGACATCGGCGCGCTGCAGGCCACCGCGGCGCCCGGCACGCTCTTCCAGGTCGCGTCGCAGTTCAACTGCCTCGAGTCGCCGGGCGCGTTCGTCACCAGCGTGGCCGAGTATCTCAACGATCCGACCCAGGGTCCGCGCGCGTCGATCTCGGCGTTCCCCGGCACGCTGGTCCGCCACTACGCGGCGCCGGCGAGCGCCGGCGGTCGCTTCACCCAGCAGCACGACGGCCCGCAGGTCGAGCTGCTCGCCGACGTGTGCGATCCGGGCGTGGCCGCGGTGCGCAATGGCTACCTGCGCGGACCCGACCTCGCCGACCCGGCGGCGTTCGCCCGGACCCTCGAGGATCGCTTCGACGCGATCCGGGTCGGCGTGCACGATGCGGTCGAGGTGGTGCTCGGCGCCGACTGGGACGGCGCGGTCGAGGGCGCGCCCCACCGCACGATCGCGCAGGTGCTCACCTCGACGATCGCGGCCGGCATGTACGGCGACCTCGACGAGAGCAACCGCCCGGCGATGACGATGTGCCGGCAGCTGCAGCGGGCCGCGTACCTGGGCACGCTCCTGGCGGCCGCCGCGCTCGGCAAGGATCGCGTGGTGCTCACGCTGATCGGCGGCGGCGTGTTCGCCAACCCGACCCAGGTGATCTGGGACGCGATCGTGTGGGCGTCCGATCAGGTGCGCCCGCTGCTGCACCGCGACCTGGTCGTGATCGTCAACGGGCGGACCCTCGGCCAGTCGCTGCCGCCGCGCCAGCTGCGCGACGCGGCGGTGGCCCGCGGAGGTGGCCTGGTCCAGCTCGGTCAGGGCGGCGCGGTCACGCTCGAGGCCTGATCGGCGTCGACCCGGCTCGGTCGCGGACCTGGGCCGCACATGGCAAAGGCCGCGACTCGTGGAATCGCAGCCCGGTTTCCCCCGTGGTTCGTCGACGTCTCCCGGGATCGTCGACCGGGACCGTGCGGCCAGCTCTGGCCGCGGCCCGGCTCGCGCCTCAGCAGCTCTGCGGGAGGTCGCAGCCGAGCAGCTGCGGCGCCGCGACCACGGCCGGCGTCGCCGGCGACGCCGACGGTGCCGTCGAGACGGTCCGGGCGGCGGTGGTGATCGAGGTCAGCGAGAACGCGGTGACCGCGGCGAGGACGAGGGCGAAGGCGAGGTCGCGCGCGCGGCGGATCGTGTTGCGTGCGGCGATGTCTTGGTAGCAGTTGGTGGTGGTCATCTGAGTCTCCTGCGTGCGGCGCGCGACTCGCGCACCGCCATGTCACGCCGCGCTTCCTGGCGCGGCCGAAGCGCCGAGCCGAGCTCGGTGCTGATTCCCCCGGGTGTCGTCGACGTCAGCGGGCTCGTCGATCGGGACGGCTGCGCGGCCACGCCGGGCCGCCGTCCCTCGGTCTCGCGCCTCAGCAGGTCTGCGGGAGGTCGCAGCTCAGCAGCTGCGGCGCCGCGACCACGGCCGGCGTCGCCGACGACGCCGACGGTGCCGCCGAGACGGTCCGGGCGGCGGTGGTGATCGAGGCCAGCGAGAACGTGGTGACCGCGGCGAGGACGAGGGCGAACGCGAGGTCACGCGCGCGGCGGACCGTGTTGCGCTCAACAATCTCTTCGTAACGGTTCATGGTGGTCATCTGTCGTCTCCTGAAACTGGCGCGCGACTCGCGCGCCTTACCCGTCTGATGCCGGGCGTCGCCTCTCGGCTGACAGGCAATCCCTACTTCAACTTGTGGGCCAGCTCCGGCTCGACGGCTGGAGCGCGCCTCACCAAGGCACGAGCTGGCAAGCGCCGGTCAGGTCCCTGGAGATGCGGCAGGATGGAGCGGTAGGTCTTCCACAGGCGCTGACAGGAGTGACGAAATGGCCGTGAACGGACGGCTTCCAGCGACGACCGCGACAGTCGCACCCGTGTCGCATGCCCCCGGCAGAGTAGCTACCAGGTCAGCCAGGTCAGCGCCTCGCGCGGCCCAGCGTAGTTCGTTGAAACACCCACGCTTTTACTGGAAGCGCGGGCAGCCAGCAGCGGCGACTGGTGGCCATCGGATTCGCCATGTGGACACCCCACTCGCCACGCCCTACTCGTGTGCCGAGGGGGTGCTGCCTGGACGTCACGCTCCGCACGCCACGCCCACCGCGGCCGGCGCCTGGGGCAGCCACCGCGGGCAGCGGCCGCCGCGGGTCGATCAGGTGCCGAGCAGAATGACCGTCACGCCGTCGCCGCCCTCGCTGGGCTCGCCCGAGCGCGAGCTCTTCACGCCGGCATGGCGCTTGAGATGATCGCGGAGCGCGGTGCGAAGGGCACCGGTGCCGTGGCCGTGGATCACGAACACCGCGTCGTGGCCGAGCAGTAGCGCCTCGTCGAGCCAGCGCTCGAGGTTGCCGATCGCCTCGTCGACCCGCTGGCCGCGGACGTCGAGCGTCGTGCCGGGCGTGCGGGCCGGGGCGCGCCCGTCACTCGCGCCATCCACCAGGGCGACCTGGGGCGGCGCCGCGCGACCGCGGACGTTGCGCAAGGCCGGGGTCGGCTCGGGCTGGGCCTCGGGCTTGCGGATGCTGCGGTGATGGTCGATCAGCACGTCGCCGACCGCGACGGTGAGGTGCATGCCGCCCAGGCGGACCTGGACCTGCCCGCGCTCGGGCACGCTGGCGATCTCGCCGCGACCGCCCAGCCGGGGGAGCAGCACCGGCACGCCGGGCTTGAGCTCGCCGTCGCGCGCCGGCCGACCCGGCGGCGGCGGCGCCTTGGGCTCGTGCTTGGCGACCTCGGCGCCGGTCTGGACCAGCGTGCGCCGCGCCTGCCGGACGTCGTCGACGGTGGCCTCGGCGGCGGCGTTGCGCCGGCGCAGGTCGGAGCGGACCGCGTCGATCTCCGCGCGGGCCTCGCGCAGCGCGGCGATCGCCTCGCCGTGGAGGCGGCCCTGTTCGCGATCGACCCGCGCGCTCTGCTGCTCGCGGTCGAGCCGGAGCGCGATCCGCTCGGACTCGAGCGCCTCGATCTCGGCGAGCTGGGAGACCCGCTCCTCCTCGAGCCGGCGGCGCTGCTCGGCGACCGACGACAGGAGGTTCTCGACGCTCATGCCGGTGTCGCCGAGGATCTCGGCGGCGCGCTCGACCACCGCGCCGGGCAACCCGACCCGGCGCGCGACCACCAGCGCGCCCGAGCTGCCGGGCACGCCGAGGTGCAGCTTGAAGGTCGGCTCGAGCCGCTCCATGTCGAAGCCGACCGACGCGTTGGCGAAGCGTGGATCGGTCGCGCCGAGCGCCTTGAGCCGCTCGTAGTGCGTGGTCACCAGGGCGGTCACGCCGCGCGCGGCCAGCGCCTCGAGCACCGCCTGGGCCAGCGCCGCGCCCTGCTCGGGATCGGTGCCGACCGCGATCTCGTCGATCAGGATCAGCGTGCCCGGACCACAGCCGGCGAGGTAGCCGCGCAGCTCGGCGATGTGGCCGGTGAAGGTCGACAGGTTGGCGTCGAGGTTCTGGGCGTCGCCGATGTCGGAGCGGACGTCGGTGAACCAGCCCATGACCGAGCCGCTCTCGGCCGGCAGGTGCAGGCCGGCCCGGGTCATCAGCGCGCACAGGCCGGTGGTCTTGAGCGCCACCGTCTTGCCACCGGCGTTGGGCCCCGACACCAGCAGCACGCCGCTGGCCGCGACCGTGACGTCGTTGGCGACGCAGCGGCGGTCGGCCAGCAGCATCAGCGGGTGGCGGGCGTGGAGCAGCGCGACCCGCGGCGCGTCGTCGATCGCGGGCGCGGCGGCGACCAGATCGTCGCCGAGGCGGGCGCCGGCGGCGATCACGTCGAGGATCTCGGCCGCGGCCAGGGCGGCCTCGAAGGCGTCGGCCTCCTCGGCGACCCAGCCCGACAGCCGCGCGAAGATGCGCCGCTCCTCGTCAGCGACCTCGCACTCGGCGAGCTTCTTGCGGTTGTTGAGATCGACGATCTCCTCGGGCTCGATGAAGATCGTCTGGCCGCTCTGCGAGGTGCCGTGGACGATGCCCTTCACGAAGCCCTTGCCGTCGGTGCGGACCGGCAGCACGTAGCGCTCGTCGCGCTGCGTGTAGTAGCTGTCCTGGAGCAGCGGCGCGTAGCGCGGGTCGTTGACCAGCTCCTCCATGCGGCGGTCGAGCTGGCTGGTGAGCGCGGTCACCGCCTTGCGCAGCGAGCCGAGCTCGGGGCTGGCGTGATCGACCAGCCGACCGTCGGGGTCGAACGCCTCGAGGATCGGGTGGAAGACGTGGCCGAGGTCGGCGATGCCCGCGGCCAGCCGGCCCAGCTGGGGCGCCACCTCCTCGTGCTTGCGGAGGTGGGTGCGCAGCCGCGCCAGGGCCTGGCCGCTGCGCGCGACCGCGACCAGCTCGGCGGCGTCGAGCGCGGCGCCCTTGCGCACGCGCGCGATCGCGGCGACCACGTCGAGGATGCCGCCCATCGGCAGGGTCGCGGCGAGCGACGCCAGGTGGCGGGCCTCGCCGATCTCGACGACGCGCGCCCGCGCCTGGTCGGGCTGGTCGTAGAAGACCGGGCCGCGGACCCAGGTCGCGCCGCGCGTGGTCGCGCAGCGACCGGCCCAGTGCTCGATGAGGAGGGGCCAGCCGAGGTCGGCGAGAGTCTTGTCGGGGATCGCGGGCACGGCGGGGCCGATGTCTAGCATGCTCTCGGCAGGGCATCCCGCCCCGACCGCGATCTGGACCGAGGCTGGGTGCCGGCCGCGGGCGGCATGCGAGACGAGTACATTCCCGATCCGCGCGCGGTCAAACCGCGCGGGGGTGGGGTAGCCCTGGACCGATGCTGCGCACCGAGCGCTTGATCCTGCGTGCGTGGCGAGATGATGACCTGGCGCCGTTCGCGGCGATGGGGGCGGATCCCGACGTCATGGCGCACATGCCGGCGCTGCTGTCGCGCGACGAGAGCGACGCGATGGTCGGGCGCATCCGCGAGCACGTGGCCCGCCACGGCTTCGGGCTGTGGGCGGTCGAGGCCCCAGGGCCGGCCGGGTTCGTCGGCTTCGTCGGGCTGACCATCCCGCGCTTCGATGCGCCGTTCATGCCCGCGGTCGAGATCGGCTGGCGGCTGGCGCGGTCGGCGTGGGGCCACGGCTACGCGGTCGAGGCCGCGCGCGCCGCGTTGACGCAGGGCTTCGATCAGCTCGGGCTCGGCGAGGTGGTGTCGTTCACGGTCCCGGACAACCTGCGGTCGCGACGGGTGATGGAGCGGCTGGACATGCGCCACTGTCCCGCCGAGGACTTCGACCATCCGCGCGTGCCGGTCGGACACCGCCTGCGCCGCCACGTGCTCTACCGGATCACGCCCGACCCGCTGCGCGCCGCGGCGCCGTTCGCGGCGACGCCGCCGGCGGCCGCCCCGGCGTGAATGCGGCGATCGGCGGGATCGAGTCAGCGCGGCGCGGCGGCGAGCACGGCGCGGTGCGCGGCGTCGCGCAGGATCGCGCGGGTGGGCGCGTCGAGCCCGGGCCGCGCGAAGTCGGTCGGGGCCGCGCCGGTTGAGCCGCGGTCGCGCCGGTCACTGCGGGTGCGCGGCCAGGAAGTGCTCGGCCTCGAGCGAGGCCATGCAGCCGGTGCCGGCGGCGGTGATCGCCTGGCGGTACTTCTTGTCCTGGCAGTCGCCGGCGGCGAACACGCCGGGCACGCTGGTCTCGGTGGTGCCGGGCCGGGTGACCACGTAGCCCTGGTCGTCGAGCGCGAGCTGTCCGCCCAGGAAGCTGGTGTTCGGGGTGTGGCCGATCGCGAAGAACAGGCCGCCGGCGTCCATGGCGCGCTCGGCGCCGGTCTTGAGGTCCTTGACCCGCACCCGCGCGACCGTGCCGGGGCCCTCGACCGCCATCACCTGCGACGAGTAGAGGATCTCGATCTTCGGGTTGGCGCGGGCGCGATCCTGCATGATCGCCGAGGCGCGCAGCTCGTCGCGACGGTGGACGATGTAGACCCGCGACGCGAACTTGGTCAGGAAGCCGGCCTCCTCCATCGCGGAGTCGCCGCCGCCGACCACGAACAGGGGCTTGTTGCGGAAGACCGGCAGGGCGCCGTCGCACACGGCGCACGCCGACACGCCGCGCTGCCACAGCTCGCCGTCGAGGGTGCCGGGGATCGCGTCGCGCCGCGCGGTGGCGCCGGTCGCGATGATGAGCGTGTCGGCCTCGCCCTCGCGCTCGTCGCTCGCGTAGCGGAACGGGCGGCGCGACAGATCGAGCTTGGTGATGGTCTCGGTGTGGATGACGGTGCCGAAGCGCAGCGACTGGGCGCGGAACCGCTCGCACAGCTCGGGTCCCTCGATGCCCTCCGGGAAGCCGGGAAAGTTCTCGACGTCGGTGGTGGTCGTGAGCTGACCACCGGCGGCGACGCCGCCGGCCATGAAGCCCTCGAACAGCACCGGCTTGAGGTTGGCGCGAGCCGCATAGATGGCGGCGGTGTGGGCGGCGGGACCGCTACCAATGATGACGACGGGGTCGGCCATGCAGGGCCGTATATAGCGCAGGTCGCGGCCCGCGCGCCGGCGGATCGCGGCCGCCGGTGCGCCCGCGCCGGGGCCGGCATGCTTGAATGGCGCATGGATCGCGGCCGACCCCAGACTGCTCTCGACCAGCTCGATCGTTCGCACCGCCGCCACGACGAGCGGCTCGAGGGCCTGATCGGCGCGGCCGAGCGCCTGGCCGAGGGCCTGGGCGCGGGCCCTGACCTCGAGGAGGTCCAGGACGCGGTCGCGTTCTTCGCGCGGTCGGCCGCCAACCACTTCAGCGACGAGGACACCATCGTGTTCCCGGCGCTCGCCACCGCGCGACCCGAGGCCGCCGCGACCCTGGCCGCGCTGACCGCCGAGCATCCCAGCCTGCTCGCCGGCCATGCCCGCCTGCGCGAGATGGTGGACAGCTGGCACGACGCGGTGCCCGACCGCGCCGCGGCGGCCGCGTTCGCGGCGGCCGCCCGCGTGATCGGCGCCGCGTACCGAGCGCACGCCGCGCGCGAAGACGCGCTGTTTGCCGAGGCGCCCGCCAGCCTGGCGGCCGAGGACGCCGGCCTGCTGACGGCGATGGACCAGCGTCGCGGCGGCGGCGGCGGCGGCGGCGGCGGTGGCGGTGGCGGTGGCGGTGGCGGTCGCGGTCGGCCGCGCTAGCGCGACTACTTCTTCGCGGCCTTGGGCGTGGCGCTGTCTCCGGACTTGGCGGCCTTGTCGCGCTCGCGCGCCATGGCGTCCACGGTCGACTTGCGGCCGCCGGGGCGGCCGCCGAGCTCGGCGGCGAGCGGGGTCGGCTTGCCGCGCTTCATGAGCACGACGCCGGCGTAGCCCGCCGCGAGGAACGCGAGGATCGAGCACCACTGCGCGAAGGTGAAGGTCGCGTAGCGCGGGTCGGACGTGTTGAGCCG
>JBKJLC010000049.1:0-24427 GCA_046597055.1 Kofleriaceae bacterium | reverse complement strand
GCCATCGCGGTCACCGCCCGGTCGAGCTCGGCCGCGGTCAGCGGCGCGTAGACCAGCCGCAGGGCCCCGGGCTCGCGGCCGTCGAACGTGTAGCGCGCGCCGGGGCTGATGTGGATGCCGCGCGCCGCGCAGGCGGCCACCCAGCGCGCGACGTCGAGCTCGGGCGCGACCTGCGCCCACAGCGCGAGGCCGCCGCGCGGGACGTCGACGGTGAGCGCGGTCGGTAGCCGGCGCGCCAGCGCGTCGACCAGCGCGTCGCGGCGTGCGCGGTAGGTCGTGCGCATGCGGCGGACGTGCCGCTCGAGCTCGCCGTCGTCGATCAGCTCGGCGACCGCCGCCTCCATCGGTCGGTCGCCCTGGCGATCCATCGCGACCCGCAGCGCCGCCAGGCGCGGCACGACGTCGAGTGGCGCGACCACGAAGCCAAGCCGCAGGCCCGGGGCCAGGATCTTCGACAGCGTGCCGAGGTAGACGACGTGACCGTCGTCGCCGGCGGCCAGCGGCGGCACCGGCCGACCTTCGTAGTGGAACTCGTGGTCGTAGTCGTCCTCGAGCACCAGCAGGTGATGACGGCGCGCGAGCGCGGCCAGCGCCATCCGCCGGGCCGGCGTCAGCACGACCGTGGTCGGATACTGGTGGTGCGAGGTCAGGTACACCGCGCGGATCCTGCGACGCGCGGCGATCGCGGCCAGGCGCGCGAGGTCCAGCCCGTCAGCGTCGACCGGCACCGGCACCAGCTCGGCCCCGGCCAGACGCAACGCGTCCCACGCCGGCCGGTAGCCGATCGCCTCGACCGCGACAAGATCGCCGGGCCGCAGCAGGGCGCGCGCGCACAGATCGATCCCCATCTGGCTGCCGCGGGTCACCACCACCTCGTCGGCGGTGCAGCTCATGCCGCGCACCGCGCGCAGCATCGCGGCCAGCGCCTCGCGCAGCGCCGGGTGGCCCTCGGGCGGACCGTAGGTGAGCAGGCGCCGACCCTCGCGCCGGACCACGCGGCGCCACGCGCGCGCCAGCGCGTCGACCGGGAACAGCCGCGGATCCGGGACGCCGCTCGACATCCAGAGGTGACCGCGGCCCATCGGCGGTGGCGGCGGCTCGGCCGCCACCCGCTGCGGCGGCAACGCGAAGCCAGCCCGCGCCCGCGTGCGCCGACCGGCGGGGCCGGGCTCCGGCAACGCCGCCGCGACGAAGGTCCCGCGCGCCGGCTCGGTGACCAGCCAGCCCTGGGCCTCGAGCTCGGCCAGCGCCGCGAGCACAGTATTGCGGTGGACGCCGAGCTGGGTCGCCAGCGTGCGGCTGCCCGGCAGCTGCTGGCCGGCGACCAGCCGACCGCGGCGGACGTCGTCGGCGATCGCGCGCGCGATGCGCAGGAACTGCGGGCCACTGCCGCCGAGGTCGAGCGCGACCGGCCAGGTCATCGGACGGGTGTACCACGACTGGTCTAGCTGACCTGTGAGAACTGGCCCTTCTCGATGGACCAGCAAGCCGGCACCTTGCGGGCATGCGCCGCACCGAGTTCATGATGTCGCCAGGCGAGGCCGAGGCCCTGCTCACCGCGCTGCCCACGATCCACCTGGCCAGCACGCTCGCCGACGGCGCGCCGATCCTGCGCACGCTCCATCACGTGATCGAGCCCGGCTGGATCGCGTTCCACGCCGCGCCCAAGGGCGAGAAGACCGGGCTGGTCGGCCGGGTCGCGGTGGTCCAGGCCGAGGAGGTGGTCGCGACCGTGCCCAGCACGTTCTTCGATCCCGTGAAGGCGTGTCCGGCCACGACCTACTACCGCAGCGTGCAGGTCCACGGCGTGGTCGAGGAGCTCGTGGATCCACCGGTGAAGGCGCGCGTGCTGCAAGCGCTGATGGAGAAGCTCCAGCCCGAGGGCGGATACGCGCCGATCACCGCTGACGATCGCCGCTACCGGGGCCCGGTGAACGGGCTGCTGGTGGCCGGGATCCGCCTCGACCACGTCACCGGCAAGGCCAAGCTGGCGCAGAACCGCACGCCAGCGCAGGTCGTCACGCTGCTCGAGCAGCTGTGGAAACGGGGCCTGCCCGAGGATCCGCGCGCGGTCGAGCTGGTGCGCGCCGCCAACCCGCTGGCCGCGACGCCGGCCTTCCTGGCCGGGCCCGCGGGAACGATCTTGCACGCCTGGCTCCCCACCACCGCGGCCGGGGACGCCGCCGCGCTCATCGTGGCGAGCGGCGGCGCCGAGGCCGGCGAGCGCGACCGGCTGGTCCGCGCCCACCAGCGCGCGAGCGTGTGGGTCGGCGCCCGCGATGCCAACGGCCGGCTGATCGCCAGCGCCCGCGCGCTCGCCGATGGTGGCCCCCGGGCGTGGCTGCACGAGCTGGTGGTGGCCGCGGCGTGGCGCGGCCGCGGGCTCGACACCGCCCTGCTGCGACTGGTCACCGATCACCCGGCCGTGCGCGCCGCGACGGTCAGCGCGCCGCTCGCGCGCGCCGACGATCCGAGCCGGCCATGGCACCAAGACGACCGAGCGCAAGGGAGGGTGGGAAGCGAATGATTCACCCGCTGGCTCGTCGGGCACGAGCGGGGCGCGGGCCGGTCAGCGCGCCGCTCGCCACGCGCGCGCGAGCTGGCCGGTGAGCACGTAGCGCGGGAACGTGAACCACTGCTCGATGAAGATCCGGGCCGCGAAGTCGCCGGGGCCGCGAAACCGCACCGGCGCGGTGGGCTCGAGCTTGTGACCGCGGCCGTGGAGGATCAGGTTGCGCCGATCGACGTGGCCGGCTGGGTAGAGCCCCCACTGCCACGAGGCCAGGCCGCCGGATCGGTCGTCGCTGGGGTCGCTCATGCTGTGACAGTAGCGCTCGCTGGTGGGTCGCCCCCCAGTGGCTACAGCTGCGGCGCGACCTGGGTCATCGGCACCCACACGGTCTCGCTGGTATCCCCGACCTCGAGCTCGTAATACCCCTGCAGCGCCTGCCGCACGATCGCCGAGTGCAACAGCCCGTCGGCCAGCGCCACCAGCACCCGGGTCCCCGGCGGCATCTCGGGAATCTGCATCACCGGATCCGACTTCGGCGCGACCAGCTTCGGCGACGAGTTGATCTCGCCGGATACGATCTCCCCGGAGATCACCTGGCCACGCGCGGTCGAATCCTGCGCGTTGTTGTGCCACTCCTGCGCCGCGGGCGCCGGCTTCCAGCTGCCCGGATCGTTGGTCGTGATCTCGAGCCGGTTGAAGCGCACGAACTGGACGCCGTGGACCGCGCCGACCGCCGGGTTGTACGACGACAGCTCGTCCATCAGCGCCGGCCACGCGACCGGATCGGCGACCACGCCGAGGCTGCCGGCCAGCGCGACCTTGCGCGGCAGGACCTTGCCGATCATGCGCTCGACCGAGCTGAACACCGAGTGCATGAGGCCGTCGTTGACGCGATCGAACGGCAGCCCCACGAACTGCGCGACCAGCAGGCCCGGGTCGGCGACCCGGACCAGCACGCTGCCGCGCGCCCGCATGGTCGCGGCCTGGCCGGTCGACGGCAGCGCGAAGGTCGCGACCATGTCGAACGGCACCTCGACCGGGCCGGTGAGCACGAAGTAGACGCCGACCGGCTTGGATGGCTCCGGCGACCGCCAGCTGTGGCGGCCGGGCCCGAGCCGCTCGCCGACCGCCCAGGCCGGGCACATCACGGCGATCTCCCCCTCGGCGCACGAGATCTCGATCTGACCGCCGAGCGGATATGGCCACGGATACACCAGGTGATCGGCGGCGACCGTGTCTCTCGCGACGACCTGGCTCATCGGGCGACGGCCATTGTAGCGGATCTCATCTTCGAGGGGTCAGCTCTGGTCGTCCGTCGGCGCGGGGGGCTCCCCGACCACGCCGACCGGGTGGATGCGAACCTTGCGCACGCGCCGCGGGGACGCCTCGACGACCTCGAGGATGGTCCCGTCCTCGGTGGTGAGCCGCTCGCCGGCCTGAGGGATGGCCTGGGCCAGCGACATGCACAGGCCGGCGATCGTGGTGCGGTCGGCGCCCACCGGCAGGTCGAGGTCCAGCTCACGATTGACCTTGCGGACCGGCGCATACCCGAGGACGAGCGCGGTCCCGAGCGGCTCGCGCACGACCGAGGTGTCGGGCTTGTCGTCCTCGCTGAAGATGTCGCCGACCAGTTCCTCGACCAGGTCCTCGATGGTGACCAGCCCGGCCAGGCCGCCGTGCTCGTCGGTGACCACCGCCATCTGGACCCGGCGCAGCTGCATCTCGCGCAGCAGGTCGAGGGCCCGGGTCCGCTCGCTGACCGCGTAAGCCGGCCGCACGATGTCCTCGAGCACGATCAGGCCCTTCTCCCAGGCCAGGGCGAGCACGTCGCGGGCGACCACGTAGCCGACGATGGTGTCGATGTTGCCTTCGTAGACCGGCATGCGCGAGTGGCCCTCCTCGAGGAGCACTCGCTGCACTTCCTCCGAGGGCGCCCCCCGGCGCATCGCGACCACCCGGGTCCGGGGCACCATCACCTCGGCGACCGTCACCGCCTCGAAGTCGAGCGCGCGCGAGGCGATCTCGCTGGCGCGAGGGTCGACCGAGCCGGTCTTGGCCGCCTCCTCGACCAGCTGCTGTAGCTCGTCGCGCGACAGCCGGGCCTCGGTGAACGTGGTCTTGTCGCCGAACAGGCGGAGGATCACGTTCGAGCAGATCGTCAGGAACCACACCAGCGGCCGCATCCCGTAGGACAGCGCCAGCAGCGGGCGCCCGACCGCGAACGAGTAGCTGTCGGAGAAGCGCAGCGCGAGCGACTTCGGCACCAGCTCGCCGAGGACCAGGTTGAGGAACGACACGAAGGCGATCACGAGCCCGAACCCGAGTTCGTCGGCGGATTCGCCCACGCCCAGGTCGCGCAGGAGGTCGGCGATGATGAGCGCGACCGCGGCACCGCCGAACGCCGCGGCCGCGGTGCCGACCACCGTGATGCCGATCTGGACGGTGGCGAGGAAGCGCTCGGGATGGTCGCGCAGGTACTGGACCGCCATCGCGCGGCGGTCGCGCCGGCGGACGAACTCGGTGAGCCGCGTCTTGCGGATCGAGAGGATCGCGATCTCCGCGCCGGAGAAAATGCCGTTGGCGAGCGTCAACGCCAAGATCACCAGGAGCTCGAACACGGGCGGCGCGAGCATACCCGAACCCGCCCCCGGCGCACGTTTCCCGGTAGACTCCGCGCGATGTCGGTCCGCGACCGAACTCCCAGGCCACCCAGCTCCCAGTACATCACGCCGGATGGCGCCCGGAAGCTGCGCGAGGAGCTCGACTGGCTGGTCACCGTCGAGCGGCCGCGGGTGACCCGCGCGGTCGGGGACGCCGCCGCGCTCGGCGACCGGTCGGAGAACGCCGACTACATCTATGGCAAGCGGCGGCTGCGCGAGATCGATCGCCGCCTCGAGTTCCTCGCCAAGCGCCTCGAGCGCCTGGTGGTGGTGACCGAGCCGCCCACCGACCGGCAACGAATCGCGTTCGGCGCCTGGGTCAAGCTGGAGGACGACGACGGCGCCGAGCTCGAGTACCGGATCGTCGGCGCCGACGAGTTCGACCCCAAGATCGGCTGGATCAGCTGCGACGCGCCGGTCGCGCGCGCGCTGCTCGGCAAGCGCGCGGGCGACGAGGTCACGGTGCAGCGACCCAAGGGCGCCGTCTCGTACACGGTCACGGGCGTACGCTACCCGTGACCGCCAAGCCGAGCCCCGCCGCCGTCGCCGAGGCAGTCCGCCCGGACGCCACCCCGCACACCACGTCCCTGCTGGTCGCGGTGACCCGCTACGCGCGCAGCCTGTACCGGATCCGGCGCGGCAACGCGGTCAAGGTGCTGGTGGGCGGGGGCCCGACCTACCGCGCGATGCTGGCCGCGATCGCCGGCGCCCGTCGCTCGATCTGCCTGGAGACGTACATCTGGGAGGACGACAACATCGGCACCCGCTTCGCCGAGGCGGTGATCGACCGGGCCCGGGCCGGGGTGACCGTGCGGGTGATCTACGACGCGATCGGCGGCTTCGGCATGAGCGACGCGTTCGTCCAGAAGATGACCGCGGCCGGCGTCCAGGTCCTCGAGTACCACCCGATCGCGCCGTGGCGCGCGCGCTTCAACCTGTCGAAGCGCGACCACCGCAAGATCCTCGTGGTCGACGACGAGGTCGGGTTCACCGGCGGCATCAACATCGCCGACGACTACGCCGCCAAGGAAGACGGTGGCCACGGCTGGCACGACGTCCAGTGCGAGCTGCGCGGCCCGGTGGTCGCCGACCTGGCCCGGCTGTTCCGGAGTCTGTGGATCGCGGAGGGCGGTTCGCGCTACCCGGTGCCGAAGCGCGCCGACGACGTGCAGGACCGACCTGGCGACATCGCGGTCCGCGTCGTCGACAACACCAAGCTCCGACGGCGCGGCGCCATCCGGCGCGCGTACGTCAGCGCGATCTCCGGCGCGCGGCGGACGATCCTGCTGGAGAACGCCTACTTCTTGCCTGACCGGCGGCTGCGGCGCGCGCTGTACAAGGCGGTTGCGCGCGGCGTCGAGGTCGCGGTGATCGTGCCGGGCAGCTCGGACATCCGCGCCGTCGAGTACGCGGGGCACTACATCTACCGGAAGATGGCGGCGCGCGGGCTGCGCATCCTGCGGTGGAAGGGGCCGATGATGCACGCCAAGACCGCGGTGGTGGACGGCATCTGGTCGGCGATCGGCAGCTACAACCTCGACAACCGCAGCCTCCGCTACAACCTCGAGGTCATCGTGGAGATCCTCGACGCCGACGTCGGCGCTGCGATGGAGGCCCACTTCCGCAAGGACGAGGGGCTGACCGCCGTGTTCGAGCTCGCGGAGTGGAGCCGCCTGCGCTGGTGGCAGAAGTCGCTGGCCTGGCTCTCGTTCCGCATCCGCAACTGGCTCTGATCGCTCGATCGGCGACCGCCGGCGCGACCCGGCGACCCGTGGGCCATGTTCATCGCCGGCGCCCCGATCCGTGACACGGGTGTCCGGAAATTGCGTCACGGTGTGGAGGTGTGAACGGGACGCTGCTCCACCGCCGGGCGGCAAATCCAGGAAAGACGAACAAGTACAAATGCTTACGCTGTGACTCTCTAGCTGGCGCGAGGGTTGCTTAGGGATTCAGCACCAACATGAAGCTCGGCGCTGCGCTCCTTCCCCTCCTCTTCGTCTCCACCGCCACCACCGCCCTCGCGCAGACCGCGCCGGCTGCAGGACCGCCCCCGGCAGCCGACGCCCCCGTTGCCACCGCGCCTGTGGTCGCCGCGCAGCCGGTCGTGGTGGTCTCGCCCGGCCCGGTCGTCGTGACCCAGCCGGCCGCCGCACCCGCGGTCGTGGCCACGCCGGCGGCGCCCGCCCCGGCGCAGAATCAAGACTGGAACAACGTCAATCACATCAACGGGCAGGTCGTGAAGGTCGGCGAGAGCGACGACTATCTCAAGTCGTACAAGCGCACGAACATCTCGACCAATCCGATCGGCTGGATCATCGGCTCGTACGGCGTCTCGGTCAGCTATGGCATCAACGACCACGTCGCGATCCGCGGCGACGTCGGCTTCCTGTCGAACTACCTCGACGAGAACACGACCGGCTTCTCGGTCGGCGTCGGCGCCCCGCTCTACCTCAAGCGCACCTACCGCGGCCCGTTCCTCGAGCCGGGCTTCGCGCTCATGACCGTCAAGCGCAGCACCGACGGCTACTACAGCGGCTGCACCGACTGCCGCGACTCGAGCGCCACCGTGGCCGGGCCCCAGATGCTGTTCGGCTGGCACTGGACCTGGGACAGCGGCTTCAACCTGGCGGTCGCGGCCGGCGTCGGTCGCAACTGGTCGACCGACAGCGAGTACTCGCAGATCTTCCCGAACGGCTACTTCCGCGTCGGCTACGCGTTCTAGCCCTCTTCCTTCTCCCTCCCGGCTCCCGCTCCGTCTCCGTCTCCGTCTCCGTCTCCGGCTCCCGCTCCGTCTCCGTCTCCGTCTCCGTCTCCGTCTCCGTCTCCGTCTCCCTCTCCCTCTCCCTCTCCCGCTCCCCTCCGCCCGCGCGCCCCACGCGCCCCGCTCACTCCTGCTCTCTCCCCGACCGCGCCGGCACCCGCCCGCGCGGTCGTTGCGTTTTCGGCGCCGGCATCCCGGCACACCGCCACCCACCCACTCACGTGTCCATCCCGGCCTGTCGAGCGGTCACCATACCGACACCCTCGATCGACAGCTCCTGACACGGCCGACCTTGCCACGCCGCGCGGACACCACGGGTTACGGGCGCGCCCGTGGCTGGCCCGGCAGTTGCTCTTCTCCCGTTCATCATGTCGAAGAGCCTCCTCGCCGCCGCGCTTCTCCTCGCTGCCTCCAGCACTGCCCTCGCGCAGCCCGCCGCCACGCCCGCCACGCCGACCGTCGTTCCCGCCGCGGCCGCGCCGCAGACCCACGGGTGGGACGGCGTGAGCCACATCAACGGCCAGGTCGTGAAGGTCGGCGAGAGCAACGAGTACCTGAAGACCTTCCGCCGCACCAACATCTCGTCCAACCCGGTGGGCTGGCTCGCCGGCTTCTACGGCGTCTCGGCCAGTCACGCGGTCAGCAACAACATCGCGGTGCGCGCCGACGTCAACTACATCGATTTCGTCGACAACGACTCGACCCAGCTCTGGGAGGTCGGTGTCGGCGTGCCGCTCTACCTGAAGCGCACCTACCAGGGCGCGTTCATCGAGCCGGGCATCATCGCCCGGGGCAGCCGGGAGACCCGCGACCACGGGGGCTCGTACGACCAGGACGGCAACTACCACGAGGGCCCGTCCTCCGTTGCGACCGACCTCGTGGCAGGTCCCCAGATGCTCTTCGGCTGGCATCTGACCTGGGACAGCGGCTTCAACGTGGCCGCCGCCGCCGGCCTCGGTCGCAACCTGGCCGCCGACGAGCCCGAGAACGAGTACGACTACGGCAACGACGAGGAGATCTTTTTCAACGGCTACTTCCGCGTCGGCTACGCGTTCTGATCGCCTGCCGCTGACTCGGGACTGACCGCCGGCCCCCCCGGCTCGCCGAGCTGACCGGTTCGCTTGCGCCCGCGCGCGCCACGGTCGAGGATGCCGGACCGATGTCGCTCGCGCACCGTGCAGCCCGGGGGGCCGTGTGGACCATCCTGTCCAGCATCGGCGGCCGCGCGCTGGGGGTGATCGGTACGCTGATCATCACTCGCTACCTCGAACCGGAGATCGTCGGCGAGGTCGGCGTCGCGACGATCATGGTGATGACCGCCAACTGGGTGACCAACATCGGGTTCGGTCAGTACGTGATCGTCCGCGGCGGCGCCGAGACCGGGCCGGAGGTCGTCTGGCACGCAACCGTGGCGGTGCTCGGCCTGGGCGTGCTCGGCCTCGGCGCGGTCGCGCTGTTCGCCGATCCGCTGACGGCGCTGCTCAACGCGGAGCAGGCGGCCCGCTACATCCCGGGCATGGCGCTGGCGATCATGATCCGCCGCGTCTCGCTCATCCCCGAGAAGGTCCTGATCCGCCAGCTCCACTTTCGCGCGCTCGGGATCGCGTCGGCGCTCGGCGAGGCCACCTACGCGGCCACCACCGTGACGTTCGCCGCGACCGGCCACGGCGGCATGTCGGTCGTGTATGGCAACCTCGCGCAGAACACGCTGATGAGCGTCATCATCATCGGCTCGGCCGGCCTGAGCTGGCTGCGGCGGGTGCCGCTGTCGTCGGCGCGGTTCCGCGACATGTTCGGCTTCGGCTGGCCGCTCGCCTTCGAGTCGATCGCCCACAACGCGTCCCGCTACTGGGACAACCTGGCGGTGAGCCGCCTGTTCGGCACTCACGCGACCGGCCTCTACAACCTCGCCTACAACCTCGCCGACATCCCGGCGATCTACATCGGCGAGCAGATCGGCGTCGTGCTGTTTCCGTCGCTGGCGCGGCTCGAGCCCGAGCGCCGGCCGCGCGCGCTGGAGCGCGCGACAGCGCTCCTGTCGCTCATCATCTTCCCGCTCGCGGTCGGGCTCGGCGTGGTCGCCCAGCCGCTGATCGAGCTGGTCCTGTCCGACGAGTGGCAGGGCGTCGCGCCGCTCCTGACCGTGCTGGCGGTGCTGTCGGTGGTCCGCCCGATCGCCTGGGTGGTGTCGTCGTACTTGCTGACCCAGGAGCGCAACCGGCCGCTCATGTTCCTCGAGCTGGGCAAGGTCGTCGCCCTGCTCGGTGGCATGGCGCTGCTGTCGCCGCTCGGCATCCGCGCCGCGACCTTCGCGGTCGGCATCGCGTTCGGCCTGCACACGATCGCCGGCGTGTGGCTGGTGCTGCGCGACGGACCGCGGGGGCCGTCGGCGCGGGTCCTGGTGCTCGGCTTCGTCCGGCCTCTGATCGCGTGCGCGGCCATGGCCGGGGTGATCCTCGGCCTGCGCATGCTGCTCGCGCAGGCCTTCGAACCCCATCCGGCGCTCTCGCTCGCGCTCGAGATCGTGGTCGGTGCGGTGGTGTACGTGGCGGTGGCGCTGGTCGTCTGTCGGGACACCGCGCACGACCTGATCGGCCTGCTGAAGGACCTCGTCCGCAAGCGCCGCGAGCCGTAGTACCTCGCCCCAGAGGATCCGCCGCCAACTGCGGGTCGGTAGGCGCCGGAGCCAACCGCGGTGGTGCGCAGCTGGGATGGCCGAGTCGTGCGTCGGATGCCCTGGGTGATGGCAACCGGTGCGGGGGGTGCGACGCGAGGCAGAGGGGGGCGAGCCCTTTGCGGGCCTGCATCATCCTGCGAACCCGAGCCTGCGCTCATCCGGCTTCGCCCTCTGCCTGAAGTACGGACTCGGGATCCCCCTTGCGTGGGCGTGATTCCGGCGGCGCGCTGCGTCAGGACGCGGTGCGCAAGATCGCGAGCTGGGCGTCGCGCTCGGCCGGGGTCTTGCCGTTCTGGTACGGCGTCCCGACGATGACCGCGATCAAGCCCGCCGCCAGGTCGCTCACCCGGTACTGGTGCAGCGCCGCGATCGCCGAGGTCTCGCTGCCGGCGATCGGCAGCTCGCGGGCGTCATCGAGGAGCGGGCGCAGGTGGGGCAGCACGCGGCGGCCGAGGACGACCAGGTGGCGCGACACCTCCGACGCGGTCACGTCGGGTGGCAGCCCCCACAGGCTGGCGTCCTCGGCGGTGCGGATCGCCTCGGCCTGGACCGACGCCATCGCCGCCGCGGTCGCGTCGTCGACCTTGCCCAGCGCCGCCTCGCCCGCGACGGCGATCCAGCCCTCGAACGCGGCGAAGCGCACGCGGTTGGGACAGGTCGGATCCATCCCGACGGCCATCAGGGTGTCGGGCTTGACCGCGAGCTTGACCAGCGCCTGTCGGCCTGCGCCTTGGGGCAGAACGAACGAGGCGATCGACTGGTCGGTGAGCGTGGCGCGCAGCGCGGGATCGGCGCTGGCGCAACCGCCGGCAGCGGCGTCCTGGGTGGTCATGGTAGTGCCCTTTCCGGCTTCGGCGCCCGCGGGCTCCTTGGTGGAGCGCGGTGCGCACGCGAGGAGTCCGAGCGCGCCGAGCGCGAGGAGTGACCGCATCACGAGTGGTACGGCTCCGGCATCTTCAGCACGGCGCCGACGTGGATGATGTTGGGATTGCCGATGTCGACCACGTTGAGCGCCATGATACGCGTCCAGTGTGGGCCGCCGCCAAGGTGGGCGGCCGCGATTCCCCACAGCGTGTCGCCACCGCGCACCGTGTACGTGTGGCCGCTGTCGACCGCGTCGGTGCCGCGGGTGACCGCGGTCTGGCCCAGGCCGCGGATCTCGAAGCGCTTGTTCTGGTAGTCCGGCGCGGTCCGGTCCATGGGCAGGATCTCGTCGCACAGCTCGCGCATGCGGCGCTCGAGCGCGGCGTCGTCGAGTGAGGTCGGGTCGACAGTCTGGTGGGTCGTGGTCGTCAGATCGGTCGTCTCGTGCTGGTTGCGGTAGACCGCGAGCACCTGGCCCGCGATCACCGCGGCGCCGGCCGCGACGCGGAAGGCGTCGAAGGTCGCCTCGATCGGGGTGCGCACCTCGACCGGACCGGCGCCGGTGGTGATCGTCATGAGCAGCGTGTTGGCCGGATACACCGTGCCCGGCACGACCGCGCCGAGTGACGCGACCGTGCCGGGGCCGGCCGCGACCACGTTGTCGCGCATGAAGATCGACTGCGCGTTCCAGTTCTCGGCCGAGGCCATGAATTGCGCAGACGGGGTGCCCTGCGACAGCACCCGGAACGGCATCGGGGTCGGCGTGCCGCTGGCGGCGTCGGTCTGGACGCCCCACTCGACGCTGCCGAAGTAGGTGCCGGCCATCGGCCCCTCGAGCGCCAGCGCGGTCGCCTCGAAGATCTGCTCCATCGCGGTGCCGGCGGCCCAGTTCATCGCCGGTCGGTCGAACATCCATGCCGGGACCATGTCGACCACGCCGGCGACCACGTTGCGGTGGCCGAACCGCCCGTTGCCGGCCCCGCTGGTCGTGGTGGTGCCGGCGGACGCGCCGGCCGGGTTGTTGTCCATGCCGTACATCGGGTTGGTGCGCTCACCGGTGCGATCGATGTAGCGGCCGGCGTCGCCCTGTGCCGCGGTATTGCCGCGGCCGGCGCGCTCGGCCTGCTCGCTGGGCGGGCCGAAATCGACGTTGTTGACGCCGTTCTTGGTCGACTTGACGGTCTGGACCAGGCCGACCTTGGGCGACACCACCAGCTCGCCTGGCGTGAACGTGATCTCGATCGAGGTGCCGCGCAGCGTGCCGCTGGTATAGGCGTTGTAGTTGGTGGCCTCGAAATCGCCGCCGTAGGTCGCGAGCATCTGCACGCCCTCGGCGTCGCCGCCGCCGCTCATCTCGTCGAGCAGGCCCTCGGCCGACTCGCCGCGGACCACGCGGTCGGCGACCGCATCGGCGTGGCGCTCGTACGGGTCGCCGACCTCGCCGACGCCGCCCTTGAGGTGCACGCCGGCACGCTGCTGGACCACGTGCGCGGCCTCGTGCGCCGCGGTGTGAAGGTCGGGCGTCGACCGGAACGCGACGTTGCCGCCGACCGCGTAGGCCTGCGCGCCCATGCCCTGCGCCGCCTCGGCGGCGGCGCCACCGACGTGGGCCGAGACGTGGCCGACGTCGTGGTGCCCGAACGAGCGCTGGATCGTGTCGAGAAATGGCAGCGAGCCGCCGGCGCCGCTGACGCCGTGGGCGGCGGCGCGGTGCACCGTCTCGGCGTCGGGCCCGGCGCCGTCGGCGGCGCGCTGGACCCCCTTTCCGTGTAGATCGGGGCGCACGGCTTCGTCCAGCCACGCCCTGGTCTGCGCGTCGCGCGCGGCGCGGGCGCCGTCGTCGCCGTCCGAGCTCGCCAGCAGCTGCACCGCGCCGGCGCTCACGCCGCCGGCCGGCAAGCTCTGCGTCCGCGTCCGCTTTCCCGCGGACGCCGGCGCGCTCTCGCCGGTGGCCGCGGCCCCCTCCCGCTGCTCATGATCGAAGCTCATTCTGTCGAGATAGTACGGAAGGACCCGGTAGGCTCTCCCCGCGCGAGGCTCAGAGATTCGGGGGCCGGTCTCCGCAAGCGCCGATTTCAGCGTCCGGATCCCCGACAACCGGACGGCACCAGCCATTCGCTGCTCCACCACGGAGCACCTGCTCCAGGATCGAGCGCCGGCGTCGCGGCGCCCATCGGCAACGCCTCGGATACTGGGCACATTCAGCTGGCGCGCCGGCTGCACGAGAGACCGGGCAGGAGGGTCCGGTATGTCCCACGATCTCGTCATCCACTTTCACGGCGTGCGCGGCTCGATCGCGTCCCCCGGCATCGCGACCGCCCAGGTCGGCGGCAACACCAGCTGCGTCGAGGTGGTCGCAGGTGACACCCGGCTGGTGCTCGATGCCGGCACCGGCCTGCGCGGCCTCGGCGACCGACTGGTCGCGGGCGGGCCGTCGGCGACGACGATCCTGCTCTCGCACCTGCACTGGGATCACATCCAGGGCCTGCCGTTCTTCACGCCGATCTACATCGGCGGCAACTGGGTCGAGGTCGTGTGTGGGCCCAACGGCACCATGCCGCTCGAGGCCGCGCTGCGCCGTCAGATGTGCGCGCCGTTCTTCCCGGTCGACTTCGACGACGTCAGTCGCCAGATCCGCGTGCGCGAGCCACGGGTGGGCGACCCGTTCACGGTCGGCGACGTCGCGGTGACCATGGCCAAGCTCAACCATCCCGATCCGGTGTTCGGCTACCGCCTCGACTACCGCGGCGCGTCGGTGGTCTACGCCACCGACACCGAGCACTTCGCGGTGGTCGACCCGGCGCTGGTCCGCCTGGCCGCCGGCGCCGACGTCCTCATCTACGACGCCCAGTACACGCCCGAGGAGTACCCGGGCAAGGTCGGCTGGGGCCACTCGACGTGGGAGGCCGCGGTCGCGCTCGCCCTCGCCGCCGGGGTCCGTCAGCTGGTGCTCTATCACCACGATCCGCGCCGCTCCGACGACGCGGTGGCCGCGCTCGAAGCGCGGGCGCAGCTGGCGTTCCCCGACGCGGTCGCGGCCCGCGAGGGCAGCGTGCTGCGGGTCGAGACCCGCGCCACCCGGCGCACCGAGACCGTCACGGCGGTGTCCGCGGCCGGATGACGCGCACGACCGTGATCACCGCGGCGCACGGTCCCGGCGGCCGCGCTATGCTGGCCGCGCCCAGGGCGATGAGCGAGGAAGAGCGTCGCTTCGAGCTGCTGGCCGACCTCGGCGCGATGATCGCGCGCGAGGTCGAGCTCGACGAGCTGCTCGCCAGCTTCGCCGACCGGGTCGCGCGGGCGATGGGCGCCGATCGCGCCAGCCTGTGGCTGATCGACGCTAGCTCGGGCGAGCTCCGGGCCCGGGTCGCCGACCGGGTCTCGGCCGAGGACCTGCGCCTGCCGCTCGGCCGCGGCGTCGCCGGCCACGTCGCCCGCACCGGCGAGGCGGTCGCGATCGCCGACGTCGCCAACGATCCGCGCTGGGTCCGCGAGTTCGACGCCCGCACCGGCTACACCACCCGCTCGATGCTGTGCGTGCCGGTCGAGGCCGGTGGCGGCCGCCGCGGCGTGATCCAGGTGCTCAACAAGCCGGGCGGCTGGGCCGCGGACGACGCCGGGTTCGCCGCCGCGCTGGCCGCGCAGATCGGCCGCGCGCTCGAGTACACGTCGTTGCGCGGCGAGCGCGAGCGCCCCGGCGTCGCGGTCCGCGGCCGCTTCAACCACGTGATCGGTCGGTCGCCGATCATGCAGGAGGTCTACGAGGTCATCCTGCGCGCGGCCGCCACCGACGCCACCGTGCTGCTCCATGGCGAGACCGGCACCGGCAAGGGCCTGTTCGCCCGCGCGATCCACGTCAACAGCGAGCGGCGGGCCGCGCCGTTCGTCCACGTCGACTGCACGACCTTGCCGGCCAACCTGGTCGAGAGCGAGCTGTTCGGCCACGAGCGCGGCGCGTTCACCGGCGCCGACGCCCGCGTGATCGGCAAGGTCGAGGCCGCCGCCGGCGGCACCCTGTTCCTCGACGAGCTCGGCGAGCTCCCGCTCGAGCTGCAGGGCAAGCTCCTGCGCTTCGTGCAGGAGCGCCAGTTCGAGCGGGTCGGCGGCCGCGAGCTGCGCACCAGCGACGTGCGCCTGGTGGTCGCGACCAACCGCGATCTGGCCGCGATGGTGAAGGCGGGCAGCTTCCGCAGCGATCTCTACTTCCGCGTGCGCGTGGTCGCGATCGAGCTGCCGCCGCTGCGCGAGCGCGGCCGCGATGACATCGTCGGGCTGGCCGAGCACTTCGCCGGCGTGTACGGCCGGCGCCACGTCAAGACCACGCCGGTGCTCACCGCCGACGCGCTGGCCGCGCTCGCCCGACATCCGTGGCCGGGCAACGTGCGCGAGCTCGAGCACACGATCGAGCGCGCGGTGGTGCTGGCGCGCGGGCCCCAGATCGACGCCGGCACGCTCGGGCTCGATCGCGCGCTGGCGCCGCCGCCGGCCGCCGACGGCGTGGTGCTCGCCCACGACCTGCGCCTCGACGAGGTCGACCGCCGGTACGCGGCGGCCGCGGTCGAGCGCGCCGACGGCAACCAGTCGGCCGCCGCCCGCACGCTCGGGATCAGCCGCAACAAGCTGGCCCGGCTGCTGCGTCCCTGATCACCGCTGGGTGCGCTCGGCCTTGAACACCCGCAGAAGCCACCACAGCGCCGGCAGCATGACCACCGCGCCGGTCAGGAGCACCGGCACCAGGTACACGAAGGTCGCGTGGGGGGCGGCCGCGCTGGCCAGGGTCAGATCGGGCGCGACCAGCACCGGGTGCTGGGCCAGGCCCCAGCCGACCACGAGCACCACGACCAGCGCGACCGCGCTGACCCGGGCCAGCCGATCGCGACGGGCGCGCAGCGCGAGCAGGGTGCCGGCCATCGTGCCGACCGCGGCGGTGATCAGCGGGATCGACCACCAGGCCCCGAGCAGGCGGGCGCCGAACCGGGGCGCGTCGGTGTGCGCGACCAGGGCCCCGACCGCCGCCGTGATCACCAGCGCGACCGCGGCGCCGACCGCGCGGCGCCGGAAGTCGGCGCGCAGCTCGGCGTCGGTGGCCTCGACCACCAGGTAGACCGCGGCGAGGAACGCGAAGGCGCACACGACCAGCGCGCCCGCGGCGAGCGGGAACGGACGCCACCAGGCCGGGCCGGCGGTCATGGCGCCGAGCGCCACCCCCAGCCCGAACGGCGTGACCAGCGACGACACCGCGAACACCCGGCCCCAGCGCGCGGCCAGCCGCTCCGAGCCGTAGTGGCGGAACACGAACGCCGAGCCGCGGGTGACGATGCCGAACAGCAAGATCGTGATCGGGATGTGCAGCTCGGTGCCGATCCGGGCGTAGGCCCGGGGGAACGCGGTGAACAAGATCACCACCACGAAGATCAGCCAGACGTGGTTGGCCTCCCACACCGGGGCCAGCGCGCGCTCGATCGCCTTGCGCTGGGCCGCCGCGCGCGGCCCGCGCGCCAGCAGATCCCACATGCCGCCGCCGAAGTCGGCGCCGCCGCTGACCGCGTAGATCGCCAGCCCGATCAGCATGATCCCGGCGGTGAGCAGCTCGAGGGTCACGGCGCCACCGCCTCGGTGACAGCCGGCTCGGTGGTCTCGCGGATCTGCTGGCGCAAGATGATGACGACCACCGCGGCGAGCAGCAGATAGATGAGGGCGAACCCGATCAGCGGCAGCCACATGGTGCCGAGCGGCGTGGCCGCATCGCGGGTGCGCAGGAGGCCGTACACCGTCCACGGCTGGCGGCCGACCTCGGTGACGATCCAGCCGGCCTCCATCGCGATCACGCCGGTCGGCGCCAGCGCGATGGTCGCGCGCAGCCACCACTTCCCGGTGGTGAGCGGCTGCCCGCGCAGCCGGCGCAGGATCGCGATCCCGCTGTACAGCACCATCAGCATGCCGAGCACCACCATGATCTGGAACGCGACATGGGTGACCGCCGGCGGGTGGTCCTCCGGCGGGAACGCGTCGAGGCCGAGCAGGGTCGCGTCGGGATCGTTGGTGGCCATCCACGACAACCCGCCCGGGATCGCGAGCGGCCCCAGCTCGAGCGGGACCGCGGCCTGGGTGCGCGCCAGGCCCTCCATCGCCGCGAACTTGAGCGGCTGGTACGCGGCGACCTGCTGGCCGGCGAAGTGCCCGACCACCGGCTGCAGGAACGCGCACGGGATGGTCATGCCGATCGCCAGCACCAGCGCGCGCGCGTGGAACTTGCTGTCCGGTCGCCGGACGAGGCCCCAGGCGTGGATGCCGCCGACCGCCAGGCTGGTCGCGAGGTAACAGGCCAGGGCGGTGTGCGGGATCTCGTGCAGCGCGAACGGCGCCTTCATCGCCGCCAGCGGATCGATCGAGACGATCTTGCCGTCGACCAGCTCGGCGCCGCGCGGCGAGTTCATCCACGCGTTGACGAAGGTGACGAACACCGCCGAGGCCAGCCCCGACACCGCCACCATCACGCCGGCGAACACGTGCAGGGCCGGCTTCAGCCGATCCCAGCCGTACAGGTAGAGCCCGAGGAAGATCGCCTCGGTGAAGAACGCGAACGCCTCCAGCGAGAACGGGAACCCGATGATGGGCCCGGCCTGCTCCATGAAGCCGGGGAACAGGAGGCCGAGCTCGAACGACAGCACCGTGCCCGACACCGCGCCGACCGCGAACATGACCGCGGTGCCCTTGGCCCACTTGCGGGCCAGCGCCAGCCACATGCGATCGCCGCTGCGGCGCCACGCGATCTCGGCCGCCACCATCAGCACCGGCATCGCCACGCCGACCGCGGCGAACACGATGTGAAAGCCGAGCGACATCGCCATCTGCCAGCGTGCGAACAGGATGTCATCCACGCCGGCACTCTAACCTGGGCGCACGCCCGGACGACGCGACCCCCTGTCGCGGCGGGCGCCACGGGCTAGGCTGCGTCATGTCGACGCGAGACGAGAGTGACAGCCTGGGCATCGTCGCGGTCCCCGCCGATCGCTACTGGGGCGCGCAGACCCAGCGCTCTCTGGACAACTTCAAGATCGGCGCCGGCCGCATGCCACCCGCGATCGTCCACGCGCTGGCCGTGCTCAAGCGCGCCGCGGCCCGGGTCCACCGCGCCGCCGGGCGGTTCGACGCGTCGATCGCCGCCGCGGTCGAGCGCGCCGCCGGTGAGGTGGCCGCCGGGGAGCTCGACGACCATTTTCCGCTGGTGGTGTGGCAGACCGGCTCGGGCACCCAGACCAACATGAACGTCAACGAGGTGATCGCCGGGCGCGCCAACGAGCTGCTCGGCGGCGTCCGCGGCGGCAAGTCGCCGGTGCACCCGAACGACCACGTCAACCTCGGCCAGTCGTCGAACGACGCGTTCCCGACCGCGATGAGCATCGCCGCCACGCTGGTGGTCGAAGATCGCTTGCTCCCGGCCCTGCGCGCGCTGGCGGCCGCGCTGATCACCAAGGCCGAGGCGTGGGCTGACGTGGTCAAGCTCGGTCGCACCCACCTGATGGACGCGACCCCGCTCACCGCCGGACAGGAGGCCGGCGCGTGGGCATCGCAGGTGGCCGCCGCGGCCGATGGCGTCGAGCTGGTGCGGCCGCGCCTGCACGAGCTGGCGATCGGCGCGACCGCGGTCGGCACCGGGCTGAACGCGCCGGCCGGGTTCGCCGACGGCGTGATCGCCGAGCTGTCGGCGCTGCTCGGCCGCACGTTCACCGCCGCCCCCGACCGGTTCGCCGCGATCGCCGCGCACGATGCGCTGGTCGCGGCGTCGGGCGCGCTGCGCAACGCGGCGGTGGCGCTCATGAAGATCGGCAACGACGTGCGCTTGCTGGGCTCGGGCCCGCGCGCCGGGATCGGCGAGCTGATCCTGCCGGCCAACGAGCCGGGCAGCTCGATCATGCCGGGCAAGGTCAACCCGACCCAGGTCGAGGCGCTGACCATGGTGTGCGCGCGGGTGATGGGCAACGACGCGGCGATCGCGATCGGCGCCATGCAGGGCCACCTGCAGCTCAACGTGTTCAAGCCCTTGATCGCCGAGTGCTTCCTGGAGTCGGCCACCCTGCTCGCCGATGCGGTCGACAGCTTCCGGGTGAACTGCATCGAGGGGCTCGAGATCGATCGCCGCCGCACCGCCGAGCTGGTCGAGCGCTCGCTCATGCTGGTCACCGCGCTGGCGCCACGGCTCGGCTACGACGTGGCTGCCAAGGTGGCCAAGCTCGCGCACGCGCGGGGTCTGACCCTGCGCGAGGCCGCCCGCGAGCTCGAGGTCCTCACCGACCCCGAGCTCGATGCCCTGCTTCGCCCCGAGACGATGCTGGGCGAACCCGGATCGATCCGCTAGACCGGCAGGAACGCGTGCCCGAACACCAACCGGTGCGCCGACGCCTGCGCATGCGACGTCGAGTGCACCGGCAGGGGCGCGTGCCGGGGCGCCACCGAGTGCCCGGCCGCGGCCTGCGACACCGGCCTCGGCTGCAGCTCGGTCCCGGCCGGCTGTCGCAGCTGCTGAGCGCCGGTCGGGGCCGGTGCGCCCGACGACGCCCCCGCGCCCGACTGGGCGAACCTGGCGCGATCCGGTAGCTTCGATCGGTGCGCATCCCGGGCCTGGCAGTCCTCGTCGCGACCATGGTCCTGGCCGCGGCCTGCTACGACCCGTCCCTACGCAACTGCACGGTCACGTGCGTCGCGGCCGGAGACTGCGCCTCGGGTCAGGTGTGTGGCGCGGACGGGTGGTGCGCGGCCGAGGCGATCGCGGGCCAGTGCGCCGCCTACCTCGACGGTGGCCTCGCCGATGCCGCCGAGCCCACCGATGGCACCCCACCGGTCGACGCCCCCGCGACCGACGCCTCGCAGAGCGCGTGCGAGCTCCTGTGCACCCAGGGCACCTGCGTCGGCGGCGTGTGCACGATCGCGTGTGGCGATGGCGCGTGTGCGGCGACCGTCGAGTGTCCCCGCAACATCCCGTGCCGGGTCACGTGCAGCGGGACCGGCGCCTGCAACGGCGGCGTGCGATGCCACGGCATGGCGGCGTGCGAGGTCGAGTGCAGCGGGCCCAGCAGCTGCATGAACGAGGTGCACTGCGATCGCGGCCCGTGCGACGTCGAATGTTCGGGCGCCGACGCGTGCCGGAACGAGGTGAAGTGCAAGGACACGTGCGCCTGCGACGTCACCTGCACCGGCGTGGGCTCCTGCCTCGGGGGGGCGGAATGCCCGGCGGCCGCGTGCGTACGGGGCCCGGGCTGCAGCTCGCAGCCGGCCACCTGCTCGACGTGCTGACGCGCGGTGAGCCCGGGCGCTCAGTTCAGCTCGGCGGCCGCGAACAGCGGGGGCGCGCCGGCGAGACAGGCCGGACACGCCTCGGGCTGGTAGTAGCTCCACGCCGGGCCGGCCTCGACCAGGTGGTCGCCGACCAGGCGGCGGCGGCCCAGCATCGCGCGGAAGCCGGTGCCGTCGAGCGCGCCGAACACCAGCGCGGCGCTGACCACCGCGCCGCGGTCGGCGACCAGGTCGAGCAGCGGCTCGAGCGAGGCACCGGTGGTGACCACGTCGTTGACCACCACCACCGGCGTGTCGGCGGCGAGCGCGCCGTGGAGCAGCGCGCGCGCCGGCCGCCGCTGCAGGTCGGTGCGGGCGACCGCGAGCGTGCCGCCGATGCGGGCGCGGATCGCCTCGCCCAGAAAGTAGCCGGCCGACTCCGGGACCAGCACGGTCGCGCCGGCGGGGACGTCGGCGCCGGCCAGCAGGTGCCGCGCGAGCTCGTCGAGCACCGCGGGATCGCGGGCGAGCGCGCGGAAGCGGATGAAATATTCGGTGTGCTTGCCGCCTTGTAGCCCGAAGTGTCCGCGCAGCAGCGCACCCGAGGTCCCCAGCGCGCGCTCGATCAGCGCGGGCAAGCCGCGCCGCGGCTGCACCACCACCACCTCCTGGATCTCGGCGTCGGTGGCCGCCCGGGTCGGGCGATCCACCGCGCGCCTCACGCCAGCTCCAGCGGGGTAACGCCCTCGGGCAAGGTGGTGCCGGTCACCGCGTAGCAGAACACCCCGGTGGCATCGCCGAGCAGCTGGCGCGCGGGCGAGTCGCCAGCGCGCTCGGACCGCACCAGGGGCGGGCTGTCGTAGACAATGACGTAGGGCCGGTCGCGGTCGACGATCCGGTCGACCTCGCCGGTCAGCCAGTCGGCCGACGCGACCAGGCGCAGATCGTCGAGCCGTCGCTTGGCGATGACGAGGTCCCAGCGCTGGCGGCGCAGCTCCGAGCGCACCACCACCAGCCCGCCGGCCGGGGCCTGCGCGCGCGCCAGGTCGATCACCGGGATCAGCGGGCCGTCGTCGTCGAACGCGTGCTCGAGCGCGTCGTTGAGGATGTCCTGCAGGTGGACCTCGGCGAGGGTGACCGCGAAGTCGGCCGAGACCACCGCCAGCCCGGCGTTGCGGGCCGCGCGCAGGATGGTGTCGGCGATCTGGGGGACCGCGCCGCGCTCGAGGTGCTCGGCGAGCGCGTCCTCGAGCGCGCTGCGCGAGGCCCGGCCGCGCGCGCACAGCTTGGCCAGCATGTAGGTGGTCGCGACCACCGCGGCGTCGAGGTCGACCGCGACCGGCGACGGCCCGCGGTCGACGTCGGTCAGCACCCGGTGGCCGAGCGGCGACAGCCGACACATCCGCTCGCGGCCATCGCCGTCGACCCGCGACCGCTCGACCAGACTGACCCGCTCGAGCCCGGCCAGCACGTGGCTGACCCGGCCGCGCGAGACCGCGGTGCGCGCGGCCAGCTCGGACGGACGCAGCGCGCCATCCGCGAGCGCGAGCAGCACCTTCTTCCAGCCCGCGCGCAGCTGCACCGAGCGCACCAGCGGCGCCAGCTCGGCCACCTCGGTCTCGGCGACCGCGAACGCGCTGGCGACGTGCTCGAGCGCCAGCGCGACCCCGCGCACGAACGGCGCCGCGTCACCGTGCAGCATGCCGTCGAGGTGGCGGCGGACCTGGTCCACCGCCTGGTGCCGATGGTTGGCGAGGTCGCGGCCCAGCGCCCGCGACGCCTCGGCCAGGTCGGCCGGGTCGGTCGACGTCAGCAGGCTGATCAGATCCGAGCGGTCGTCCCGAGACGGCTCTCCCGCCGCCACGTCGGCCTCGCGGGTTCCGGTCTGCATCAGTGCGGCGCGCTCCATGGGAGCCCCCTTTCGTACGGCTGCTGGCTGTCGGGCCAGCTGGGGAACCAGTCGAGGTGTTCGGGTCGATTGCAGTCTGACAGGTAATTTACGTTACCGTCAACGTGCTAATTCGACGATGGTTGCCATCAGGAACTGATCTCGTTTACCACAGCCTCGCCGATCTCGTAGATGACGCAGCGGCCCACATCGGAATCCATCACGATCACCGGGTCTTGCCGGCATGGACGACCAACGATCGCGGGCGCTGGCCCCACGTTGGCCACGAAGGTGTGGGCCTGCGGGTCGCGGGCCATGCGCTCGGCGAACGCATTGAAATCGCTGTATTCGTACGTCATCGACGGAACCAGCAGCAGGCGCGGGGCCAGCTGGGCCGTGAGGTGCTGCCAGTCGGCACGCAGCACGTCCTTGCAGATGAGGACCAGCGCGCTGGCACGGTCGGAGACCAGCACAGTCATCACCCCTCCGGGGTGAATGTGTTCGAACCGATCCACGCCGCTGTCGCGGAAGAAGAAGTCCGACAGCTTGGCGTGCTCGGCCAGCACGCGGCCGCGGGCGATCACGGTCGTGACGTTGCGGCCGGGCTCGTCGCCGTCGCGCGCGACGTGGCGGCTGCCGGCGACCAGCAGCGGGATCTCGGCGGTGAGCGGGTGCGCGAGCAGGCGGGCGTGCAGCTCCTCGGTCAGCGCCAGCTCGGGGAGGACCAGGACCTCGGCCCCGGCGGCGTGGGCGTGGGCCAGCACGGCCTCGATGCGGGCCCAGTAGGCGGGGACCCGGGGGCGCACCCGGTAGAACCGCGGCGCGCCGCCGGGGCTGAGGCGGTCGAACTCGAAGTCGCCGACGTCCTTGGCAAGGACGCCGACCGCGATCCGGCTGCCGCGGCGCAGCACCGGCAGGTGGGGGCCGCACCAGCGCAGGCGGATCTCGAGCCCGGCGGTGTACTCGGGCACCAGCGTCAACCACTCGCCGCGGTCGGCCGCGCGCCCGCGGCTCTGCGGATTGCCGGTCGGCCGCGGGTAGCAGCCGGCCGGCGAGTCGAGGATCGGCCACGGATCGCCGGCGTGCACGACGCGGTCGTGGTCGCGAAAATAGTGGATCAGGTGGGCGCGGTGCTGCCGCTCGATCCAGCGCGCCGCCGACAGCGCGACCAGCGGCGGCGGGACGATCTGCGCCGCGAGCTCGAGCTCGGTGGCGAGCGCGCCGAGCGTCGCGGCCTGCCAGCGTTCGCGTCCATGGTCGGCACAGACCCGCGCCAGGCGAGCCTCGAGCGTGGCCACCGCCGCGAAGTGCTCGTGAGCCACCTTGTGACGGACCAGGAAGTCCTCGTGAGCGCGACAGACCCGCAGGAGCGCCGCGAGCACCTCGGTGACGTGGATCGCGGGGCGGGCGCGCAGCTCGACGAGGACCGGGTCGAGGGCGGCGCCGAACGTTCGGAGACCGGACACCTTTTGCCGGCAAAAGGTAGCACCTACAGGTCGGGTTGCGAGCCTTTCCGTCGTCCGGTTCCTACAACCTCCCGGGTGATCATGGCTGACAGGATCCGGGCGCGCGCCGCCTTACCGTACTGACAATGTCGCAACAACCGAATCGCCGCGTGCTGCTGGTTGAGCTCGATCGTGACGTGCGCACCGCCCTCGACCTCGTCCTCACCAGAGCCGGGCTGACGGTGGCGTCGACCGACGACGGCCGGGCCGCGCGCCGGTTGTTCGCGCTGAATCCGGGCTTCCTGATCACGGATCTGCGCAGCGCCGCGATCGGCGCCGGCGCCCTG
>JBKJLC010000297.1:0-103742 GCA_046597055.1 Kofleriaceae bacterium | reverse complement strand
CCTTCCCGCACACGCCGTTCCTACAAGGTCAGCGTGCAGCTCGCGCCCTGCCCCGGCGATTCCTCGACGGTGGCGGTCAGCGTGCGGACGTGCGGCGGCAGGACGCGCCCCAGCTTCGCGAGCAGCAGCTCGGCCACGTGCGCGGCGAGCGCCTCGACCGAGATGTTGTCGATGGGGAGCATCAGCACGTCCGTACGCGGCAGGACATAGTGATCACCGCACAGCGTGAAGTCGATCTCCTTGGCATCTTCACGGGCCACGACGAAGTGCGGGTTCTTCTCCGCGAGCATCACGCGTTCTTTCCACGCCGCGCACAGCTCGGTCAGCGAACCTTTGATCTGCGCGAAGGGGATCATCGCCGGCAGATCGATGCGCTCCACATCGAGAGCGATCGAGATCTGATAGTTGTGGCCGTGCAGCCGTTCTTTGGTGCCGTCGGGAAAGACGGTCATGTGCGCGCACGAGAACTTGTACTGCTCGCGCGCGACGACGATGCGATGGCTGCGCGGGGCGGGGGCGGTCACGGCGGCAGCATAGCCGGTCTTCGCGCACCCTGCGCCCTGGCGCCGGCTCAGGCGCCGCGGGCCCGGACGCAGGAACGCCCCCGGGCCGCGTCCCGCAGGGGGCGCAGCGCGGGGGCGCCGTCGACCGACGGACCCGGGCTCAGCGGCGGAGCGTGAGGACCGCGAGGGCCGACGACAGCGCGGCGTTGCCGAGCAGCCAGATCGTCTCGAGGCTGCCGGCGGGGACGTAGGCGAGGTCGAACACCGGGACCGCGGCGAAGAAGGCCAGGTGAGCGGCGACGCCAACGGCCAGGCCGGCGAGCGGGGCGCGCCACCGCGTCGAGCCAGCGCCCAGGGCCAGCAGGCCGAGCGGCAGGAGCGCGCTCATGAACAGCGGGTTGCCATGGGCGGTGCCGCCGAGGACCGCCATGTCGAGCGAGGGCAGGCCGCGGGTGAGGGCCTCGATGACCGGGTACGACGAGACGCCGCCGGCGATCCACGGCAGGAAGAACAGGCCGCTGGCGCCGACCAGCACGCCGGCGAGGTAGCGGCCGCCGAGCAGCACGCCGAGGCCGCGCCGGCGAGCGCTCGCTGCCACCGCGGCGGCGAGCAGGAGACCGAGCCCGAACTGGTAGGCGCCGTGGCCGGCGCGCGCGCGGTTGATCGCGGCGGGCGCGTCGACGATGCCGGCGCCGTACTTGTCGCTCGAGTAGGTCTTGCCATCGGGCTTGCGCGCCGACTCCTTCAGGATCTGCTCGACCATCGCCGGGTTGGTGACGCCCTCGCCGACGACCAGCGCGGCGACCCCGGCGACGTGGGGCGACGCCATCGACGTGCCCATGAACGCCGTGTAGCCGCTCTTGGTCGGGTTGCCGATCGCGATCGTGTTCTGCAGGACCCCGCCGGCCTCGCCGTTGCGGGTGTTGCCGCCGGGACCGGCGAGGTCGATGTCCTTGCCGTAGTTCGAGTAGAACGTGATCGCCTCGTCGGACTGGGTCGCCGAGACCGCGACCGCGCCCGGGTACGCGGCCGGATAGCCGACCGAGCTGCGGCCGTCGTTGCCGGCGGCGCAGACGACGGTGACGCCCTTCTTGTGGGCGTACTCGACCGCCTTCTTGAGGACCCGCGACGGGAACGCGCCGCCGAGGCTCATGTTGATGACCTTGGCGCCGTTGTCGGCGGCGTAGCGGATGGCGTCGGCGATGCCGGCGACCGAGCCCGAGCCGTTCCCGGACAGCACCTTGAGCGGCATGATCTGCACGTTGCGGGCGACGCCGGTCACGCCGAGGCCGTTGTTGGTGACCTGCGCGATCGTCCCGGTCACGTGGGTACCGTGGCCGTGATCGTCGTTGGCGTGGGTGTCGTTGCCGACGAAGTCGAAGGGCTTCACGAAGGTGAGGCCCTTGAGGTCCTCGACCTGGTGGAACTTCTCGAAGTCCTCGTAGGCGACGCCGGTGTCGAGAACCGCGACGATGACGCCGGTGCCGTCGGCGAGCTTCCACGCCTCGAGCATCCCGATCTGGCGCATGTGCCACTGCTTGTCGAACATCGGGTCGTCGGGGAAGCCTTCCCAGGTACCCGACGGCGGCAAGATTTCGCGAGCCTCGCCGGCGGGCGCCGCGAACATCGCGTCGGGCTCGGCGATCTCGACGCCAGCCCGGGTCGACAGCGCCGCGAGGATCGCGTCACGCCGGCCGGCGGGCACGCGCGCGCGGTAGAACTGCTCGTCGCGGCTCTGGTCGGAGACCAGCACCAGGTCGATGCCGTGCTCGCGCTCGATCGCGGCGACCAGCGCGCCCGAGGCGTCGTCACGAAGGTCGACGAGGATGTCGTCGGCATCGGTCAGGGCCGCCAGGCGATCGGCGGCCTCCTGATCCAGCGAGGCAGCGGGCTCGGGCGCCGGCCGCAGGTACCACCAGAGGAAGACCACCGCGACCAAGACCAGTATCCAAAGCAAGGTCGAACGCTTGCCCTCGCGCTTCTCGTCCATGCGGAAATTGTAGCGTCGGGGACCGCGTGGTGCAGGCCTTTTCCGTCGGAGGAGTGCCAGCGGTTTACATCGCGGTCGATTGACACCGGTGGCGAACGGGGGCGGAATAGACCCACATTTCGCGGCGGCGCGCGTGGTGACGGATGCTGATCAGCAGGACGCGCACCCAGGGAGACTCTCAGTGAAGAAGTGCTCGAGCTGTGCGAAGGACCTGCCGGACCCGGCGCTCCACTGCGTGTTCTGCGGAGCCAAGCAGCCGCCCGTCCCCGCGTCCGCGCAAGCGAAGACGGTGATGGGCTGGCAGGCGAGCGATCTCCTGAAGGACATGCAGGCCAAGGGGCACTCGCCCGCGCCGGGCGTAGGGGCCCCCCCGCCCGCGGCGCCCGCGCCGGCCGGTCCACCGGCGTCGATGGCCCCCCATGCCACGATCCCGGCGCCGTCCGCTCATACGCCGATGGCGACGCTGCCTGCGCCGGCGGCCTCGGCTGCCAAGACCGTGTTCGCGGCCGCGCCGATCCAGCCCCCGGGGCCGATGGGCGGCCCGCCGCCACCGATGGGGCCCGGTCCGATGGGGCACGGCGCGGGCGGCGCGGCGACGATGATGGCGCCGGGACCGATGGGCGGTCCGCCGCCACCGATGGGTCCGGGGCCGATGGCGCCTCAACATGGCGGCGGCGCGGCGACGATGATGGCGCCGGGTCCCATGGGGCCCGGTCCGCAGGGTTACGGCGGTGGCCCGATGGGTGGTCCGTCGCCCGGGAACATGGGCGGCCCGCCGCCGCCGATGGGCGGTCCGATGGGTCCGCCGCCCGGACAGATGGGGCCGCCGCCCGGCTATCCCGGCGGCCCGCACCAGATGGGCGGTCCGCAGCATGGTTATCCCGGCGGTCCGCCGATGGGCGGTCCGCAGCACGGTTATCCCGGCGGTCCGCCGCCCGGGTCGATCGGCGGTCCGCCGCCCGGGTCGATGGGCGGTCCGCCGCAGGGTTACCCCGGCGGTCCGCCGCAGGGCTATCCCGGCGGTCCGCCGCATCAGGGCCCGATGGGCCACGGCCCCATGAATCATCCGGGCCAGCCCGGGCCGATGAACCCGCCGTATCTCGCCTCGCGAACCGCGGCGCGGGTCGGCGCCCCGGTCGAGCCGTACAAGGACGGCCTCCGCATCGTGCTGATCGCGTTCGGCATCGTGCTGCTGCTCGCGGGCGCGGTGCCGTTCAGCATCGAGCCGCTCACGTTCCGCTGGGACGCGCTCACCAGTGACGGCATCGACGCGCTCGGCAAGTTCAAGCTGATCTACGTCAGCGCGGCCGCCATCCTCGCCCTCGTGTTCGGGCTGGTCCCGCTCGCCAACGTGCCGCGCGGCGCGCTGGCAGCGGTGCTCGGGCTGACCCCGGTCGTCCTCGGGCTGGTGACCTCGCTCAAGGACGCCCCGGAGTTCCGCTGGCAGGTGCTGGTGGGCTTTCTTGCGGCGGTCACCCTCGTCACCGGGCTGCTGCTGCGCCACGAGTATCGCGCGCAGATCTTGCCGCGCATTCTGACCACCGTCGGAGCCCTGTGCGTGATCGTGCTCTACGTCGTGCCCGAGGGCGGCGGTGATCCGGCGATCAAGGGCCTCATCGACGGGATCTCCGGCGCCCCGGGCAAGCTGAAGGTCGTCGCGATCGTCCAGCTGGTGCCGTTCGTCCTGGCGGCGCTGTCGCTGCTGGTCTGGATCCCGGCGCCGTCGACCGGCGGCGCCAAGGTCCTCGCCTGGCTGGTGATCTTGAGCTCCGTGATCGTCGGGTACACCGGCCTCCTGGTCGCCGGCCACCTGGCCGACGCGGTCAAGGGCGCCACCAACGCCACGCTGCTCTCGCAGTGGGCGGGGATGCCGGGCGAGGCGGCGGCGCTGGCCGCGGCCGCGCATGCGCAGGCGGCGGCGGCCGGGGCGACCGCGCCGCCCGCGATGCTCCCCGTGTTCGAGCCGGTGGCGGCCGCGTGGTCCGCGTTCATCGGGTACGGCCTGGCGACGCTGTTCGGCAAGAACCTCGAGCACTCCTGACCCGGCTCGGTCGCGGTATCCAGGCCGCGGCCGGGCGAAAGGGAGACCGGGATTCGAAGGAATCACGGCCACGGCCGCGGTAGGGTCCGGCGTGCGCAAGGAAGCCGTCGTCGGCACCACCGTCAACGGTCGTCCGATCGAGGCGATCGTGTTCCATCCGCCCAAGTACGCCAAGCGCCGGCCGCCGGCGGTGATCTTCGGCGCGCTGCACGGCGACGAGCCGGTCACCGCGGTGCAGGCGCAGCGCCTGATCGAGGAGCTGCTCGACCGGCCGCCGGGGCGCGAGACCTGGATCATCCCGGCGGTCAACGTCGACGGGCTGCTCGCGGGCACCAAGAACAACGCCCACGACGTCGACCTCAATCGCAACTTCGCCTCGGCCAACTGGACCGCGACCCATCCGGGTGGCTACCACCCGGGCGCCACCGCCGAGTCGGAGCCCGAGACGCGCGCGCTGGTCGAGCTGATCGAGCGCACCGGGGCGGAGCGGCTGATCGCGCTGCACGCGACCTACAAGGTCATGAACTGGGATGGCCGCGGCCGCGAGCTCGCGGAGGAGATGGGCCGGCTCGCCGGGTATCCCGCGAGCGGCGACATCGGGTACCCGACGCCCGGATCGTTCGGATCCAAGTACGGCCATGACCGCGGCCTCGAGGTCGTCACGGTCGAGGTTCCGTACCTGGAGATCGACGAACGGGGCTGGGATGAGACCCGCAGCGCGCTGCGCTGGTGCGTCGACCTGCCAACCTGAGTCGCCGCGAGCAATCTGAGGCTGGCGCGGGCTCCGGCGGAGACGGGTGGAACCGTCAGTCCGGCGGGCCAGGGGGTGACGCTGCCAGCGACACTTCTTCCCGCTGTACGCCGCGGATCGCCCCGAAACCCGGCAGAAATGCTGATGCTTTTACAGCAACGTGGCAAAAGTGCTGCCTGGGTGTTGCCCTGCGTGTGCCTTGTTGTCACACTTCTCAGGTGCTGCATGTCGCTACCATCGCGTGGGATCGGGTGGTGGATCTGGACCTGCTGCGGCACCTCTCCGCGGTCGCGCGCCGCCGAGGTCTCAGCCTGGGCTGGATCGATGTCGCAGGCGCTGCAGCCATGCCGCATGCGATGAGCGACACGTCGGTCACCTGTCCATGGGGCGACGGCTGCGCGCTGGCGGTGCGGTCGGCGCTGCGCGACTCGCGCGACTGGTTCGTGGTGTCGCCGCACCCCGGGGTCCGGGAGATCGCGGCGCCGGTGATGGTTGGCGGCACCGTGGTGGGCGCGCTGCTGGCCGGCGGGTTCTCCGAGCGCGAGACCGACGGCCTGCCGCACCTCAACGACGGCGAGGTCGGGCTGCTCGGCGAGCTCCTGGCCGAGGCCGCGCGCGAGGTCGCGCTCCACGCCCGCGCGCAGACCATCGTCACGGGCACCCGCCAGGGCTACGACCAGATCATCGGCCGGTCGGCGTCGATGCAGACGCTCTACACGACGCTCGATCGGATCGCGCGGTCCGACGCGACCATCCTGATCCAGGGCGAGAACGGCACCGGCAAGGAGCTGGTCGCGCGGGCGATCCACAACGGCTCCGACCGCGCGCACCGCGCGTTCGTGGTGACCAACTGCTCCGCGTTCAACGACAACCTGCTCGACTCCGAGCTGTTCGGCCACAAGCGCGGCGCCTTCACCGGCGCGGTGTCCGACAAGCCGGGGCTGTTCGAGGTCGCCGACGCCGGCACCTTCTTCCTCGACGAGATCGGCGACATGTCGCCGGCGCTGCAGGTCAAGGTGCTCCGCGTCCTGCAAGAGGGCACCTTCAACCGGGTCGGCGACACCGACGCCCGGCAGGTCGATGTTCGCATCATCGCGGCGACCAACCGCGACCTGCGCGCGATGGTCGCCAGCGGTCAGTTCCGCGAAGATCTCTACTACCGCATCCACGTCATCAACCTCATGTTGCCGTCGCTGCGCGAGCGCCCCGACGACATCGTGGTGCTGGTCGATCACTTCCTCGATCGCCAGCGCCGCGGCGGCCGGGCCAAGACGCTGTCGGCCAGCTGCCTCGCGCGCCTGACGACGTATCCGTGGCCGGGCAACGTGCGCGAGCTCGAGAACGAGATCGAGCGCCTGGTCGTGCTGTCGGGCGACGACCCGGTGATCGGCGAGGAGATGCTGTCGCCGCGGATCCGCCAGCACGCGGCTGCGGTCGAGCCGGTCCGCACCGGCGAGGACGCGCGCTCGCTGCCCGCGGCGCTGGAGAGCCTCGAGCGACGCATGATCAGCGACGCCCTGCGCCGCCACCACGGCAACAAGACCCGGGCCTCGGCCGACCTCAAGGTGTCGCGCCGCAACCTGATCCGGCTGGTGCAGAAGTACGGGCTCGAAGATGCACGCTCCTGACCTCGCCGCGGGCGCGCCACCGGTGCGGTCGGAGCCGGGCCTGCCGCCGCTGCGGGTCGTCGACCTCGGCGTGGCCGGTTACCGCGAGGTGTGGGCCGAGCAGCTCGCGCTGGTCGAGGCGCGCAAGGGCGGCGCCGGCCTCGACACGCTGATCCTGGTCGAGCACCCGCACGTGATCACGCTCGGCCGCCGGCGCGAGGCCGGCGCCAACGTGCTCGCGCCCGGCGGCGTCGAGGTCGTCGAGGTCGAGCGCGGCGGCGACGTGACCTATCATGGCCCCGGCCAGCTGGTCGGGTACCCGATCCTCCTGCTCGCCGAGGGCGAGCGCGACTTGCACCGGTTCCTGCGCAACCTCGAGGAGGCGGTGATCCGGACGCTCGCGACCTTCGGGCTGCTGGCCGGGCGCGAGGCCGGCTCGACCGGGGTGTGGCTCGACGGACGGCGCGGTGGCCGCAAGAAGATCTGCTCGCTCGGGATCGCGTGCCGGCGCTGGGTCACGTTTCACGGCCTCGCGCTCAACGTCGCCACCGATCTCGACTACTTCGGCCGCATCAATCCGTGCGGCTTCGAGTCGGGTGTGATGACGTCGATGGCGGCGGAGCTGGGCACGGGCACCGACCTGGCGATGGCCGCCGTCAAGCACCGGCTGGCGAGCGAGCTGGCCAGCTGTTTCGGCCGCGCGCTGGCGTAGGGATTTCCGCTTCGTGTGCCCGTCGCGCGAGATCGCGCGGGCGGCCGAGGCCGGCCAGACCGCGCCGGTCTACCGCTACTTCTTCCAGTACGACGACCCGAGCCCGCGCGGCGCGGTACACGGGCTCGACGTGCCGTTCGTGTTCGGGACCTTCGAGGCGTTGCTGATCCAGGGCCAGCCGTACGCGCCGACCGCGACCGATCTCGCGGTGTCCGCCGCGATGCAGGATGCGTGGACCCGGTTCGCGCGCACCGGCGATCCGGCGACCACGCCGGCCTGGCCGCGGTGGACCTCCACCGACCCGGCGCTGATGATCGACGCCGATCTGTCGACGGCGATCGGTGTCCGCGCCGCCGCCTGCGACTTCTGGCGGCCGGCGTACGACGCGTTGTGAGGCGGCGCCGGCCCGCGCCACCTCGTTCAGCCGGTGCGGACCGAGAAGTCGCGGGTCGTGACGAGCTGGTTATCGACGAGATCGACCAGGAAGCTGCGGCCCGAGCCGATCCGACCGTCGAACGCGAGCAGGTACCAGACGTCGAGCGTCCAGCGGGCATGCTGCGACTCGCACGGCGGCGTCCAGGACACCGCCTCGAGGTCGCCCAGGTAGGCCGGACGCTGACCGGTCGAGGCGAGAAGCTTCTGAAATTCCGAGCTCTTCGATGCCAAGGCGACCGAGGCCGCGGCGTCGGCCGAGGCGATCGTGCGGCGCCACGCCGAGGTCAGCCGGCATCGACCGACGATGCCCGCCGGCGACAGCTCGATCTCGTAGGCCTCGTCGGCGGCGAGCGCATCGAAGTCGGGCACGTCGAACTCCGGATACCGGTCGCGCTCGGCGATCTGCTCCAGGCGGTCGTCGTAGGCCTCCATGCCGGCCTCGAGGGTCTCGTCGCTGTAGAAGCCGTAGATCCGCAGGGCGAGCGAGGCCGACGGGAGCTTGTGGTCCCAGTCGACGATCGCGATCGCGCCCGCGTACTCTTGGCGGAAGCTCGGCAGCGGCGGCAGCGAGGCCGCGATCTGGGCGGCGGCCGACTCCCCAGCGAACACGCCCTGGTACGCCACCCGCGGATGCAGGCGGATCTCTTCGGCGACGAATGCCCGCAAGTCGTTCGACACGATTCGGCCGGAGCTTACACCGTTCGCGCGGCGATGCTCGCCTGCGGGGCCGCCAGGGCGGCCTCCAGGTGGGCCAGGAGCTCGCCGATCGCGGCGGCCTCGAGCTTCATCGCCGCGGGGTTGACGACCAGCCGGCTCGACACCTCGCCGACCCGGTCGACCTCGATCAGCCCGTTCTGGCGCAGGGTCTCGCCGGTCTGGGTGATGTCGACGATCCGGTCGCACAGCCCGGTGAGCGGCCCGAGCTCGATCGCGCCCGACAGCTTGATGACCTCGGCGGTCAGGCCCTTGCGGCGCAGGTACTCGCGGGTGGTGCGCGGGTACTTGGTCGCGTAGCGGACGTGCATGGGCGAGCGGTCGTCGAGCCGGGCGTCGGCCCGCTCGGCGACGATCATGCGACATCGCCCGATGCCGAGGTCGATCGGCTCGTACAGGTCGCGGCCCTCCTCGTCGAGGACGTCGGAGCCCGACACGCCGAGGTCGGCGGCGCCGTGCGCCACGTAGGTCGGCACGTCCGAGCTGCGCAGGACCAGCACCCGGAACCGCCCGCAGTCATGGACCAGGCGGCGGTTGTCGCCGAACACCGGGCTGAGATCGTAACCGGCGCGCGCGAAGATCGCGGCGGCCTCCTCGAGGATCCGGCCCTTGGGCAGGGCCAGGCGCAGCGGGTCGGCGGTCATGACCGCACCCGCTTCACCTTGGCGCCGGCGCCGCGCAGCTTCTTCTCGAGCGTCTCGTAGCCTCGGTCGAGGTGATACACGCGCAGGACCTCCGTCTTGCCAGTGGCGACCAGGCCGGCCAGCACCAGGCTGGCCGACGCCCGCAGGTCGGTCGCCATCACCGCCGCGCCGCTGAGCGGCCGCTTGCCGCCGCGGATCACCGCGACCCGGCCGTCGACGTGGATGTCGGCGCCCATCCGGCCGAGCTCGGGCACGTGCATGAACCGGTTCTCGAAGATGGTCTCCTTGATGACGCTCTCGCCGCGCGCGACCGTGGCCAGGACCATGAACTGCGCCTGCATGTCGGTGGGGAAGCCGGGGTGCGGCTGGGTCGTGATGTCGACCGGCGAGAGGTCGCCGCCGGCGCGGACCCGGATGCCCCCGGCCTCGATGGTGACGGTGACCCCGGCCGCGCGCAGCTTGGCGAGGATCGCCTCCATGTGGTGCGGCTCGGCGCCGGTGAGCAGCACGTCGCCGCGGGTGATGGCGGCGGCGACCGCGAACGTGCCGGCCTCGATCCGGTCGGGGATGATCGTGTGCTCGATCGGCTGGAGCTCGTCGACGCCCTCGATCGTGATGACCGGGGTCCCGGCGCCCGACACCCGCGCGCCCATCTTGTTGAGGACGTTGGCGAGGTCCTCGATCTCGGGCTCGCGGGCGGCGTTCTCGAGGACGGTGCGGCCCTTGGCCAGCGCGGCCGCCATCATGAGGTTCTCGCAGCCGGTGACGGTCGGCATGTCGAGCACGATGGTCGCGCCGCGCAGGCGCTTGCACTCGACGTCGACGTAGCCGTGGTCGAGCGTAATCTTGGCGCCCATCGCGGCCAGGCCCTTGAGGTGCTGGTCGATCGGGCGGGTGCCGATCGCGCAGCCGCCTGGCTGCGATACCCGCGCCTTGCCGTAGCGAGCCACCAGCGGGCCCAGCACGAGCACGCTGGCGCGCATGGTCTTGACCAGGTCGTAGGGCGCCTCCAGCCGCACCTTCTTGCCGTGGGGCGGGTTGATCACCATCGTCCGCTTGCCATCGACCTCACCGCCGAGCTGGCGGATGAGCTTGGCCATGGTGGCGACGTCCTGCAGCTGCGGGACGTTCTTGTACGTCGACGCGCCGGTGGGCAGGATCGCGGCCGCGAGCAGCGGCAGCGCCGCGTTCTTGGCGCCCGAGATCGGGATCTCGCCAACCAGGCGACTGCCGCCTTCTACGACGATCTTGTCCATCGAACCGCCTCCGAGGTAGCACGAACCCTCGGGTGATGGCACGTCAAGGCGGCGCCGGGGATTGCCGGATTCGACATTTGACTCCGCCGGCGCGGTTCAGTACGCAGAGGCATGCTGCTCTTCCGTCGGGGTCTCGGGATCGTGGGTCTGGTGTTCGTCGCCGCGCTGTCGCTCGGCACCGTCGGGTGCGGGCCGTCGTCGGGTCAGATCAACCAGGCGAAGACCGCCACCTACCGCGCCGAGCCGTCGGTGGTCTTCCGCGCGGTGGTCGACGCGGTCGCCGACAAGTACAAGGTCCGCCAGGCCGATGCCGCGGCCGGGCTGATCGCGACCGAGGCGCGCTGGCACGAGCCCGACGGCACCTACGAGGACAAGGCCGCGGGCGACAGCGGCGTGATCGGCCAGGACGGCAGCATCATGCTCGGCTTCGAGGTCCGCATGACCGAGGCTGCCGGCGCCTACGCGGTCGAGGTCATCCCGCGCGCGCAGCAGATGCGCGACGGCTACGCGGCGCCGTTCCCGCTCACGCCCGACGACCCGCAGATGCCGGGCTGGGTGGTCGGCAAGACCGACGACCTCTACCTCCGCATCAACGCCAAGCTGAAGAGGTTCGAAGTCAAGCCGGGCGCCTGACCCGCAGCCGCTGCTACGCGACGGTGACGTCGAGGTCGCCAGCCACCAAGCGCACGCGAACCAGGGAGCCGTTGTCGCCGCCGAACTGCTCGAAGGCGACCTCCTCGAGGTGGCGGTTGAGGGTCGCGGCCAGGCCGCGCGCGCCGGTCTCCTTGCGGATCGCTTCGGCCACGATGTGATCGAGGACTGGCTCTTCGATCTCGAGGGTGTAGCCCTCGGCGCGGAACTCGCGCGTCATGCGGGTGACCACGTCGGCGCGCAGGATGGCTTTCAGGGTGACCGCGTCGAGCGCCTTGAACGGCACGATCCGCGTGAAACGCGCGATCAGCTCGGGCAGGAAGCCGTAGGCCTGGAAGTTGGCGACGTTCTCGACCTCCTCGGTGGTGAAGTCGACCGCGATCGCGTCGGGATCGGCGCCGGCCTTGGGCGAGCGTCCGAAGCCGAGCGCGTCGCGGGCGCCGCGCCGCCGGGCGACCTGGTGGAAGCCACTGAACGCGCCGCACGCGACGAAGCCGATGTCGGCGGTCGACATGACGACGTGGTCCGAGTAGCTGGCGTGGCCGAGCTCGAGCGGGACCACGACCTCGCTCGTCTCGAGCATCTTCAGCAGCTCGCGCTGCACGCCCATGCCGGTGACGTCCTTGGTGGTGCCGGCGCCGGCGAAGATCGCGTTGTTCTGGCCCGACGCGATCTTGTCCATCTCGTCAAGGCAGACCACGCCGATCGCGGCCAGCATCGGGTTGTCGTCGGCGGCGTGGAGCAGGCGGGTCAGGATCGTCGACGGGTCCTGGCCGACGTAGCCGGTCTCCGAGTAGGTCGTGATGTCGACCAGCGCGGTCGGGATCCGCAGGATCTTCTGGAACAGCGACTCGACCAGGTAGGTCTTGCCCGAGCCGGTGGGGCCCACCAGCAGGAAGTTCGACTTGCGCGGCAGCTCGGCGCGGTCGACGCCGTCGATGTAGATGCGCTTGACCCGCCGCACGTGGCGATACGCCATGAGGCACAGCGCCTTGCGGGCGGCGTCCTGGCCCCGGTACCCGAGATCGTCGAGCTGGTGGTGCAGCGCGCGCGGGGTGGGCTCGGGCAGATCGCGGACGAACTTGATGAAGTGCTCGAGCCCTTGTTTGCGGGGCTTCCGGTGCGCTTCACCGCTCACCGCCAGAGCGTAGCATGGCAGTCGGTGCCGCCGAAGAACGGACCTTTGCCGGGCCCGCACGGGCCGCGCGTTGGCGGCCGCGGCAGCCTCGGCGGCGCCCGGCCGGCATTGCGCCCGCGGCCCGGGTGTGGCGTGATCGCACGTCGTGGAGTCGTTCGCGCTGGTCCAGCCGTTCCTCGAAGCCGCGCCGCCCGCGCTGCGCGCCGGGCTGGCGACCGTGCCCGATCTGGCGCGCCGGCTGTGGGAGCTGGTCGCCGAAGGCAAGGCGGTGTGGCCGACGGTGACGGTCGATCCGGCGCGGCTCATCGGCTTCATCGCCCACCGGCTCGACGTCGAGGCCGACGCCAGCGACGCGCTGGCCGGGTTGCGGCCGTCCGACCTGTACCTCGCCTGCGCGCTGGCCGACGGCGACACCGTCGCCCTGGCCACCTTCGATCGCCACTACATGCGCGAGGTCGACATCGCCCTGGCCCGGATGCGGATCGGGCCGCCGCGCGCGAACGACGTCAAGCAGCTGGTCCGCCAGCGCCTGTTCGTGGGCGACGGCGTGCCCGGCAAGATCTCCGAGTACGCCGGCCGCGGCGACCTGCGGCGCTGGGTCCGCTCGGTCGCCGTGCGCACCTGCCTCAACGACCTACGCAAGGGCAAGCACGAGATCCTGGTCGACGACGACCAGCTGATCGCGCAGCACGCGATCCCGGGCGACGACCCCGAGGTCGCCTACATGAAGCGCAAGTACGCGCACGAGTTCCACGCCGCCTTTGCCGAGGCGCTGGCCGGCCTGGGCGCGCGCGAACAGACGCTGCTCCGCTATCACCACGTCGACGGCCTCAACATCGACGAGATCGGCGCGATCTACCGGGTCCACCGGGTCACCGCCTTCCGCTGGCTCGAGAAGGCCAAGGAGCACCTGGTCACGGCGTCGCTGGCGCGCATGCGCGCGCGGCTCAACGTCAGCGCGCGCGAGCTCGACAGCGTGATGCGCCTGATCCGGAGCCAGGTCCACCTCTCGCTGGTGCGCCACCTGGGCGGGCCCAGCGATCGGGTCGAAGACGACGTGCTCGAGCTCGACGACAGCGAGCTCGAGGAGCTGTGAGCCGCCGGGCGCGCCGGCCCGGCGCGCCGTGTGTCATGGCGATGGGCGATAACCGCGCGCGATGACAGGTCCTTCGATCCGGCGCGGGTGGGGCGATCTCGGCCTGGCGGTCGTGGTGGTCGGCGTGGTCGCGATGATGGTGGTGCCGCTGCCAAGGTTCGCGATCGACCTTCTGCTCGCGCTCAGCCTGACCTCGGCGGTCGTCATCATGCTGTCGGCGGTCTACGCGTCGTCGCCAGCGCGGCTGACCACGCTGCCGGCGGTGCTGCTGGTCTCGACGGTGTTCCGGCTCGGGCTCAACGTGTCGACCACCCGGCGGATCCTGGCCGAGGCCGACGGCGGCGCGGTGGTCGAGGCGTTCGGTAACTTCGTCGCCCAGGGCGACCTGGTGGTCGGGCTGGTCGTGTTCGCCGTCATCACGATCGTGCAGTACCTCGTGATCGCGCGCGGCGCCGAGCGGGTCGCCGAGGTCGCGGCGCGGTTCGCCCTCGACGGCCTGCCCGGCAAGCAGCTGGCGATCGACGCCGACCTGCGCGCCGGGGCGATCGACGCGGCCGAGGCCGGCCGCCGGCGCGGCGCGCTCGAGCGGCAGTCGCAGCTGTACGGCGCGCTCGACGGCGCGATGAAGTTCGTGAAAGGTGACGCGATCGCGGCGATCCTGATCGTCGTCGTCAACCTCGCTGGCGGCATGGCGATCGGCATGGCCGAGCGCGGGATGGACGCCCGCACCGCGGTCGAGACCTACGCGATCCTGTCGATCGGCGATGGCCTGGTCGTGCAGCTGCCGGCGCTGCTGGTCGCGCTGGCGGCCGCGCTGGTGGTGACCCGGGTGGCGTCGCCGGACGGCGAGCGCGCGATCGGCGACGACATCGCGGCCCAGCTCGGCGCCGAGCCGCGGGCGTTCCTGACCGCGGCGGTGCTGCTGGTCGCGCTCGGCCTGGTGCCGGGGCTGCCGGCGGTGCCGTTCCTCGTGCTCGCGGCGGTCTCCGGCGCGATCGGGCTGGTGGCGCGGGCCCGGCCGGCGGCGCGGCGACGGGCCGGCGAGGACCGCGATGGCGTGGTGGCGCGGGCCGGCGCGGTGCTGGCGGCGGTCGACGACGGCATCGAGCTCGCGGTCGCGCCCGAGGTCGCGCGTGCGCTCGCCGGCGACGACGCCATCGAGGCGGTGCTGGCGGCGTCGCGCCAGCGGCTGTTCGAGCGCACCGGCGTGCGGCCGCCCGGCGTGCGCCTGCGCGGCGATGCGGCGGTCGTCGCCAGCGAGGTCGAGCTGCGCCTGTGGGGCGTCGCGGTCGACTGGGTGCCGCTGCCGGTGGCGCGGGCCCGGGAGCTGGGGGCGGTGGTCGACGACGCGCTGGGGCGCCACGCGTCCGAGCTGGTCCGGTCGAGCGGCGTGCAGGCCGCGCTCGACGAGCTGGGTCCGGGCCAGGCGGCCTTGGTGCGCGAGGTGGTGCCGAAGGTCGCGCCCTTGCCGGTGCTGGTCGAGGTGCTGCGCCGGCTGGTCCGTGAGGGGGTGTCGGTGCGCGACCTGGCCGCGGTGCTCGAGGGCCTGGCCCAGGCGCCGGCCGGGGGCGGGCGCGATGCCGGCGCCCTGGCCGAGGTCGCGCGTGGCCACCTGCAGCGGGCGATCAGCGGCGCGGTCGCGCCGCGCGGGCAGCTCGCCGCGTGGACGGTGGACCCGATGATCGAGGACGCCGTGCGCGGCGCGGTGATCGCGCGCGACGCCGGCGCGATCGTCGCGCTCGAGCCCGAGCTGGTGCGCGACATCGTGCGCGCGGTGCGCAAGGCGGTCGGCGAGCGTGGCGTGGTGCTGGTGTCGGGTGACGTGCGCCGGCACCTGAAGACGGTGCTGGATCCGGAGTTGCCGGGCATCGCGGTGGTGGCGCCGCACGAGCTGAGCGCGGGCGTCACCGTGCGCGCGCAGGGAAGGATCGACGTCGGATGAGAGCCCTGGCGGTGACGATCCTGGTCGTGGTCGCGACCCCGGCGAGCGCGGCGGCCGAGCCGGTCGGGCCGATCGGCGCCCTCGGGGCCAGCGGCGATCTGGCGCTCACCGGAGGCGGCTCGCGCCGCCGGGTGGCGGCCGAGGCGGTGGCGTACCTGACCCGCCGGTACGGGGTCTACGCCGCGGTGCGCCGGGCGACGGTCGATCCGTTCCTCGACGAGGGCCAGGTCACCATCGGCGTGGCAATGCGAGCGGCCGCAGCGCGGCCGACGCTCGAGCTGGTGGTGCACGCGGATGCCGGCGTGGCCTGGCCGACCGCGCCGGTGGTTGGCGGTGGGGTCACCGCCTACCTGTGGCCGCTCAAGCGGGTGCCGGTCGCGCTGACCGCCGGTCTCGGGGCATACCTCGTGATCGACGGCGTCGACGACACCCGGCTCGCGGTCGGCCTCGGCCTCGGCCTCGCGATCGCGCGCTGACGCCCCAGCGCCGGTGGCGTCCGGTCCGTCTCGGGTGGGCGTCAGTGCACGTGCGGCGGGCCCGCGTCGTCGCCGGGCGCGGCGTCGGCCTCGCCATCCGCGCCGCAGGGCAGCACGCCGTCGCGCGGTCGAGCGGGATCGCCGTCGTCGTCGACCGGCGCGACGTCGGCCGGCGCGTCGTCGTAGTCGCCGGCGGCCTCGCGCGCGTCGGCGTCGTGGGCACCCCCCTCGTCGAGCCCACCGGCGGCGGCCAGGCGGGCCGCCTCCTCCGGATCGAAGCCGGGCACCAGGCCAGCCCGAGCCAGGTGGGCCACGTAGTACGCGTCCTCGCGGCGCGGCTCGAGCGCCCCGGTCTCGACCGCCTGCTCCAGGTGGCGCTTGAGGTCGCCGATCAGCTTGGACGGCGTCAGCCGGAATGCGTCCATGATCGCGCTGCCGACCCCGCCCGGCAGCGGCGGCAGCTTGGCGTCGAGCTCGGCCAGCCGGTCCATGCGGTCGGCCAGCGACGAGATCTGCTCGAGGATCTGCTTGCGACGGCCCGGCCGCTTGGACGTGATGTCGGCGCGCGACAGGTCGAGCAGGTCGCGCAGGTGCGGCGCCATCTCGCGATGGAACCGGCGCACGGCGCTGTCGGTCCAGCGATCGCTGTACTGGTTCGAGCGCAGGTGGTGCTTGACCAGGAACCGGATGGTCTTGCGGTGGTCGCGGTCGAACGGCAGGCGCTGCGAGACCTTGTCGAACATCCGCGCGCCGACCTCGGCGTGCCCGTGGAAGTGCACGCCCTTGTCGGTGAACGTCCGGGTCGGGACCTTGCCGATGTCGTGCAGGAGGGCCGCCCAGCGCAGGAGCGGCCGGCGCACCGCCTGCTTCACGACCTGCTTGGTGTGGGCCCAGACATCCTTGTGCTGACGGCCGGTCTCCTGGACCAGGTCGACGGTCGCGGCCAGCTCCGGGAAGAAGATGCCGAGCATCCCGATCTGGCGGACCCACTCGAGCGCGATGTCGACATCGCGGCCGACCAGCATCGCCTCGAGCGCCACCCGGACCTCGGCGGGCGGGACCGTCCGCAGGCCCTCGACCGTGCCCTGGGCCGCCTCGGTGACCGCCTCGGCCGGCCACTCGCCGCCGCCGCTGGCGATGGCTCCGGCGATGTCGACCAGCAGGATCGGGCTCGCCTCGGACCACGCACGCACCCGCGCCGCGGTGTCCGGGCTGTGCGGGTACCGGAGAATCGCGGAGGCGTCTGCCGACGACGACGACATGAGGGAGCGAGGGTACGTACCGGTCGGGGTGTCCTTCGTCAAGAAGACCCGGACCCGGACGGCTTGGTACAGGACATGCTCAGCCCGGCGTCACGTGCAAGGCCGTATCACCACTCGCCACCTGCCGTTGGCGGAGAAGACGTGCCCAGGCATCAGCGCGCTTTATCGCGAGCTGAGTGACAAGCCTGCCACATTCTTACAGCTTTTGTGGATCTACGAAGGTCGGCAAGCCGCAGCGCGGCAGCCCCGTACGACCGCGTCGCTCCGCCGCCGTAAGTAGTCGTCCTACTCCCCAGCCCTGGCAGATTGATCAGCCAGCTGCGCCAGACCGTCTCACCGTCCGGTTTCCGGGCAGTGGACGCTGTCGCGTGGGCAGTCCGTTGTATCCCGTGCTGACATGAGCCAAGCGCGGCGACCTATCGGTGTGTTCGATTCAGGCGTAGGCGGGCTCACGGTCGTGCGTGCGCTTCGTGCGCGACTTCCCGGCGAGGATGTCGTGTACCTCGGCGATACCGCGCGGGTGCCTTACGGATCCAAGAGTGCCCGCACCGTCGAGCGCTACTCGCTGACCTGCCAAGGCTTCCTGCTCGCGCGGGAGGTCAAGCTGGTACTGATCGCCTGCAACACTGCGTCGGCCAACGCACTCCCGGCCTTGCGAGCCGCGAGCGAGGTGCCGGTGATCGGCGCGGTCGAGCCGGGTGCTGATGCAGCGCTGTCATCGACCCGGAGCCACCACATCGGCGTGATCGGCACCCTCGGGACCATCCGGTCCGGAGCCTACGAGCGAGCCCTGACCGCACGATCGCCACAGGCCGTGATCACGGCCCAGGCCTGCCCGCTCCTGGTCCCGCTGGCCGAGGAGGGCTGGATCGACGACGACATCGCCCGCGCGGTGGTCCGCCGATACCTGGGCGCGCTGTTCGCCCGGGATCCGGCCATCGACACGCTGGTGCTCGGCTGCACCCATTACCCGCTGCTGCGCGGGGTGATCACGGAGATCGCCCGCGAGCTCGCCGGCCACGACGTCGCGATCGTCGACTCGGCCGCGGCCATGGCCGAGGCGGCCGCGGCCGCGCTGGCCGGCGCGGTCCACGGCGATCCGCCGCCGCGCAGCCACGTCGGCCGCCTCGAGACGTACGCCACTGACACGTCGCGACTCGACGAGTGGGCGCCCCGGTTCCTGGGCGAGCCGGTGACGAGCTTCGAGCTCGTCGATCTCTGATCGGCGAGCTCGAAGTCCGTGCAACCTGAGCAAGGCCCGGTGCAACGCACCGGGCCCGTCGAAGGTCGAGCTCGTCGATCTCTGATCGCCGAGCCGGCGGTCCCGGCCCGGCCTCAGCTGACGGCGCGCGTGAGCTCTTCCGCCCGGCGCCGCTTCATCATGTCCGTGACGGTGGAGACCTTCTTCAGCTTGTCGCCGATGATCTTGTCGTCGACAGGATAATCGGTCCGGAAGCCAAGGCCGTCCTCGTACAGGCTCTCACGCGCCTCGACGTCGTCGAGGTACAGCTTGAGCTTCTTGCCCTTGTGGGTCTGGGTGTGGAGATTTTCGACCTTGGCCTCGAGCCAGGGCAGAAGATCACCCATGATCGACCGGCACAGGTCGATGTCGCTGTCGAGGTTGTCGAACAGCTCGGGAAAGCGGTCGCGGAAGGCTTCGCCATCCTCTCCGCTCTTGGCCACCACCGCCCGGAGGGCGAGGCGGAGCAGGACTGCGTCATCGGCGAAGCTGGAGACGGCTTCGTTCCGATCGTGGACGAAGTCGTTTGGGGATACGACATACATGATCGCGCCCACGGCGATCTCGCGCGAGCTACGCGGGAGGTTCTCGTCATCCATCGCCTCGAACGCGATCTTCAGATCGTGAGGCAGCGAGACCAACCAGCTCTTGAACAGCTCGACGAACCGCACTTCCGGGGTCGACACAGGAAAGGCTCTTTCCGTAAAAGGACAGTAGACGGTAGCGGGCCACCATGGCCCCTGCGCTGGAGTACCAGCCAATGGGCGAGTTTACAACCTCCTTGGTAACCACGGACCGTGGTACGTTGCACGTAGAGAGACCGTGAGCGCCAAGCGTTCGCCGATCCTCGGCTACAACCACAACGTCCGCTACCGGGGCATTGTGTTCCATGTGCAGACCGAGGACTCGGGCATCATAAACCCGCACGTCTTCACCCACCTGTTCCACGGTGGGACGATCCTGTCGTCGCGCAAGATGGTCTACGACCCGGGCTCCGCCGAGGAGTCCGTGAAGTCGCTCATGCAGGCCCAGCACAAGGCCGCCATGAAGGATCTGAAGCGGGGCGCCTTCGACGCGAAGATCGACTCGTACCTCGTCGACGTGCCCGGCCTGCTGCCGCGCAACGCGGTGCCGGTGCGGGCCGGCTCGGAGAGCGACACCAGCGTTCCGCTCGAGGTCACGATCGAGGTCTCGGAGCCCACCGCGGCCACCGAGGCCGAGTTGCACGACTACCGGGGCGAGCGCACCGACCCCATCCCCACGATCCTCGACTCCTCCGACGACACGCCGACCGCCGCCTCCGACACCATGGGGCGGGCCCCGACCGAGCGGGTCGCGGCGTGGATGAAGCCGGGACCCACGACCGAGCGCCTCGGCGCGCGGGTGGCGGCGGGCCCGCGCGAGGTGTCCCAGGCGATCAACGCGATCCACGGGGCCGAGGTCGGCGACGACGAGCTGGCCACGGCCGGGTTGGTCGAGGTCGCCGAGATTCACTCGCCGGCGCTGCCGTCGGCGGCGGCGCCGCCCGGGCTCCAGCAAGCGCCGCCCGCGGGGCAGTACAGCGTTACCCGCCGCCCCAGCACGCCGATCGAGCCGCTGCCCAAGGCCGCGGCACCCGCACCCGCAAGCGCGCCGCCGGCGCGGTCGGCGCCGGCCACGGTGAAGCCGCCGACCAGCGTGCCGGCGGTGCCGCGCGCGGCCGCGCCGGCGCCAGCGACCTCGCCCAGCACGCTGCGCAACGTGGCGCCGCCGGTGCCGTCGACGAGCGGCCCGGTCTCCCGGCCCACCGCACCGACGATCCCGCGGCCGAACCTGCCGCCGGGTGCACCCGACCCGGTCCCGCCGCAGGTGCCACGAGCGCCGGTGATGCCCGCGGCCAAGCCGCCAACCCAGCCTCACACGCCGCGCGGCCGCCCCGTCACCGGCGGCGTGGTGGTCTCGCGCCCGGCGGTCATCGTCGGCAGCCCACCCAAGCAGGTCGGAACGCCCGCGCCCGGCGTCTCCAAGATCCGCCGAGCCCGCGACACCCACGAGGGCATCGGAGGCGATCTGATCTCGGAGCGCAGCCTCGACGAGGTCATACTGGCGTACCTGTCGGAGGACACGAGCGAGGAATGAGCGCCCGCATCACCGTCTACACCACGTCGTACTGCGGCTACTGCCGGAGCGCCGAGCGGCTGCTCGACCAGAAGAACCTCGCGTACGACAAGCACGACGTCACCAACGATACGACCCGGCGCCGCTGGCTGGTCGAGGTCACCGGGCGTCGGACGGTTCCTCAGATCTTCATCGATGGCCGCGCGATCGGTGGCTACACCGACCTCGCCGACCTCGATCGTCGCGGCGAGCTCGATCGCTTGCTGGCGCTGGCGCCGCCGCCCGCCTAGAAACAGCTCGCCAGGGCTCAGCCGGCTTCGATCACGCGCCAGTCGCTGCCGCCCGGGGTGTCGAGCACCTCGACGCCGAGGCCGGTGAGCTCACCGCGGATCTGGTCGGCGCGCGCGAAGTCCTTGGCCTTGCGGGCGTCGGTGCGGGCGGTGAGCAGGCTCGCGACCTGGGCCGCGTCGATGCCACGGCGGCGGGCGAGCCGATCGCGGCGGGCCGCGAGGTAGGCGGCGGGCTCGTCGCCGAGCACGCCGAGCGACCAGCCGACCGCGCGCAGATCGCGGCCGAGCCGGGCCAGCGAGCGGCGCCGCACCGCCTTGTCGAGGCCCTTGCCCTCGTCGAGCAAGCGGTTGGCGACCTTGGCGGCCTCGCCCAGCGCGGCGACCACGACCGGGGCGTTGAAGTCGTCGGCGAGCGCGTCGCGCGCGGCCGCGGGCAGCAGGTCGGCATCGGGCACCACCGCGCCCTCGCCGCCATCGCCGCCCTGGGCGACGAAGTCGTCGATGCGCTTGAGCGTTGTATAGAAGTAGTCGAGGCGGCGGTCGGCCGGCTCGAAGCCGATGAAGCGCACGCCGGTCTCGGTGCCGGCGGCGTCCTTGATCACCTCGACCTCGAGGTCGATCGGCGAGCGGTAGTGGTGCGAGACGAAGAAGAAGCGCACCGCCTCGGGGCCGGCGGCCGCGGCGACCTCGGCGCAGCCGAACACGTTGCCGAGCGACTTCGACATCTTCACGCCGCCGAAGTTCAGGAAGCCGTTGTGCAGCCAGTGGCGCGCGAAGGTGCCTTCGCCGTAGGCGCCTTGCGACTGCGCGATCTCGTTCTCGTGGTGCGGAAAGACCAGGTCCTTGCCGCCGCCGTGGAGATCGAAGGTCTCCCCCAGGTGGGCGACGCACATCGCCGAGCACTCGATGTGCCAGCCGGGCCGGCCCTTGCCCCACGGCGAGTCCCACGACGGCTCGCCCGGCTTGGCGGTCTTCCACAGCGCGAAGTCCTGGGGCGCGCGCTTGCGCTCGTCGACCTCGACCCGGGCGCCGGCCTCGAGATCGTCGATCGACTGGCCCGACAGCCGGCCGTACGCGGGGAAGGTCGCGACCTCGAAATAGACGTCGCCCTCGACGGCGTAGGCCTTGCCGAGCTCGACCAGGCGCGCGGTGATCGCGATGATCTCCGCGATGTGGGTCGACACGCGCGGCTCGCGGTCAGGCGGCAGCGTGCCGAACCGCTGCATGTCGGCGTTGTAGGCGTCGGCGTAGCGGGCCGCGAGCACCAGCGAGTCCTCGCCGCGCTCGTTGGCGGCGCGGATGATCTTGTCCTCGACGTCCGTGATGTTGCGGACGAAGGTGACCTGGTAGCCGAGGAAGACCAGCGCCCGCCGGATGACGTCGAAGCAGATCGCCGAGTAGGCGTGGCCGATGTGGGCCGGTGCGTAGGGCGTGGGGCCGCACAGGTACATCCCGACCTGGCCAGGGACGAGCGGCTCGAAGGAGACCTTCTGCCGGTGCAGGGAGTCGTAGAGTCGGACCGAGGGCGGCGTCACGGCGGCCGTTGTAGCACGCGCGCCCGGGCGGCCTGAACGCAGGACCTCGCCGCCGCGGCGGTGCGTCGTTGCGAACGTCTTCGCGAGACGGCGCAGTTGCGAGGCGGAGCCGGGCGCACGCCCGAAGCGCCGCGACGCGCGTCGTGCACCTACGTGAGGAGCGCATCGAACGTACGCCCGGCAGCGCCCGCAAATGCGCGTCGCAGCAGACGTTTCAACCGTTCGGTGCGCTAGGCGCGCGCGGGCGTGACGCGGGGCTGGTCGAAGAAGTGACGGCGGATCGCGAGGACCAGTGCCCAGGTGAACAGCACCGCGAACAGGCCCAGCCCGACGTACACCGGCGGCAAGTACCAGTAGTTGCCGGGCTTTTCGTCGACGAGCAGCACCCGCGCGTCGGCGGGCACCGCGCGCGGGGCCCAGATCGCGGCGACATCGACCAGGCTCCACGGGATGACGCCCGTCGGCCCTCGCACGCCCTCGTCGGTGACGGCGAGCTGGTCCCACGGTGCCCGGAAGCGGGCGGTCGCCGGCTCGGCGCGCGCGCCCCACAGGGCGGCGGTCTCGAGCGCCTGCGCGACCTCGGTGCTCGCGCGGCGGACCTCCCACCGCGCGGTATCTTCCGTGGTGCGGGTCGGCGCGGTGCCCGCCGCGATCACGCCGGCGCTGGCCAGCGCGGTCGTCCACGCCGCCACGTCGGGCAGCCGCGGGCTGAAGGTGGCGACCACCATCGACGCCGCCGGATCGGGCACGACGATCTCGACCTCGTCGGTGGTGCGCACCGCGAGGCGACCGCCGCCCACGATCTCGACCTCGGGGCCGGCGCCGGCGGCGAGCTGGGCTCGCCGCAGCTCGGCGCCGGTGACGAACCGCGGCGATGGGTCCCGCGCGACGTGGCCCGCGATCGCCTCGGCGAAGCGGACCGCCGACATCGCGCGCAGGCGGCCGGCGACGACCTCGTCGTGCTGGTACGGAGTCCACGCGTCGCCGGGGACCGCGATCCACAGGCGGTCGCCCGAGCCGGCCACCGGGACCACCCGGGTGCCCGCGTTGGCCTCGGTCACGCGGGCGCGCACCGCGGCCGCGCGCTCGAGCGGCGCGCCGAACGTCACGTAGCTCTCGTCGGCGATCTTGCCGGCGACCACGTCGGCGATCGCGACCGCGCGCGGGGTCTCGGCCGCGCGCGCGAACGCGAAGTCGTGGCGCAGCCGGATCATGAGGACGATGCAGCCAAGGACGATCGCGGCCGAGGTGATCATGCCGACCCGCGGCGCCGGGCGCCGCAGGTTTATCAGCTCCGGATCCAGCTCGTCCTTGCCCCGCGGCGCCCCCGACTCGGGCGGCGCGGGCGGGGTGGCGACGACGTCCCTGCGATCCTCGGCCATGGCGACTTCAGGCATCCTATCGTCTCATCCGACACCGCGCCACCCGGCTGGGTTGCAGGGTTCGTGTCATCTCGGTAGGGTCAGCACGTGTCGGACGTCGCGCCGAAGCCGGCCTCGCGCGAACGTCCGCTCACGGTCCCCGACGCGGTGCGGTGGGCCAATGCCGCGGTCGAGCGCTTCGGTCTCCTGTGGATCGAGGGCGAGGCCGGCGAGGTCAAACGGCCGGTCAGCGGCCACGTCTACTTCGTGCTGAAGGACCGCGGGGCTTGCATGCCCGCGGTGCTGTGGCGCACCAGCGCACAGCGGCTGCGCTTCACGCTGGAGCCCGGGGTCCGGGTCAAGGTTCGCGGCAAGCTCGGCGTGTTCGATCGCGACGGCAAGCTCCAGCTCTACGTCGATCATGTCGAGCTGGCGGGGCTGGGGGAGGCGGCCGCGGCGCTCGAGGAGCTCAAGCGCCGGCTGGCGGCCGAAGGCCTGTTCGCCGAGGCGCGCAAGCGCCCGCTGCCGATGTTGCCGCGCAAGATCGGCGTGGTGACCTCGCGGACCGGCGCCGCGCTGCGCGACATCATCCGCACGATCCAGCGCCGGTTCCCGCCGGCGCAGATCGTGGTCGCCGACTGCGTGGTGCAGGGCGCCAGCGCACCCGGGCAGATCGTCGCCGCGTTGCGGGTGGTGCAGCGGGCCGACGTCGACGTGGTGATCCTCGGGCGTGGCGGCGGGGCCACGACCGATCTGATCGCGTTCAACGACGAGCGGGTCGTGCGCGCGGTCGCGGCGTGTACGGTGCCGGTGGTGAGCGCGGTCGGCCACGAGGTCGACATCACGCTGTGCGACCTGGTCGCCGATCGACGGGCGTCCACCCCGACCGGCGCTGGCGAGCTGGTGGTGCCGGTGCGCGACGAGCTGGTCGCCCGGCTCGCGACCGAGGCGCGGCGGATGCGCCGCGAGCTGGCGCTGCGCCTGCGCGACGCGCGGCAGGAGCTCGACGGGATCGCCGAGCAGGCCCGCGGGCTGGTCGCGGCGCGGCTCGCCCACCGCACCGCCGAGCTGCGCCGCCTCGAGATCCGGCTGGCGTCCGCGCATCCGCGGGTGCAGGTCGCCCATCGCCGCGCCGAGCTGATGCGGCTCGAGGCGCGGCTGCGCGCGAAGAGCCCGGCGCCACGGCTGGCGACCGCCCGGGCGCAGCTGCAGCGGGGCGAGACCGCGCTGCACGCGGTGATGCGCAAGGTGCTCGACCGGCGCCGCGCGACCCTGGGCCAGGTGGTCGGTCGCATGGAGGCGCTGTCGCCGCTGCGCGTGCTGCAGCGCGGATACGCGCTGGCGACCGCGGCCGGCCACGTGGTCACCGACGCGGCGCAGCTCGCGCCCGGCACGGCGCTCGAGCTGCGCTTCGCGCGCGGGCGGGCCCGGGCGACCGTCACCGAGACCGACGCCGAGTAGCGCGCGGGATGCACGCGCCGTGGGTCACGGCGTCGTGCCGGCTCGCTGCCGGGCCAGGTCGCGCACGGTCGCGTCGGCGTCGTCGGTCGCGAGCGCCTCGAGGGTGGTCCGGTCGAGGCAGCCGAGCTCGCTGCCGGCGTGCACCGCCATCCACCGCACCTCGGCCGACGCATGGGCCAGCCGGGGCAAGATCGCATCACAGCCGGCGGGATCCTTGCGGACCCGCAGGCCGTCGAGCGCGGCCACGATGACCGGCTCCGCGGACTGGCTTGCGGCCCGGCGCAGCGCGACCAGCGCGGCCGCATCGCGCGCGGCGCCGAGCGCGACCGCGGCCTCGCTCGCCAGCGGGTCGCCGCGCTCGAGGATCGCGGCCAGGACTTCGATCGACTCGGCCCGGTCGAAGCGTCCGAGCAGCGCCAGCCCGCCCGCCGCCGGGGCGGTCCGCGCGCGGGCGAGGACGACCGGGTACGCGCGATCGGCGTGGGCGACGAGCCAGTCGGTCGCGCGCGCCCGCTCGCGCAGATCGGGACCACTGCCGTGCGGGCCGAGGGCCAGGCGCAGCTGGGCCTCGACCTCACCGTCGGCGCTGGCGGCGCCCGCGTCGGCGGAGGGCGAAGTCGCGGGGGGCGGGGAGGTCGGCATGTCGTCGTGGCCTTCCTGACGCGCCGGAGTGCGACACGCCAGCAACAGGAACAGCGCGAGCGTGGCGCGGCTCATCGGAGGATGGCGGCGACGTCGGCGGGGGTGAATCGCGGGGGGCGGACGTGGGTGCGAACGCCGTCCCGGAACGCCTCGAGGGCGGCGGGTACGATGCGCGGCTCGATGCTGTAACGCTGGTACAGACCGCGGCAGTGCGCCTTGGCCACCCGCGGCTCGAACTGGTTGACGATGTTCTCGACCCGGTCGCGGATCGCCGGGATCGGGTCGTAGTTCATGTCCGCCAGGTGCCCGTGGTTGGGCGCGTTGGGCGTGTAGTACTCGACCTCGCGCATCAGCGAGTACATCTCGGTCTCCTGGTAGCCGTAGGCGTCGAGCTCGGAGGTCCGCGCGTCGCCACCCGGCTGGGTGTAGCCCGGCATCAGCGCGGCGGCCTGATCGTACAGCTCGAGCCCGTACTCGGCGCCCGGCGCGCCGTACTCGCCGTACTCGTTGTGCCCCCACAGCTCGTGCACGACCGTCGGCAGGGCGTAGGCCGGGTTGGCGGTGACCATCTGCACGAACGGCTCGCCCACGCCTACCTTGGGCGGGGTGCCGGCGACCGCATAGGCCACGATGCCGTCGCCACGTTCGAACACCCCGCGCACCTCGATCGAGAAGTTGGCGGCGGTGATCGGCAGGGTCGGGTGCGCGCCGTGAACCCAGGTGATGAAGGTCGCGACCGCGGTGTGAGCCTGGGCGGTGACCGCGGCTTCGCGCTGCGGGGTCAGGGTCGCCGTCTGCGGTGCGATCGAGGTGGCCGCGACCTGGCCGCTCTGCTGGGCGGCCACGTCCGCGGCCGACGGCGTGGTCCCGGGCGCCGCGGCGGCAGCGGCCGCCGCCTGGTTGGCGGTGTGCATGTGGGTGGCCTGGGCCTGCGCCATCGCGGCCTGGTCGCCCAGGCCGCTGGCCTGGGCCGATTCGAGCGCGCCCGCGCGCTGCACGCGCTGGAGGATGTCGCGGATGGTCGCCTCGTGCGTGCCACCGACCGAGATGTCGGCCCGCGGGATCAGCGCCAGCAGCTCGTCGATGTGGCCGCGGGGCGACCACCGCTCGATCCAGCGCTGGCGGTCGGCGGGCGCGAGCGCGGCGTAGTCGCCGATCGACAGCGTCGCGAGCGCGACCGTGAAGGGATCCTGGCCGTCGAGCGCGCGCTCGACCGGCGTGAGCTGGGCCGCCGGCGCACCCGCGATCGCGCCGGCATCGCGCGGGGCGCTGGTCTGCGAGCTGTTGCAGCGGCGCAGGCCGAGGCCGCTCTTCATCGCCACCGAGGATCGCCCGACCGCGGCTTTCATCCCGCCGTAGAGCCGGGCGACGGCCCCGACCGCGACCTGATCGGCGTCGCTCTCGAGCGCGGTGTCGCCGCCGCCGGCATCGACGGAGGTCGCGCCGCGCTGCTGGACCACGTGCGCCAGCTCGTGCGCGATCAACGCGTCGCCGGCCGGCTCGCCTGGCTGGTAGCGCCCGTCCGCGAAGGCGACGTGGCTGCCGACCGCGACCGCGGCGGCGCCCTCGCGCGCTGCCAGGCGGGCGGCAGGGGTCCCGGTGTGGACCCGGACGTCCCCGAGATCCTCGCCGAGCGCGTCGCCCATGCGGGCCCGCACCGATGACTCCAGTGCGTCGCCGGTGCCGAGCTCGGCGACCACGCGGCGGACCGACGCGTCGCCATCGCCCTCGGGAGCCGGTGCCCCGGGCCCGGTGCCGGCGGCGTCGGCGGCCGCGCCCAGCCCGGCGGCGGCGAGCTCGGCGCCGACGTCCTCGCCATCGCGCCATCGGATGATGCCCCCGCGCAACCGCGCGCAGATCGGAGCGACGTAGTCGCGGGCGGTCAGCGGGACGCCGGTCCCGGCGTACCGTCGGGCCAGCGCCTCGAGTTGGGTCGCGTCGGTGTCCTGGTGCTGGGCGAACCAGCGCTCGATGTAGGGGCATCCGGCGACCGACCACATCGGACCCAGGGCGTCGCTGGCGGCGGCGATCACCTCGGCATGGAGCAGCGCGAGGAACTCGGCGCGCGTCAGCTGACCCGCGGCCGGCGTCGCGCCATCGGCGACCACCAGCGTGGCCGCGGGGGCGCCATCCGCCACCCGCGCGGCCACCGCGTCGGCGTGCTGTTCGGCTGGGTGATCCTGCGCGCCGACCTCGACCTGGCGCTGGGCGCGGGCGGCCTGGCCGCTCTGCTGGGCGACGTGGGTCAGCTCGTGGGCCATCAGCGCTGTGTCGTGCGGGCTCTCGCCGGTGCCGAGAAAGACGTCATCGCCGTAGGCGAACGCGCGCGCGCCCAGTGCATCGGCGGCCGCCGCCGCGTCTTCGTCGCCATGGACCCGCGCCGCGGAGACGTCATGGCCGACCTGCCCCGCGACCGCGCTGGCGATGCCGGGATCCACGGCGGCGCCACTCCCCTTGTGCTCGATCGCGGCCCCGGCGATGTCGCCAGCCGCGGCTTCGCCAGCCGGCTGGGCCGGCGTTGTCGAGCGCCGGCCCAACCGCTCGGTCAACGTACGCTTGCCCGGGGCCGCGCCCGAGCGCCGCGCGGTCCCGGTCTCACCGCCGCCCCGGCCCCTGCGGTCCCGCTCCATCGGGCGACTCTAGGGCTCCGCGCCGGCGGCCGCAACCGGCCGCCGGTTCTTGCCCCGATCGGGGCTGGCCCGTAACGTCGGCGCCATGACGGAACGCGCGCGGCCGCGGGCCAGCACCCGCACCGGCGTGCGCAAGGCGATCCGGGCGCGCGAGGGGACGTCGATCCCGATCGACGACGCCCAGCTGGTCGAGGAGGCCGAGCTGACGCCGGTGCCGCGCGCGACGGTCGCGATCCACGAGACCTCGGCGGGCGCGCTGGCGCAGGCGCGCGCCGCGCTGGTCGCGTGGGGCTACGAGGTGGTGATCGCGAGCGCCGGGGCCGGCGGGGCGGCCGAGGTGGTCGCGCGGCTGACCGCCGAGCCGATGCCCGCCGTGGTGCTGGTCGGGCTGCCCGGCGGCGAGGTGGTGCTCGATGCCGCCCGCGCGCTCGAGCCGCGCCGACCGGTGCTGGTGGCGGCAGTGGCGGGGACCGGCCGGATCGCCGCCGAGAAGGCGCACGCCGCCGGCGCCGACCTGGTCGCGCTGCGCCCGCACGAAGCCGACCGGCTGGGCCCGGTGATGTTCGCGGCCGCCAAGCTGGCCGCCGAGCGCGCGACCATGCTGACCGCGCGCGGCAACGAGGTCCGGCTGCGCGATCGTCTCGAGCGGGTCGGTCGGGCCGACACCACCACCGGCTTCCATCCGTTCGAGCTGTTCCAGCGGGTGCTCGAGCTCGAGATCAAGCGCGCGCGCCGGTACGCCTACCCGCTGTCGGTGTGCTTGCTGCGCTCGATCGCGCCGGCCCGGGCCGGCGCCCAGGTCGCGCGCGATCTGCGCGTGCACGCGGCCACCGCGGTGGTGGCGGCGATCCGCGACATCGACCTCCCGGTCGAGATCGCCGACGATCGCTTCCTGGTGCTCCTGCCCTACACCGACGCCGACAGCGCGGCGCTGGTGGCGCAGCGGATCGTCGCGGCGGTCGCGGCGTCGGCGCCGGTGCGCGGCGCCGGCCACAACCACGTCGCCCGCGTGATCGCCGGGGTGGCCGGGGTGGTCGGCGGCGGCGAGCTGTCGTTCGCGCGCCTGATGCGTGACGCCACCAGCGCGCTCGCGGCCGCCGCCGCGGAGGGCGAGGACGTGATGATCGCATGACGGTCGAGGGTGCCCGGCTGGCGGGGCCGGTCCCGGTGCGGGCGACGACGCGGGTCGGCGCGGTGCTCGGGTGGCCGGTCGCGCACTCGCGCAGCCCGGCGTTGCACAACGCCGCGTTCGCCGCCGCCGGCCTCGACGCGGTGTTCGTCGCGCTGCCGGTCGCGCCGGCCGATCTGGCGGCCGCGGTGCGCGGGCTCGCCGCGTGCGGGTGCCTGGGCGCCAGCATCACGGTGCCGCACAAGGAGGCGGCGCGGGCCCTGTGCGCGACGGTGACGGCGCCGGCCGACCAGATCGGCGTGGTGAACTGCCTGGTCTTCGACGATGGCGTGATCGTCGGCCACAACACCGACGCCGATGGCTTCGTCGACGCGCTGCGCGAGGGCGGGATCGATCCCGCGCGGCGGGCGGTCGTGCTCGGCGGTGGCGGCGCGGCGCGCGCGGTGGTGGCCGGGCTCACCGCGGCGGGCGCCGCGGTCACCGTGATCGCGCGGCGGCCGGCGGCGTCGCCGTGGGCGAACGCGCGGCCTTGGTCGGAGCTGGCGGTCCACCTCGCCACCGCCGAGCTGCTGGTCGATGCCACCAGCGCCGGGCTGACGCCGGCCAGCGACGCCGAGCTGGCCGCGGCGGTGCCGCTGGCGCGCCTGCCTCCGACCGCGGCGGTGGTGTCGCTGGTCTATCACCGGCGCACCGAGCTGCTGCTGCGCGCGGCCGGGTACGGCCTGACCGTGCTCGACGGCCGCGGCATGCTGGTCCACCAGGGCGCGCGCGCCTTCACGCTGTGGACCGGGCTGGCGGCGCCGGTCGCGGTCATGCGGGCCGCGCTCGACGCTGACCTGGCCTGACCGACGCTGCCCGCCGTGGCACGTCGTCTGCAGTTTCGCGGCGGACCCGTCGAGGAGGGCCGTCCATGACCGCGAAAGCATGCGTGCACGCGAGGTGCGGTGGGTTTGCCCTGTGGCTCGCATTCACACTCCCGAGCGCGGCCTGGGCCGACGAGCCACAGGCGCGACCGTCGAGCTGGGTCGAAGATCCCTACCAGCCGCACGACATCACCGGCGCCAACCTGCGCGCTGGCAGCGCGGTCGGCTTCATCGTGCACGACGCCAAGCGCTACACCGCGCTCGGTCCGAGCCTCGCGGTCGGTCCGAGGTTCGGACGCCTGACCGTCGAGGCCATCTACCTGTACGCCGCGCTGTCGGAGCCGGGCCCGTCGACGCTGAGCCGCGGCTACCTGCAGCGGCTCGGGCTCATGGGCCGGGCCGACGTGATCCGGCTGGGGCCCCGCCAGGTCGGCGCCAACTCCATGCTCGCGCTCTACGCCGAGGCCGGCCTCGCCCAGCAGCGGTATCACTTCTCCCGGCCGCGGCCGAGCGAGCTGGCGCGGGTGATTCCGATCGACGGCAGCCGCCCCACCGCGGTGTTCGGGTTCGGCCTCAACCTCGATCACCGGCTCGAGCAACCGCGCGGCTTTCCGACCCGGGTCGGCTGGCAGCTCGGCTGGCAGCTCACCGCGTCGGATCGCCGGCCGATGGGCGCGACCATCGAGTGCCGCGGCACCGAGTGCCTCGCCGGGCCGGTGGTGATGCGGGCGCCTGCGCGCGACACCTCGCTGCTGGTGACCTCGACGCTGGCCGTGACCTGGTGATCGCGGGCGCGCAGGCGCCCTCGAACTCGGGTCGCCACCGCCGAGACCGGCGCTAGACTCGGCGCAGGAGGCGACCATGCGCGAAGCCATCGAGGTCGGGTATCAGGTCTACACCAGCGACGGCGCGGATCCGTTCGGCGCGGTGCGCGACGTCGCGGCCGATGGCCGGAGCCTCACGATGTACGTCGAGAACGCGGGCGACTTCATCGTCCCGACCGACGCGGTCGCCGCCGTGCACGCGCAGAAGGTCGTGGTCGCGCTCGAGCGGCTGGAGCCCAAGGTCCGCGCCGCGATCGCTCACGCGCACGACGCCGAAGAGCCGGGGCTGTAGCCGCGCCGCTCACAGGCTGCGGGTCGCGGTGGTGATCAGCCCGACGATCGTCGCCAGCCACAGGACGGCGGTGGTGCCGGCGGCGCCGAGCAGCACGAACGGCAAGGGCCCGCGGCCATCGGTGCGCGGATCCCACGCCAGCAGGACCGCCATGGTGGCCAGCCCAAGCACGAGGCCGAGCGCGGCCCAGTGCTCCTTGACGTCGAACCAGCGCGCGATCCGGTCGGCGCGATCGGGGGCGGCCGCGGTGATCCGGCGGAGCTCGGCGGGCGCCAGCTCACGCGGCGGCCGGCCGTCCCAGCGTGCGCGCAGCTGCTCGTGCGCGGCGAGCCGGGCGGTGGCGTCGGCCGCGACCAGCTCGGGGCTGGCCAGGTACTCGAGCTTCACCCGCGCCTTGTAGGTCGGGTACAGCACCAGCCCGACCACGACCGCGAGCGCGTACAGCGTCATCGTGATCACCGCGAACCGGCGGGCGCCGCGCAGGCGGCCGTAGCGGCCGCGGACGAACGGCGCCATCCACACCAGCCAGTGGGTGGCGGCGGTGACCGCCGCGCCGCCGGCGATCGCGTGCAGCACGATCAGCCAGCGCGCGGCAGCGTCAGACAGCATCGGGGCCAACGTACCCGAAAACCGGGCGGGGAGCCGGAGGGCTCCCCGCGAGACACGTCAAGCCAGGCTAGGTACGACGAAAACCGGTCACTGCGAGGCGGTGTGGCGGCGGATGAACGTCGGCACGTCCAGCTCGCTCTCGACCTCGTCGCCGAGGATGCCGCGCAGGCTCGGCCGCGGCGGCTGGGTCCGCTTGCGCTCCGGCATCGGCGACGGCACCGCGTCGGCGACCGACGGGCCCGAGCCCATCGCCAGCCGCGCCGTGTACTCCGACTCGGGGACCGGCTCGTCGACCGACAGATCGGCCAGCGCCCGCTCGACCGAGTTCATGTCGCCCTCGCCCCAGTCGACGTCGACCTCGGCGTCCTCGACCACCAAGGCCTGCGCCTTGATCTCGCCGGACGCCTTGCGGGCGGGCGGGATGATCGTCGCCGGGTACTCCTTGGTCACCACCGAGTTGTGGTCGTACGGCATCGTCACCTGCTGCGACGAGCGGTGGCGGACCGGGGTCGGCGCGGACGGCGGCGGCGCGGCCGCGATCCGCGCCGCGCGCTCGAAGCCGGTCGCGATCACGGTGATGCGGACCTCGTCGGTGAGGTTGGGATCGATCACCGAGCCGAAGATGATGTTGGCATCCTCGTGGGCGGCCTGCTGGATCAGCGTCGACGCCTCGTTGACCTCGTGCAGGGTCAGGTCGGGGCCGCCGGTGATGTTGATCAGGATGCCGGTGGCGCCCTGGATGCTGACGTCCTCGAGCAGCGGCGAGCTGATCGCCATCTCGGCGGCCTCCATCGCCCGCTTCTTGCCCGAGCCGACCCCGGCGCCCATGAGCGCGCGGCCCATGTCGCACATGATCGTGCGGACGTCGGCGAAGTCGACGTTGATGAGGCCGGGCACGGTCATCAGATCGCTGATGCCCTGCACCGCGTTCAGCAGCACCGAGTCGGCGCGGCGGAAGGCGTCGACCATCGACATCTGGTTGCCGGCGAGCGCGAGCAGCCGGTTGTTCGGGATCACGATCAGCGTGTCGACCGCGGCCTCGAGCTTGCCGATGCCGTCGTCGGCGTGGCGGCCGCGCTTCTTGCCCTCGAAGCCGAACGGCTTGGTGACGACGCCGACGGTCAGCGCGCCGCAGTCACGGGCGACCTGCGCGATCACCGGGGCGGCCCCGGTGCCGGTGCCGCCGCCCATGCCGCAGGTCACGAAGACCATGTCGGCGCCCGAGATCGCGTCGGCGATCTGCTGGATGCTCTCCTCGGCCGAGCGGCGCCCGACCTCGGGGTTGGCGCCGGCGCCGAGCCCCTTGGTCAGCCCCGAGCCGAGCTGGATCTTGTGCGGCGCCAGGTTGGCCTCGAGCGCCTGGCGGTCGGTGTTGGCCGCCACGAACTCGACGCCGTCGAGGTTGCCAGAGATCATCGTGTTGACGGCGTTGCCACCACCGCCGCCAACCCCGATGACGAGGATCTTGGCGTGGTTGGTGTCGTCGAATTCGATCAGTGCCATGGGTCGTATCTCCCCGTTGATGAAGTCCATATGAAAGCGGTGGATCGCGCGGGGCAACTTTTTCGTCGCCGCCGCGATCCGCGGGCGTCAGAACATCTCGGCCAGGCGGATCCACGCCCGCTTGATCAGGCCGCGGTCACCGGCTTGCGCGTCGCGCGAGCGGGTGGCGACCTGGCGTCCCTGGTTGGCGCCGTAGACCACCAGGCCGACGCCGGTCGAGTACGCCGGCGACTTCACGACGTCGACCAGGCCACCGACGCGGGTCGGATAGCCGCGGCGGGTCGGCAGGCCGAGCACGTGCTCGGCGATCTCGCAGGTGCCCTCGAGGCTGACCGCGCCCCCGGTCAGGACCACGCCGGCGGCCAGGCTGTCGGCATAGCCCGAGCGCATGAGCTCGCGCTTCACGTGCTCGAAGATCTCCTCGACCCGCGGCTCGATGATCTCGACCAGGGTCGAGCGCATGAGCACGCGCGGGCCACGGCCGCCGACCGACGGGACCTCCATGGTCTCGTCGTCGTCGATCATCGAGCGCATCGCGCAGCCGTACTTGCGCTTGATCTTCTCGGCCGAGTCGAGCGGCGTGCGCAGCACGGTCGCGATGTCGTTGGTGATGTGGCCGCCGCCGAGCGGCAGCACCGCGGTGTGGACGATCGCGCCGTCAGCGAAGATCGCGATGTCGCAGGTGCCGCCGCCGATGTCGAGCAGGACCACGCCGAGCTCGCGCTCGTCGTCCTCGAGCACCGCCTGGGCCGAGGCCAGCGGCTCGAGCACGATGTCGGCGACCTGCAGGCCGCATCGGTTGGCGCACTTCACGACGTTCTGGGCGCTGGTGACCGCGGTGGTCACGATGTGGACCTTGGCCTCGAGCCGGACCCCGGCCATGCCGAGCGGATCGCGGATGCCGTCCTGATCGTCGATCACGTACTGCTGCGGCAGGACGTGCAGGACCTCGCGGTCCATCGGGATCGCGACCGCCTTGGCGGCGTCGATCACCCGGGCGATGTCGGCGTCGCGGACCTCCTTGTCCTTGACCGCGACGATGCCGTGCGAGTTGAGCCCGCGCACGTGCGCGCCCGAGATGCCGGCGAACACGGTGGTGACCTGGCAGCCGGCCATGTTCTCGGCCTCGTCGATCGCCGCCTGGATCGAGCTGACGGTGGCGTCGATGTTGACCACCACGCCCCGGCGCAGCCCCTTGGAGGCGGCGGTGCCGATGCCGATGATGTCGACCCCGTCCTCGGTCACCTCGCCGATGATCGCGGCGATCTTGGTGGTGCCGATGTCGAGGCCGACGATGATCTCGGTAGTCTTGGTCTTGGCCATGTTTATCGGGCTCAGTTGGTCGTGAACGAGACGGTGACAAGATCGGAGCGGGTGTCGTTGTCGACGTGGACGGCGCGGGTGCGCCGCCGCTCCTCGGGAGACAGGGCGGCCCAGGCCGCGTCGAAGCGAGCCAGGCTGGCGACCAGCGCGGGGCCCTCGGCGGCGCCCAGGCGCACCGCGATGGCGTCGTCCCAGGTGTAGACGGTCGCGCCGCGGCCATCGATCGCGACCTCGCCGGCGTTCGGTCGGGCCGCGCCGTGCCAGGCGGCGAGCACGGCCAGGCCGCGCTTGACGCGATCGCCGGCGACCGCGGGTGCCTCGGCGTACAGCTGGCGGGTGACGCCGCTGACGATCGGCAGGTCGGCGGCCTCGCCGCGCTCGAGCTCGGCCCGCTTGAACGGCTTGCCGGTGGCGTCGACCAGGTAGAGGCCGTCGGCGGCGACCACCGCGGCCGCGGTGCGCTCGCGCAGCTCGATCACGACGGTGTCGGGCAGCTCGCGGTGGACGCGGGCGTCGGCCACCCACGGGTGGCGGCGCAGCGCGGCCTCGGCGGCGCCGGTGTCGAGGCGGAAGACGTTGGCGCCCGGCGCGAACGGCAGGAGCGCGCGCGCCTCGTCGAGGCTGACGTGGTGGGTGCCGCGGATCTCGATCGCGCTGACCGCGAAGTGGCGCGACGTGGTCAGGAATTGCCAGCCGGCCCACGCGCCGGTGCCGATCGCGCCCGCGCACAGCAGCGCGACCAGCGCCGGGACCGCGCGGCGGAGCGCGCGCCCACAGCAGTCGACGCACTCGTGCGCGCTCGGTAGCCGGGCGAGCAGCGGCTGCGTCTGCCGTCGGTTGGGCCGCAGCACGAGCCGTGACGTCCGCGGGATCCGCGGTTCGTCAAAACGGGTCGGTGTGCCCCTCGGCGCCCGGCGAGATCGCTCCATCGTCAGCGAAATAGGCATGGCCCGATCGCGCGGCCAACTTTTCGACCTGACCTGACCACCCTTTTGTGGTGATCCGGATCTGCTCCGTGCACGGACGTTCAGGTGCGCGCGTCACCGCACGCCACCGCACGCCGCTATGGATCTTCGATGACGATGATCGGGTCGTCGTCGAAGCGCGGCGCGGCGCGGGCGCGCCGGGTCGGCTTCTTCTTGGCCTTGCGCGCCGGGCGCTCCGAGGCCGAGGCCTTGGTGGGCGCGGGCTTGGCCTTGGTCGGCCGCGCGGCGGTGGCGGCCGGCTTCTTCTTGGGCTTCCAGAGTTGCGCCTCGGCCGGCGCCGCCAGGCCGAGCGACACGACCACGGTGAGGCCGAACCAGCGCACACGTGCGAGCACGAGGTGAGCGTGCCACAGGCCCGGGAGGTGTGCGCCGACTTCGTGAAACACCTGGCATTCCGGGCCCTGGCGCGCGGTCTGCGCGAGGCGTTCCGGTGGGTTCGCGGTACATTAGCGGCGGTGCGTGGCCCCCCCTCGACGTCGACACCGGCCTCGGTGGCCGAGGCTGACGATGCCAGCGACCCCGATCTCGGCGCGATCGTCGATGGGCGCTACCGGCTGCTCGAGCGGATCGGGCTCGGGGGCATGGGCGCGGTGTACCGGGCCGAGCATGTCGGCATGGGCCGCGTGGTCGCGGTCAAGGTGCTGCGGCCCGAGCTCGGCGCGCACGCCGACGCGCTCGCGCGCTTCGAGCGCGAGGCCCAGGCCGCGGCCCGGGTCGTCCACAAGAACGTCGTCGCCACCTCCGACTTCGGCGTCCGCGAGGACGGCTCGCTCTACCTGGTCATGGAGCACCTGCGCGGCGAGACCCTTGGCGACCGGCTCGATCGCGACGGACCGATCCCGTGGCCGCACGCGATCTCGATCGCGCGCCACGTCGCCCGCGGGCTCGCCCATGCCCACGAGCAGCAGGTGGTGCACCGCGACATCAAGCCCGACAACATCTTCCTGGTCGAGGACGAGGACGATCCGGACTTCGCGAAGATCGTCGACTTCGGCATCGCGCGCACGCTCGATGGCGGCGACGCCAACGTGACCCGGGTCGGGCTGGTGGTCGGCACCCCGGCGTACCTGTCGCCCGAGCAGGCGCTGGGCGGCGAGCTCGACGGCCGCTGCGATCTGTACTCGCTATCGATCGTGCTCTACGAGATGTTGACCGGCCGCACGCCGTTCGCCGACCGCGAGCCGATCGCGATGCTGACCGCCCACGTGGTGGTCGAGCCACCGTGGTTCGGCGAGGTCGCGCCCGACCTGGTCGTGCCCGAGATGCTCGAGCTGATCGTGCGCCGGGGCCTGGCCAAGCAGAAGGAGGACCGGTTCGCCGACGCCAACGCGTTCGCGGCCGCGCTCGACGACGTGCGCGGGCGCTCGGGCTCGTGGCCACACGCGGCGCTGGCGGTCGGGTTCGGGGAGCCGACGCCGAGCGTGCCGATGCCGGCCGCGTATGCCGTGAGCGCCATGCGGGCGGCGGTGCCCGAGCCGCCACCCGAGGGCATGCGGGCCTGGCTGTACGCGACGTTCCCGTGGACGCGCGAGCGTGGGCAGCGGCGACGGGTCGCGGCGTGGGGCGTGGGCGGGCTGCTGGTGGTCGGGGTGATCGCAGCGATCGCGAGTGCGTCGAATCCGCCGGTGGTCGGGGCGGCGGGCGGGGGGCTGGCGGCGGGGGCGGTGGGGTCGGCGGTGGCGGGGCCGGACGCGGCGGCGGGGCCGGGACCGGGATCGGGATCGGGATCGGCAGCGGCAGCGGCACCGGCACCGGCAGCGGCAGCGGCACCGGCAGCGGCAGCGGCAGCGGCAGCGGCACCGGCAGCCGCAGCAGCCGCCACAGCGGCATCGGCATCGGCATCGGCATCGGCGGTAGCGCCGGCGTCCGACGATGCCTATCAGGCCGCGCTGCAGGTGCTCGTGAACGGCAAGACCTGCCCGGTGCGCAAGGCGGCGGTCGCGCGGCTGCGCGCGCTCGGCGATCCGCGCGCGGTGGCCGCGCTCAAGCGGGCGCGCAACCGCCGGCGGGGCGGCGTGCTCGGCTACGGATCGTCGCGGCCCAACGCGTGCCTCCAGGCCGCGGCCGATGCGGCGATCGCCGCGCTGTCGGCCAAGCCGCCCGCCGGCTGACGGGCGCGCTGGCCGCTCGGTTGTGCCAGCCGGGCCCGCGGCGTACGGTCCGGGCATGGCGCGCTGGGAGCAGAACTTCGACTTCTACGTGGCGACGATCGACGGCAAGCCGGCGTCGTTCGTCCTCGATCTCACCGCCGGCGAGCATGCGCCGGTCGCGACCCATCCGCTCCTGCTCGAGATCAAGGTGCCGATGCTGGCCGCGCGGGAGGACGGCCTGCGCGACAACAGCGAGCTCGAGCCGCTGGGTGCGCTCGAGGATCAGTTCGTCGACGCGCTCGAGCAGCGGCTCGACGCGATCTACGCCGGTCGGGTCGTTCACGACGGCGCCACCCAGCTGTTCCTGTACGTGCCGGCTGCGCACCGCGACGCGCTCGACGACCTGCCCACGCTGACCGGCGCGCCGCCCGACGGCTACACGCCGGAGTGGGCGGTGGTCGACGACGCCGAGTGGCGCCAGTACCTCGACTTCCTCGCGCCCGACGCCTACTCGATCCAGTCGATGATGAACCGGCGGCTGCTGGCGGTGTTCGCCGAGAACGGCGACACGCTCGCGCTGGCGCGACCGATCGATCACCTCGCGCACTTCGCCTCGAAGCCCGAGGCCGAGCGGGCGGGCGCGGCCCTGCGCGCGGTCGGCTTCACCACCGACGATGTCGGCGAACCGGTCGCGCCCGAGGCCGCCGCCGACGAGGCCGACGCCGGCCCGCGCTGGGCGCTGCAGTTCCACCGGGTCGACCACCTGGCCGAGGATCGCGCCGACGAGTTCGTCGAGGAGATCCTCGACGTGATTCTCCCGCTCGGCGGCGACTACGATGGCTGGGGCGCCGAGCACGCCGACTCGGCGTCGCTGGTCTGAGCTGCGGCGGTCGGTGGGTGTGAAGCATTCGCTTCCCACCCACCCTTTCGATCGGTCGGCCGCGGGCCTGAGCCCGCGCCCGATCTGTACGGAACCCGAGCCGCCTCGCTTCGCTCGCCTCAGCGCGCCGACGCCAGGATGCGCTCGCACAGCGCCGGGTACGACATGCCGGCGTGCTTCGCGATCTTCGGTAGCAGGCTGGTCGCGGTCATGCCGGGGAGGGTGTTGACCTCGAGGATCCAGGCGTCGCCGTTGCGATCGATCCGCAGGTCGGGCCGGGCGTGGCCGGAGCAGCCGAGCGCCTGGTACGCGGCCAGCGCGTGGGCGCTGGCGCGGGCGACCACGTCGGCGGGCAGCTCGGGCGGCACCAGGTAGGTGGTGTCGTTGCGCAGGTACTTGGCCTCGTAGTCGTAGAACCGGGTCGCCGGGCGCACCTCGACCGAGCCGAGCACATCGCCGTCGAGGATGCCGACGAACACCTCGGTGCCGGCGATGTAGTCCTCGACCAGCACCGGGCCGTGGCAGCGGCGCGCCAGCGCGACCGCGGCGGCGACGTCGTCGCGGTGCTCGACCACCGAGACGCCGACCGAGCTGCCCTCGTCGGCCGGCTTGATCACCAGCGGCAGCGGCCAGTCGGCGAGCGCGGCCGGGCCGTCGCTGCCATCGTCCGGGCCGTCGCCCGCGCCGGGCAGCGTGCGCCAGCGCGGGGTCGGCAGCCCGTGGTGCTCGAAGATGCGCTTGCTCGCGATCTTGTCCATCGCCAGCGCGCTGGCGAGGATGCCGGAGCCGGTGCACGGCAGGCCCAGGCAGGCGCACAGGCCCTGGACCGCGCCGTCCTCGCCGTAGGTCCCGTGCAGCGCGTTCCACACCACCGCGGCGCCGGCGTCGGCGAGCAGCTGGGGCAGCGAGGTGCCCAGCTTCCAGTCGATCCCGATCGCGTCGTAGCCGAGCTCTTGCAGCGCGGCGAGCACGCCGCCGCCGGTCTTGAGCGCGACCTCGCGCTCGGCCGAGAGACCGCCCAGGAGGACGGCGATGCGCTTGCCGCGAAATCGTTCGATCATGTCGCGTCTCCGATGACCTTGACCTCGAGCTCCAGCTCGACGCCGTGGACCTCGCGCACGCGGCTGCGTACGCGTTCGATCAGCGCCAGCAGCTCGGCACAGGTGGCCGCGCCGACGTTGACCAGCCAGTTGGCGTGCACCGGCGAGCACACCGCGTCGCCCTCGCGCCAGCCCTTGCACCCGGCCGCCTCGATCAGCCGACCGGCGAACCCGCCGGCCGGGTTCTTGAACGTCGAGCCGTTCGACGACACCTTGGTCGGCTCGCGCTCGGCCCGGCGCCGGCGCAGCGCCTTCACCTCGGCCTCGATCTCGGCCCGCGGCCGCGGCCGCAGCTCGAGCCGCGCCGCCACCACGATCTCGGTCGCCGGCAGGTCGCTGGCCCGGTAGCGGAAGCCACACGCGGCGTGGTCGCGGCGGACCCGGGCACCGTCCGCAAGCCGGACACTCTCGACCCAGCGGGTCACGCTGGTGAACTCGCCGAGATAGGTGCCGGCGTTCATGATCAGCCCGCCGCCGACCGACCCCGGCACGCCGCCGAGGAACTCGACGCCGCCGAGGTCGTGCTTCATCGCGAGCGACAGCACCTTGCCGGTCGACACCCCGGCCTCGACCTCGATCGCGGTGGCGGACGCCAGCTCGATCCGCCGCAGCCGGCCGGTCGCCAGCACCACCCCGCGCACGCCGGCGTCCTGCACCAGCAGGTTGGACCCACCGCCGATCACCGTCACCGGCACGGCGGTCTCGGCGCACCAGCGCACCAGCGCTTCCAGCCGCTCGCGGGTCGAGGGCCGCACCAGCGCGTCGGCCGGCCCCCCGATCCGCGCGGTGGTGTGCCGCCGCATCGGCTCGTCGAACCGCACGTCCTCGCCGGCCAGCGCCAGCAACGCCGCCCGCGCCTCGCCGCCGAGCACCGACCGCGGATTCGCGATCGCCGGTCCGTCGCCCTCGACCGGCTCGTCGCCGATCAGGACGTCGTCCGCGACGGTCACGACCGCTCTCCCAGGATCGGCGGCGGGGTCGGGACCGCGTGTCGGTCAGGTCCGCCGAGGACCTCGAGCCCTGCCGTTCGTCCTGAGCGCAGCCCGGTGCGGAGCGACCGGCGCCGACGAAGGACGCCGTCCAGGCCGGAGGCCCGACCCATCCGAGTCCGAGCGGAGCTGGGGCGCGGATCCCACATCGGATCAGATCCGGACGAGGTTCTTGCGCGTGGCCGGGCCGCGGGTCTTCTCGAGGTGCTCGATGACCTCGTTGCAGCACAGCTGGATGTTGCCGGCGCCGAGCGTGATGATCAGGTCGCTGCCCTTGGCCTCGGTGCCGAGCAGGGTCGAGACGTCCTCGCGGCGGGGGACGTAGGTGACGTCCTTGTGGCCGGCCTCCTTGATCGCCTTGACCAGCGCCTCGGCGCTGATGCCGTCGATCGGCTTCTCGCCGGCGGCGAACACGTCGCACACGATGACCTTGTCGGCGTCGTAGAACGAGCGCGCGAACTCCTGGAACTGATCGCGGGTGCGGCTGAAGCGGTGCGGCTGGAACGCGGCGACGATGCGGCGGCCCGGGAACGCGGCGCGCGCGCCCGACAGGGTGGCGCGGACCTCGGTCGGGTGATGGCCGAAGTCGTCGACCACGGTGACGCCGCCGACCTCGCCGCGCACGGTGAACCGGCGCTGGATGCCCTCGAACTTGCCGAGCGCCGCGACGTAGGTCGCGAACGGGATCTCGAGGAAGTCGGCGATCGCCAGCACGCCCAGCGCGTTGAGCACGTTGTGATGGCCCGGCATCGGCAACACGACCTCGCCGAGCTCGTCGGCGCGGCGCCACGCGACGAACCGCGAGACCAGGCCGTCGTGGCGGATGTTGCGGGCCCGGTAGGTCGCCTGCGCCGACACGCCGAAGGTCGTGAAGCGCTTGGTCATCTGCGGGATGACCTCCTGCACGCCGGCGTTGTCGAGGCACAGCGCGCTCAGGCCGAAGAACGGGACCCGGTTGCAGAAGTCGGCGAACGCCTTCTTCACCTTGTCGAAGGTGCCGTAGTGATCGAGGTGCTCGGCGTCGATGTTGGTGACCAGCGCCACGGTCGGCGTGAGGGTCAGGAACGAGCCGTCGCTCTCGTCGGCCTCGGCGACCAGGTAGTCGCTCTTGCCCCAGCGCGCGTTGGCGAGCCCGAGCGAGTTCACGCGACCGCCGATGACCGCGGTGGGATCCATGCCGGCGGCCATCAGCACGCTGTGGATCATCGTGGTGGTCGTGGTCTTGCCGTGGGCGCCGGCGACCGCGATGCCGAACTTCATCCGCATCAGCTCGCCCAGCATCTCGGCGCGCGGGATCACCGGGATCTGGCGGGCGCGGGCGGCCTCGACCTCGGGGTTGTAGCCCTTGATCGCGCTCGACACGACGACCACGTCGGCCTCGCCCAGGTTGTCGGCGCGGTGGCCTTGCTTGACCGCGCACCCGATCTCGCCGAGGTGGCGCGTGATCTCGGAGTCGTTGTGGTCGGACCCTGAGACCTTGTAGCCCATGTTGGCGAGCACCTCGGCCAGGCCACACATGCCCATGCCTCCGATGCCGACGAAGTGGATCTTGGTGTCGGGCTTCCTGAACATCGCGGGGGCCTTCATATCAAACCCAGAGCGCCGCGCGGGCTCCGGATGTGACGGGGCCAGACGAGTTGTTCCAGCTGCTTGGGCCACGTCAGATCAACGCCTACACCCCCGACGTTATTGCCGCGCGCGGGGCGGGCCTCGAACCGGCGTCAGGAAGCAGGCCGCGCCGCGCGGTCCCCGTGCCGACCGGTGGGACCACTCCGCATCCGGCTTGCGCCCGCGGCGGTCAGCGCCGGTGCGGTGCGCCGCATGTGCCGCGCGGGCGCCGACGGGATGGCTCGGCGCAGCCGCCAGACCTGCTACGGATCGCGGGCCGCCTCCGGTCGGTGTCGCGATGCGGATTCGATCGATTCACCTGAAGCCCGCGCACCGCTGCCCGATGCAGACGGTGGCGAGCGCCGAGGCCCGGGCGGGGCTCGGGCTCGACCACGACTGCAACCAGGACCCGGCGAGCCCGCGCCAGGTGCTGCTGGTGAGCGCCGCCGTGGTCGCGACGGCGCGGCTGGCCGCCGGCGATCTGCGCGGCAATCTCGTGGTCGAGGGCGACGTCGACGCGCTGCCGTCGGGCACCGTGCTGCGCACGGGCGACGTGCGCCTGCGCATCACGCTGGCGTGCGAGTCGTGCGCGCTGCTCGAGCGGGTGCGACCGGGCCTGGCACGAGAGGTCCGGGCCACCCGCGGCCGGCTGGCCCGGGTCGTCACCTCCGGCCGGCTGGTCCCCGGCGCCGCGGTCGAGGTCGAGCCCGACCGCCAGCCGCCGCTGGCCGAGCGCTGGCAGGCCCGGGTCGCCGCGGTGATCGCGCAGGTACCGCCCGGGCAGATCCTCACGTACGCGCAGCTGGCCACGGTGGTCGGCGTCCAGCGTTCGTACTGTCGCGCGTTCCCGCCCTTGCTCCGCCAGCTGGCCACCGGGTCGGCGCTGCCGGTCCATCGGGTGGTGCCGGCCGACCTCCGCCGCATCGCGCCCGACCATGCGCCGCGCCTGCGCGCCGAGGGCGTGGACCTGCAGGCGCCGATGCGCTGGGACGGCGCGTCCAGCTTCGGTGACTGACGGCAGCGCGCGGCGCCGCTCGACCTCAACGAGGCGTGCGGAGGCCGGCGAGGTTCCCGGCCTGGAGCTCGATGCGGGCCCGGACGTCCGCGTCCTCGCACGCCCGTCCGATCGCGAGCGCGCGGCCGAGCATCGGACGCAGCGCCGGTGGATAGACCTCCGGATCGTGGAGCTCCAGCCGCCCCACGAGGATGCGGCGCAGGCGCAGGTCGTCGCGCTCGACGAAGGTGGTGAGCACGAGGACGCGCGAGCGTTGGCGCAAGGCGGACACGTCGACGCCGTCGCGCGCGGCCCGCACCCACGCCCAGTAGAGCGCCTGCGCGGCCCCCACCGGGTGCGCGCCGTGCTCGACCTCGTCGAGCAGCCGTTCGAGCACCACGGGCGCACCCAGCACGTCGAGGCACGGGTCGAGATAGCCGCGGTTGAAGCTGGGATCAGGCTCCTCGATCCCGGCGGCGAGCATCGGCTCCACCAGCGGCCCAGGCAGGTAGGCGGTATGGCGGTACAGCGTCGCGACGAGCAGCCGGCGGTGCGGATGGGCCAGCAGGTCGGCGAGCTCGACCAGCTCGGATCCGCTGGCGTCGCGATAGCGCTGCAGCAGCGCCGGTGACGGCGGATGCGGCTTGACCGTCGCTGCGAAGTACTCGTCGAGGAAGGTGTCGGCGACCGCCGCCCAGCAACCCGGTGCGACCGGCCCGAGGCCATCGGTCATCGGATCAGCGCTCCGGGCGCCGGCCCGGGCTCCAGTCGACGATGCCGTCGGTGCGGGTCTCGAGGAACCGCGCCAGCCGGTGGTAGTCGCTGCCGGTGCGAATCAACCGCACCTCGGTCTTCATCGTCGCCGGATTGATCAGCTCGCGGAACGGCACGTACGACAGATCGAGCTGGCCCTCGACGCTGACCATGTGACCGTCGAGGTTCTCCTCGACCAGCGCGCGGTAGGCGCCGATGCCGAGCTGGCTGCCGAGCATGACGTCGAACGCGTGCGGCGGCGCGCACCGCGACTCGTAGCCGAGCTGCAGGCCGGTCAGCTTCTTCTTCCGGCCGGTCTTCGCCTCGTAGCGCTTCATCACCAGCTGGGCGACCAGCTTGCCGAGATCGATGCGGCCGAGCGAGAGGTGGCCGTGATCGTCGCGCGGCAGATCCTTCACCTGGGCGACCGGCAGCATCTCGGCGAGGCCCTCGGCGAGCACGACCGTGCCGTAGTGCTTGCCGCGCCGCTCGCGGACCAGGATCAGCTCGATGATGCGATCGGCCAGCGCGTCGAGCGACAGCCGCTTCTCGGTGCGGGTGACGCCGCCCTCGGTGATCGTCTCGTCGATCGCGAGCGCGCCGACCACGTCCTCGCCGGCCAGCACCAGGTTGGCCTCGCCGGCGATCGCGACGCCGTACGACAACCAGCCGGCCTTGCGGCCCATGGTCTCGACGATGAAGTAGCTGCTGGTCGCGGTCGCGTCGGCGCGCAGGTTCTGCAGCTCCTTGGCCATCACGTCGACCGCGGTGAAGAAGCCGAACGTGAAGTCGATGCCGCGGTAGTCGTTGTCGATCGTCTTGGGCAGGTGGACGACCTGGACCCGCTTGGCCTTGGCGGGCAGCCGCTTCTGGTACTCGTACAGAAAGTTGGCGGTCTTGAGCGTGTCGTCGCCGCCGATCGAGATCAGCGCGTCGATGTTGAGGTCGACCAGCGCGTTGTAGACGTTGCGCAGCCGCTCGGTCTTGCTCAGATCGTCGAGGTCCTCGATGCGCTCGATGCCCTTGCCCGGGTTGGCGCGGGCGGTGCCGATCACGATGCCGCGCGAGTTGCGCAGGCCGCGCAGATCGCGGTCCTCGAAGATGCGGTAGTGCTCGTCGGGCAGGAGCCGGTGGGTGACCGGGTGGTAGTCCTGCAGGTTCGAGTAGCCGTGGAAGAACCCGATCACCTGGCGATCGTCGTCGAGGAACGAGATCGCGGCCGCCGAGATCACGGCGTTGGCGGCAGGCGCCGGCCCGCCCGAGAACACGATCCCCACGCGCTTGACGTGGTCACCCTTGCGGCCTGGCTCGGTCATGGTCGCTCCGTCTGTTGCTGGCACCAGTCGATCACGGTGGCGGCGGCGGTCGGGCGCGCCAGCGCCCGCATGGCCTCACCCATTCTGACCCGGGTGGCGTCGTCGTCGAGGAGCGGCGCCAGCGCGGCGGCCAGCCCGGCGGCGGTGAGCTCGGCCTGGCGGAACGACAGCGCGGCCCCGGCGGTCACCATCTCGCGCGCGTTGAGCTCCTGGTGGTTGTCGGCCGCGAACGGGTAGGGGATGAAGATCGCTGGCTTGCCCGCGATCGCGAGCTCGGCGACCGTGGTCGCGCCGGCGCGGCCGATGATCACGTCGGCATCCTGGTACGCGGTCGCCATGTCCTTGATGAAGGCGCGACAGTCGGCGGTGACCCCGGCGGCGGTGTAGCGGGCCGCGGTCGCGTCGAGGTCCGCGGCGCCGGTCTGGTGCACGATGCGGAGCGTGCGGGTCTTCGCCAGCGTGGCCAGCGCGGCGGCCGCCAGCGCGTTGACCGCGACCGCACCCTGCGAGCCGCCGACCACCAGCACCGAGCGTGCGTCCGCGGTGGGGCGCGGCGCGGCGCCGGCGGCGAGCAGCTTGCGCGCGAGCTCGCGGCGCACCGGGTTGCCGCTCATCACGACCTTCTCCGCCGCGAAGAACCGGCGGCTCTCGTCGAACGACAGGAACACCGTGCGCGCGACCTTGCCGAGGATCTTGTTGGTCACGCCCGGGATCGAGTTCTGCTCGCAGATCGCGGTGGGCCGGCCCATCAGGCGCGCCATCAGCACCACCGGGCCCGAAGCGTAGCCGCCGACGCCGATCACGACGTCGGGGCGGAACTCCTTGACCACCCGCCGCGCCTGCCACAGCGCGCGCGGCAGCTTGAACAGGCCGCGCACCGCGCCCAGCGCGCCGACGGTCTTCAGCCCCGAGACCCGGATGAGCGTCAGGTCCCAGCCCAGCTCGGGCAGCACCCGCGCCTCGATGCCTCGCTCGGTGCCGACGAAGCGCACCGTCGCCGCCGGATCGCGCGCCCGCAGCTCCTCGGCGATCGCCACACCCGGGAACAGGTGCCCGCCCGTTCCACCGCCGGCGATGAGCAGTCGCATGGCCCGCACGCTAGCGCAGCTGCGACGGCGACGCTTGTTTCTGGCGGGGCGGTCGGCGCCACCCGCGCGGCGGTCGGTCGGGCCGCGCCCACCGCCGGGCTGCGAGGTCGGTCCGTGGGGACGGCACGCAGCGCCGCGACCCGCCGCCCGATGCCACAGTTTCGAGGTGCGCGCGGACCGCGCCGGCCGCAACGTGAGCCGATGTTGTCCCGCGCTCGGTTCGTGCCCCTGCTGTCCATGCTCGCGCTCGCCGGGTGTCCCGAGGGAGCTGCGCCGGACGTCCCTGATGGACGCGAACCGCTCGTGATTGATGCCGGCGCCGAGCCGGAGGTCACGGCGACCGTGCTCACCAACCTGCGCGGCACCACGCTCGCGCTGCACGATGCTGCCGGGCGCCCGCTGACCGAGTTGTTGGCCGATGCCGACGGCGCGACCACCGTCATGCTGCCCGACGACGGCTCGGTCACGGAGGTCCGACCGTTCGGGACCGGCTTCGTCTGGACGACCGTGGTCGGAGTGCGGGATGGCGATCGGGTCGACTTCACCGGGCCCGGGCGCGAGGCGGTGTCGCCGCTGGCCGGGCTCGTCGACGTGAACGTCACCGGGGCACCCGCCGGCGGGCGGATCTTCACGACCAGCGCGTGCGGCGGTGGCGCATCGCAGGCCGACGCGACCAGCCACCGCCACCCGCATCGCGTGAGCACCTCGCCGTGTCCGGGGCCGGTGCTGGCGGTCCACGATCTCGCGCGGGTGTACAGCGTTTCGCCGGGAGAGCTGGTGGTGGGTGGGAGCGTCACCGTCGGCGGCCCCTGGATGCCGGTGCCGCGCGCGACGACCACGCTGGTCGGCGTCCCCCCACTGGCTCGCCGTCTGGTGTCCACGCGCCGCGCCCGCCACGGGGGCCACAGCGTCGGTCTCGACCGCGCGGAGGCCGCCGTGCCCGCCGTGGACGGCCGCGCGACCGTGGACGTCGACTACGTCCCTGGCTTCGACGTCGTGATCACCCAGTGGGTCTTCGCCGGGCGGCGCTGGGCGCGCTGGTCGCGGCCGGCGGAGGCGTTTGCCACGCCGGGCCTCGAGTACGACGTCGCCTTCCTGCCGCCGATCACGGCGGTGAACGAGGCTGGTGTCATCCGCTGGACGATCCCGACCGGGACCGCGGCGACCGTGGTCACGGTGAACGCGGGGCGACGCTGGACCCTCCTGGCCGATCCGGGCCGCGGCCAGCTCACCCTGCCGACCGGTCTCGCGGCCGAGGTCGGCCCCGAGACGATCTTGCTCGACCATGCCAAGGACCGCGACTGGACGTGGGCGCGCACGCATCCAGAGCTCGCCATCGACATGGCGTCGTATTTTACCCACGACGTCGACATGCGCCGCAGCGCCACCCGGGTCGTCGTGACCCCTTGAGCGCAGCGGCGCCCGTCACTGTCACTGATACAGGTAGACGATGAAGCCGATGGGGATCGCGAGGCCCGCGCCGACGAACCACTTGCCGCGCCCGGTGATGCCGCGATCGCCCTTCATCATGGTGACCCCGGTGACCGCGAGGAACATCAGCGCCAGCGCGAACACGTCGGCGACGTAGGTCCAGACGCCCTTGAGGTTGTTGAGGTGCAGGCTGTTGACCTCGAACAGCACCGCGCGCGTGGTGATGCTCTTGCGCTGGCCGCGGCCGGTGCGGACGTCGAGCCGGACCTCCTGGCCCTGATCGAGGAAGACCCGGAGCTGGGTATCGGTCTCGAGGAAGTGGCCGCGCACCGCGGCCGGATCGAGCCGCAGCTGCGCGACCACGTGCGCGGCCTGCGCGTCGGGCGGGCCGGCCGGCAGCGGTCCCAGCTCGAACGACGTCTGCTCGAAGCGGTAGTTCGGGTTCCAGTCCTCGATGTGGTTCACCGCCACGCCGGAGAGCCCGTACGCCAGGGTCAGCGCGACCGCCAGGTACCCGACATCCCGGTGCAGGGCGCGGAACCACTTCCGCCAGGCCATCGCTAGCGCGCGTCGCGCAGCATCGCGCCGGTCCCGTCGAGCCGCACGATCGACATCGGAGCGGTCACCGCGGCGGGATCCATCGCGGCGCCGTACTCGCGGGCCTGGTACGCGACGTACTCCTTGGTCTGCTCGAGCGTGAGCTCGTTGACCGCGACCACGCCCTCGACGACCGCGTACTTGCCCTTGGCGTCGACCGGAAACACCATGTCGCCGTCGGTGACCTTGAAGCGCAGCTTCTGGCCGGGGCCGGCGCCCGCGAGGTCCATCCAGCAGCCCCGCTTGGGGCACACGTCGACGATCAGGCCCTCGACCCGCACCGACTTGCCGACGTGCGCCTTGGGATCGGCGAGCAGCAGGTCGATCGGCATCGAGGTGGCCAGCGTGACGCCAGCGCCGAAGCGCGCGCCGGTCGCCGCAGTCGGGGCCGGCACGCCCGGGGTCGTGGTCGGCGCGGTCGAGGCGGCGGGGGCGGCTGCGGCCACCTTCCCGGTCCCGATCGGAGTGGGCTTGGGGCCGGCGTCACAGCCGACCACGGCAACGAACGAGAGCGCGACAGCGGCGATGCGATGATGCATGGAGTGACCTCGAGGCGGGGACGCGCAGTCTCCGCCTCGGTCGCCAGCCTTGTCAACGACCGCCCTCGCCGGCGCCGTCGGGGCGCCTTCGGGGACCCGCCGGGGCGTCGCCGGTCAGGCCAGCTGCTTGATGAGGATGAACGCCGCCATCGCCATCACGAACCAGCCGAACCCGAGGCGCAGCGACTCCTGCGGCACCCGGCTGGCCAGGCGGGTGCCGACCAGGCTGCCGGCGACCGCGGCCGCGGTGACCGAGAGCGCCAGCGGCCAGTCGATGTCGACGTGGCCGAGGTAGCCGGTGAGGCCGGAGACAGCGTTCATCGCGATCACGAGCAGCGAGGTCCCGACCGCGTCCTTCATGGGCAGCCGCCCCAGGATGACCAGCGCCGGGACGATCACGAATCCACCGCCGGCGCCGACCAGGCCGGTGACCACGCCGACCGCACTTCCCTGCAGTACCAGCTTGAGGCCAGGCCGATCGCCGGTGAGGGTCGTGACCATCGCGCGCCGGCCGCGCAGCATCGCGATCGCGCTGACCGCCATCATGACCGCGAACAGGCTCAGCAGCAGGTCGGCGGGCAGGTACCCCGCCAGGCGACCGCCGGCGTGGGCGCCGGCCATGCCGCCGGCGCCGAACATCAGGCCGGTGCGCCAGCGGACCCGGCCGGCGCGCGCGTGCGAGGCCGCGCCGACGCTGCTGGTGACCGCGACCACGAACAGCGAGGTCGCGATCGCAACCTTGGCCTCGAGCCCGGCCACGTAGGTCAGGATCGGGATGGTCAGGATCGAGCCGCCGCCGCCGAGCAGGCCGAGGGCGATGCCGACCAGGACCGCGAGCGCGAGCACCACGGCGGTCAACGGCGCACCGGGCTGCCGTCGTCCTCGGTCGGCTGCGACAGGTTGAGCGGGATCGACAGGTAGCGGCGGCCGCCGGCGCCCGGCGCGGGCAGGAGCCCGGCGTTCACGTTGACCTGGATGCTCGGGTACAGCAGGCGGGGCGCGGCGAGCGTTCGGTCGCGGTCGCGGCGCAGGCGCACGAACGCGTCGCGGGCGGTGCCCGCGTGCAGCTGCACGTTGCCCTGGCGCGACGCGCCGATCGTCGTCATCCAGCCGACTTCGCGGCCGCCGGGCTGGTAGTCGTGGCCGACGAACACGCGGGTGTCGTCGGGCAGCGTGTACAGCCGGTCGTGGATCGACGTGTAGAGGACGTCGGCGTCGCCGCTGGGGAAGTCGCAGCGCGCGGTGCCGTAGTCGGGCAAGAACAGCGCGTCGCCGACGAAGATCGCGTCGCCGATCCGGTACGACACGCACGCCGGGGTGTGGCCGGGCGTGGCCAGCACCGCGAGCTCCAGCGCGCCGGCGGTGACGACCTCGCCGTCGACCAGCAGCCGGTCGAACTGGCTGCCGTCGGTGCGGAAGTCCGGGCCGAGGTCGAGCAGGTCGGCGAACACCGCCTGCACGTGGCGGATCCCGGCGCCGATCGCGACCCGGGCCCCGTGGCGGCGCTTGAGCCACTGCGAGGCCGACAGGTGATCGGCGTGAGGATGGGTCTCGAGCACGTAGTGGAGCTGCAGGTCGCGCGCGCGCAGGAAGTGGCCGACCACCTCGACCGACGCGGTCGACGTCTGTGACGCCTGCGGGTCGTAGTCGAGCACCGGGTCGATCACGACCGCGTCGTGGCCGGCATGGACGACGTACGTCACCGACGAGGTGACCCGGTCGAAGAACGCTTCGATCGCGGGCGTGGCGCTCATACGACCTCGCCGCGGGCGGTGGGCCGGTCGAGCACGCGCTGGGCGACGATGCCGACCAGCATCGCCGCGAAGAACGCGAGGGTCGGGCCGCCGGCTGCCACCGAGACCACCGCGGGCCCCGGGCAGTAGCCCGCGAGGCCCCAGCCGACGCCGAAGATCGCGGCGCCCGCGATCAGGCGCCGGTCGAGGTCGCGGCGGGTCGGGAGGTGGAACTTCGCGTCGAACAGCGGCGCGGCGCGGCCGCGGATCAGCCAGTAGGCGATCAGGTGGACGCCGATCGCGCCCATCATGACGAACGCCAGGCTCGGGTCCCAGTCGCCGGTGATATCGAGGAAGCCGATCACCTTGGTCGGCTGGGTCATGCCCGCGAGCAGGAGCCCGAGCGCGAACAGCACGCCCGCGACCGCGGCGATCGCGAGCCGCACCGCGGGCGAGCCGGCCGCCGTCACGAGCCACCTCCGACCGCGCGGACGATCGCCACGGTGGCGACGCCGGCGGCCATGAACGTCAGGGTCGCGACCAGCGCCCGCGGCGACCGCCGCGACAGCCCGCACACGCCATGGCCACTGGTGCAGCCGCCGCCGAGGCGGGTGCCGAACCCGACCAGCAGGCCGGCGATCACCAGCACCGGCACGGACGCCGGCGACGCGGTGATCGCCTGCGGCCACAGGACCGTGGCGATCACCCCGGTCACCAGCATCCCGAGCACGAACGCGGCGCGCCACCCGCGGTCGACCGAGACGCCGATCAGCTCACCAAGGATGCCGCTGATGCCGGCGACCCGGCCCGATGAGATCAGCAGCAGCGAGGCTGCGACGCCGATGAGGGCCCCGCCCGCGAGCGGGGTGAGAAACGCGAGTGCCATTCACACCCTGACTGCATTGGTCGTGCCGCCCGCAGGTTGCCGTTGTGGTTGAATTCCCAGGCGGTGATCGTTTCAGCTCGGTATCGAATGTTTCACGCTGTCCAGAGGTGTTTCACCGTGTTTCACGAACAACAGATCGGCCGCGGCGTCCTCAGCTGGCGCGGCTGCAGCCGCAGCGGTTCCCGGTGAGGTCGTCCCCGGGCGTCGCTCTCCGCTGGCGAGCTGGAGGAAGCAAATGACGAGTCTGCCGTGCAGGCCAGGTTTCACATGGCACTGCCTCCAAGGTGGGTTTCGATTCGGCCATGTGGGAGTCCCGGCAGTGCCGGGGCTGCTCACGCATCTCCATCAGCCCACGGTGGTCAGTGCTCGCGGCCGGCTGCTTGTGGCCCTCTCGCTTTCGGCAGGCGTTGCTGAGCACCGCGCTCGAGACATTCTGGATCGCGCGGTCGACCAGCTCCTGGACCTGGAGGACGAGAAACGCGAGGCTGGCGCGGTGCTCGCGTCGCTGCGAGCCGAAGTCTGGCGGCAGTTCGAGGCTGTATTGTTGGAGCGAGCCACGCCGTCCGTGATGGCGGTGGTGGCACTCGCCACCGGCGTCCTCGCCGTCTGGCGCGCGGGTCCCAATGGCGTGGCGCTTGCTCGTGATGGCGAGGTTCGGCTTCTGTCCGAAGACCTCCGGTTCGGTGCACTACGGCGAATGGGTGTCGACCTGACCCAAACATCGTGGGGGCTATTGGGGGATCCGCTCCTCGGCGAGGTGTCTGACCTGACCGAGCTCGAACCGCCCACGTCCGCGAGGCAGGAGTTCCTGGTTGCCCTTCATGCCGGGGCGAGCCTCGTCTTGATGTCTCGTGGTGCATTCCCGTTCGCGCCCCCGGCGGCGACGGGTGCCGCTGATTGGTGGCACCAAGACGCCGGCTGGCGGCACGGGCTGGGCGCCGATCTGGTGGCTATCGCGCACGAGCAGGGGGGCGACGAGGGGCAGGCCTTGCTCGCCGCGTTCTGTTCGTCGGTAGCGGCCGCGCGGGACGTCGCGACCTGAGCGTCGGACGTACCACCGCGTCGGCTGGCCGGACGCAGCGGAGCGCCGGCGCGAACCGGCGCCGGGCTCAGGCGTTGGCGGGGCGGCCGACGACGACGCGGACGCGCTGGGGCTTGCGCAGGGCGCCGCCAAGGCCGCCGAGGATGCGGCGGCGGGAGCCGGGGGCGGCGCGGTGGCCGATGTTGAGGATCAGGCCGACCAGGAACATGGTGACGATCAGCGAGGTGCCGCCGTAGCTGACCAGCGGCAGGGTGATGCCCTTGTTGGGGACCACGCCCAGGACGACGCCGACGTTGAGCAGGGCCTGGAGGCCGAACATGAGCGTGATGCCGAGGGCGACGTAGCCGCCGAAGGGATCGCGGGCGCCGAGGGCGGCGCGCACGCCGCGCCAGATGAGGACCATGAACAGGCCCAGCACCAGGGCGACGCCAAGGAAGCCGAGCTCCTCGCCGATCGGGGCCAGGATGAAGTCGTTGTGGCCCTCGGGCATGTAGCCGAGCGACTGGCGCGAGTTGCCCAGGCCCACGCCGGTGGCGCCGCCCGAGCCGAGCGATACGTGGGCCTGCACCATCTGGTAGGCCTCGCGGTCGCCGAAGGCCTCGGGGTTGAAGTAGGCCATGAAGCGCCGGAGCCGCCACGGGGTGCCCACGATGAGCTGGTAGGCGATCGGCGCGCCCGCGAGCATCGCCAGGACGATGTACGAGATGCGGGCGCCGGCGACGAACAGCATCACCAGGGTGGTCGCGCCCAGGATGATCGACGAGCCCAGATCGGGCTGCAGCAGCAAGAGGCCCATCATCAGGCAGCACACCACCAGGTGAGGCACGAAGCCGACCGTGAAGGTCTTCACCTTCTCGGCCTTCTTGGACAGCGAGTAGGCGAGGTAGCTGATCAGCGCGAGCTTGGCGATCTCCACCGGCTGGAACGAGAGCGGGCCGACCAGGAGCCAGCGGCGGGCGCCGTTGAGGGACGGCATGGCCAGGGTCGCGGCGAGCGCGAGCAGCGAGCCGAGCAGCAAGAGGTAGGCGCGCCGGCGCAGCACCCGGTAGTCCATGATCGCGCCGAGCCACATGGCCACGCCGCCGAGGACGAGGAACACCAGCTGGCGCTCGAGGAAGAAGCCGGGGTCGCCGCGGCGGGCGCCGGCCTGGCTGGCGGTGGCGGCGTAGATCTCGATCGTGCCGAGCGTGAGGAGCGCGAGGACCGTGCCGAGCAGCAGGAGGTCGTAGGGGCGCTCCGCGACCTCGGCGACCGGCGCCTGGGTGGCGACGCTGGGCGCGGGACGGTCGCTCGGAGGTTCGATGGTGGGCTGGATGCTCGACGGGAGCACTACCCCCGCACTCTGCCTACGCTCTCGATCCGGGCCAACTTTTCGGCCGGGTGGTCGCGCGGCGGGTCAGCGAAGCACGCGCGCCGACGGCAGCGGGGTGACGTCGACCGGCGGCCGCGGGCGCAGGGTCCGGTACACGCCGGCCCCGATCGCGCCCAGGCCGGCCGGCATCACGCCCAGGACAATGCCGGCGAGCAGGCCGCTGACGAAGAAGAAGCCCGACTGCGCGATGACGGCGACCACGGCCGCGGTCCCGAGGCCGAGCACCAGCCAGCCGCCGGCCACCTTGCCCGCGCTGATCTCCGGGAACAACGCGGCCGCCACCACCCCGCCGGCCACCGGCGCCAGCAGGAAGCCGAACGTCCCCAGCAGGGGCGCTTCCCCCCCGAGCAGGTGGAGCACGCCGAGCAGCACCGCGCCCAGGGTGGCGACCGCCAGCGACACCATCCCGGCCACCAGCAGCAGGGTCAGGCCACGCGGGGCGCGGCCACCCACGCTGGCGCCGGCCGCGGCGGCGCCGGCCGCGGCCAGGGCGATCAGCAGATCCTCGGGGCGAAGCGCGCCGCCGGGCACCAGGGCCCACAGGATCAAGATGCCGCGGGCGAGCAGGTGGGTGATCGCGCCGGCCACCGCCGCGGTGGTGCGGGACAGGCGGGGCACGAGCGACGCGACACAGGCGGCGCCGATCGCGCAGCCGGCGATGGTGCACACCGGCAGGATTAGCCGCAGGTCGCGCAGCAGCAGGGCGACCGGGGCGCTCAGCCAGGCCGCGCCGCCGAGCACGGTCAAGACGACCGCGAGCGTGTCGCGACGGGTATGGCGCGCGTCGATCGGGTCCATGCCGGAAGCGTAGCATCGCGGGTGCTCACCGCCGCCGGTGGCCTCGGACCACGGTCCAGCGCCGGCGGCGCACCCGGGCGAGCATGGGATGGCGCCGATGGCCCGGCCATCGGGTGGGCGTAGCTCGATCGGTCGGCCGCGGGCCGGAGCCCGGGCCCGATCGGTACGGAGCGGAGCCGGCTCGCTTCGCTCAGCTCAGCGGTGGCGCGCGCGCAGGGCGAGGACCTGGGCGCGCAGGGCGGCGCCGCGGGCCGGATCGACCATCGCCACGTAGCTGGCGAAGCCGAGCGCCGACACGAACACGTCGCCGGCGGCGCCCCAGCGCTTGCCGGCGGGGCCGTCGCGCTCGATCTGGTGGAGCAGCGCGCGAAACCGGCGCAGGGTGGTGCGCGCGATGCCGGGGCGCTCGTTGACGATCACGCCGGTGACCTCCTGGCGGCGGCCCTTGCGCAGCACGCGGACCTTGTCGGGATGCACGGTCCAGCCCTCGCCGACCGCGACCTTGTGGATGATCGCGAGCACGGCACCGACCGGGGCCGCGGCGTCCTTGCTCGACAGCGTCAGGTCGTCGGCGTAGCGGGTGTACGTGAAGCCATGTTTGGCGGCGCAGCCGGCGAGGCGCCGATCGAGGCGCCGGCACATGACGTTGGTGATCGCCGGGCTGGTCGGCGCGCCCTGCGGCAGGTGCCGGGCCGAGCGCGCGACGTAGTAGGTGATGCCGTCGAGCACGGTCTCGGTCACGTCGGGCTCGGTGCACAGGAGGCCGAGCAGGGTGGCGATCTCTTCGCCGTAGCCGAGCCGGCGGAACAGGCCCTTGACCCGGCGGTAGGTGACGGTCGGGAAGAAGTCCTTGAGGTCGACGTTGACGACCACCGCGGCGCCGACGTGGGGCACCGCGTTGGTCACGATCGAGCGGCCGCGGACGAAGCCGTGGGCCGGCTCGGCCAGCGCCACCCGCTCGAGTACGTTGGCGAGGATCCAGCGCTGCGCGTCCTTCAGCCGCGCGCGGGGCGCCGAGATCAGGCGCTCGCCGCCGGTGCGCTTGGGGATCGTGAAGCGGCGGTAGTGGGTGGTGGTCGAAACCTCGCGGGCGAACGCCAGGAACCGGAGCTGGCCCACGGTGATCTGCATCGCCGCCGCGAGATCAGCGGCGGTATGCAGGACCGGGAGCTCGGGGCCCGGGGTTGCCACCGGTGTGCCCGGCCGCGCGGGGCCCAGCCCGGCCGAGACGCCGGCGCCGAGGTAGCCGATCTCGCGGGTCTTGCGCTCGCGCCACGCGACCTGACGGGCCGCGCGGATCGCGAGCCGGCGCTGCTTGGTCTCCTCGCGCTTGCGCCGCGCGTCGGCGAGCCGCTGGGCGCGTGCGTCCTGCTCGAGCTGCGCGGCATTGCGCAGCCGGCCGGCCTGGTCGCGCAGCGTGACGAGCCGACCGACCAGCTCGCTGCGTCGGCGCAGCTCGTCGGCCGGATCGTCAGGCAGGGCGCCGGCCGCCGGCCAGAAGCCGAGCCGGATCATCTCCTCGACGATCACCTCGTCCTTGCCGCCGCGCGCGATGCGCTCGTACAGCTCCTTGCGATTGCGCGGGGGGGCGTCGTCGGGCACGAGGATGAGGTCAGCGGAAAAAGGCGCGTGGTGGGCCGCCTACCTTCGTTCACTCCTGGGACTGGATCGTCTCGGCTCGAGTGAAATCGGTGCCGTCGCGCTGCGTTCGATTCCCGCAGGGGATCCCAGCCGGAACCTGTGCGACGGCACTGATTTCACACAGTATTGAGCGAGCCAGTGAGGCATGCATGGCGTGATCGCAAGAGCGGCGAAACGCCGCCCGGGTTGCAAGGTCACGAGGCACACCCACCACGCGGCGCGACTATCAGCCAGCGCGCCGGGCCGGCGCAAGGCCTCGCCGCCGGTCAGCGGGCGGCGGCGGCCGCGAGCAGCGCGCGCAGCCGCGGCGTGATCTCGGCGACCGCGCCGGGGCCCTTGATCGAGCCCTGCATCCGCTGCGCGCTGGGGGTGCCGTCGGCAGCCGGGACCGCGAACAGCGGAATCATCGACGCGTCGTAGCCCGCCGCCTGCAGCGCGTCCTGATCGCGGTCGGCGTCGAACGCGAGCAGCCGCAGGGTCGGGAACCCGGCGTCGAGCTCGCCACGCGTCACCGCGTCGTGGAAGTACTTGCAGGGCTCGCACCACGCGGCGCCGACGTAGACGATCAGCTGCTTGCCGTCGGCGCGGGCGCGGACTACCTCGCCGGCGACCACCGGCGCGAGCGCGATCGCGGCCGGCGCCTCGATCAGCTCGACCTTGCCGGCCCCCGCCGGGGTGACCTCTCGGTCGCGACACCCGGCGCCGAGCAGCACGAGGGCGATCACCGCGCCGCGCAGGTGCGGCGTCATGCCGACTCGTCGGTGGGCGGGGGTTTCTTGCTGCCGAACCGCCCGACCAGGCGGCGCCAGAAGCCGGGCTTCTTCGGCGGCTCCGGCGCGGCCACCGGCTCGTCCGCGGCAGGGGCGGCGGGTGGCGCGCTGGCCGCCGGATCGACCTGCAGCGCGCGCTGGATGCGCAACGCGAGCGGGCTGGTCGGCGCCACGCGCAGCGCGCGCTCGGCGGCTGCCAGTGCCGTGGCCCGGTCGCCGGCGGCGAGGTGGGTCTCGGCCAGCACCTCCTGGAGGCGCGCCCACTCGGGCGAGCCGGCTGGCACCAGCTTCGCGGCGCGGGTGAGCGCGCGCACCGCGGCGGCGGGGTCGCCGGCGCGCAGCGTGGTCGCGTGCGCCACCGCCTGGCGGCACGTCGCCTGGTAGTCGCCGAGGTCGATCAGATCGGACACGCCGCGGCGGTGGGCCGCGCGCAGGGCCAGCATGTGCTCGCACGGGCCGCGGAGCAGCCGGTTGCGGACGAAGTGGTCGCAGCTGCACTCGCCGGCGACCAGCCGCCGGTCGACGTCGAGCACGAGCTCGGTGGTGAACAGCCGGTCGCGGTGCATCAGCCGACCGACCAGGCGCAGGCCGCCATCGGCCGTGCTGGCGTCGTCGACCGCGATCTTGGCCTGCTGGACCAGCTGGCCGGCGGCGGCCTCGCGGGCGCTGGCGTAGCGCAGCCGCTCGACCGGCAGCGGCGCGCCGGTCAGCTCGCGCTTGCGATAGACGCCCTGATCGAGGTCGTAGACCGCGCGGCCGCACTGGACCCAGCCGGCCAGCGCCGACGCGACGATCGGTCGGCTCAGGTTCAGCTCGCTCGCCAGCGTGTCGGGGCTCGCGCGCCAGTGCTTGCCGAGCGCAGCAAACACGCGCTCCTGGGTGTCGAGGTCGACGTCCTCGCGCGCCGCCATCAAGTCGAAGTTGCTGGCCTGGGCCCAGTCGTTGCGGGTCCAGCCCGACAGGCCGAGCGTGAACGTCAGCGCGCCGAGATCGACCACCCAGAACGTGGGCTGGCCGGTGCCGAGCAGGTGCAGCCGGACCCGGCGGGCGCGCGGCAGCAGCCGCTCGAGCACGTGGAGCCGGCGCCGGCCCCACATGCGGATCTCGGCCGGCTGATCGCCCCGGTAGATCGAGCGCGGGCAGCGGAGCTCGATGCCCCACGGCTCGACCACGACCGTCGCCGGCGCGCCCGGCGTGAGCTGCCAGCGCAGCGAGCGGGGCCCGAACCGCTCCTGGTTGCGGCGCAGCACGAAGCAAAGGTTGTGGACGTCCATCGGGTGCAGATCGACGACGTGGGTCGGCAGCGTCATCGCGCTCGACACCTGGAGCAGCCCGCGCACCCAGCTGTCGGGCACGTCGATCTTCACCTCGCGGAAGCGCTCTTCCAGCGCGGTCTCCACGCCGAAGCCCGACGGATCGATGTCGAGCGTGGTCGTCTTGTAGCTGCGGACCTTCTGGAACTCGTCGTACAGGCCCTGCGAGTAGTCGATGTTGGTGGTGCCGTTGGCCCGCTCGCCGAGCTGGTCGAAGACGTCGTACGAGGCGGCCAGCCGGCCGTAGCTCGACTCGTCGCGCGAGAAGCACTCGAAGAACACCTGGTCGGGGTGGACCGTGATGATCGGATCGAGCTTGAACCACAGGTCGCGGTCGCGCTGGTAGAGGTAGTCGAAGTAGCGCTGGCGCGCGCCGTGGAAGGCGCGGTGGCGGTCCGCGCGCTTGCGATCGAGCTCGGTCAACTCGGCGCCGAGCCGGGCCATCTCGGCCGCGACCTCGGCCTGCTGCGCGGCCGCGGCGCCGGGCGCGACGTGAGCCTGGCGCTCGCGCCACGCCAGGTACGACGTGCGGTCCCTGGGCACGAAGCGCAGGTCGGCCACCACCACGTCGTGCAGCGCGCTCATCGCCTCGCGAAACTCGAGCGCGCGGGTGACCCGGCCGCGGAAGTAGGTCGGCGCACGCAGGAGGTCGGGTGCGAACGACATCGCGGTCGCGTCGTCGGCCTGGCGCACCGTCGAGGTCCCGGCGTAGCGGTGCTGGAAGATCACGTCGGGCCGCCCGGTCGGTGCGGACGCGCGGGCGTGATCGCGATCGGCAGCGGGACGTCGGGATACGCGTCGTGAACCGCGACCATGGTCGCGATCAGCGGCGCCTTCTGGGTGATCGCGATCGTCGCCGACTGGTGATCGAGCAGCGGGGCCAGCAGCCGGGCCGACGCCGCGCTCGCGGTCGCCTCGGCGCGCACGAACGCGAGCACGCGCTGCTTGGCCACGCCGCCGCGGTTGACCTGGCCGAGCACGGTGTAGAGGTACGGCAGCAGGGCCTGCAGGCGGGCCAGATCGCCGCGCGCGGCGTCGAGCAAGGTCGACACCAGCAGCTGCACGCCCGGCGCCGGGTGCTCGCCGAGGCGGATCAGGTAGGTCGCCGCGTGCGCGCCGCGGAAGTGTTCTTGCAGCAGCGACTTGCCGAAATCCTGGACCGCGGGTCGGACGCTGTCGCACATCGCGATGATCGCGTCGGGGGCGAGATCGTCGGCGTCGAAGCTGCGCCGCACGAAGCCGAACGCGAAGGCGCGGCTGTCGTCCCAGCTGGCGTCGCACAGGCGCGCCAGCGCGACCGGGGCCAGCTTCCACCGCGGCGTGGCCTGCTCCGCCAGCGCCCACGCGCCCTGCCGCACCAGCACCGACTCGTGGCTGGCGAGTCGCACCAGATCGTCGAGGCCGAGCTCGTCGGGTCCGAGCTGGGGCAGGAGCAGGCCGCCCGCGTCGCGCGCGTGCGGCGACAGCGCGCCGCACAGGCGCAGGATGGTGGTCGCGTCGCGCGCGGGCAGGCACCCGGCGAGCTCGTGGCGGAGCAGCGCGATCACGTGGGCCGGCGCGCCCGCGGGCTGGGCGGTCAAGAGGGCGTCGATCAGGAGGTCGGCGATCGCGCGGCCGACCTCGGGCCAGCGGCGGGCGACCTCGCCGATCAGCGCGCGGGTGCCGGCGCGCAGCTCGGCGTTTCCGGACAGCGCGAAGGTCACCAGGGCGTCGGGATCGCCCTTGGCGACCTCGGGCGGGGTCTGGGCCAGCACCCGGGCGCCGAGCGCGCGCACCGACGGGTGCGGCGAGGCCAGCAGGTGGGTGGCGAGGTCGGTCGGGAGCCCCGCCGCCTGCTCGTGCGCGAGGATGAGCTCGCCGGCGAGCTCGCCGAGCGCGGCCAGCGGATGTTCGATCAGATCGCGCAGCACGTCAGCGCCCAGCCGGCGCAGCGGCGCGCCCAGCACGCGCAGCAGCACGGCGACCGCGCCGGCGGCGCGCGCCGCGGCCTCGGGGGTGTCGGACAGCCCGAGCAGGATCGCCAGGGCCCGGGTCGCGGCGCTGCGCGCGACCTCGTCGGTGAGCCCGCGCCCGCGGACCAACGCCACTCCGCCGTCGCGCACCCGCGTCGACGGGCCGGTGATCAGGAGGGCGACCAGCGCGGGGTCGGCGATCGCCAGGTCCGGGTGGCGCTCGACCCAGGCCAGCACCCAGTCGTGGGCGTCGTCCACCGAGCTGGCCAGCGCGGCGCGGGCCAGCTCGGCCGTGAGCGGACGCTCGCGCACCGCCTCGAACGCGAACCGCTGGGCCAGCGGGTGGCCGTCGGCGAGCACCGCGGCCAGCGCGCCATCGGTGAGCGCGGCGACGAACCCGCGCTGGTCGCGCAGCGCGCGGGTCGCGAAGTACACCACCGGCTCGGCGCGAGCGGCGCGGACCAGGTGCCACAGCGCCTCGGGCGCGGCGTCCCACAGCGGCCCGAACGCCTCCTCGCGGTCGCGCGGCGGCGGGCCGCCGGGCCGGTAGGACGGGGCGCACCGCCAGGTCGCGGCGCCGTGGTGGCCGGGCTGGTAGCGCGACGACCGCGCGTACAGCAGCATGTTGAGCGCGTGAAAACGCGCGAACCGGTCGTAGGTCGCGCCGTACGCGCCGGTGATGACCTCGCCGGCATCGTCGTCGCGGTACCCGAGCAGGAGCGGCACCGCCATCGCCACGAAGTCGGGCGAGCCTTGCTGGCCGAGCCGGCGCAGCACCCGCGCGATCCGGCGTCGAAAGTACGCCCGCGTGCGCGGCCCGCACGGCGTGGCGCCCCGGTGATCCTCGATCCGTCGCGCGAGCAGGGCCGACAGCTCGCCGTCGCGGCGCAGCTCGGCGCCGCGGATCAGCATGCGCACGATCGGCCACTCGCCGCCGGCCAGCCGCAGCCCGCGCGCCGCCGACAGCACCGCCGCGCGCGCGGCGCTGTCGTCGAGCAGGTAGAGCCCGATGATCGCGTCGCGGGCCTGGGCGGTGCGCCCCCGCGCGAGCAGGTCCTCGACCCCGGCGGTCGCGCTGGTCGGCCCGGCCCGGTACGGATCGCCGGCGATCGTCGGTGGCACCAGCGCGCGCGCCATCGCGCGGGTGCGGTCGCGGCCGGCCTCGCCCCAGATCATCGCGAGCGCGAGCCGCGCGAGGTCGCGCACGTGATCGGGCTGGGCGCCATCGCCGGGCAGGCGCTCGAGCGCCGGCACCGCCGCGCTCGATCCGCACCGCGCCAGGGCGGCGACGATCGTGTAGCGCCAGATCACGTCGGGCGCCTCGGCGTTGGTGCGGCTGGCGGCGAGCAGCTCGAGCAAGATCGGCTCGGCGTCGCGCACGCCGAGCTCGCCGACCCGGCGGATCACCGGCAGCAACGGCCCGGCGCCGCGGTGACCCTGCCACAGCCGGTGCAGCAGCGCCTGGTGGGTGCTGCCGGGGTTCGCGGGCGCCGCGGCCGGACTCGGCGTTGCGGTGGTGGCGACGCCCACCGGCTGGTAGCCCTTGGCCGACTTCTCGGCGACCAGCGCGGCGAAGATCGCGCGGGCCCGGCCTTCAGGCACTGGCACAGCGGTCTTGGTGCCGTCGCGGAGCGCGGCGCCGCGCCGCCCGAACCGGAAGTTCACCACGAACTGCCCAGCGATCACCTCGACCAGGTCGGCCTCGTACAGCTTGTCCGAGGCGCCCTCGCGTAAGCCCAGGCGGGCCCGGTCGATGACCTTCACGCCGTCAGGCTACTACAGGCGTGTCCGTCCGTTCTGCGCGGCCACGATCCCACCCGCGGGCAGGCCGGTGAAGGTGTCGCTCGACACCAGCCCGAGCCACGCGTCCTCGCGCGGGGTGTGAAACACCACGTCGTAGATCCAGCGGTTGACGTCGTCGAAGCCGAGCGTGCCGTAGGTCTCGAGCTGGTTGATCAGGTGCTGGCGGATCAGCGGCCGCAGGCGGACCTCGTTGAGCGCGGTGTCGGCGAGGATCGTCTGCTCGAGCCGCGCGATCACCAGCGCTCGCGCGGCGGCCTCGTCGCTCAGGAGATCGTCGGGAGCCGGGGTGACCATCAGGCGCTCCACCAGCGTCCGCGCCGACCGGTCGAGGATCGGACGGCGCCGGCTCCGCGTCGGGACGCGCGCGGTGGCACCGGGGGCGACCTGGTTCGCCGCCAGCCCCAAACCCGTCAGGTCGAAGCCGCCGGGCGGCATCGCCGGAGGATCGCCGACCCCGAGCAGGCGCTGGCCGATCTCCGCCCACAGCGCCACGTCGCGAGGCAGCGCGCCCGGATCGGCGCCGACGTCGACCGTCTTCAGCAGCGGAACCTCGATGTACGCCTTCGAAAAGGTGGCGCGCTGGGCGAGCGCGAGCACGTCGGCAACGCCCGCTGGCGTCAGCAGCCTGCGCCCACCCTCGATCACCGGCACCTTGCCGAGCTGGTCCCACTGCCCCTCGAGCCGATTGACCGCTGCGCGATGATGCGCCAACAGCACGCGGGTCCGCGTGGTCGCGTCCTTGCCGCGCAGCGAGGCGTGCAGGACGCGCGCCGCCGCGAGCTCGCGGACGAACACCGGCGCCGCGTACAGCCCGGGCAGGACCTCGAGCGGCGCGCCGTCGGCATCGAGCACGTAGTGCGCGCTGTTGCCGGTCACGGTCGACTCGATGCGGCGGCCGTCGCCGAAGTCGATCGTCACCTTGGGCACCAGCCGCTCACTCGACCAGTGCAAGACGAACTGCGCGCGCAGGAGCTGGCTCACCGCCGCGTCCGGGTACAGCGTGGTCCGGAACAACCGGCTGTTGGCGCACGACAGGTCCTGGTCGAGCCGACCCAGCATGCGGAGCGACAGGATCGGCTTGCCGGTCGCGCGCGCCACCGCCTTGGCCGCCTCGAGGTCGGTGTACCAGTACAGCCGCGACTCGGTCGCGTAGCGCTGGCCGGCGACCCGATCGATGGTCGCGGCCAGGGCCTGGCGCGCCGGCTCCCCGGCCAGCCGGTCGGATTCGGCCAGCAGGCGGGCCAGCGCGGGCGGGCCCTCGGCGCGCAGCCGGGCGATCGCGGCGTCGTCGAGGCTCGCCCCCGGGGCCCCGGTGATATCGCCGGCGCTCGCGACCAGGGCCGCGACCGGTGCGACCACCGGGCCGGCCGACCGCGCCGCCGCGGCGGGGACCGGCCCCGAGGCCGCGACGCTCGAGCAGGCGGCGAACAGGACGAACGGGAGCGAGGAGGCCAGCGAGGCGAGCTTCATGCCTCCCGTGATACGCGCCGGCGCGGGCGCGCGCCGTCAGGCGTGGGTAAGTGCTGCCGGCGGTGCCGCAACGCCCACCCGGTCGCCCCGACCAGCGGGGTGTGCAGCGCGCGCCGGCGCACGATCACCCGCTTGTCGGCGCGGTCGATGACGACCTGGCGTCAGCCGTCGAGGCGGCGCGCGCCGACCGCGCTGACCGCGTCGCGGAAGACCCGGCCGCGGTGGCCGAAGTTGTCGAACATGTCGTAGCTCGCGCATGCCGGCGACAGCACCACGGCCTCGCCGGACCCGGCCAGCGCGCTGGCCTTGGCGACCGCGTCGAACATGTCGCGCGCGTCGAGCACCGGGTAGCGCACCGGGTGGGCCTCGCACGCGGCGCGGATCAGCGGCGCCGCCGCGCCGATCAGCACGATGCCCTTGCACACGCCGTCGAGCGCCTCGAGCATCGGTGCGTACGAGCCGCCCTTGTCGACCCCGCCCGCGATCAGCACCAGCGGGCGCGGGAAGCCGCGCACCGAGGCCGCGACCGAGGCGACGTTGGTGCCCTTGGAGTCATCGTAGAAGTGCAGGCCGTCCAGGTCGCCGACCCGCTCCATCCGGTGCGGCAGCGGCCGGTAGCTGCGGGCGCCCGCGCGGATCGCGGCGACCGACACCCCGACCGAGCGGGCCGCCAGGTAGGCGCCCATCGCGTTCTCGAGGTTGTGATTGCCGATGATCACCAGATCCTCCACCGGGTAGCGCTCCTCGGCGTCGGCCCCGGGCACGCCGCGCAGCACCATATCTGTCCGGCCTTCGGACAGACAGGCACCGCGCGCGACCGCGGCGCCCGGCCGCGAGTCGAACCACAACAGCTCGGCGGCGATCCCGGGCGTCGCGGCGACCACCCACGGGTCGGCCGCGTTGGCGATCGCGACGGCGCCGGCTGGCTGCCACGCCCAGATCCGGCCCTTCATCTCGGCGTAGCGCTCCATCGTGCCGAACCGGTCGAGGTGGTCGGGCGTCACGTTGGTCAGGATGCCAGCGTCGGGCGCGAACGAGGTGCAGTGCTCGAGCATGAACGCCGCGACCTCGGCGACGATCAGGCCGCCGGCGACGTTGGCCGGATGGTCCACGGCGTCGATCAGCGGCATGTTGCCGAGGTTGCCGCCGCAGAAGCTGGGCCGGCCGCTGGCCGCGCACAGGGCGCCGGTGAGCGCGGTCGTGGTCGACTTGCCGTTGGTGCCGGTGATCGCGAGCAGGCGCGCGCCGGGATGGAAGCAGCGGAAGGCCAGCTCGATCTCGGCGATCACCTCGACCCCGGCGGCGCGCGCGGCCACCATCTCGGGCAGGGTCGGCACCCCGGGCGACATCACGACCAGATCGGCGCTGGTGAACGAGGCCTCGCGCATGCCGCCGAGCTCCCAGACCACCGGCACCTCCGCGAGCTGGGCCATCCGGTCGCCGAGCTGCTCGGCCGGCTTGCCGTCGGTCATCACCACGGTCGCGCCGCGCCGGTGACAGAACCTGGCGACCGCGATGCCGGTCTGCGCCAGCCCGACCACGACCACTCGCTTGCCGCGCAGGTCCACCCGGGTCACCGCAGCTTCAGCGTGCCGAGCGCCAGCAGCGCGAGCAGGATCGAGATCAGCCAGAAGCGCACGATGATCTTCGGCTCCTCCCAGCCCTTGAGCTCGAAGTGATGATGGATGGGCGCCATCTTGAAGACGCGCTTCTTGCGGGTCTTGAACGAGCCGACCTGGATGATCACCGACAGCGCCTCGATCAGGAACAGGCCACCGACCAGCGCCAGGATCAGCTCGTTCTTGGTGAGGACCGCGAGCATCCCGATCGCGCCGCCGAGCGACAGCGAGCCGACGTCGCCCATGAACACGCTCGCCGGGTACGTGTTGTACCAGAGGAAGCCGATCCCGGCTCCGAACAGCGCCGCGCAGAACACCGCCAGCTCGACCACGCCCGGGATGTGGGCGACGTGCAGGTACTGCGCGATCGACTCCTCGCCGCCGCTGCGGGTGAGGATCGTGGTCTCGACGCCGGCGATGTAGGCCAGGAGCAGGAAGGTCGCCGCGTTCACGATCGCCGGGCCGATCGCGAGCCCGTCGAGGCCGTCGGTGAGGTTGACCGCGTTGGCGGTGCCGACCACCACGAACGAGCCGAACGCGACGTACAGCCAGGTCGCCAGCGTCGGCGACACCTCGTAGAAGTTGGTGAACGGCAGCTGCAGCTCGTGGCGCAGCTCGGGCGGCATCATGTCGGACATGAAGAGGTAGGTCATCGCGCTGATCGCGATCGCGAACTCGAGCAGCAGGCGCAGCTTGCCGGACACGCCCTTGGTGTTCTTCTTGGTGACCTTGGCGTAGTCGTCCCAGAAGCCGATCGCGCCGAACATCACCGACACCAGCAGCGCCAGCACCACGAACCGGTTCTCGAGGTCGCACCACAGGAGGGTCGACACCACCCAGCAGAACAGGATCAGCGCGCCGCCCATGGTCGGCGTGCCCGCCTTCTTCTTGTGGGTCTGCGGCCCGTCCTCGCGGATCTGCTGGCCGATCTGGCGCGAGCGCAGGCGCTCGATGAACCACGGGCCGAGCGCGAACGACAGGAGCAGCGCCGTGATCGCCGCGGCCAGGATGCGCATCGACGGGTAGCGAAAGACCCGCAGCCACGACAGCGAGTCGTGCTCGGCGAGGACGTCGAAGAAGAGCCAGAACAGCATCTAAACGGCGAGCTCCGTGAGGGCGGCGATGACGCGCTCGAGGCGCATGCCGCGTGACGCCTTGACCAGGACCCAGTCGCCGGGCTCGGTCATGGCCAGCACCTGGCGCGCGGCGACGATCGGGTCGTCGGTGGCCCAGGCCATCGCCGGGTCTCCCGACGCCGCGGCGACCTGATGCTTGTACGTGCCCATCGCGATCACCGGGATGCCGAGATCGCCGAGCCGCTCGCCGACCTCCGCGTGGGCCTCGAGGGCGTGCTCACCGAGCTCGAGCATGTCGCCGATCACCGCGATCGCGCGGGCCGAGCCCTTCAGCTCGGCCAGGGTATCGATCGCCGCCGCCATCGAGGCCGGGTTGGCGTTGTAGCAGTCGACGATCACGTGGCGGCCGCCGATGTCGACGACCTCGCCGCGCATCGATGCCGGCCGGGCCCGCTCGAGGCCGGCCAGGGCGACGTCGAGATCGAGCCCGCACGCGAGCACCGCGGCCAGCGCGCAGGTCGCGTCGACCGCGTTGTGGCGGCCGATCATCGGCAGCCGGAAGCGCCGGCGCTGCCCGATCGCGTCGACGTGGAGGTCGGCGCCGCCGGGCCCGTACGGGTGATAGCCGAGCAGGCGCACGTCGGCCGACGCGGCCTCGCCGAAGGTGACCAGCCGCGCCGCCGGCGCGTTGGCGACCGCCAGCGCGAGCAGCCGCTCGTCGTCGCCGGGCGCGATCGCGATGCCGCCGTCGGCGAGCCCGAGCCAGATCTCGGCCTTGGCCCGCGCGATCGCGTCGGTGGTGCCGAGCAGCTCGATGTGGGCGGTGCCGGCGTTGACCACCACCGCGACGTCGGGGCGGCTGAACCGGGTCAGGTACTCGATCTGACCGGCGCCGCGCATGCCCATCTCGACCACCGCGAACTGATGATGATCGCGCAGCCCGAGCAGGGTCAGCGGCACCCCGGTCTCGTTGTTGAGCGAGCCCGGCGCGGCGTGGGTGGCGCCGGCGCCGGCGAACGCGGCGCGGACCAGCTCCTTGGTCGTGGTCTTGCCGGCCGAGCCGGTGACCGCGACCAGCCGGCGGCCGGGGTCGGCCTGGCCCCAGCGGGCGCGGTGCACGCCGGCCAGCTGGCCGAGCGCGATCAGCGGGTCGTCGACCTCGATCGCGGCCACCCCGGTCGGGGCCCGGCCCCGCGCGACCAGCGCCCCGGTGGCGCCGGCGGCGACCGCCTGCGCGACGAAGTCGTGGCCGTCGAAGCGCTGGCCGGTGACCGCGACGTAGAGGTCGCCGGGGGCGGCGCCGCGGCCGTCGATGGTGATCCGGGTGAGCGCGGCGGTCTCGGTCGGCCCGGATGCGGTCCCGCCGGTGGCGGTCGCGATCTCGCCGAGCGTCCAGCGCGCGCGCGCCGCGGCGGCGGCGGCGGCCTCCTCGCGATCATCGAAGTGGATCTTGGTCGTGCCCAGGATCTGGTAGTCCTCGTGGCCCTTGCCGGCGATCAGCACGATGTCGCCGGGGGTGGCCTCGGCGACCGCCGCGCGGATCGCGGTGCGCCGGTCGACGTCCACGTAAAACGGCCGCGGCACCCCGGGCAGGATCGCCTCGATGATCACGCGCGGGTCCTCGGTGCGCGGGTTGTCGCTGGTGACGATCGCGAGGTCGGCGCGTTCGGCGACCACCTTGCCCATCAGCGGCCGCTTGGTCGGATCGCGATCGCCGCCGCAGCCGAACACACAGATCAGGCGGCGGCGCGCCAGCGGGCGCAGCGTGCGCAAGACGTTGTCGAGCGCGTCGGGGGTGTGGGCGTAGTCGACGACCAGATCGAGGCCGGCGTCGTTGGCGACCCGCTCGACCCGGCCCGGCACGCCGATCAGGGCGGCGATGCCGCGCGTGATCGCGTCGTGGCCGAGCCCGAGCGCCTCACCGACCCCGACCGCGAGCGCGACGTTGGCAACGTTGTAGCTGCCGATCAGCGGCCGCGACGCCAGCTCGAGGGCGCCGCGCGGGGTCTGGATCCGGGCCCGGATGCCGTCGACGGTCGAGGTGTGCTCGACCACCCGCACCAGCTCGGCGTCGGCGGTGGCCGGCCCGGCGTCGGGCCGCAGCACGCTGCCCTCGATCGACACCGCGAGCACCCGGTGGCGTCCGGCCGCGGCGACCATGAGGGCGCCGGCGGGATCGTCGACGTTGATCACCGCCACGCCGTCGTCGGCGAGGTACTCGCGGAACAGCCGCTGCTTGGCCTCGCAGTACGCGTCCATCGAGCCGTGCAGATCGAGGTGATCCTGGGTCAGGTTGGTGAACGCGCCGACCTGGAAGCGGAGCCCGGCCAGCCGGTGCATGACCAGCGCGGCCGACGTGGTCTCGAGGACGACATGGGTGCAGCCGGCCGCGGCCATCTCGGCCAGCGCGCTGGTGAGGACCTCGGGGGTCGGCGTGGTGTACGGCGCGTCGATCGACCCGCCGCCCCAGCGGTAGCTCACGGTGCCGATCACGCCGACGGTGTGGCCGGCCGCGGCCAGGATGCTCTCGATCAGGTACGAGCAGGTGGTCTTGCCGTTGGTGCCGGTGATGCCGATCAGCGTCATGCCGACCGACGGGTTGCCGGCCCGGCAGGCGATCAGGCGCCCGAGCGCGCGGCCGCCATCGGGTACCACCAGCTGCGGTACCGCCAGCCCCTCGGTGGGCTGCTCGACCACCACCGCGGCCGCGCCGCGACGGATCGCCCCCTCGAGGAAGGCGTGGCCATCGGCGCGCCGCCCGCGCACGGCGACGAACAGATCGCCCTTGGTCACCGCGCGCGAGTCGCTGGTGACGCCGCGGATGTCGACGTCGGGGCCGTCGAGGCGCGCGCCGGGGACGCTGGACGCGAGTACGGAGAGCTTCATGACCGGACGTTCACCTGATGCACGCGCAGCCTCCCCGATTTCGTCCAGGCTGGCAAGGGTCGCTACTCGCGCGCCGCGCTCGACGAAGTGGGGGCCACCGGCGCGGCGGTCGGTCCCGACGGGTCGGCGAAGTGCAGGGTCACCACGGTGTCCGCGGCGGCGGCGCCGGCCGGCGGGGACTGCGAGCCGCAGCGGCCCGAGCCGGACACCACCACGTCGATGCCGCGGGCGCGCGCGGTCGCGAGCGCCTTGCCGATGCTCATGCCGGCGAAGTCGGGGATCGGGTGGGCATCGCCCGGGGCGAGCGCGTCGATCAGCGGGCCGCCATCGCCGGCGGCCTCGCGGGTCGGCGCGATCGGCATCACCGGCCTGGCCGCGTGCGAGGCCAACGGCTTCAGCGGCGGCGCGTCCATCGGCGCATCGCCGGGCACGCCCAGGTAGCGCAGGGTGTCGCTCGCGACCTTGGCGAACACCGGGCCGGCGACCTTGCCGCCGAAGTAGTCGCCGCCCGAGGGTTCGTCGATCACGACCACGATCGCGATCCGCGGCGCGCCGATCGGGGCCAGCCCGGCGAACGACGACAGGTACTTGTCGTCGGCGTAGCGCCGGATCGCCGGATCGTACTTGTGCGCGGTGCCGGTCTTGCCGCCGGCCTTGAAGCCCGGCACCCAGAGGCTGCCGGCGGTGCCGGCGTCCTTGCTGCCGCGGTCGAACACCGACGCCAGCATCGGCAGGAGCGCCGCCGCGGTCGCCGGCTTCATGATCGCGCGCGCCGGCGGCTTGCGCTCGTGGATGAGCGCGCCGGTCGCGTCGGTGACCCGCTCGATGATCCGCGGCTCGTGGTAGACGCCGCGGTTGCCGATCGCCGCCAGCGCGGCCGCCATCTGGATCGGTGACACCGTGAAGCCGTAGCCGAACGAGATCGTCACCAGCTCGATCTCGCGCCACGACGCGCCCGACCGGACCCGGCCCGACTGCTCGCCGGGCAGCTCGATGCCGGTGTCCTGGCCGAAGCCGAACCGGCGCAGCGCGGCGTACAGCCGCTCGCGGCCGAGCCGCAGGCCGATCTTGACCGCGCCGACGTTCGACGACCGCTTGATGATGCCGCCGGTGGTGAGCGCCTCGTCGTGGTGGACGTCGCGGATGGTCTTGCGCCCGATCTTCCACGAGCCACCCTCGACGTTCCACCACTCGTCGGGGCGGATCACGCCGGCGTCGAGCGCGGCCGCGACCGTGAACACCTTCATGACCGAGCCGATCTCGTAGACGTCGGTCACCGCGCGGTTGCGGGCCTGGGCCCGGACCGCCTCGGCCGGATCGTTGGGATCGTAGGTCGGCTGGCTGGCCATCGCGAGCACCGCGCCGGTCGCGACGTCGAGCACGACCACCGTCCCCGACTTGGCCTTGTGGGTGGTCACCGCCTCGGCGAGCGCCTGGTCGGCGATGTGCTGGATGGCGCGGTCGAGCGTGAGCTGCACGGTCGCGCCCGGGGTCGCGTCGCTCATGCCGTCGGCGAGCATGGTCTTGCCGCGGGCGTCGCGCAGCGCGCTGAACCGCGCCCGCTGGCCGGTGAGGAGCCCGTCCATCTGCAGCTCGAGCCCATCGAGGCCGTTGCCGTCGATGCCGGAGAAGCCGAGCACCGGTCCGCCCGAGGACTGGCCCGGGTACCAGCGACGCGGCTCGTGGGTGACGTCGACGCCGGTCAGGCCGAGCTTGCGCACCGCGGCCGCCTGCGCCGGCGAGACCCGACGCGCGATCCACACGAAGTGCTTGCGCGACGCCAGCCGCGCCTCGAGCAGGTTGACCTCGAGCCCGAGCGTGCGGGCCAGGCCGTCGGCGGCGCCGGCGACGTCGACCACCGCGCGCGGGTTGGCGAACACGCTCTCGGTGTCGGCCGAGATCGCCATCGGCCGGCCGCGCGCGTCGAGGATCGCGCCACGTGGCGCCGGGATCTCGACGGTGTGCACGTGCTGGCGCTCGGCCTGCTCGCGCAGGCGGGCGCCGTCGGCGACCTGGATGCCCCAGGCCTTCCAGCCCACCCCGCCGAGCAGCAGCGTCAGGGTCCCCGCCGCGAGCCAGGCGCGGGTGCGCGCGGCCGCGGTCACCGCCGGCAGCACCGCGCCCGCGATCGTGGCGGTGCGCGGGCGCGGCATCCGGGTCGGGGTCTCGCTCATCGGGCCGCCTTGCTGGACCCGCGAGCGGCGACCCGGCGGCCGGCGGGCACCACCCGGATCTGATCGGGTGGCACCGGTGCCATGCCGAGCGCGGTGGCCAGCGCGCGGATGCGCTCGGGGCTGGTCAGGGTTGCGCGCTCGAGCTCGAGCTGGCGATGGATCTCGCGCAGGCGCCGGACCTCCTCGGTCGCCTTCGACAGCTGGTAGCCGATGCGGATCACCTCGTGGCGCGCGCGGACGCGCTGGACCCCGAGGCCGGTGATCAGCACCGCGACCAGCAACATGACGGCGATGGTCCCGCGCACCTTCTGCGCAGGCTCGGCACGTCGGAACAGGTGGTAGACGCGGGGCTTCATCGACGGGTGGGCACGTGGGCGGGCACGTTGGGGGCGTCGCTGCGCTCGCAGGCGCGGAGGCGGGCGGAGCGCGCCCGCGGGTTGTCGTCGGTCTCGCCCTCGTCGGCGAACACCGGCTTGCGGGTCACCGGCACGCACACCGCGCGGACTCGCTCGCCGGCCTGGGTCGCGAGGTTGGGCGGCAAGGACGAGGTCCACGCCAGGTCGCGGAACCGGTGCTTGACCAGCCGGTCCTCGAGCGAGTGGAAGCTGATGACCGCGCAGCGCCCGCGCGGCGCGAGCAGGTCGGGGAAGGTCGCGAGGAAGGCCTCGACCTCGTCGAGCTCGCGGTTGACCGCGATCCGCAGCGCCTGGAAGGTGCGGGTCGCCGGGTTGATCCGCAGCTTGCGCAGGTCGCCGGGCGAAAAGGCGGTCGCCACCACCCGCGCGAGGTCGAGGGTGGTGACCAGCTCGCCGGCGCGCTCGGCCTCCTGCAGTCGCCGCGCGATCTTGTGGTGCAGGCGCTCCTCGCCCAGATCGCGGATCACCGCGGCCAGCTCGTTGGCGGTCAGGTCGCGGATCAGGTCGAGCGCGGTCGGTCCGGTGCTCGGATCCATGCGCATGTCGATCGGACCCTCGCGGGTGAACGAGAAGCCGCGCGCGGCCTCGTCGAACTGCGGCGACGACACCCCCAGATCGAGCAGGATGCCGTCGACCGGGCCCAGCCCGCGCGCGGCCAGGATCGCAGGAAGCTCGGCGAAGCGGCCGTGGGCGACGGTCAGCCGCGGGTCGGCGGCCGCGAGCTCGGTGCCGGCCGCGATCGCCGAGGGGTCGCGGTCGACGCCGATGACGCGGCCGGTCGGGCCGATGCGCTCGAGGATCGCGCGGGTGTGACCGCCGCGGCCGAAGGTGCCATCGACGTAGACCCCGCCCGGGCGCGGGGCCAGATGGTCCAGCACCTCGTCGAGAAGGACGGGGATGTGCTCGGCGGAGTCCACGGGACGTTCATGCGCGCGCAGCGCGAGCGCCATCCGCTCATTAGAGACAGCGCGACCGATGGCGCAACTTTTGAGAATCGCGGGGTTCTGGCGGTCCGGATGAATGTGATTTTACTACCTGAACACACACCCGCTATCTTGCTTGACGGGTGGGTCTTCGACCCGTAGACTTCCCCGCTTCGGACGGCCAAGCACGTGCTCAGGTACAAAGAAACTGAAGACATCGACGCACGGTTCACCGAGGTCGATCGGATCTCGCAGGCCTGGCGCGCACGCATCGGAACGACGAACCAGGCGATGCGCAAGGAGTTTCTCCAGCGCCTCCGGATCTCGCTCATCCATCACGACGCCGCGCTCGAAGGCGACGTCCTGTCGTACAGCGAGATCAAGGCCGCGATCGATCCAACGATCATCAGCGATCCATCGCTGATCCCGGCCTACGACGAGATCAAGCGCTTCAACGAAGCGTGCGACTACGCGGCCGATCTCGCGGTCAAGAAGAAGCCGTTCAAGTTCGAGACGATGCGCGACATCTACGCGATGCTCGTGCCCGACGAGCGCGCCAAGGGTCTCCCCTACCGCAAGGAGAACCCGCTGCACCGACTCTACTATCACGACATCGCGCCGCCCGAGAAAATCGCACCCGCGCTGAAGAAGCTGGCCGAGTGGATCGAGGATCCGACGGCCAAGCAGCTCCACCCGATCGAGCGGGTCGCGACGATCCACACCCGCTTCATGGCGATCTTTCCGTGGGCGAAGGAGAGCGGGCGCACCGCTCGGATCGCCGCGAACATGATGTTGCAGGAGGGCGGCTACCCGGTCGCCGTCATCCACTCCATCGATCGCCAGCGCTACTACGAATCACTCCGCGGCGAGCCCGCCGGCCTGCTGTCGCTCTATCTCGAGGCGGTCCAGACCACCGCCGAGACCGAGCTGCGCCTCTACGACGAAGCCGAGAAGGCCCCGAAGAAGCGCAAGACGACCAAGTTCTCGCCGACGACCTGACCGCGGCCCCGGCGCCCCCAGGACCCGGCACCACTTTCCGGTGTCCCTGAGCGAAGGGCTCGTTGCGAGCCCGAAGTCGAAGGGCCAGCGCCTGCTGCCGGCCTAGTCGTGGCTGGCGCCGCCGCGGCCGGCCTTGATCACACCGCGGCGCTTCTTGGCCGAGATGCGGCGCTCCTTGCTGCCCCGGCTTGGCTTGGTCGCGCGGCGCGGCTTGGGCCGGAACAGCGCGGCGCGCACGATCGCGGCGAGCTTCTCGGTGGCGTCAGCGCGGTTGCGGCCCTGGTCGCGATGCTTCTCCGACGTGACCAGCAGCTCGCCGTCGTTGGTGAGCCGGCCGCCGAGCTTGCCGAGCACCCACGCCCGGTCATCGGGGGTGAACGCGCCCGAGGTCGACGGTGTCCACCGCAGCTCGACCTTGCTCGCCACCTTGTTCACGTTCTGCCCGCCGGGCCCACCCGAGCGCGCGAAGCTGACCTGCACCTCGCTCGCCGGGATGCGCACGGTCGGCGTGACCACGATGTCGGTGTCGCTCATGGCGTGGCCCCGGCGGTCGGCACCACCGCGGTCGAACCGAGGGAGACAGCGCGCAGACGCACGAGCGTCGCGCTTATAGGCTCGCCGGCCGAGACCGGTCAAGCCGCGTCCCTGGCAGGGACCAGTAGAGCTGGTACCCGACCAGGAAGAACCCGCCGGTGGTCCAGCGACCGTCGAACCGGCCGACGATGCTCTCGGCCGAGACGTTCAGCGCGTGCCGCCGGCGCTGCAGCCCGGCCAGGCCCACGCGCAGCGTGACGGCCCCGGTGTCGTCAGACGCCGGCACCGGGGCCGCGACCCGGACGGTCTGGCCCACGAAGCCGACGCCACCGCCGATGAACACGTCCGGGCGCACGAAGTACTGCAGGCTGGGCCCCAGGTAGACCAGCTCGACGTGCACCCCGGCCTCCTCCCGGGTAGTGCCCATCACGCCGCCGCCGCCGCCCAGAGCGAGAGCGGCGCCCACGGTTGTCACGGCGAGGGTGCGCACGAGGCCCGGCTCATAGGCGTGCGGCAAAAGGCGGTCAAGCCGGGCCTCGTCCGGCGCGAGGCGGGTTCGCGTTCCAGGTCGCGCACTTGAGGGGACCTCCGGCCGAGCGCCGCGTTGACTTGACCCCGCCTCCCACCTACCATTCCAAGGAGCTATGAGCGGACGCGGCCAGGGCGACGACGCGCCCGGCGACAGTGGCGCGCGCGCCGTCGCCGGGGGGCGCGCGACGGGGCGGAGTGAACCGGGGACCTCCGGTGAGTCCGGCCTGATGGGGGCTGCCGACACCGCGGTGGCGATGGCGTCCGCAACCGACTCGACCGATCACGGCACCACCTCGGCGTCGCACCTGATCAGCGCCGGTCCCGAGCGGCGGGGCGAGGATCTGGTCGGCACCACGCTGCTCGACCGCTACTCGATCACGCGCAAGATCGGCCAGGGCGGCATGGGGGCGGTCTACGAGGCGACCCACATGCTGATCGGCAAGCGGGTCGCCGTGAAGGTCCTGCTCGACAAGTACGCGCGCAAGGAGCAGGTGGTCGCCCGCCTCGAGCAAGAGGCGCGGCTGGCGTCGTCGATCGGGCACGAGCACATCATCGACATCACCGACTTCGGCACCACCGCCGACGGTCGCACCTTCGTCGTGATGGAGTTCCTCGAGGGCGAGAGCCTGGCCGAGCTGCTCAACCGCGAGGGACCGCTGCCCGAGGCGCGGCTGCTCCACATCTCGACCCAGATCTCGTCCGCGCTCGGCGCCGCCCACGCCAAGGGCATCGTCCACCGCGACGTGAAGCCGGAGAACGTCTTCCTGCTGCGCCGCAAGGACCGCGACTTCATCAAGGTCGTGGACTTCGGCATCTCGAAGTCGATGCGGGTGTCGGACGCCGGCGAGGCCGACTCGCCGCGGCTGACCCAGACCGGCATGGTGCTCGGCACCCCGCTCTACATGTCGCCCGAGCAGGCCCGCGGGGACGAGGAGCTCGATCACCGCATCGATATCTACGCGCTCGGCGTGATCATGTACGAGCTGGCGACCGGACGGGTCCCGTTCACCGGCGGCAACTACCTGGCGATCATCTCGCAGGTGCTCAACGACTCGCCGAGCTCGCCGCGCGCGGACCGGCCCGAGCTGTCCGAGGAGCTCGAGGCGATCATCCTCAAGGCCCTGGCCAAGGATCGCGACGACCGCTACCAGTCGACCGCCGACATGCTGAGCGATCTGTCGGCGCTCGCCGAGGATCCGACCCACTCGACCCAGCGCGCGCGGATCACCGGCCCGCGGCGGCGGCGGGCGGTACCCCGCAGCGGCCTGCGGCTGGCGGCGTGGCTCGCGGTGATCGCGGTGATCATCGCCGGCGTGGTCGTCACCATCAACGTGCTCGTGCCCAGCACGCCCGGCACGTCCCGGGTGGCGCTGCCGATCGACGCCGCGGGCGCGCCGGCGGTGGTCGACGTGGGCCCGAGCCCGGGGGCGCCGCCCACCCTGCCCGGGCCCGAGGTGGTCGAGGTCGTGATCGTCACCATTCCGCCCGGCGCCAAGATCTACGAGGGCGCGCGCTTCCTCGGGCAAGGCCCGCACACGCACCGCTGGCTGCGCAACAGCGAGCAGATCAAGCTGGTCGCGTCGCTCGACGGCTACGACGACGCCGAGTGCATGGTGCGGCCCGCGATCGACAAGGACGCGCCCGTCCTGTGTCGGCTCACCAGGACCAAGAAGGGCCAGGTCAAGAAGGTGATCAAGAAGCCGCCGCTCGTGCCCGGGCCGAATGGCAGCGACATCGATCCTGACAGCGATCCCGACGGGGACGGGGAGATCATCGAGAACCCGCTGCTGCGGAAGCGTCCGCGATGATCGCGCGCGTCGGAGCGTGCGCGCTGGTCGTCCTGTTGACCGGCACGGCAGCGCATGCCGACGACGATGGCTTCATCGGCAGGGAGCGGCCGCGGCTGGAGATCGACGACTGCCCGGTCGTGCCCCAGGTCCTGCCGCCCGGCTACGTGCCGTGGAGCGGCATTCCCGGCGACGTCGACCCGCGCAAGTGGTGCGCCAACCCCACGCACGCCCAGAAGCCCGAGTGCTTCGTGCTCAGCGAAGGGGTCCCGCGGTACACGCGCGGCAGCAACCTCTACCAGCAGGGTGACTACGAGGGCGCGATCAGCGAGTACGTTCAGTTCTACTGCCTGCTCGCGGCCAATCCCGTCGAGGATTCGTACTCGGTCCTCAAGATGGTCGGCCTCGCCTACGAGCGCATGATCGCCTACGACAAGGCGATCGCCTACTACGAGCGCTACGTGGTCGCGATTCCGCCCTGCGCGGCCACCGATCGCGAGTGCAAGCGCATCAGCGACGCCGAGCGCCTCACCATGTCGTCGCGGATCCAGGTGATGCAACGCCAGCGGTCGGTGGTGCAGGTTGCCACCGAGCCGCCCGGCGCGACCGTGGTGATCGCGAGCGAGGCCGGGCCTCAGGCGACCGGTCGCGACGAGGCGCCCCTCCACGTCACCGCGGGCAGCTACCGGATGCGGGTCGAGAAGCCAGGCTTCGAGCCGATCGCCAAGGACATCGTCGTCGGCATCGGTCGTCCGTACAGCTTTTCGTTCCGGCTCACCCCCCAGCGCGGTCGGCTGCGCGTGCAGGCGGTGCCGGGCGACGCGAAGATCCTCATCGACGACCGCCCGGTCGGGATCGGCACCTTCGACGGCGAGGTCACGGTCGGCGAGCACCGGGTGCGGATCGAGGCGCCCGGGCGGCTCGCGCGCGAGCAGACCGTCGAGGTGCTGGACGGCACCCCCGGTCAGCTCTCGGTCGAGCTGGCGCCGCCGCGCCAGGTCGGGCGCCGCCAGCTGATCGCCGCCTCGACCCTCGTCGGAGCGGCGCTCGGGCTGTCGGCCGGCAGCGCCACCGCCAGCAGCACCACCGGTGGGCTCGGCTTCGTGCTCGGCATCGGCGTCGGCGCCGCCGGCAGCTACTTCCTGGTCCCCGACGACCTCGCGCTGGGCGAGTCCTCGTACATCATCACCACCACCGCGGCCGGCATGCTCGACGGCGCCTTGTTCGGTCGCCTGCTCGCCGATGGTGGCGACGACACCGCGCGCAGCCAGGCCATCGGCGCCGGCGTGATCGTGGGCGCGACCCTGGCCGCGACCACCGCGGTGATCACGGCATCCGGGCTCGAACCCAGCGCCGGCGATGCGGCGGTCTACAACAGCGGCGCGGTGTGGGGCGCGGCCGCCGGCGGCCTGTTCACGGTGATCTTCTCGGGCAGCTCGCGCGTGCAGTACGTGATCGCGCTGACCGGCCTCAACGTCGGGCTCCTCAGCGGCGGCCTGATCGCCCGCGGCTACGAGTTCTCGCGTCGCCGCGTGGTCTACATCGACGTCGCCGGTCTCGCCGGGATCACGGTCGGCGCCGCGCTGTCGGCGCTCACCACCACCACCTTCGACGTCGACTCGCAGGAGAGCACCGCGCACTTCGCGCTGGGCGGCATGGTCGTCGGCCTGGGCCTGGGCGTCTACGTGACGCGCAACCTCGACCTGCCCAAGTTGCCGAAGGTGATCCCCCAGCTCACCCCCGGCCGCGACGAGGCGGGCGGGACGTCGTGGATGCTGTCGCTCGGTGGCTCGCTGTAGCTCACCGCCAGGCGCCCACGGTAGACTGCGGGCGCCATGCCCACGCTGTCGTCCGCGTGTCCGCTCGATTGCCCCGATCTGTGCAGCCTCGAGGTCGAGGTCGACGGCGGCCGGGTCAAGCGGGTCAACGGCGGCACCCGCACGCCGATCACCGACGGCTTCATCTGCGGCAAGGTCCGCAACATCGCCGATCACCTGTACGGCTCCGACCGCGTGCTGCACCCGATGATCCGGGTCGGGGCCAAGGGTGAGGCGTCGTTCCGCCAGGCGAGCTGGGACGAGGCGCTCGACCTGATCGTGGGCCGCCTGCGCGAGGTGCGCGACCGCGCCGGTGGCGAGGCGATCTTGCCGTACCACTACGGCGGCTCCAACGGCTGGCTGACCGAGGGCGCGCTGGCGACCCGGTTCTTCCGCCGGCTCGGTGCCAGCCGCTGCCTGCGCACGCTGTGCGCGGCGCCGTCGACCGCGGCGGTGCGCGCCATGTACGGCCAGGTGCCCGGGATCGCGCTCGAGGACTACGTCCACGCCAAGCTGATCGTGATCTGGGGCCAGAACCCGTCGGCAACCGGGATCCACATGATCCCGATCATCGATCGCGCGCTGGCCGAGGGCGCACGCCTGGTCGTGGTCGACCCGCGCAAGACGCCGCTCGCGCGCAAGGCGCACCTGCACCTGCCGGTGCAGCCGGGCACCGACCTGCCGGTCGCGCTGGCGGTGATCCGCGAGCTGTTCGCGAGCGGCCGCGCCGACGCCAGGTTCCTGGCGGCGCACGCGCGCGGCGCCGACGAGCTGCGCGCGCGCGCCGAGCCGTGGACGCTGGGCCGGGCCGCGACCACCGCCGGCCTCGAGGTGACCGACCTGCAGCGCTTCATCGAGCTATACGCGGCGGCGACGCCGGCGGCGATCCGGATCGGCTGGGGGCTCGAGCGCAACCGCAACGGCGGCTCGGCGGTGGCCGCGGTGCTGGCCTTGCCCGCGGTCGCCGGCAAGTTCGGCGTGCGCGGCGGCGGCTACACGATGTCGAACGGCGATGCCCGCTGGGGCGTGGGCCCCGAGGCCGGGATCGCCGAGCCCGAGCCGAAGACGCGCGCGATCAACATGGTGCAGCTCGGCGACGCGCTCGCCGCGGCCACCCCGCCGGTCGAGGCGCTGTTCGTCTACAACTGCAACCCGACCCAGACCGTGCCGGATCAGCGCAAGGTGCTCGCCGGGCTGGCGCGCGCCGACCTGTTCACGGTCGTCCACGAGCAGGTCTTTACCGATACCTGCCGGTGGGCCGACGTGGTGCTGCCGGCGACCGCGTTCCTCGAGCACCGCGAGATCCGCCGCGGCTACGGGGCGATGCGCCTGTACGACGCGCCGGCAGTGGCCAACCCGCCCGGCGAGGCGCGCAGCAACAACCAGCTGTTCGGCGCGCTGCTCGAGCGCCTGGGCCTGTGGCGCGACGGCGATCCGATGACCGACGACGAGCTGGCGGCGGTGATCTTCGCCGGCGAGGCCGGCGCGGCGATCACCACCCAGCTCGCGAGCAAGGGCGTGGCGGCGCCGAGCCCGGCCGCGGCGCTGCTGTTCGTCGACCTCGCGCCTGGCACGCCCGACGGCAAGATCGACCTGTGCCCGGCCGGGCTCGACGCCGAGGCGCCCGCCGGCCTCTATCACTTCACGCCCGACCCCGGCGACGCGCGCTTCCCGCTCGCGCTGATCTCGCCCGCGATCGCCCAGCAGATCAGCTCGACCTTCGGCCAGCTGCGCAAGATCGACGCCGCGGTCGAGCTGGCCCCGGCCGACGCCGCCGCGCGCGCGATCGCCGACGGCGCGGTGGTGCGGATCTGGAACGACCTCGGCGAGGTCGTGTGCCTGGCCCGGATCTCGGCCCACGTGCGGCCCGGCGTCGCCGTGCTGCCCAAGGGCCTGTGGCGGTTCCACACCCGCAACGGCGCCTCCTCCAACGCGCTGATCCCCGAGACCCTGTCCGATCTCGGCGGCGGCGCCTGCTACAACGACGCGCGCGTGCAGATCGCGCCGCAGTAGCGCGATCAACCGGCCGAGGTGGCCATCATCTCGTCGCGCAGGCGGGTGAGGATCTGGCCGAGCAGGTTCGGGCCCTTCCACATCGCGGGATCCAGCGCGCGCGGATCGGTGGCGGCCAGGCCGATCCCCCAGATCTTGTCGTACGGGCTGGCCTCGACCAGCGTGGTGCCAGCGGTGGCGAGGAGCGCCGCGCGCAGGGCGTCGTTCTGCCCGAACTTGGCGCGGTTGCCGGCGAGCACGATCGCCTCGCGCTCGCGCCGCCACACTTTGTCGTCGAAGCCGCGCACCTTGCGGCCGAGCGCCTTGTGCACGCGCGGGTGCTCGGCGGCCAGGATCTCGGCGGCGACCTCGGCGTCGCCGAACAGTTGGGCCTTGCCGAACATCATGTACTGCTCGGCGCATCCAAAGCCGTGGCCGTCGAGCTCGAACCGGCTGCGGTACCACTGCGAGAAGGGCGAGGCCTCGGTGAAGAAGAACGTGAACGGCGGGTGCGTCATATAGTGTCGTTAATACACCAAGTGGCGCGGGCGCAAGCCAGACCTGCGGGCCGGACTGCGCCCTCGCGCGGAGGCGCGGCTCAGCCGCCGGGTCAGCCGCCGGCGAGGGCGGCCGGGAGCTCGGCCAGGAGCAGGTCGTTCTCGGCGGGCGTGCCCGGAGTGATCCGGACGCAGCCAGCGAGCGGCCCGGGGCGGTCGAAGTTGCGGATCAGGATGCCGCGAGCCGCGAGGGCTCGGCACAGCGCAGTGGCGCGGCCGTCGCCGGCGCGGCCGATGCGGCACAGGAGGAGGTTGGCCTCGCTGGGGAAGACCCGGACGTCGGGCAGCTCGCGCAGCGCGGCGGCCAGGCGCTCGCGCTCGGTGAGCAGCTCGCGGCAGCGCGCGAGCAGCCAGTCGCGCTGGTTGCGGAGCAGCCAGACCGCGGCCCGCTGGTTGAGCGAGCCGAGGTTGTATGGCATGCGGACCTTCTCGAGCTGGGCAACGATCGCGGGCGCGGCGGTGAGGAACCCGATCCGCAGGCCGGCCATGCCGATCTTCGACAGCGTGCGCATGACGATCAGGTTGGGCAGGTCGGGCAGGCGCGGCAGCAGGGTCCGGCCGCCGTACACGATGTAGGCCTCGTCGGACACGAACAGCGTGTCCGGGAACCGGACGGCCAGCTCGGCGACCTTGGCTGGATCCCACAGGGTGCCGGTCGGGTTGTTGGGCAGCGCGAAGAACGCCAGGTTGGGCGCGGCGCCGCGCAGCGCGTCCTCCACCAGCTCGAAGTCGAGCTGCATGTCGTCGTCGAGCGGCACCTCGACCGGGTCGAGGCCGTGGCCGAGCGCGGCCAGGCGGTACACGACGAACGACGGATCCGGGTACAGCACCGCGGCCCGGGGCCGGCCCTTGCGCGGCTCGGCGAACGCGGCGCACAGCATCGTGATCAGCTCGTCGGAGCCGTTGCCGAAGACCAGGCTGGCCGGATCGACGTCCAGCTCGGCGGCGCACAGCGCCCGCAGCTCGTGCGGATCCGCCGGTGGGTAGCGGTGCAGCCCGGCCTCCGCCAGCTCGGCGGCGAGCGAGGTGGCGGCCTCGCGTGGCAGCGGGTAGGGCAGCTCGTTGGCGTCGAGCTTGGCTCGCACCAGTTCGGGGCGCGGCACGTGGTAGGCGGTCAGGCCCCGGAGGCCGCGGGTGACGAGGTCATCGAGGCTCATGGCTTCTCTCCGGTCCGGATCATGGCCGAGCGGCCGTGGCCATCGAGCCCCTCGACCGCGGCCAGCGCCGCGATCAGCGGGGCGTCGGCGAGGGCGGCGGCGCGGTCGTACTCGACGATCGAGGTCCGCCGCTGGAAGTCGTAGACCCCGAGCGGGCTGGCGTAGCGGGCGGCGCCGCCGGTCGGCAGCACGTGGTTGGCGCCCGCGACATAGTCGCCGACCGCCTCGGACGCCCACTTGCCGACGAAGATCGCGCCGGCCGAGGTCAAGAGCGGCACCAGCGCGTGCGGATCGGCGACGTCGAGCTCGAGGTGCTCGGGCGCGTACCGGTTGGCGACCTCGACCGCGACCGCCAGCGACGGGACGATCACCGCCACGCCGTGGCGCTCGAGCGAGACCCGCGCGATGTCGGCCCGCGGCAGGGTCGCGAGCTGCTCGGCGAGCGCGCGCTCGACCGCGGCCGGCAGCCCGGGCACGGTCGTCACCAGGATCGGGCGGGCCTCGACGTCGTGCTCGGCCTGGGCGATCAGGTCGGCCGCGACCCAGGCCGGATCGGCGTGCTCGTCGGCGATGATCAGGACCTCGGACGGACCGGCGACCGAGTCGATGTCGACCTGGCCGAAGACGATCCGCTTGGCGGCGGCGACCCACTGGTTGCCGGGTCCGACGATCTTGTCGACCCGCGGCACCGAGGCGGTGCCGTAGGCGAGGGCGGCCACCGCCTGGGCGCCGCCGATCTCGAACACCCGATCGACGCCGGCCAGCTCGGCCGCGGCCAGGGTCTCGGGTGACGCGCCCGGCGTGACCATGATGATCTCGCCGACGCCGGCGACCTTGGCCGGGATCGCCGTCATCAGCACCGACGATGGATAGCGGGCGGTGCCGCCGGGCACGTACAGCCCGACCCGCGCCAGCGGCGACACCCGCAGGCCGAGCCGGACGCCGCCACGCCGGACGTCGAGGTCCTCGGCGCGCTGGTGCCCGTGGAACCAGCGCACCCGCTCGGCGGCGTGCTCGAGCGCGTGGCGAACCTCGTGGGTGATGCCGGCGGCGCGGGCCCGCCACGCGGCGCGGGTGACCTCGTAGCTGCCGTCGGGGCCCGGGTAGCGGCGGTCGAAGCGCTCGGTGTACTCGCGCACGGCGGCGTCGCCGCGGGTGCGCACCGCCTCGACGATCGCATGGACCGCGTGCTCGACCTCGGGCGCGAACGTGGTCGAGCGATCGAACAGCGCGGCGAAGCCGGCGTCTTCGGGGCGGAGCGTGCGCAGGAGCGACATCGGCGGGAAGATAGCGCGCGGACGGCCCGAGGGAACCTCAGGCCTCGCTGCTTCGCGTCGCAGGGCCGCCCCGGCTCGGACCCTGCGCGCCGGGCAGCGGGTACGCGCTGCCCGCGGTGGTCGCCCGCGACCGCCTCGACGAGCCGGACGACGGACAACCGGCGCGCGCGAGGACGTCGTGTGCAACTTCTACCGCCCGACCGGCACGCTCGCCGAAGCTCGGGTCGCGCGCCGCGCGCGTCCGCGGCCCCTACTTGCGGGTCGGGGGTGTCGTCTGCTTCGGGTCGTAGCCGTCCCAGTCGGGGGTCGGCGCGTCGGGATCGAACGGCGCGCTCGGCTCGGGCTTGGGCTCGTCGGTGCCGGCCGGGAGCGGTCCCTCGAGCACGCCGGACGCCAGCGTGGACGGATACCGCTCGCCGTACCACTCGATCAGATCGGCGGGCACGCCCGCCCGGTTGCGGCCGCCGACCTTGACCACGTGACCCTGGGAGGCCCACATCGCCCACAGCTCGCCGTTGCCCGAGATCTTCACCAGCCGCACGCCTTCGATGCGGTCTTCCTCGACGGTGTAGCCGGCCTCCTGGGCGAGCCGGCGCAGGAACTTCACGGTCGCGCGCAGCACGCCGTCGTCCTGCTGGTAGCGGGTGACGATCACGCTCGCGACCTCCTCGTCGCCGAGGCGACCGGCCCGGGCCGCGGCCGCCTTCACGTACGATCCGGCGTACGAGACGCCGGCGTTGGCGGGGACCCACACCTCGACGTCCAGCATCTCCTGGAAGCGCCCGAAGTCCCAGTCACCGATCGCCGCCTCGGCGACGCCCCGTCGCGGCGCCGGTGGCCGACCCCCACAGGCACCCACCACCGCGATCGCCAGCGCGACCAGGAGCACCCGTTTCATTGCGGTCAATGTACCGCGGGCCCGCGACCCAGGGGACGTCCGCAGTCACCCACGACACCGTTGACACCCCCCCTTGCATCGATATAGTCACGCGCTACCCATGGCCAGCCATCTCTTCAGCTCCGAGTCCGTCACCGAAGGTCACCCCGACAAGGTCTGTGACCAGATCTCCGATGCCGTCCTCGACGCCTGTCTGAAGGCGGATCCCGGCAGCCGCGTGGCCTGCGAGACCTTCACCAAGACCGGCTTCGTGCTGGTCGGTGGCGAGATCACCACCTCGACCTACGTCGACATCCCCACCATCGTCCGCGGCGTGGTCAAGGACATCGGCTACGTCGGCTCGGACATGGGCTTCGATGCCGACAGCTGCGGCATCATGGTGGCGATCGAGCAGCAGTCGCCCGACATCGCGATGGGCGTCGATCGCGGCAGCGACCCGGCCAAGCAGGGCGCCGGCGATCAGGGCCTGATGTTCGGCTACGCCAGCGACGAGACCAAGGAGCTGATGCCGCTCCCGATCCAGCTGGCGCACCAGCTCGCCTACCGCCTCGCGCAGGTCCGGAAGAAGAAGACCCAGGGCGTCGACTTCCTCCGCCCAGACGGCAAGACCCAGGTCTCGGTCCGCTACGAGAACGACGAGCCGGTGGGCGTCGAGGCGATCGTCGTCTCGACCCAGCACGCCGACAAGCTCAACGGCAAGACCGTGTCGAACAAGCAGATCGACGAGGCGATCCGCGAGCTCGTCATCAAGCCGATCGTCCCGGCCAAGCTGATCACCAAGGCGACCAAGTTCCACATCAACCCGACCGGTCGCTTCGTGATCGGTGGGCCCAAGGGTGACTCCGGCCTCACCGGCCGCAAGATCATCGTCGACACCTACGGCGGCATGGCGCGCCACGGCGGCGGCGCCTTCTCGGGCAAGGACCCGTCGAAGGTCGATCGCTCGGCCGCGTACTTCGCGCGCTTCATCGCCAAGCACATCGTCGCCGCCAAGCTGGCGCGCCGGTGCGAGGTCCAGTTCGCCTACGCCATCGGCGTGGCGCAGCCGGTGTCGATGCTCGTGCAGACCTTCGGCACCGGCGTGGTCTCCGACGAGAAGCTGTCGGCCGCCGTGGTGCGCGTGTTCGATGCCCGCCCCGGCATGCTCACGCAGGAGCTCGACCTGCGGAAGCCGATCTACCGCAAGACGGCTGCCTACGGTCACTTCGGCCGCGAGGACCAGGACTTCTCGTGGGAGAAGACCCCGAAGCTGGAGGCGCTCAAGGATGCCGCGCAGGCCGGCAACGGCGTCGCCGCCAAGAGCCGCCCCGCCGCCAAGCTCGCCGCCGTGCGTGCGTAGCTCTAACCGGCCGTGATCACGGCCGGTTGGTGCCACCCCGCCAGCGCTGCGCACTGGGCGCGACACCGGCGGGGCCAGACATTGGATCCTGTCAGCCCCGGGGGACCGGCGAGTCCACTACGGTGCCGGCAATGAAGCGCTGCTGGGGAGCTCTTGCCCTGACCCTGCCTGCGCTCTTGCTCGCGACCGACGCGGTCGCGGTGCAGGAGCCGGCCTACCTCGACGAGCGCCCGGTCGAGATGTCGACCGGGCGAGGTCGGCTGCATGCGCCGACCTCGTGGCAGGTCCCGGCCGCGGCGAAGAAGGCGTGGGTCGCGCTCCACGGCCCGCACGGCGCCTGGCAGGCGATCTGGGATCACGATCGCGGCATCCCGCTGCGCGTCTTCGGCGAAGGCCTGCCGGCGCCGGGCGCCAATGCCCACGCCGGCAAGGCGCTCGCGATCGCCGGCACGGTGCTCGCCGAGCAGCTCGCGCTGCTCGCGCCGGGCACCCTCGTCACCGACTTCGTGCTCGTCAGCAACACCGTTCACGGCCGCGATGGCGCGATGCGCACCGTCGGCTTCGCCCAGACCCACGCCGGCCTGCCGGTGCTCGGCGGTCAGATCAGCTTCCTGTTCAAGCACGACCGGCTGATCGTGATGAGCTCGGCCGCGTCGCCGCGGCTGGCCGTGCGCATCCCGGTGCGCTCCGCCGATGCCGCCAAGGCCCGCGGCGCCGCGCTGGCGTGGATCGAGGACGCCTACGGCGCGACCCCGACCGTCCTCGAGGAGCGCGGCCGCGCGATCCTGCCGCTGCTGCGCGAGCCGGCCGATCCGACGCTGCGCGCGCCCGCGCCGGGGCCGATCCTCGAGCATCGCGTGGTCACCACGCTGGTGGTCGATCTCGCCGAGCCCCGCGCGCGCTGGGAGATCTACCTCGACGCCGAGAGCGGCGTGCCGCTGGCCCGTCGGCAGCTCCTGCACTTCGGCGCGGGCACGCTGCGCTACAACGTGGCGCAGCGGTTCCCCACCGGTGACCGCCAGGACTATCCGGCGGTGACCGCGTCGATCACCGTCGACGCCCAGGGCACGCTCACCGACAGCGGCGGCAGCTTCACCTCGGCGACCACCAGCATCGCGAACGTGGTCGCGGCGGTGACCGGGACCCGCGTCCGCGTCCGTACCGGCGTCGGGACCCCGGCGACCCAGGCGCTCCAGATCGCGGACGGCGGGACCGGCGTGTGGGACGGCCGCGCCACCGCGACGCTCGACGCCCAGCTCACCGCCTACGTGCACACCAACCTCGCCAAGACGTTCGCGAAGGCCGAGCTCAACCCGCAGCTCGAGTGGCTCGAGCGCGCGATCGACGTCACCGTCAACGAGAGCGGCCGTTGCAACGCCTACTCGACCGGCGACGACATCCACTTCTTCGTCGCCGGCGGTCAGTGCGAGAACACCGGGCGGCTGGCCGACGTCGTCTATCACGAGTTCGGGCACTCGCTGCACACGCAGTCGGTCATCCCCGGCGCCGGTGCGTTCGACCCCCACGTGTCCGAGGGCACCTCCGACTACCTGGCGGCGACGATGACCGACGATCCCGGCATGGGCCGCGGCTTCTTCGTCGGCACCACGGCGCCGCTCCGCCACATCGATCCCGACGGCCGCGAGCTCTCGTACCCGCGCGACATGAAGGCCGACCCGCACCTCAGCGGCCTGATCATCGCCGGCGCGCTGTGGGATGCCCGCAAGGAGCTGATCGCGGCCTACGGCGCCGAGGCGGGCAAGCGCAAGGCCGACGACTTCTTCTACGCGATCCTCCAGCGGTCCTCGGAGATGCCCAGCTCCTACGTCGAGGTGCTCGCGGCCGACGACGACGATGGCAATCTCGGCAACGGCACGCCCAACAAGTGCCTCATCGACCGCACGTTCGGGTCGCACGGCCTGACCGACCGGGTGCTCGGCCTCGGCCATGAGCTGCCGGTGCGCGATGGGCTCTCGGTGTCGCTCGCGATCGGGGCCCCGACCGGGGGCTGCCCGCCGGTGGCCGTGCAGGGGGTGGTGCTCAACTGGAAGCTCCGCGCCGACACCGTCGCGGCGGCGATCCCGATGACCGTCGATGCCGGGACCTGGCAGGGCGCGATCCCGACCCAGCCCGACGGCAGTGTGGTCCAGTACCGGGTCACCGTCACGCTCGAGAACGGGCTGCGCGTCACCTACCCCGACAACGCCGCCGACACCTACTACGAGATGTACGTCGGACCGCTGGTGCCGGTGTACTGCACGGACTTCGAGAGCGATCCGTTCGCGGCCGGCTGGACTCACACCGCCACCGGCGCCGCCGACGACTGGGAGTGGGGCGTGCCCAGCGGCGACGCCGGCGATCCCGGCGCGGCGGTGAGCGGCACCCGCGTGGTCGGCACCGATCTCGGCGCCCTCGGCCGCGACGGCCGCTACCCGGCCGAGACCATGACGACCCTGCTGTCGCCGGTGATCGACGTCACCGGCCGCAGCGGCATCCGCCTGCAGTACCAGCGCTCGCTCGGCGTCGAGGACGGCTTCTACGACGACGCGATGGTGCTCGCCGACGGGACCCCGGTGTGGTCGAACCTGACCAGCGCCACCGAGGACGTCGCGGTCGTGTCGCACCGCGATCGCGAGTGGCGCTTCCACGACGTCGACCTGACCACCGCGGCCGCCGACGGCTCGGTGCAGGTCGGGTTCCGCATCGTGTCCGACCAGGGCTTCGAGCTCGGCGGCTGGACCGTCGACGACTTCTGCATCATGGCGAGCGGGCTGGCGAGCTGCGGCAACAGCGCGGTCGATCCCGGCGAGCTGTGCGACGACGGCAACCAGGCCAGCGGCGACGGCTGCTCGTCGCTGTGCCAGGCCGAGGAGACCGTCGAGGAGCCGGGCGGCTGCTGCTCGACCACCGGCAGCGGGGCGCCGGTCGGGCCGATCGGTCTTGGCCTCGTGACCGCCGCGCTGACGCTGCGCCGGCGCCGCCGGAAGTAGGCTTCGCGGCCCGCGGGCTTGGCGTGGGCTGCACGGCGCCTCGGCACGTGCCGAGGCCGTCGCGCGCGGCGGCCTACTTCCGCTGCGCGCTGACCAGCGCCTGCACGTCCTGGCCGCGGTCCGAGGTCATGCCGTAGTAGACGCCGGGCCCGCGCGGGTCGGCCTCGATCGTCAGCTTGAGATCGAACGGGGCCGGACCGGTGACGCGCTCGATGCGGTACCCGACCTTCGCGTGCTCGTCGGTGTGGGGGAACTGGAAGTCGAGCGTGCCGGGATCGGCGGTGAACTGGAACAGCTCGAACGTGCCCTTGAAGACGGTGCGGTCCTGGAACACGCCGCCGCCCATCGACGGGACGAACCGGTAGACCTGCAGGTGATCGTTCTTGTCGGTGGGCCAGCTGTCGAGCCAGTTGCGGTCGATCAGGAGGCGGGCCGCGTCCTGGCCGGTGACCGCGCGGTTGCGAGGGGCGTCGTCGCGGCCGCAGCCCGTGGTGGCGGTGGCGAGGGCGGCGAGGGCGAGGAGGCCGGTGACGGTGCGCATGGAGGCAAGGGTAGCATCGGGGGGAGGCGGGCCCAGCAGGGCGGGGCGGGCGCTCGATCTCTACATCGACGGGGCCGGCGCGTTCGCCTGGCTCGAGGCCAACGCCGGCCGCTTCGGTTTCCGGCGCACGGTCCGCGGCGAGCCGTGGCACGGGACCTTCCCGCGGCCGCCGGCCACGCGGATCAGGCCCCGAGGATCCGCTGCGCGCCGGCCGAGGTCCGGCTGATCTGCCGACGGCGGGCCTCGGCGGTGCCGCCGACCGCGCACACCAGGACCTCGCCGGCCTCGGTCGGGATCTTGCGCATCGACACGTCCCAGGGCCCGCCGTGACCGAGCACGGTGCACTCGAGCTCCTGGATCCGCGCGGCGACCGCGGCGATCCGGCCCGCCACCTCGCGGCACGCCTCGACGCTGCCGGCGAGCGCCAGCGGCACGCCGTCGTCGTCCGCGACCGCCATCGCGGTGACCTCACCCCCCTCACAGCAGGCCGCGAGCTGGAAGTGCAGGGCCTGGCTGGTGTCGGCGCTCCGGCGCCGCCTCCGATCGGACTCGCTCATGAGCCCACTCTGATCAGCCCGCGGCGACGTGGCAACAAAATCGCCGGTCGCGCCCGGGCCAGACGACTCGCATGCGCAACCGCACCGGGGGATACCCTGCGCCGCCCGCGCCCGCGCCCGCGCGGTCGCGCTCGCACTCCCGGCGACCGGCGCGCTGCGCTGGCCGCTCCGTCACGCCGCATCGATGACGAATGCCAGGGCCGACCGAGCGCAGCTGCGCGCCAGCGACGATCTACAGTCGGCTGCATGACCCAGCTGCCGGACCCAGCCATCCTCGAAGCCGATGCCATCGGGGCGTTCGACGAACCGGCGCGCCGTGCCGTGTACGACGCCATCGCGCTCCGCCGCGACGTGCGCCACTTCATGCGCGGCGTCGACCTGGATGACGCTACCCTGGGTCGAATTCTCACGGCGGCCCACGACGCGCCCAGCGTTGGCTTCTCGCAGCCGTGGCGCTTCATCGTGATCCGCGACCGCGCGCGGCGAGAACGCATTCGGGACAGCTTCCTCCGGGTCCGCGCGACCGAGGCCCAGCGCTTTGCCCCGGAGCGCCGCGCCGCATACCTCGCGCTCCGGCTCGAAGGCCTGCTCGACGCCGCGGTCAACGTCTGCGTCGTCGTCGACGAGCGCGACCCAGGCCCGGTGCTGGGCACCACGGCGCAGCCCGAGACGATGCGCGCCAGCGCATACTGCGCGGTGCAGAACCTCTGGCTCGCCGCCCGCGTCGAAGGCATCGGCGTTGGATGGGTGAGTCTCATCGAGCTGGCCGTGCTGCGCGCCGAGCTCGACCTGCCGGCGGGCGTCGTGCCCGTCGCCTATCTGTGTCTCGGGCGACCGGTCGCGTTTCGGCAACGGCCCATGCTCGAGGAAAGCCGCTGGGCGCCCCGGCTTCCCCTGGCCGCCGTCGTCCACCAGGAGCGCTTCGTAGACCTCGCCTCTCCCACGTCGCTTTCGGAACGCGCTCGCCACGAACCGGACCGCGCCGATCAGCCGACCGCTGACGAGTCCGCGCTCCGCATTGAAGAAACTGCCCCGTTCCCGGCACACCGCCCGTGATCAACGCGGGGGCCGTCCAGCCAGACCCGGCCCCGGCTTGGGAGTATCCTCCGCCGCCGTGTATCGCGCCCTCGCTGTTGCCCTCGCTCTCTCCGTGTCCACCACCGCGTGCGCGTCGCGCGTGATCACGCCCGCGTGTCCGTTGCCCCCTGATCCCCAGGGCGGCACCGCCTCCATGCCGAATCCACCGACGCCGACCCCGACCGCACCGCCGATCAACCGCGCCGCGATCGCCGACCTGTCGGCGACCCGCAGCTTCAGCCTGGGCACGCCCCGGCCGGTCGCGATCCTGCCCGACGGCAACGTCCTGTTCCTGCGCACCGGTCCGCGCGACTACGTCGCCGAGCTGTACGAGCTGTCCGCCACCGACGGCACCAGCCGCAAGCTGGCCTCGGCCGCCGACCTGATGGCCGCGACCGAGGTCGAGCTGTCGACCGCCGAGAAGGCGCGGCGCGAGCGCACCCGCACCGCCATCCGCGGCATCGTCGGCGTGCAAGCCTCCGACGACGGCCACACGCTGCTGCTGCCCCTGGGTGCCCAGGTGTTCGTGCTCGATCGCCGCACCGGCAAGACGCGCGCGCTCGCGCTCGGGGCCGGCTACCCCGACGACCCGCGGCTGTCGCCCGACGGCAAGCGGGTCGGCTTCCTGCGCGCCGGCGATCTGTGGGTGGCCGAGCTCGCCGGCGGCACGCCGCGTCGGCTGACCCGCAAGGATGGCCCCGACGTCAGCCACGGCGCCGCCGAGTTCGTCGCGCAGGAGGAGCTCGACCGCACCCGCGGCTACTGGTGGTCGCCCGACGCCCAGGCGCTGATCGTGCAGCGCACGGACGAGAGCAAGGTCGATACCCTGTACGTATCCAACCCGGCCCAGCCCGATCAGGCCCCGACCGGGTTCCGCTACCCGCGCGCGGGCACCGCCAACGCCGACGTGCGGCTCGCGATCGTGTCGGCGCGCGCTGGCAAGGCCGGCAAGCCGCTCGCGATCGAGTGGGATCGGGTCGGGTTCCCGTACCTGCGCGACGTCCAGTGGCCCAAGCTGGCGCCGCCCACGCTGGTCGTGATGAATCGCGCGCAGACCGAGGCGCGGGTGCTCGCGGTCGACGTCAAGACCGGCAAGACCCGCCTGCTGGTGACCGAGCGCGACCCGGCCTGGGTCAACATCCCCGACGGCCCGCGCTGGCTCGCCGACGGCCGGTCGTTCCTGTGGTCGACCGAGAAGACCGGGGTCTGGCAGCTCGAGCAGCGCGGCGCCGACGGCGCCGTGCTGAAGACGTTCGAGATCCCGGGCTTTCTCGGCGGCGTGCAGGTCGACGACGATGCCGGCCAGGCGTTCGTGTCGGTCGCCCTCGACCCGACCGACAATCATCTCGGCCAGGTCGATCTCGCGACCGGCAAGTACGCGCAGTTCACTGAGGGCCACGGTGTCCACGGCATCATGGTCGGCGAGCGCGGCGGGACCCGGGTCGCGTCGATCAGCGACGACAAGGGCGCCCGCAACTGGTTCGCGGCCCGCCACGACAAGCTGCTCGGCATCCTGCCCTCGGTCGCCGAGGAGCCCGCGGCGATGCCGAAGCTCGCGCTCGAGACCGTCACGCTCGACGGGCGCACCCACCACGTCGCGATCGTGCGGCCGCGCGACTTCGATCCGGCCCGCCGCTACCCGGTGCTGCTTGGCGTCTACGGCGGTCCCGGCGTGACCCGGGTGTGGAACAACCCGCGCTCGTACTTCACGGCGCAGCTGCTCGCCGACACCGGCTTCATCGTCGTCACCACCGACGGCCGCGGCACGCCCCGCCGGGATCGGGCGTGGGAGCGCGCGATCACGCGCGACCTGATCACGATCCCGATGGCCGACCAGGTCGCCGCGCTGCAGGCGGTCGGCGCCGCCCACCCCGAGCTCGACCTCGACCGGGTCGGCGCGATCGGCTGGTCGTTCGGCGGCTACTTCTCGGCGATGGCGGTGCTGCTGCGCCCCGACGTGTTCAAGGCCGCGGTCGCCGGCGCGCCGGTGACCGACTGGCGCTACTACGACACCGCGTACACCGAGCGCTACATGGGGCTGCCGGCGGAGAACACCGCCGCGTACGACGCGACCAGCGCGGTCAAGCTCGCCGACCAGCTGACCCGCCCGCTGCTGCTCGTACACGGGCTCACCGATGACAACGTCTACCTCGCCAACACCCTGGCGCTGGTCTCGGCGCTGTTCCGCGCCGGCAAGCACCACGAGCTGATCACGCTGCCGTCGACCCACATGATGGCCGACCCGATCGCCGAGGCCGCGCTCCTGACCCGCGAGATCGAGTTCTTCCGCCAGCACCTCGGCCTCCCGACCCAGAAATGACCCCGCGGATCGCCTGGCGCGACGACCGCCTGGTGGTCGTCGACAAGCCGGCGGGGGTCGCGGTCCATCGCGGCTGGGCGGTGGGCGGCGACGACGATCTGCCGCTCCTGCAGCAGGTGCGCGACCTGGTCGGCGCCCACGTGTGGCTGATCAACCGGCTCGATCGGGGCGCGTCAGGCGCGGTGCTGTTCGCGCTCGACGCCGAGGCCGCGGCCCGCGCCAGCGCCGCGTTCGCCGCCGGCACCGTCACCAAGCACTACCTGGCGATCACCCGCGGCCACCCGCCGTCCCACCAGCTGATCGACCATCCGATCCCGCGCGAGCCGGGCGGCGAGCGGGTGCCCGCGGTCACCGAGATCTGGTGCCGCGCCACCTTCGGCCGCTACGCGCTGGTCGAGGCCCACCCGCGCACCGGCCGGCTCCACCAGATCCGCCGCCACCTGAAGCACCTGGCCTGTCCGCTGATCGGCGACGTGCGCTACGGCAAGGGCGAGCACAACCGCATCTTCCGCACCGAGCACGGCCTGCACCGGCTGGCGCTGCACGCGGTCCACCTCGGGCTCGACCACCCGTTCGGCGCGCCCCGGATCGAGGTCGACGTGCCGCTCGCCGCCGACCTCGCCGCCGCGATCGAGAGCTGTCGCGTCGCCTACGCCACGCCGGCCTGATCAAACCGGGGCCGCCCGCTGGCACCGGCGCGACCACGGTCGCACGATGCCGTCGTGCCCGCCTTTGCAATCGATCTCCACCAGGACGTGCCGGCCCCACCCGCGGTGGTGTGGGCGATGATCGCCGATCCGGCGCTGATGAACCGCTGGTCGTCGGCGCGGATCGAGAGCCTGGCGCCCGGCGACGGCGGTCACCCGGGCGGGGTCGGCGCGCTGCGCCGCGTGCATCTGCCGCATCACCTCGGCGTGCTCACCGAGGTGATCGAGCGCAGCGGCCCACTGCACCTGCAGTACCGGGTGATCGCCGGCGCGCCGATCGTCGACCACCTCGGCACGATCGAGCTGGTGCCGACCGCGACCGGCACGCTGTTGCGCTGGGTGGTCACCGCCACGCCGCTGGTGCCGGGCACCGGGGCGCTCATGGCCCGCCAGCTGCGCGGCGGGCTCGTCGCCAGCCTGGCCGCGCTCGCCGACCTGGCGCCCGGGGTCGAGCCGTCGCCGCCGCCGCTCCGGCGCGATCTCGACGAGGGCGGCCCGCTGCCCGCGGTGCGCGGGGTCGCCGAGGCGATCGCCGCCGAGCAGGCGGCGCTGGCGAGCCGGCTGGTCGATGCGGGCGACGATCGCGGCTGGTTCGCGCGCGTGTATAACCACGTGACCGCCGGGCTGATCGACGCGACCCGGAGCGGCCGGTTCGACCACCCGTCCTGGGTGCTGCGCCTGATCCCGCGCTTCCACCAGCTGTTCGCGACCAGCCTGGCCGGCCCGACCGAGTCGCACTGGCGGCACGCGTTCGCGCAGATCGCCGCGGCCTCCGACCGGTCGCGGTTCGAGCGCGCGCTGATCGCGATCCACGCCGGGATGCGCGCCCACATCGAGCACGATCTGCCGCGCGCGCTCGCGCTGGTGTACGCCGCCGACTACGGACCGCGCAGCCCGGGTGGGCCCCGCTGCGACTACGTCCGCTTCCGCGCCGACTACCTGCGCATGACCGACCTGTTCGCGGCCGCCGGCGACCGCCTGATGGCCGAGCTGCCGCGGCGCGAGTGGTCGGTGCGCGCGCGGCTGCTCGACCGCCTGACGCCGACCGCGCTGCGGGTCCGGCTGATCGATCGCAACTTCTATCCGCTCAGCCGGGAGCGGCGGCGTGCGTTCGAGCACGGCGAGGGCATCGCGGCGCTGCTGGACCGCGGTAGCACGGCCGTCATGGACGGAAAAATCCAGTGAAAGCGGACAGATGGCTCCAATCTTTACCGCCCCGGGGCTGCGTGACAGACTGAAAAGCTTCCTCGGCAGTAGCGCAAAGACCCCCTATGACCACCACCAAGCGGGCGCCTTCCAAGCACATCAAGCTGACCTCTCACCCCGGTGGGCACGGCGCCAAGCCGGTCGCCATCAACTGGGGAGCTCAGGATCCCGCCATCCGCGGGCCGGTCATCGCGACGCTCACCGACCCCGAGCAGCGCAACGTGATCGGGACTCACTCGGGCTCGTACGCGGTCTACCGGGCGCTCGCAATCGCGGCCCGGGCCCTCGATCCGCAGCACGTGCCCGATCTGACCAACACGTCGCCGACCGATGTCGTCGGCCCGCATCCGCAGTGGTTCGACCCGGAGAAGATGGTCTCCATCGATCCGTTCGGCGCGATCATCTCCGATGTCTTCCGCGGCTACCTCGAGAAGGGCTACGACGTCCGGCCCTCGATCGCGGTGACCAAGGCCCACATCGACATGCCGGAGATCGCCGACGCGGTCGAGGTGGGTCGGCTCACCGTCGACGGCAAGGTCATGAAGACCGCGCGCGAGGTCGCGGTGACCAAGGCCGCGGTCGAGCCGGTCTGGTACCTGCCCGGCGTCGCCAAGCGCTTCGGCTGCACCGAGAGCGAGCTGCGCCGCACCCTGTTCGAGCAGACCGGCGGCATGTTCCCCGAGCTGGTCACCCGCGGTGATCTCGACGTGTTCCTGCCGCCGATCGGCGGCCAGACCGTGTACATCTTCGGCGATCCGACCAAGCTGTCGGACTCGAACGTCACGCTGACCGCGCGCGTCCACGACGAGTGCAACGGCTCCGACGTGTTCGGCTCCGACATCTGCACGTGCCGGCCGTATCTGGCGCACGCGATCGAGGAGTGCATCCGCGGCGCGCAGGAGGGCGGCGTCGGCCTGATCGTCTACTTCCGCAAGGAGGGCCGCGCGCTCGGCGAGGTCACCAAGTTCCTGGTCTACAACGCGCGCAAGCGGCAGGAGGGCGGCGACAGCGCGGCCCAGTACTTCGCGCGCACCGAGTGCGTCGCGGGCGTGCAGGACATGCGCTTCCAGGAGCTCATGCCCGACGTGCTGCACTGGCTCGGCATCACCAAGATCCACCGGTTGGTCTCCATGTCGAACATGAAGTACGACGCGATCGTGCGGAACGGCATCGAGGTCGGCGAGCGGGTGAAGATCCCGGACTACCTGGTGCCGGCCGACGCCAAGGTCGAGATGGACGCCAAGATGGCCGCCGGCTACTTCACGCCCGACGGGATCTCGCCAGGCGCCGCCGAGCTGATCAAGGCCAAGGGGCGCGGGCTCGAATGAGCGCGGACGATCACAGCGGGTTCCTGCCGCCCGCGCGCGGCGAGGAGGCCCGGACCGCGGTCGCGTACCTGCGGACGCCGCTCGCGATCCGGGTCCGCGCCGCGAATGTGCTCGAGGCCGGCCTGCTCGGCGAGCTGCGCCACTTCACGGTCGACCGCCGCCGCATCGACGCGGTCGCCGACCGCGTGATCGCGGTGACCCGTGACAACTACCCGAGCCTGCGCATCCCGGTGCACGGCCGGCTCGGTCACTTCCGGGTCGGCAAGATCGATCGGGTCGCCCCGCTGGTCGAGGCGGTGGGCGGTGGGGCGGCGGCCGCCGACGCGCTGTTCGACCTGGTCATGGTCAGCGTCCTGCTCGACGCCGGCGCCGGCGATGCCTGGCGCTACCGCGAGGAGGCGACCGGCGCCGAGGTGGCGCGGTCCGAGGGGCTGGCGGTCGCCAGCCTGCGCGCGTTCGAGGCCGGCCTGTTCTCGGCCGACCCCCTGGCGCCGCGCCGGGTCGACGCCGCCGCGCTGCGCGGGCTCGACGAGGGCGCGCTGGCCCGGGCGTTCCAGGTCAGCGCCGGTAATCCGCTGGTCGGCGTCGCCGGCCGCGCCGAGCTGCTGCGCCGGCTCGGCGACGTGCTCGCCGGCAACCCGACCCTGTGGGCCGGCGGCCGGCCCAGCGGCTACCTGCAGGCGCTGCGCGCCCGCGGCCGCGAGGTGCGCGCCGCCGATCTGCTGCGCGACCTGCTCGAGGGCCTCGCGCCGATCTGGCCGGGGCGCACGACGCTGGGTGGGGTCAACCTGGGCGACGTGTGGCGGCACCCGGTCGCCGGCGGCTCGGGGCCGTCGGCCGGCCTCATGCCGTTCCACAAGCTGTCCCAGTGGCTGGCCTACTCGCTGTTCGAGCCGATCGAGCGCGGCGGCCTGCGGGTCGTGCAGCCGGGCGCGCTGACCGGCCTGCCCGAGTACCGCAACGGCGGCCTGCTGGTCGATCTCGGCGCGCTGGTGCCCCGCCACGAGGGCGTCACCCGCGACCTCCACCAGGTCGGCGACGAGGTGATCGTCGAGTGGCGCGCCCTCACCGTCGCGCTGCTCGACTGGGTCGCCGACGCCGTGCGCGAGAAGCTCGAGGTCTCGGCCGAGCAGCTGCCGCTCGCGCGCATCCTCGAGGGAGGCACCTGGGCGGCTGGCCGGCTGGTCGCGCGCGAGCGCCGCCCCGGCGGCGGCTCGCCGATCCGCGTCGACAGCGACGGCACCGTCTTCTGACGCCGGGCCGCGGGAGCGATCACCGCTCTCGATATGATCGAGAGCGCTCCCTCTTCCGGTGGCCCTGAGCCGGCGCCCGCGGCCTGTCCGGCTCCGGTCGGGCGGCGCCGTGTCGCAGCCGACGCGCAGGTGGTGGCCGCGCGCATCGACGGGCTGGGCCGCTGGTCATCGCGATCGATCACCTCTCTCGATGTGATCGGTCGCGTGCCTTTTGCCGGCATATGGGAGCGACCTTTGGCGCCGAGGGTCGCCCTTCGACTGCGCGCTGCGCACAGGGCGAACGGAGCCGTACGGGCCTGAACACCCGCTGCCCTGATCACTCCTCTGTCCTGAGCGCAGCGCGAAGCGCGGATTGGCAGGGCGGCCTTACGCCCACCGCGGGTGGCCGGTGCGTCCCGGCGACCGGTCGGTCGCTGATACGATGGTCGCAGCCATGGCAGGACAGGTCGTCGTCATCAGTCACCCGCTGGTCCAGCACAAGCTGACGCTGATGCGGTCCAAGGACACCAGCACCAGCAACTTCCGTCGCCTGCTGCGCGAGATCAGCATGCTGCTGGCGTACGAGGTGTGCCGCGATCTCCCGGTGACCATGATCGAGATCGAGACACCGATCGCGCCCATGCTGGCGCCGACGCTCGACGGCAAGAAGACGGTGCTGGTATCGATCTTGCGCGCCGGCAGCGGCATCCTCGAGGGCATGCTCGAGATCTTGCCGTCGGCCCGCGTCGGTCACATCGGCCTGTATCGCGATCCCAAGACGCTGACCGCGGTCGAGTACTACTTCAAGGTCCCCGGCGAGATGGCCGACCGCGACTGCATCCTGGTCGACCCGATGCTGGCCACCGGCCACAGCGCGATCGCCGCGGTCGAGCGGGTCAAGGAGACCTCGCCGCGCACGATCAAGTTCGTATGCCTCCTGACCTGCCCCGAGGGCATCCGGACTTTCCACGCTCACCACCCCGACGTGCCGATTTACACCGCGGCGATCGACGAGCGGCTCAACGAGAAAAGCTACATCGTCCCTGGCCTCGGCGACGCCGGCGACCGCCTGTTCGGCACCAAGTAGCCCGCTCGTGCTATGCGGGCTCGTCCCGCGCCGGGGCCGCGGGGGCGGGCTCGCCGGTCTCGTCCGGATCCGCCTTGTCTGGCTCGCTCGCGTCGGCGGCGGGCCCGTCGGCGGCGTCGGGGGTCGCGTCGGCGGCGTCGGGGGTCGCGTCGGCGGCGTCGGGGGTCGCGTCGGCGCTCGCGTCGTCCGCGGCATCGGCGCCCGGCTCGTCGACGGCGGACGCGCTGGCGTCCGAGCCGTCAAGCGCCGCCGCCGTGCCCGTCCAGTCCTCGTCCGTGAAGACATCGAAGTCGGTCAGCAGCACGACTGGCTCGCCGGCGTCGTCGAGGCCCCAGTACGACGAGTAGACGCCGTCGCCCCAGCCGCTCATGAACGCGACGCAGTTGGCCTGCGACGACGGATCGGGCTGGTACACGGCCCAGCCCCAGGTGTGGACGTAGTGGTCGGTGAGGAGTTGGCGCTCGAACGCCTTGTAGCTCGGGGTCGGCCAGATGCTCGGCTCGGCCTTGATCGCGGCGAGCGCACGCGCGTCCATGAAGCAGCCGGTCCCGGCGTCGACCCGGTAGCCGGGATCGCTGCCGCGCGCCGGCGCGGGCCCGTCGTCGAACGTGGCGACCTCCCAGCGCACCGGCATACCGTTCTTGAGTTGCACGATCGCAGCGGCGACGCGCTGCTCGCCCTTGCCGCCGTCGAACGTCGAGACCGCGATGGTCACCGGGTACGCGCCGGGCCGGATCCGACGGGCGAGGGTCGGCCCGTCAACGACGAACGGATCGCAGGTGACGACCGCGCCGGTCGGCAGCGCGAGCGTGGCGATCGGGTGATGGGCGACGACCGCCGACCCGAAGCGCGCTCCGTCGTGGAGGAAGCGGCCGCGATCACGCTCGACCAGCGGCTCGGTCCGTCCCGTCCGGGGCGGCGCCGGCGGCCGGGGCGAAGCGGGCTTCTTCGCCGCCGCCTTTGCCGAGGTCATGGGCTTCCTGGGTGCGGCGGGCTCCGCGGAGCCGGCGGTGCCACGGCCGGGCTTGCTGGCGGGCGCGGGCTTGCTGGCGGGCGCGGCCTTCTTGACGGATCTCGTCTTCACCAGCCCCACCTTTTCCGGGGCGGCCTTCTTCGCCGAGACGGCCTTCTTCGCCGAGACGGCCTTCCTGGCGGGCGCGGGCTTCCTGGCGGGCGCGGGCTTCCTGGCGGGCGCGGCCTTCTTGGCGGGTGCGGCCTTCTTGCCGGACGCTGCCTTGCGGGCTGACCCGGCCTTCAACGCCGCCGCCTTGCCCGGCGCGGCCTTCTTCCCCGGCGCGGCCGGCGCCTTTCTGGTTGCCCCGGCCGTCGACGCTCGTCGCTGCTTCGCAGGCGCCATGCCTCGACGATAACACCGCTCGCGGTTGGCGGCCGTGCCCGCACCCGGGGATACTCCGCTTCATGGCGCTCCTCGAGCCTGGCGACCGCGCTCCCGACTTCGCCGTCGTCGCCCACGACGGCCGCACCGTGCGGCTGCGCGACCTGGCGGGCAGGCACGTGCTGCTCTGGTTTTATCCGGAGGCCGACACCCCGGGCTGCACGATCGAGGGCCGCGGGCTCCGCGACCGCGCCGCGCAGTTCGCGGCCGCCGACACCGCGATCCTCGGCGTCAGCTTCGACGCGGTCGAGAAGAACCGCGCGTTCGCCGCCAAGCTCGGCTTCGAGTTTCCGCTGCTGTGCGATACCGAGCGCGTGCTCGGCCGCGCCTACGACGCGATCGACCCCGACGATCCCGACTGGCCGCGCCGCATCTCGTACCTGATCGGCCCCGACCAGACGATCGTCCGCACCTACCCGGAGGTCGACGTCAACCAGCACGCCGACGACGTCCTCGCCGACCTCGGCGCGGTCCGCGTCGGCTGACCGCGCCGACCGGAACGCACTCGCGTGTCGCGATTGCGTGGCGCGCCCGGCGCTGCTAACGGTGCTGCCATCTCGACCGAGTTCCCGGCCGCCTCGCTCGAGCGCTACCGATGGCTGTCCGTGAATGTTTCGTTGTGACGTCTGGGATTCCGTAGCTCCGACTCGCGCTGCCTGCATCAAGATCGTCGTCGAGACCCGGCCGCGAAAGTATCCGCGCCACCCCGCCGCCCACCGGCGACCTTCGCGCCACGGCGGGTCCGGCCGGTGGGCCGATGACCCCGCTGGGTCCGGCGCCGAGGTCGCCCGCCAGGTCCGTGTCTGCGCGGCCTGCGCGAGCCAGCGCCCGCCGCCGATGACCGGACAGAGGCGCTGATTCTCCAGGTCAAATAGGTCGGCTGTGGCCCAGAGGCCGCGTCCGCTCGGTCCGGAGCCAGCGCCGCCTCGCGATGCGGGGCTCAGGGGCTGTGATTCTTTCGAATCCCACCCTCCCTTTCGATCGATCGGCCGCGGCCCGGAGGCCGCGCCCGATCTGTACGGAACCAGAGCCGCCTCGCTTCGCTCGGCTCAGGCCAGGCCCTCGACGAAGTCGGCGACCGCGCCGGCAAAGGCGTCGGGTTGGTCGATGAAGGGCCAGTGCCCACCCGGGCCGATGTCCGAGAACCGGACACCAGCCGCGGTCAGCAGCGCGCGCGAGCGGGCGCAGATCCCGCCGGGCGTGCCGGCGAGGAACCGCAGCGGCACCGGGAGCGCGGCGCGCCGGGCCGCCAGCGTCTCGCCATCCGAGAGCGTGACCAGCTCGCACGCGTGCCGCCACAGCTGCACCGGGTCAGCGAAGGCCATGCTCGCGGCGTAGCCGCGCAGCGCCAGGTCGGCGCCGGCGCTCGCGTACAGCGTGCCCCAGACCCGCGCGAACCCTCCGCTCGCGAGCTCGGCCTCGTCCATCGCGGCGAACTGACTCGAGAACGTGCAGTCGCCGAGCGACACGTTGCCGTCGACGTCGATCACCGCCGACATCCCGCCCGGGTCGCGCTCGGCGCACAAGGTCGCGAGCACCCCGCCCAAGGAGTGTCCGATCACGACTGGGGCGTCGCCGCGCGCGCGCAGCCAACCCGCCAGCGCGTCGGCGGTGGCTTCCAGGCCGCACCGGACCGCGGGCCACGGCGCGCGGCCGTAGCCAGGCAGATCGGGCACGACGTGTCGGTAGTGCGCCAGCCTCGGGTGCGCCGTGATCGCATCGAAGCACCGCCCGGCCTCGCCGAGCCCGTGGATCCAGACCAGGGTGCGGCCGCCGCCCGCGCGGGTGCGCACCGCCATGCCGTGCTCGAGGACCTGGACCGGAGGTGGGACCGTCACGGGTACAGTGTCGCCCGAAGCCACGCCCGCGAGCGTCGCCGCCGCCGCCGATCGACCGGCGGCGGCAGGGGTAGACTCGGCGCATGCGCGCCGCCCTCGTGATCGCCCTCGTCGCTGTCTCTCTGGCCGCCTGCAAGGACGGACGCGCGCGCCGCGACCCGCTCCCACCGGGCGAGGCCGCCCAGCTGCTCGCCGAGCGGGTGTGGCTCGACCACGCGCCGCGCACGCCGCGCGACAAGTTCCACCTCGCGATCTTCGCCGATCAGGGCTTCGCGATCGCCCAGCACCGGACCGCCTGGAAGGGCGACTTCGAGGTCTTCCGGTGGAAGCTGAAGGATGACCAGCTCGAGCTGGTCCTGCCGGGCAGCAACAAGCGGGCGACCACCGGCTTCCGCATCGAGCGGCTCGCCGGCGGCCACCGCGATCCCGACCTGAGGCTCATCCTCGACGAGAACCCGGTCGGCCCTCGCGAGTACAAGGGCTACTCGATGGAGCGCGGTGGCGCGGTCTCTGTGGAGGCCGCGGACGCCTGGCTGCGCACGGTCGCGCCGGCCGCGCAGCCTTAGGCCCGCGGGACGTGCTGTCGCGGAACTGTCGCGCGCGCGCCCGGGACGGTCGGTCGGTTGCGAGCACCGAACAACCGCGGCCGTGGAGCGAACGGGCAGGTTCAGGATTCTTCGTGCGTACAAGGACATGCGCGGTCATGACAGGCAGGGCGGGGCCACCGAGTCCAGGGAGGCACCCAGCGGCGGCGCGACCGGCAAGCGCACCCTCGCCGGTCGCATCCAGCTCAAGCGCGCCGCGGACGCTCCCGACGGCGCCACGCCCGGCACCGCGTTCGAGCAGGCGACCCGTGGCGCCGCGACCGAGCTGCCCTGAGGCGCGCACCTCGAGAACGCGTTCGGCGTCGACCTCGGCGCGGTTCGCGCACACGTCGGCGGCGGCGACGAGGCGGCAACCGGCCTGCACGTCCTCGGTGCCCGCGCCGCCGCGCACGGCTCGTCGGTCGCGTTCCGGGAGGCGTCGCCGTCGCGGGAGCTGGTCGCGGGCGGCCGACTGCCCGGGTGCCCGGGTGCCCGGGTGCCCTTCGACTCCGGCGCTTCGCGACCGGCCGCGCCCAGGTCAAATGGTGGATGGACTCAGGACGCACGGTACGGGCTGTCGCACGAGAGGCATTTCCGTCGAGCACGGGTCGTGTGTTCGAGACCGGCACGGAGGACGAGCCGAGGCGGGGACGAGGTCCCAGGCGCGCTCGTAAATTCCCCGGCCGGGTGGTGCGTGCGTCGGCGGGTTGGGGCAATGGCACCGGCGTG
>JBKJLC010000235.1:0-34734 GCA_046597055.1 Kofleriaceae bacterium | reverse complement strand
ATGCGCCCTCCTCGCGCCTCGCCATCCGGGCGCCTCGGCCGCGATCGTCGATCGACTTATCCATTCGCGGGCCCTGAGCAAGCTGCTTGTGCGCCACGTGGGGACCGGTCGGGCTGCTAGCCTGGTCGGGTGACGCCCCCCGCCACCACGATCGCGCGCGCGCTGGCGCTCGCGGCCCACCGGCTGGATGCCGACGCGGCGCTGGCCCGGGTCGACAGCGTCCACGCACCGGCGGCCCGCGCGCTGGCGAGCGGGTGGCGTGCGGCGCCGGGCGCCGCGGTCACCGTGGCCGCGGTCGGCGCGGCCACCGCCGAGCTGACCCGCGCGCGGCCCCGCGGCTGGCGCCGGGTCCACCCGAGCTGGGTCGAGCACGCGCTGGCCGGGGAGGGCGCGGCGGTGCGCGCGGCGGTGCTCGGCGACGGCGAACGGCCGGTCGACCGGTTCCTGGCCCGCTGGTTCCTCGGTGGGCTGGTGCCGATGGACGCGGCCGGTGCCGGGGCTGCCGCGCTGGTCGCGCTCGAGCCGGCCGCGCTGACCCAGGCGCTCGTCGTGCTCGGACGCCGCCAGCTCGCGCACGCGATCGCCGGCTCGCCGCCGCGCGAGATCGCCGGGCTCGCGGCGCGGCTGCCGTGGGGCATCCTGCTGATCACCGAGGTGGCGACCGTCAGTCGGCTCGGCGACGCCGCGGCGGCCGCGCTCGGCAGCCGGCGCAGCGCGGTGGCCCGCACCACCGGGTTGACCTGGACCGATCCGCTGGCGCTGCCGGTGGTCGGGCTGCGCGCGATCGCGTCCCGCTGCGCCGGCCACGGCGAGCTGCCGCGCCAGCTCGCCCAGCGCCTGCCGCGTCCGATCGGTCAGGTCGCCGCGCTCGAGCTGACCGGCCCGTTCGCGAGCGCGCCCGCCGACGGGGTGACCGACGCCGAGATCGACGCTGCGATCGCGCGTGGTACCGTCGGCGCGTGACCGCGCGCATCATCGACGGGCGCATCTTCGACGCCGAGGCCGAGGCCGGCACGATCCGCGACACCGCCGCCGCCGAGCTGCGCGCCGCGCGGGCCGAGGCGGCCGGGCTGCGCGAGGTCGCCCGCAAGGACGTCGAGCGTGCGCTGGCCCAGGTCGCCGCCGCCCGCGCGGAGGCGGCCCGGGTCCGCAGCGATGCCGGCCTGCCGGCCGGCGATGGTCACGTCACCGACGTGGTTGGCCTGCTGGTGTCGGCGCGCTGCGGCGGCGTCACCCACGGCGAGATCGTGATGCTCGGGCGCGCCGGTGAGCCGCTGCCGGCCGAGGTGGTCGGCTTCCGCGGCGACGACGTGCTGCTGATGCCGCTCGGCGACCTGACCGGGCTGTCGCCGGGCGCGCCCGTGATCGCCACCGGCGCGCCGCTCACGTTCGCGTGCGGGCCGGCGCTGCTCGGTCGCGTGATCGACGGGCTGGGCCGCCCGCTCGACGGCGCCGCGATCGAGGGCGTGCGCTGGCCGGTCGAGCGCGCGGCCCCGCCTGCGCTGACCCGGGCGCCGATCACCCGACCGCTCGCGACCGGCGTGCGCGCGATCGACGGCTTCCTCACCCTCGGCGAGGGCCAGCGGGTCGGCGTGTTCGCCGCGGCCGGCGTCGGCAAGTCGACCCTGCTCACCCAGCTCGCGCGCACCGCCGACGCTGACGTGATCGTGCTCGGCCTGGTCGGCGAGCGCGGCCGCGAGCTCGGCGACTGGATCGGGGCGCTCGGCCCGGCCCGCGCCCGGACCGTGGTGGTGTGCGCGACCAGCGACGCGCCCAGCCTGGTGCGGGTCCGCGCGGCCTCGGTCGCGACCGCGACCGCCGAGTACTTCCGCGACCAGGGCGCGCGGGTGCTCCTGCTGCTCGACTCCCTGACCCGGGTGGCCCGGGCCCAGCGCGAGGTCGGGCTGTCGGTCGGCGAGCCGCCGGCGCGCCACGGCTATCCGCCCAGCGCGTTCGCCCTGCTGCCCCGGCTGGTCGAGCGCACCGGCACCGCCGCGCGCGGATCGATCACGGCGATCTACGCGGTGCTGGTCGCCGGCAACGACCTCGACGAGCCGGTCGCCGACGAGGTCCGCGGCATCGTCGACGGCCACATCGTGCTCGAGCGCCGGCTCGCCGCCCGCGGCCACTTCCCGCCGATCGACGTGACTGCCAGCGTGTCGCGGCTGTTCGGGCGGCTGGCTCCGGCCGACCAGCGCGCGGCCGCCGCCAAGGCCCGCCGCTGGCTCGCGACCTACGAGGAGCACCGCGACCTGCTCCAGGTCGGCGCCTACAAGCCCGGTGGCGATCGCGCGCTCGACGAGGCGGTGACCCGGCAGCCGACGCTCGAGCGCTACCTGTGCCAGCCGGCCGACGAGACCGCCGCGGTGGACGACACCCGCGCGCGGCTGCTCGCGCTGACCCGCTGACCGCGACGCGAGGCGGCGCTGGCGCTCGAAAGAGGCCGCCGACGCAGGCGGTGACGGCCGTCGGTTCCAGGCGCACATGTGGGCGCGCGTCCGTGGCGAAACTCCCCAGCGGCGAGCCCGATCGAGACTCGTTCGTCGCAGCAGCGCGCGCCGTGCAAACAAAAAGCTCTGCTACCATCACCATCTGCGCGTGCGACGACGCGGCGTCGCAGCGGCACGAGGCTTGCGTAAACGTTACCGCGACGTGCCCCTCATGAGCCGACGCCGTGCCACGACGATGCAGCCGCCGCACCGGCGCGTGCCGGGGCCACCTTCGTTCGTCGGACGCGAGCCCGAGCTCACCGAGCTTCGCGAGCACCTCGCCGGCGCGCCGCTCGCCGTGCTGTATGGCTCGATCGGCGCCGGCAAGACCTCGCTGCTCGAGCACCTCGCGCTCATGCTCGAGGTGACGACGACGATGGTGCGCTGCTTCCCCGGCGAGCGCGCGCCGGCGGTGCGGTCGCGCGCCGAGCGCAAGCTGCGCTGCCCGCCCGGCGGCATGGCCGAGGCGCTGGCGCAGGAGTCCCAGCTCCTCGTCATCGACGACCTCCACCACCTGCCGCCCGACGAGGCGGCGCGCCTGATCGCCGCGCTGGCGCCGGCCGCGGACGCGCTCGGGCGCGTGATCGCGGTCGCCCGCGAGCCGCTCCTGCTGCCGGGGGATCTCGATCGCAACGAGCTCGAGCTGGGCGGCCTCGACGACGCCAGCGCCGAGGCGCTGTGGCGCGGCCTGGTCGACGCGTATGGCCCCGCCGGCGAGGTCGCGCCCGCGCTGCTGCGCACCCGCGGCCTGCCGCTGCTGCTCCGTCGCGAGTACGCCCGCGCGCGCTTCGGCGACGACGCCTGGTCGTTGCCAGCGCTCGGTCAGGACGCCCGGCGGGTGCTGGCGGTGCTCGCGGTGCTGCGGTTGCCGGTCCTGCCGGCGGCAGTGGCCGCGCTGGCGCCCGAGGTGGCGGCGGCCGCGTACGACGAGGCGGTGACCGGGCTGGTCGCGCGCCAGCTGGTCGACTGCGACGACGCCGGCCGGTTGCGCGTCCACGATCTGGTGCAGGACCAGGTCATGGCGGCGCTCACGATCGAGGAGCGGCTGCCGCTCGAGCGCGCCGCGGCCCGCCTCGTCGCGCCCGGCTCCACCGACGACGGTGCCCTGGTCGCGCTCGATCTGGTCGATCGCCTGCGGGAGGCGGTCTTGCACCACCTCGCGGCCGGCGAGGTGGCCGAGGCGATCAAGCGGCTGACCGAGCACGCCGACGTGCTGGCCCGGCGTGGCGCCGGCGGTGAGGTCGAGAGCCTGATCGCCGCGATCGGGCCGAGCGCCGACCCCGAGCTGGCGGTGTTGCTGGTCGAGCTCGCGGCGCGGGCCGGCCGGGTGGCCGAGGCGAGCGAGCGGCTGGCCGCCGCCGGCGCGATCGGGGTGTCGCCGGTGCTCGCGGCCGAGCTGGCCCTGGCCGGCGGCGATATCGATGGCGCGATCCGCCGGCTGGCCGCGATCCCGATCGGCCCGACGGTGGCCTACGCGCGCGGCGCCGCGATGCACGCCGAGCTCGACCTCCTGCGCGGCCGGCCGGCCGACGCCCGCACGCGGATCGACGGCGCGCTCAAGGCCGCGGTGCTGCCCGAGGGGCGGGCGCACCTCCTGGTCGCGCTCGCCGCGGTCGACGAACACGAGGGCCACCCGACCGCGGTCCGGGCCACCCTGACCCGCGCCGCTGGCGCGCTCGCGTCGAGCGACGCGGCGTCCGACGAGCTCGGCGCGACCATCGAGGCCCGCCGCGCCGGTTGCCTCGCCCGCGAGGGCCGGCTGGGCGAGGCTCGCGCCGCGCTCGACGACGCGCTCGCCCGCACCCGCGGCCTCGATGCGGTGCCGGTGGTCGAGCAGATCAACGAGACCCGCGCCGCCCTCGACCTGATGCACGGCGACTGCGAGGGCGCGGTGCGCCGGCTGTCGGCCAACGTGGTCGCCCGCCGCGCTCGCGGCGACGAGCTGGGCGCGCTCCTGGCCGAGCTGTCGCTGGCCGAGGTCGAGATGCGCCGGGGCGATCTGTCGCGCGCGGCCGAGCTCGCCACCGCGGCCCGCTCGCAGTCGACCCGGCTCGGCCTGGCCGCGCTCGCCGATCGCGCGTCGGTCGTGCTGGCCGCGGTCGATCTCGGCGAGATGCGCCTCGATCGCGCCCGCGAGGCGCTCGAGCGCCTCACCGCCTCGCAGGCGCTCCCGGCCAGCTCGGCGGTCCGCGCCGCCCAGCTGTCGGCCGAGGCCCGGGCCGCCTCCGGCCAGCGCGCCGGCGCGGTCGACGCCGGCCGCAGCGCCGGCTCCGACGAGCTGGTCAGCGAGCTCGAGCGCGATCTCGCCGAGGCGCGGGTCGCCACCGCCGCCGGCGACATCGGGCGCGCGCTGTCGGCCGCCCGCCGGGTCGCCGCCGCCGCCGAGCGCTCGGGCCGCGCCGCGGATCTGGCCGAGGCCCTCGTGGTCGGCTGTCGCCTCGAGCTCGCCAAGGGCGATCGCGCCGGCGCCCGCGCCCAGGCCAGCCGCGCGGCCCGCGAGGCCGCGGTCGCCGGGCTGATCCGGTCGCGCGCCCACGCGCTGCTCGCGCTCGCCTCGCTCGCCCGCGACGACGGCGACCTCACCTCGGCCGCCACCTACGCGCGCGACGCTGCCGATCTCGCGCAGCACGCCGGGCTGCCGGTCGAGCGCCTGGCGGCGACCGCCGCCCTCGATGCGATCACCGGCGGCGATCCCTACGCCGTCGGCGGCTCGGGCGCGGCCGCCGCGATGACCCAGCACGCGATCGAGGCGGCCGGCCGCCTGCTCACCGACCTCGGCCTGACCGCGATCCGCCCGTTCCGGATCGTTGACGCTGCCGGCCTGGTCAGCGAGATCGCCGACGCCGACCCCGAGGTGCTGCGCCTGTCGACCCGGACCCTCGCGGTCGACGCCGTCCGCGAGACCATCTGGCGCAAGGGCACCGAGCTCGCCGACCTGCGCCGTCGCAGCCTGCTCAAGAAGCTGCTGTTCCTGTTCGCGGCCGCGCCCAACCGCACCTTCTCGAAAGAAGAGATCGTGCAGACCGTGTGGAACGTCGCCTACCACCCGCTGCGCCACGACGCCGCGCTGTTCACCAACATCATGCGCATCCGCCGCCTGCTCGGCGAAGACGGCGCCGAGATCATCCGCGTCACCGAGGACGGCTACCGGTTCGAGCCACCGTCCGACTTCGTCTACGTCCACCCGGCGTAGGCTGCCCGCCTCCGGCTGGAGGGCGCCCTTCGACCTCTCGGGCCCTCGGAAGGCGTGGCGCGACCGGACTTCGGTGCGTTAGCCTCGCGGAATGCAGGCCGCGATGATGTTCGACTTTCCCGCCGGTGCCGTGCCCCCGGTCGAGGCGATCGGCGTCGCCATCGAGGCCTTCGTCGGGCCACCCGTCGCGATCGAGATCCATCGCGGCGCGGCCATCATGGTCCGGGCCGGCAGGGCGGTGACCGAGCTGGAGCTGAACCCCGGGATCGCAGGGCGCGCGTTGATCTTGCTTCGCGGCACCCGGCTCACGATGCTCGACTGGTGCGTCATGCGGGCGCTCGAGCAGCTCGGCGCGGCGACGCAGCATCGAGACGGGTGGGTGCACGGCGTGTTCCGGAGCTGACGACCCATCCGGACCGGGAACGGTGGTGGTGGCTCACAGGCGGCCTCGGGTCCGTAAAGCCCGAGCGACGACCGTGCGCTTCCGGCGCCGTGTGAATCGCGCGCGGGAGGGCAGCCCCGGCGGATCGCTCGCAGATTCCGCGATGGCAGCGCGCTTCGAGACCTCGTCAGCGAGCGAGCGTCGGCGCGCAGGGTCGGCGCGACGGCGCGTCCTTCGCCGGCCACCTGGACCACGGCGAGCAGGGCGAAGCACCGGATCCACGCAGCGCTGGAACCGGAATGGCTGGCCGGGTCAGTTGATCCAGCGCGGTGGCTTGGGCGCGGGCTCGTCGCCGTCTTCGGCCGGTTCGTCGTCGCCGGGGCCGTCGCCGACGACGGCGTCGGGGTAGCGCGTGCGCAGGTCCTCGAGGTCGCCCTCGCGCTCGGTGCGCTCGTCGAGCGGATCGGTCGTGCCCGGCCATGGCACGTGGGGCGGGACACGCAGGCGTACGATCGGCTGGAGCGGGCGGCGGTCGCGCTCCTCGCGGGTCCGGTCGGCGGCCGCTTCCTCGCGTGACCAGCGCGCGATCTGGGCGCGGGTCCGGTGGCGGCGGCGGTAATAGGCGATCACCAGCAGCACCGCGGCGAAGATCCACAGGACCGATGCGAACACGCTCGACGGCACCGTGAGGTAGCGGCGGACCAGGTCGGCCTTCCACTCGAGGAACAGCTGGTCGATCGGGACCCCGTAGGCCTCGAGCGCCGCGTCGTCGACGGTGGCGCCGTGCGCCAGCGCGCGCAGGAACCGGCGGAACGGCCAGCGATCGCCGTCGTCGTTGGCGTCGGCCCAGCGGCCGCGCTGGGCCAGGAAGCCGACGAAGTCGTAGCTCTGCGCGTAGGCGCGCGAGGCCGGCAGCTCCTCGGCGGGGAAGCCGGCCTCGAGCTCGTCCATCGGGATCACGCCGCCGAACCACGCCATGCCGGTGAGGGTCTCGGCGCGCGCGAGATCGAGATCGGTGGCGTGCTGCCAGGCGAAGCCCTCGTGCAGCCAGCGGGGCGCGTCGGGGATCGCCGCGCCGAGCGCGAGGTGGGCCAGCTCGTGGTCGAGCGTCTTGACGACGTCGTGCACGTTCGCGCCGCGGCGCATCGCGACCGCGACCACCCCCGCGTCGGGATAGGCGACGCCGGCGGCCCAGCGCGGCGCGCCCCGCCCGGGCGGTGCCACCGACGGGAGATCGGCGGAGTCGTGGACCAGGCGGATCTCGATCCGACGCGGCCCGGGCAGGTCTTGCAGGTCTTCGGCGATCGCGGGCAGCGTGTCGACCGCTCGATCGGCGAGCCCGGCCGCTTCGGCGCCCAGCCCGGCGGCGGCGTGCACGACGATCTGGCCCCGGTCGACCGTGATCGGCAGGCGCTCGGCGTGGGCGCGGCCGGGGAACCCGAGCAGCGCGCCGAGGACGAGCAGGGTGGTGAGGAGGCGCTTCATCAGAAGTCGAGCTCGATGCGCTGCTGGTCGGTGCCGGCCTCCAGCGCGTAGAGGGTGAGGGCGCCGGTGGCGAGCGCGCCGCCGATCGCCGCGTAGATCCACCACTGGGTCGGTCCGTCGGCCCGCGACGGCTCGGGGTGGTCGGTCTCGGTGAGGAGCGGGCGGTCGGGATCGGGGCCGCCCTCGGTCCAGTAGCTCGCCCGCTCGACCACCGCGTTGCCGACCGCGAGCGGGTTGTCGAGCGAGCCCCGGGCGACCCGCTGCACGGTCGGCGAGCGGGGCGCGCGGACCCACAGCGCGGCCTCGTTGCCGGCGCCGAGCACGACCACGAAGCGGACCTCGAGCGCCGCCATCACCTCGGTGAGCTCGACCGCGGTCGGCGGGTCGCCGACCTGCCAGGCCGCGACCTGCCCGGCGATGCCGGCGAAGCGCGCGCGGCGCTCCTCGACCGGCACCACCACGGTCGCGGGCTTGGCGTGGGCGGTGACCACGGTCGAGCCCCGCACCGAGCCGGTGGCGGCGGCGATCAGGTGCTTGCCGGCGGCGACGAAGGTGGTCACCGGCGCCGGGCCGACCCGGGTGTGATCCACCCAGATCGTCGCGCCGGCCGGCCCGGTGACCGTGAGCGCGACGATGTCGCGGTCGACGGTGACGTCGATGTCCGGATACTTCGCCCAAAGATCGGCGGGCACCCCCGGGCTCCCGCCCAGCGCGCGTAGCCGATCGGCCGCGGCCCGCGCCGCCGACGGATCGCCGTCGCGCTCGGCGCACAGCAGCACGTAGGTCCAGGCCGCGGTCAGCCGCGGCCCCTCGTCGAGGCCCGCCGCCTGGCGGCCGGCGAGCAGCCGCACCGCGTCCTCGGCGGCCGGGCGGGCCCGCCCGCAGTCGAGCGCGCCGAACCCGTCGCGGGCCTCGGCCAGCGCCTCGGCGGCGAGCCGATCGTCGGCATCCACCACCCGCCCGGCCAGCGCCGTGGCCCGCTCGTCGGTGATCACGGCGACGCCGTTGACCGCGGCCAGCGCGGCGACGAAGCGCGCGTGGCTGGCTTCGGCCTGCGGCGACGGCGCGCGGGCATCGACCACGGCGACCACCGCGACCGGCGCGACCGGCGCGACCGGGGTCGCGCGCACCGGCGAATCCGCCCACGCCGCGGGCGCGACGAGGACCGGCGCCAGCCCGCAGGCAGCGATCACAGCGTGTCGAAGTACTTTGACAGCGCCCATACATCCTTCGGGCGCATGCCGTCGAACGAGACGCCGACGCCCAGGTCGGTCGCCCAGCGGACGACCGCGCCGATCGCGATCGGGTCTTCCTGGGTCGGGACCCGGAAGCTCACGTGGACGCGCTGGCCCATCGGCAGGCGCCCGTACGAGACGAACGCGCCGCCCACCGACATGTTGGTGATGCGGGTCTCGGTCGGGCCCGGTTTCACGCCGTCCGAGAACGTGCAGGGCACATCGACGTTGTGGCGGCTGGAAGATCGTCGATTGTCGGCCAAGGCGTGCTCCTGACCCGATTGTAGGTCGGCCACGCGCCGAGACCAGCCCGATGATGCCGGACTTTCGGGCAGGCGTCGGCGGGTGCCGGCTACCCCACGCGTCACCGCGCGGGTGCGAGCTGGGCCTACTCGGGCCCGCGGACGCTACAGCTTCATGTCGAGGAACGCCTTCTTGCGCAGCTCCTCGATCCACTGGTTGGTCTGCTTCTCCATCTCGCGCCGCCGTAGCTCGCCCCGGAGCTGCTCCTTGAGCTGGTCGAAGGTCTTCATGTCGTTGCGCTTGACCTCGGCGACGAAGAAGACGTGCAGGCCGGTCGGGCCGTTGATCGGACCGCGGACGTCGTCCTTGTCCATCCCGAACACGACCGACTCCCACGCCGGGTCGAGCGAGCCGCGCTCGATCCAGCCGAGCTCGCCGCCGCCGGCCTTGGTGCCCTCGTCCTCGGTGACCTCGCTGGCGACCTTGGCGAACGGCTCGCCGGCCTTGACCCGGGTCATCGCCGCCGCCGCCTTGGCCTTGGCCCCGGCGATCTCGGCCTCGCTCGGCCGCTCGGGCAGCGCGAACAGGATGTGCGACAGCCGCACCGCGCTGACCGCCTCCGAGCGCCGCTGCATCTGGTCGTAGCGGGCGCGGACCTCGTCGTCAGTGATGGTGACCTTGGGCGCGACCAGCTGGTTCATCGCCTTGAGCCGGGTCAGCTGCCGGCGCATGTCCTGGCGGTACTGGCCGAGGGTGTAGCCCTGGGCGGTCAGCGCCTGCTGGAAGCCGGCCTCGTCGAGCTTGTTCTGCTCGCGGACGTCCTTGACCGCGGCATCGAGCTCCTTGGCCTCGATCTCGATGTGGGCCTCGGTCGCGGCCTGGAAGATCAGCTCCTCGTTGACCATCTCGTCGAGGACCTGGCCGCGCAGCTTCTCGGTCCGGCGCGCCCGCTCCTTGAGATCGGGCATGTTCTCGACGTCGGCGAGGTACGGGACCATGCGGACCTCGAGCTCGCTGTTGAGCACCACCGCGTCGTTCACGACCGCGACCACGCGATCGATGACGTACGCCCGCCGGGTCCGCTTGGGATCCGAGCGCTTCGGCTGGGCGAACGCCGGCGCCGTGAGCGCGGTGGCGACGAGGACGGTCACGAGGCTGGCGAGGAGACGGCGCATGATGGGCTCGACGGTGAGACTGCCAGGAGCGGCGGTGGGTTGTCCGGTCACTTGCCAGCGGGCGGCGCGGGAGTGGTCGGCGGCGCCACCGGGGGCGGCATGGCGGAGGGCGCCTCGGCCGGCGGATTGGTCAGGTCGGGCATCGGCAGGGTCTCGCCATGCGGGTCGCCGCCGCCACCGGTCGAGGTGTCGATGCGGACCTTGCCCAGGTTGGCCTCGTCGACGACGACCTTGGCCTTGGCCTCGAGCGCCGCGATGAACTGCTTCTGGGTCTCGACCCGCTTCTCGCGATAGAGCTTGTTGCGGATCTGCTGGGCGGCGTCCTCGAGGTTGCGGGTCATCGCCTTGCGGCGCCCGGTCTGCTTGAGCACCCAGAACGTGCCGTCGCCGGCGTCGACCACGCCCGACACGTCGCCGGTGTTGGCCAGCGCGAACGTGGCGTCCTTGACCGGCTTGGGCCAGTCCTTGGTCGCGGCGGTCATGTAGCGGAGGTCGCCGCCGCGCTGCTTGGTGTCCTCGTGCGACGAGTAGGTCGTGACCAGGTCGCGGAAGCTCTTGTTGGTCTTGCCGGCGTCGCCGGCGGCCTCGGCCGCGACCCGCTCGGCCTGGGCCTTGGTCTTGACCACGATGCCCGAGGCGCGGACCTCCTCCGGCTTCACGAACTCGTCGAGGTGGCCGTCGTAGTAGGCCTTGATCTCGGCGTCCGTGATCGACTCGGGCGTCACCCGGGTCTCGAACTCGTCCTTCATCAGCTTCTGGATCATCACCTGCTTCATGGTCCGGACCACTTCCGGATCCTTGTCGAAGCCCCGGCGCTGCGCCTCCTTGGCCAGCACCTCGAAGCGGACGAGGCTGTCGAGGAACTCCTTCTTCTGCTCGAGCGAGGTGTAGCGAGCGCGGATGTATGGCGACTGCCGGTTGAGCCGCTCCTGCAGCTCCCCGACGGTGATCGTCACGTCGTCGACCTTGGCGAGCGCCAGGTTGAGATCGGTCCCGGCCTGCGCGGGCTGGGCCCCGGCCTTCTTGGCGCGGCTCGCCTTGTTGTCTTCCTGGCAGCCGGCGACCAGCGTCGCGACTCCGCCGAATGACAGGATCGACAGCAGCGACAGTGTGACGATACGCATAACTACCTTTCGCGACTCGGCTTTTTGCTCAGGTACCACGCGCGAGCAGCGCCTGCAAGCGTCGCCTCGCGGCCTCGGCCGGCGCCCTGGCGTCGTCGGCCGTGAACGGCGCGTGCAGGCGGCCGTCTCGCTCCAGCCGCCACGGCCTGGGCAGCCCGGTGGTGACGACCGTCGACGACGGCCCGAGCGCGATCGCCAGCCGGCTGCGGGTCAGCTCGACCGCGGTCGCGCCCAGGCGGCGGGCCAGCGCCTTGACCACCATCAGGTCGGCCAGCAGCAGCACCTCGCCCGGCAGCGGGCCGAACCGGTCGACGATCTCCTCGAGCAGGACCCGGACCTCGTCCTCGTCGTCGACCGCGGACAGCCGCTTGTAGAGATCGAGGCGCTGGCCGGTGTCGGGGACGTAGTCGTCGGGGATGTAGCCGGGCACTTCGAGGGTGAGCTCGGGATCGATCGGGTGGTGGATCGGCTGGCCGCGCAGCTGGGCGACCGCCTCCTCGAGCATGCGGATGTACTGCTCGAAGCCGACCGCCGCGATCGAGCCCGACTGCTTGGCGCCGAGCAGCTCGCCGCCGCCGCGGATCTCGAGATCGGCGGACGCGATCTGGAAGCCGGCGCCCAGCTCGGTGAAGCGCTGGAGCGCCTCGAGCCGGCGCCGGGCCTCCTCGGTCAGGGCATCGGGCGACGGCACCAGCAGGTAGCAGTAGGCGCGCTCGCGCGAGCGGCCGATGCGACCGCGCAGCTGGTAGAGCTGCGACAGGCCGAACGCGTCGGCGCGGGCGACGAACATCGTGTTGGCGCGCGGGATGTCGAGCCCGCTCTCGACGATCGTGGTCGAGCACAGGAGGTCGAGGTCGCCCTTGACGAACTGGACCATCACCTCCTCGAGCTCGTCGGCGGGCAGCTCGCCGTGGGCGATGCCGACCCGGGCCCGCGGGACCAGCCGGCGGACCAGCGCCGCCCACTCGTGCAGCGACGGATCCTCGTTCCGGGCCCGCACCACCGGGCCGTCGTCGCCCGCGCCCTGGCCGGCCTTCCTGGGCTTGGTGCTCGCCAGCGCGCCGATGTGGCGGCACACGAAGTAGATCTGGCCGCCGCGGGCCAGCTCCTGCTCGATCGCGCCCTTGATCAGCGCCTCGTCGACGGTGGCGACGAAGGTGCGCACCGCCCGGCGATCGGCCGGTGGGGTCGCGATGATCGAGAGGTCGCGCATCCCGGTCATCGCCAGGTGCAGCGTGCGCGGGATCGGCGTCGCGGTCAGGGTCAGGACGTCGATGTGGGTGCGCAGCTTCTTCAGGCGCTCCTTGTGGGTGACGCCGAACCGCTGCTCCTCGTCGATGACCACCAGGCCCAGGTCCTTCCAGCGGACGTCGGGCGACAGCACCCGGTGGGTGCCGACCACCACGTCGAGCGACCCGTCGGCGATACCGCGGATGGTGGCGAGCTGCTCGTTCTTGGTCTGGAACCGGGACAGCTTGCCAACCCGGACCGGCCACGACGCGAACCGCTCGGTCATGGTGCGCGCGTGTTGCTCGACCAGGATCGTGGTCGGCGCCAGCAGCACGGCCTGCTTGCCGGCGAGCGCGGCCTTGAAGATCGCGCGCAGCGCGACCTCGGTCTTGCCGTAGCCGACGTCGCCGCAGACCAGGCGATCCATCGCCTTGCTGCTCTCCATGTCGTCGGCGACCGCGGCGATCGCGGCGTCCTGGTCGGGCGTCTCCTGGTACGGGAACGCGGCCTCGAACTCGCGGTACATCTCGTCGGGCGGCGGGAACCGGTGGCCGGGCATGGCGGCGCGCTGGGCGTAGAGCTGGAGCAGCTCCTCGGCGAGCGCCGCGACCGCGCGCGAGACCTTGCTCTTGGCCTTCTCCCAGGTGAGGCCGCCCAGCTTGTCGAGCCGCGGCGCCAGGCCGCCCTCGCCGACGTAGCGCTGGACCTCGCCGAGCCGGTAGACCGGCAGGTACAGCGTGCCGCCGTCGTAGTCGAGGTGCAGGAAGTCGAGCGCGGCGGCGCCGCCGGCGCCGGTGATCGGCAGCTTGACCAGGCCGCGGTAGCGACCGACCCCGTGGAGCTGGTGGACCAGGAAGTCGCCGGGCGCGAGCTGCGAGAAGTCGGCGACGCCGCCGAGCAGCGCGTCGCGGGCGCGCTTGGCCTGGCTGCGCTGCTTGGGCGCCGACCGCTTGATGCCGAGCACGTCGCCGGCGGCGACCACCGCCACGCCGTCGGCGCGGCTGGCGAAGCTAGCCGACAAGGCCGCGATCACGACCTGGGCGCCTTCCTTCGACTCCGCCGCTGCGCGGCTTCGCTCAGGATGACCGGGCATGGTGGTCGCGGCGAACGCGGGGACCCGATCGCACGGGATGCCATACCCCTCGAGCAGGCCGCACAGGCGATCGGCGCGGCCGGCGGCGTCGGCCGCGAAGGTGACCGCCATGCCGTCGGCGCGCCAGCCGGCGACCGCGCGCGCGAGCGGCTCGGCCAGGTGGTCGTCGTGCTGGACCCGGTGGCGCTCCAGCTCGTTCCGCAGCGGCCGCAGATCGTCGAGGTTGACCCGCAGGCTGGTCGCGCCGTCGCCGCGCGGATCGCCCGACAGCTCGAGGGTCGGCAGCACCACCCGGCGCGGATCGCGGGTCAGGCGCTCGACCAGCTCGCCGCGCGAGACGTAGTGGGCCTCGGGCGGGAACGTCACCTGGCGGTGGGCGACCCGCTCGCCGTGGCGCCCGGCGGCATCCTGGAGCTCGGCGTCGGCGGCGGCCAGGGTCGCGTCGGGGTCCCACCACAGCCAGGTCGCGCCGGCCGGCGCGTAGGTCCAGACCGGCGCCATCGCCGCGTGGAACGCCGGGGTCAGCACGTCGATGCCGACGAAGTCGCCGGTGGTGACCTGCTCGAGCAGCTGGCGGGTCGCGCGCGACGGGTGATGGACGGCGTCGGCGGCGTCGCGGATCGCGGTGCGCCAGTCGGCGCCGCCGGTGACGATGGTCTCGCGCACCGGATGGAGCTCGACCCGGTCGATCGTCCGCAGCGTCCGCTGGGTCCCGGGGTCGAACAGGCGGAGCGACTCGACCACGTCGCCATCGAGCTCGACCCGCACCGGGTAGGGCAGGAGCGGGGTCGCGATGTCGATCACGCTGCCGCGGACGGCGAAGGTGCCGGCGTCCTCGACCACCGGGACCCGCGCGTAGCCAGCGGCGACCATGACCGCGGCGGTCGCGTCGCGATCGACGGCCTGGCCCGGCACCAGGGTCAGCGCGCGCTCGAGCAGCTCGGCGGGCGGCATCGTGCGCCGGATCAGGCCGGCCGCCGAGGTGACGACCACCCGCGGCGTGCGGTCGCCGCCGCGCGCGAGCCGGTAGAGCACGGCCAGCCGCGCCGCCAGCACCGCGCGATCGGGCGCCAGCTCGGCGTACGGCGAGGTCTCGGGCGCGGGCAGGGCGGCGGCGTCGATGCCGAAGAACCCGACGTCCTCGGCCACGGTCGCGGCGATCGCATCGTCGGCCGCGACCACGATCACCGGGCCGGCCTCGGCCAGGCGCGCGGCGACGTACGCCGCGTACGGCGCGGTGGCCCCGTGCAGGAGCACCGGGCCCTTCGCGCTGGCACGAACGAGATCGCGGACCGACGACAAGCGGCGCAAGCTAGCACGGGGTCCGCCGGTGAGCTGGCCTCGACCGCGAGGCCGCGCGCCGGCGCGCGCGCAGGCAGGATTCGCCAGGGATCGCGCGTCATCGTGCCCCTCGGAGGAGCGCGTTCGCAGGTCCGGGCTAGGCTTGGTGATGGCAATCCGCGCGGCGCTGACCGCCCGTGTGCCCTGGCTGCGCGACGCCGACCTGCGGCTGTTCGCGGAGCTGGCCGCGCTCGGGGTCCTCATCATGCTGTTCCTGTGGCTCGGCGACGAGGTGGCCGAGCTCGACCTCCAGGCGTTCGACGAGCGGATCCTGCTCGCGGTGCGGTCCGCGCCCGACGATCCGGTCGGCCCGCCCTGGGTCGAGGCGATGATGCTGAACTTCTCGGCGCTGGGCTCGGGCACCATCATCGGGCTGTTCTCGACCCTGGCGGTGATCGCGCTGCTGCTGGCGCGCCGCGCGCGCTACGCGATCCTGGTCGGGGTGTCGGCCGCCGCCACCGCGGGCCTGATGACGGCGCTGAAGCTCCTCTACGAGCGGCCCCGGCCGTCGGTGGTCAGCCACATCGACCTCCCGCACGGCCTGTCGTTCCCGAGCGGTCACTCGATGATGTCGACCGCGCTGTACCTGACGCTCGGCGTGCTGCTCGCGCGGGTGCTGCCGCAGGGGCCACTCCGGGTGTTCTCGGTCGTCGTCAGCGTGTTCCTCGCGGTGCTGATCGGTTCGACCCGGGTTTACCTCGGGGTTCACTACCCGACCGACGTGCTGGCCGGGTGGACCGGCGGCCTGATCTGCGCCCTGATCTCCGGGATCGTCGCGCGCAAGCTGGTCAAGAGCGGGGCGGTCGACGTGCCGGCGCCGGCTCCCGGTGAGGCCCCGCCTGGCGCGACCTGATCGTGGCGGTGCCCGCGCGCACGGCCACCGCATGACGAGAGCGCACGCATCGCGATCGTTGTAGGCTGCGCGGACGATGCCGCGTCGCCGCCGTTGGTCGCAGCTCACGGTGGCGCTCGGCGTGGTGCTCGCCGCGGCCACCGGCTTCCTGGCGGTGTCGGGCGGGGCGCGCGCCGACGACGCGCGCGCGACCCAGCCGGCCGGCGGCGACTGGAGCAAGCACCTGGCCGCGCGCGCCGACGGCATCGCCCGCAAGGTCGCCCGGCTGCGCGGGCTGAAGATGAAGCGTCCGATCGCCAAGGGCGTGATGAGCCACGACGACCTGCGCAAGCGGATCGTCGCGAGCCGCGACGAGGATCAGGCGCCGGCCGAACGCGCCGCCGAGGCCGCCGCGCTCAAGCGATGGGGCCTGGTCCCGATGGCGACCGATCTCGACGCGCTGATGCTCGACCTGATGACCGAGCAGATCGCCGGCTTCTACGACCCCAGGGAGCAGAAGCTCTACATCACGGTCCGCCCCGACTTCGACCAGACCTGGGCCGACATGGTGATGGCGCACGAGATCGACCACGCGCTGCAGGACCAGCACTTCGGGCTCGAGAAGTGGATGGATGAGGTCGAGGGCGACGGTGACGCCACCGCAGCGCGCCAGGCCCTGGTCGAGGGCGACGGCGTCGTCCTCATGCTCGAGTACACGCTGGCCGAGCAGGGCCAGCCGGCGCCGTGGGGCAACGAGCTGCTGGTGCGCATGTTGACGGCAAACCTGGAGGGCGGCGACGACCTGCTCGGCCAGGCGCCGCTGCTGGTGCGGCAGTCGCTGGTCTTTCCGTACCAGGCCGGCGCGAGGTTCGTCGCGCACCTGCGCCGGGTCCACCCGTGGACCCGGGTCGACCAGGCGTTCAAGCACCCGCCGCGCTCGACCGAGCAGATCCTGCACCCCGAGCTGTACCTGGCGGACGAGCGGCCCGATCAGATCACCGCCGGGCCGCCGCCGGCGACGTCCGGTTCCCGGACGATTCATCATGACGTGTGGGGCGAGGCCGGTTGGGCCCGCTTCCTCGAGACCCACGGCGTGGGCGCCGCCACCGCGGGGTCGGCCGTGGCCGGGTGGGGCGGTGATCGGGTCGCGCTCTACGGCGGCGCCAGCGCCGCGGCGTTCCCGGCCGGCACCAGCGCGGTCGCGGTCACCACCTGGGACACCGACCTCGACGCGGTCGAGTTCTGGGACGCGCTCGGCGCCGCGCTCGACGAGATGGTCGTCGGCACCCGGCTCGCGACCGCGACCGGCCACGTCCGCTGGCTCGGCAGCGACGGCCGGATCACCGCCGCCGAGCGGCGCGGCCGTCGGGTCGTGATCGTCACCGGCGCCAGCCTGACCGGCTGGCGCGAGCTCCTGGCCGGGGGCTGGCAGTGGCCCGTCGTGGTCGCGCCCGGCCACGATCCGCTCTGAGCCGCGCATGACGTCGGCGCCCCGGCCCCCGCGTCTCGACGCGCTCCTGACCGCGCGCTGGCTGACACCCGCGGTCGCGGCGCTGCTGACGCTCGCCGCGATCAGCGTGCTCGCGCGGCCGAGCCCGCTCGGCAACGACGAGGCCCAGTACGCGCTCGGCGCCCGTGGCCTCCTGGTCGCCGACGTCGATCCGTACCCGCTGTATCGGTCGGTCGGGATGCGCGTGCTGGCCGTCCCGGGCGTGGCCGCCGGCGGCGCTGACTGGCTGGTGCGGGCGCCGTTCGTCGGGTTCGCGCTCGGGTATCTCGCGCTGGTCGCGCGGGCGGCCCGATGCTGGGCGGGCCCGCGTACGGCCGGGCTCGCGGTGCTCCTGCAGGTCGGTGCTGCGCCCTGGCTGGTGCGCGCGTTCGAGGCGCTGTCCGACATCCCGACCGCCGCGCTCCTGCTGGCCATCGTGCTGCTGATCACCGACGACGCCGAGCGCCCTCGCGCGGGTCCGGGCCGGTGGCTCGCGATCGCGGTGCTGGCGGCGCTCGCCGTGTACGTCCGCTACGGCTCGGCGCCGACCGTGGCCGCGATCCTCGCCGGGGCCGCGCTGGTCTACCCGACGCGTCGGCGCGCGATCGTGCTCGCGGGCACGGCGACGATCGCGTTGCTCGGGCCGTTCCTGCTGTGGAGCGCGGCGCGCACCGGGTCGGCGTTCGGCGTGTTGCGCATCGCGTCCGACGCCGCCAACCAGATCTACCCGGGCGAGGGGCTGATCTACTACGCGACCCGGTGGCCGTGGGCGCTGGCCGGGCCGCTGATGGGCGTGGTCGTCGGGCTCGGCGCCGCGGTCGGGTTGCATGCGTGGCGGCGCGGCGGCGCCGCGATGGCGAGCGGTCGGGTGCGGCGGCTGTTGGTGCTCGTCGCGCTCGCGCAGGGGGTGCTCCTCGGCGCCCGCGCCCACGGCGAGCCGCGCTACGTTTTCTTCGCGACGACCGTGCTCGCGATCGTCGGCGCCGGGTGGCTGTCGGCGCCGACGCGGGTGCGCCTGCGGGCCGTGACGACCGTGCTGGCGCTGGCCAGCGTGGTCGCCGCGCTGGTCGTCGTCCACGTGCGACTCGGCCACCGGCGGACCCTGCACGGCCCGCTCGCCGAGGCCGCGCGGCAGGTCGGGGACGATGTGGCCGGGCGGCGGTGCATCGTCTACACCGGGACGCGTCCGCAGGTGGGCTGGTATGCCGGGTGCCGGACCCAGCTGGTCGGCGGCGAGCCGCCGCTGGTGTCGGCGGCGGACGGGATCGAGCGGGTGTACCTGCTGGCGGCGGCCGGCGCGCCGCGGCAGCCAACCGACGTGGCGCGGCTGACGACGGCCGAGCTCGGCTGGGACGTGCTGCGGTGCACGCCGTCGTGGTGCGTGTGGCTGGGACGGCGGCCGGGGGTGGTGCGTGAGGGCGTGGTGAGGTGAGGCCGGGGGCGAGCGCGGGGTGGACGCGTCGTTCCCGACCGCCCCGACGCCGCCCGATCCGCCAGCCCCCCGCGGCCGGCTGCGGCCTACGCCGTGCGCGGCGGCGCGGTGATCAGCAGGCCCAGCGCGATCAGCCGGTCGACGTCGTGTACGTCCTCGCGCGCGAGCGGCACCGGGACGATCAGCGCGTCGGGGCCGGCGGCGGCGCGGACCTTGCCGACCGCCTCGGCGTCGACCTTGGCCAGCACCTCTTGCTCGGCGTGGGCGGCGACCAGCGCCTCGGCCGCGATGCGCAGGCTGGTGGCGGACAGGCCCAGGCCGGCGACGGCCGGCTCGGCGGCGAGCATGCGCTCGACGTCACCCGGGGTGGTCTTGACCGGGCGCCGCACGTGCACGCGGTTCACGACGAAGCCGGCGAGCGGCATCTTGGACGTGACCAGGCGCTCGTGGAAGTAGAGCGCCTCGCGCAGGGCCATCGGCTCGGGCGACGAGACCAGGACGAACCCGACCTTGGGCTGGCGCAGGAGCTCGAAGGTGCCCTCGGCCCGCTGGCGGAATCCGCCGAGGATGTCGTTGAACTCGGCGAAGAACACGCCGAGATCGTCGAGGAACTGCGAGCCGACGAACTTGGCCAGCCGGGCCAGCACGAACGAGCCGCTCTTGCCGAGCACCGACCAGCCCGAGCGTCCGCCGCCCTGCAGCTTGCGGAACCACTCGATCGCCGGCGAGTCGATGGCCTCGGTGAGCTTGCCGGGCGCGTCGAGGAAGTCGAGGGCGTGCGCGGTCGGGGGCGTGTCGACGACGATCAGGTCGAAGCGGCCGGTGGTGTCGAGCTCGTGGAGCTTCGCCATCGCCGCGTACTCCTGACTGCCGGCCAGCGAGCCCGAGATCTGCACGTAGACCGGGTTGGCGAGGATGCGCTTCACCGCCTCGGGATCCTTGGCGTGGCTCTCGACCATCTCGTCGAAGGCGCGCTTCTGGTCGAGCATCATCGCCGACAGCGAGCCAGCGCCGGGCGCGCCGGCCCGCACCAGCTCGGGCGCGACCTCCTGGATCTCGTGGCCGAGCGCGGCCAGGCCGAGCGAGCTCGCCAGCCGCTTGGCCGGGTCGATCGTGATGACCAGCGTCCGCTTGCCGGCCCGGGCACCGGCCAGCGCCAGCGCCGCGGCGGTGGTGGTCTTGCCGACGCCACCCGAGCCGACACAGACCAGGATCTTCTTGTCGGCCAGGACGTCGGCGAACGATCGGTAGGCCACGGGTGTTGTCGCGCTCATAGCACGCAGCGGCGGCGACGGGCAAACCGGCGTTGGATTACACGAGGACGAGCAGGAGCTCGCCCGACTCGGCCGACTGGCCCGCGACCTTCAGGATCTCCTTGACCGTGCCGCCCCGCTCGGCGGCGATCTCGTTCTCCATCTTCATCGCCTCGAGCACCGCGATGCTCTGGCCGACGGCGATCTCCTCGCCGACCGCGCACAGGATCTTCACGACCTTGCCAGCGATCGGGGCCCGGACCTCCTCGCCGCGCGCGGCCGGCCCGGTGACCAGGCTCTGGCGCAGCCGCCGGGTCTGGGCATCCTCGACCGTGATCATCGCCTCGGCGGGCCCGGCCGCGGCCGCGACCGACGCCGCCAGGCCCTTCTTGCGCGGATCGAGATCGACCAGGTAGCTCTGGCCGTCGATCAGCAGCGACCAGGTGCCCGGCCGGATCAGCCGAGCATCGACCTGCCGCGGCGTGCCGTCGACCTCGACCCGCCAGCCGCCCTCGGACGTCGGCTCGAGCGCGATCGTGACCGCGTTGCCGCCACTCTCGACCAGGAGCTCCTTGCGCGACGCCATGGCCGGCATCTTGGGCGAGGCCGCGCGCGCGGTCCAGTCGTGAACGTAGCTGACCGCAGGTCAGCGAAGGAACGATCCTGAGCAGGGTCGAAGGGTCGTGAACGTAGCTGACCGCAGGTCAGCGAAGGAACGATCCTTGACGATCAATCCCGAGCGAAGGCGCGAGGCGCGTTCGCTACTTCCGGAACGTCTTCGTGACGATGTCGATCGTCCGCCCGGTCGGATCCGCCTTGCGGCGGTCGGCGACCACCAGCAGACGCGAGCCGTTGGCCAGCGCCGCGCCGGTGACGCCGCTCAGGGTCGCCAGGGCGGGGTCCTCGGCCGCCTTGGCGTCCTCGCCGGTGTCGTACCGGCACAGGATCACGTCGACGCCGCTGACGGTGCCGCCCTTGCAGCCCTGGGCCGAGTACGGCTTGGCATCGACGTCGGTCAGCGCCGACACCTCGAGGCCGGCCTTGCGCCAGGCGGCAACCGCGGTGTCGTCGCTGCCGCCGGTCTTGCTGGCGTCCTTGTCGCACGCACCCGCCGCCGCGCCGAGCGCCAGCGCCGCGAGCACACCCAGGGCGCGAGCGCTTCGCGCGCTCATCGGTGCCCGCGACCCTTGTGCTTGCCGCGCTTGAACTTGCCGCGGTGGTGGCCGCGGTAGCCGCCATGGACGTGGCCACCGACGCCGATGTGGACCGACGGCAGGCCGACCTCGACCCGGATCGTCGGCGGTGGCGGCACGTGGACGCGCACGCCGGCTTCGAACACGGCGGCGCCTTGGACGTGCGCGCGCGGGCGCGGGCCGCGGACCTCCACCACCGGCGCGACCACGACCAGGCCGTACCACTCGGGCGGCGCGACGTCGACGACCACCGCCGGCCGCGGGTAGACGATCGGCTGATAGACGACGTCGATCGAATCGTAGACCGGCCGCGCCTCGACGTAGGCCTTGGGGAACTTCCCGGTGTACCAGTACGCGTCGCCGCGCAGCTCGAGATCGAGGTCGAGCTCGGCGGTCGGCGCCCACGCGTGATAGTGCGCGCCGTCGAGGTAGCAGTACTCCATGTCCGGGTGCTCGCGGTCGTCGACGATCACGTCGACCGGTACCGGGTGGTGGCCGTAGTAGGCGTGCTTGTCGCCGTCCCATCCGTAGGCGACCGGATCACCGACGAAGTGGTGGTAGCCGTCGTGGTCGCGGTACTGCACCTTGACGTCGGTCGGGGCGTAGACGTGGACGTGGGGCGCCTGGATGTGGCAGACGCCGCCGCCGTGACCCTTCGCGATCGGATGGATCCCCACGAAGCGGTGCTGCTTCTTGTCGGCGGCGGCCGTGCCGGCCGTGGCGAGGACGGTGAGCGCAGTCGCGAGGGCCACGATGTAGGTCTGTCGGTGCATCGATTCTCCTGACCAGAAGTGCGGTCGGTCCGGGATCCCAGAGCAACCCGTGTTCCGATCCAGGTGCGTACAGTTCCCATTGGTTGCGGCCACGAAGACGGAGCCGAACGGTTCCGTGGAGCCGATCGGTTCCGGTACGATGCCACGTGGCGCGCCCAGTCGGAGGTCTCACTACCATCATCGCGGCCGATGGCGTCGTGCGCGTGCGCTTCGACCGGCTGGCCGCGCGCGTCGTCCGGGGGCCGGACACCGGGCGCGAGGTCGAGATCGGTGCAGGTGAGGTGCGGGTCGGCTCCCACCCGTCGAACCAGCTCGTGCTCGCCGATCCCCGGGTGTCGCGCTTCCATCTGCGCCTGGTGGGTGACGAGCGCGGCGTGCGCGCGATCGATCTCGACAGCGCCAACGGCACCACCATCAGCGGCCTGCGCGTGCGCGATGTCTACATCGGCGACGGCACCGTGATCGAGGTCGGCGACAGCGCGCTCGAGATCCGCGCGCTCGGCGGCGCTGGCGAGGAGGCGCTGCCGGCCGACGAGGTGTTCGGCGATCTGGTCGGGCGCTCGGTCGCCATGCGGCGGGTGTTCGCGGTGGCGCGGCGGGCCGCGGCGTCGGCGTCGACCATGCTGATCCTCGGCGAGACCGGCACCGGCAAGGACCTGGTCGCCCGCGCCGTGCACGGCGCGTCGCCGCGCGCGCGCGGGCCGTTCGTCGTGTTCGACTGCGGCGCGGTCGCGCCGTCGCTGGTCGAGGCCGCGCTGTTCGGCCACCTGCGCGGCGCGTTCACCGGCGCCGAGGTCGAGCGCGCCGGGGTGTTCGAGCAGGCCCACGGCGGCACCCTGTTCCTCGACGAGATCGGCGAGCTGCCGCTGTCGCTGCAGCCCAAGCTGCTGCGCGCGCTCGAGACCGGCACCGTCCACCGGCTCGGCGCCGCCACCCCGCTCGCGGTCGACGTCCGCATCATCGCCGCCACCCATCGCGACCTGCGCGCCGAGGTCGACACCGAGCGCTTCCGCGCCGACCTCTACTACCGGCTCGCGGTGATCGCGATCGAGGTGCCGCCGCTGCGCGACCGCGCCGACGACATCCCGATCCTCGCGGCCCACTTCGCGCGCGCGGTGCTGGGCCGCACCGGCGGTGATCTCGGCTGGCTGCGGCCGCACCTCGAGGACGCGTTCGGCCAGCTGCGCAGCCAGCCGTGGCCGGGCAACGTCCGCGAGCTGCGCAACGCGGTCGAGCGCGCGATCGCGCTCGCCGATCCGGCGGCGCTGACCGGCGATCCGCTGGCGCGGTTGGTCGAGCTGCGCGCGAGCCTGCGTCGCAGTCGTCGCGGCCGGCTACCGCTCGAGACGGCGCGCGCCGAGTTCGATCGCGAGTACCTGCGTGATCTGCTCGCGGACACCGGCGGCGAGGTGCGGGCCGCGGCCGAGCTCGCGGGGCTCCATCCCAAGTCGCTCGAACGCCTGTTGCGGCGATACCAGATCGAGAAGTAGCGGCAGGCCGGCGGCCGTCGCCACCGTCAACGCCACCGACACCGACCGCGGCGCGGGCACGCAAGCCGTCTAGATCCGGTGCGTTACCGGTGGCGTGACGGTTGCAGCTTTGCCGGCCGTGACCGACCTGCGTGCCTCGCTTCGCGTCATCTCGGGCGAGCCTCCGGTCGTCCGGCAACGCGAGCGGCGGATCGCCGTGACCGGCGGCAAGGGCGGGGTCGGCAAGAGCACGGTCGCGGTCAACCTGGCGGCGACCTACGCGGCCGGCGGCGCGCGCACGCTGATGGTCGACGCCGACTTCGGCCTGGCCGACCTCAACCTCCTGCTCGGCGTCGCGCCGACCCACAGCCTGCTCGACGCGCTCGCCGGCACGCCGATCGAGGACGTGCTGGTCGCCGCCCACGGCCTGCAGCTCCTGCCTGCGCTCAACGGCAGCTACACGCTGGCGACCATGGGCGGCGCGGCCCGGGCCCGGGCGCTCGAGCTGATTCGCTCGCTCTCGCACCGCTTCGATACCGTCGTGCTCGACGTCGCCGCCGGCATCGGCGCCAGCCAGGCCGCGTTCGCAGCGGCCGCCGACGACACCCTGATCGTCGTCGATCCCGAGCCGGTGTCGATGGCCGCCGCCTACGCGTGCTTGAAGGTGCTCGTCCGCGAGCATGGCCGACGCCACGCGTACATCATGCCCAACCGGGTCACCAGCGCCGCGCAGGCCGACGACATCGTCGCGCGCGTGACCGCGCTCAGCGAGCAGTTCCTCGAGCTGCGCCTGACCGCGCTCCCGGCCATTCCCACCGACCCCGCGGTCTCCGAGGCTGCGGCGCGCGGGGTTCCGCTGGTCCGCCTACACCCCGACGCTCCCGCGGCGCGTGCGTTCGCCCGCGTGGCTGGCGCGCTGGATGCACTTGCCGATGAGCGAGCGGGAGGCGCGCGGCGCCGCCGCGGTCACCTCACCGCTCAAGGAGACGCCCCATGACCCACGCCACCTCGCGCTCGGCCACCACCCCACGTTCACCCACGCGTGACCGTCTGATCGCCGAGCATGTCGAGGTCGCCAAGCGCATCGCCCGCCGGATGGCGCGGCGCTGCCCGGCATGGATCTGCACCGATGACCTGGTCTCCGCCGGCCTGCTCGGCCTGGCCGAGGCCGCCGCGCGCTACGACGAGACCCGCCAGGAGCCGTTCCTGGTCTTCGCCGAGAAACGCATCCGCGGCGCGATCCTCGACGAGCTGCGTCGTGGCGACATCATGCCGCGCCGGGTTCGCCAGATGGCGCGCAAGGTTGGCGCCACCATCCGCGAGCTCGAGCAGACCAGCAGCGGCCCGCCCGCCGACGAGGCGGTCGCCGCCAAGCTCGGCGTCTCGGTCGAGACCTATCGCAACGACCTCGAGCAGCTAATCCACGTCACGGTGGGCGCGCTCGACGACATCGACCTTCCCGCCGACCGCGAGACCTCGTCGCCGGCCCAGCAGGCCGAGCGCAGCCAGCTCCTCGGCCGCGTGCGCCGCGCGCTGGGCCGGCTCGGCGAGCGCGACGTGCTGCTGCTGTCGCTCTATTACGGCGACGAGCTCACCTACGTGGAGATCGCCCAGATCCTGGGCGTGACCATCTCGCGCGTCTGTCAGCTCCATGGCCGCGCGATCGTTCGCCTCCGGGCCGAGATCGAGCGCACGCCAGAGCTGACCTCGGTGCGCGCCGCCGCCGCCTGACCTGCGCGACCTGCGCATTGGCTGCGCACCACGACGGTTCCGAGACGTCGGCCGCCCGCGCGGCTGGGTCTCGTGGCCGGGTTGCGGCGGCTGTCGGCTAGCGATTACCGACGAGCCGACCGGCCAGCCGGTCCAGGTCGATCGTGTACAGCCCGGACAGGAGCGTCTGGCGGATCCGCGCGGCGCGCGCACCCATGCGTTCGGTCGAGGGCGTGTCGGTGAAGGTAGCCAGGGTGCTCGGGTCGATCCGCATCATCATTCTCCACACCCTGGGTCGACCGGACCCTGGGTTCGTTGAGACCCCCCCGTCAACGTCGGATCAGCGCGGCCACGGCGGCCAGCTCGGGTCCGACCGGACGCATGCTGGCCTCGGGATCGAGCAGGTAGGCGCCGGTGTCATCCCGCGGTACCGAGGTGATGCCCGGGAAATCGGTCTCGAGCGCGGCCACCAGGCGTTGGCGGCGCACCACGGTCGATCGCTCCTGTGACACCGCCGCGATCTCCTGGTGGTGCGCGATCGCCGCGGCCACCTCGCGCCGCAGCGTGTCGGGTTCGAACGGCTTGGCGATGAAGCGGTAGACCTCGCCGACGTTGATGCCCTCGGTGACGGTGTCGACCGTGTTCCGGCCGGTCAAGAGGATGCGGACCGTCTCGGGCTGCACCTCGCGGGCGCGGACCGCCAGCTCGACGCCGTTCATGTCCGGCATCTCGAAGTCGGAGACCAGCACGTCGACCGGCCGGGTCGACAGGACTGCCAGCGCCTCGGCCGGGGTGTTGGCGAGCACGACCTCGTGGCCGTCGCGGCGCAGCAGCCGCGAGACCGAGGCGAGGATGTCGGGATCGTCATCGACGCACAGCACGACGGGGCGGGTGGTCATCGGGTTCTCCAGGGGCCGGGATCGCGCGGGATCAGGTGCTCAGCCAGCGTCGCCAGCCGCGGACGAACACGGCCTGCTCGGCCTCGACCAAGGCGGCCGCGACCTCGTGCATCGAGCCGAACCGCAGGTCCGCGGTCTTGGCCAGGCAGCGCTCGACGGTGCGGGTCAGCTCGACCGGCAGCGGGCCGAACGGGCTCACCAGCGCGGGCACCGGGGCCCCGATGTGCTTGAGGCACAGGTCGCGCAGCGAGCGGCCGGCGAACGGCGGCTTGCCGACCAGCATCTCGTAGATGACCGCACCCAGGGCGTACTGGTCGCTGCGCTCGTCCGCGACCTGGCCGCGGATCTGCTCGGGCGAGATGTAGGACGGTGTGCCCAGCACGTACTCGCCGGCCTCGTCGGTGGCGAGCCGGGTGGTGTCGTCGCGCAGGAGCGCGAGGCCGAAGTCGACCAGCTTGGCGGCGTGATCGCCGCCGACCAGCACGTTCGAGGGGCTGACGTCGGCGTGGATGACGCCGACGTCGTGGGCGGCGGCGAGCGCGGACGCGAGCTGCTTGGCGATCGCGACCCCGACCCGCGGCTCGAGCGGCCCGTTGGCCATCAGGTCGGTGAGGCTGGCGCCGGGCAGCAGCTCCATGACCAGGTAGGGCCGGCCGTCGGCCAGGTAGCCGAAGTCGAACACGTCGACGACGCTGGGGTGCTTGATGCGGGCGGCGGCGCGGGCCTCGCGCACGAACCGGGCGTTGCTCTCGGGATCTTCCGTCCGGGCATGGGCGTGGAGCACCTTGAGCGCGTAGGCGCGACCGAGCGTCGCGTGCTCGACCTGATAGACGCGTCCCATGCCGCCGGACCCGACGTGCCAGCGCACGCGGTAGTGACCGACCATCGTGCCCGGCTCGAGGTCGACCGGCGCGGTCGCGACCACCGGCCGGGCGCCCTGGCGGCGCACGAAGACCTCGGCGCGCAGCGAGCGGCCGGGCCGGACGGTCACCACGATCTCGGCGGCATTGCTAGCGCTTCGTACGAAGGTCCGGCCGGTGGAGGGCCGCCGCAGCATCAGGTCGATGTCGGCCAGCATCGCCAGTCGGGCGATCACCGCGGCCCCGAGGTTGGCGTCCAGGGTGCCGACCGCCATGACCACGCCCTGGCGCTCGAGCGCCACATCGTAGTGCTCCTCGCTGGGGGCCCGCGGCTCGAACCAGATCGTGTCGATCTCGTTGCCGAGGGCGGCGTCGAGCAGGAGGTCACACACCTGGAGCGGATCGAGGCGGGAGCCGGAGGTCGGCGCCGCGACCGGGATGTAAGTGTGGCCGCTCGGGTCGGTGGAGAGGGACGCTTCCATGGGGATGCTCCTGGTGGGCACTTGCCTGGATCGGCCAGCCGCGGCGGACATTCAGGGGGGCCAGGCGGGCCGATGGGTTGCGGCGGTGGTCGGCATCGAGGAAGCTGGATCTGACGGGGTCGGACTTCACCGATCTCGGAGACTTGCGGACGAGACGGGCGGGGCAAATGACCAAAAAAGTGAATTCGGACGCGACCGAAGCCATGTCGACGAGCGATCATGGGCTCGACGTGACCGGGGACCCCACCGCGACGCTGGCGGCCAGCGTGACCCTTCCCCCCGGGATCCGGGTCCTGGTCGCCGACGATGACCCGCTGGTCCGGCGCGCGGTCAGCATCGCCCTGTCGCGCCTGGGGTTCGAGGTCATGCAGGCCGACGACGGCGCCGCCGCGATCGCCCGGGCCGAGCAGACGCCGCCCGACCTGGCCGTGATCGATCTCGGCATGCCGACCAGCGGCCTCGACGTGCTGAAGTACCTCAAGGCGAACCACGGCCAGGCGGTCCACGTCTCGATCCTGAGCGGCACCGACGAGGAGCTGACCCGGGTCGCGCTGTTCGATGCCGGCGCCGACGACTTCATCAGCAAGCCGATCTCGATCCGCGAGCTCGAGCGTCGCGTGGTCGCGTCGGCGCGCAGCCAGCAGGCCTACATCGATGCCCGCCAGGCGCGCGACCACGCCGACCGCCTGCTGGCGTGGGGCGCCGAGGCGTCCGCGCTGCTCGCTCACGATCTCAACAACGGCCTCGCGGTCGCGCTGTCGAACATCACGTATCTGTCGCAGGTGCTCGAGGTGACCGGCGACGATCTCCAGGCGATGACGTCGACCCTGCGCGCGCTGCGCCGCATGTCGGGCCTGGTCGCCAACTTCGTCGACATCGGCCGGTTCGAGGACGACGCGCTGCGGGTCCGGTGTGCGCCGGTCAAGCTGCGCGAGGTCCTGCTCGAGGTCATGGCGCTGCACGCGCCGTCGATCGGGCGGAACATCCGCCACGTGGTCGCCTGCGATGCCGACCTGGTCGGCCACTTCGACGAGGCGCTGATCGTGCGCGTGATCCACAACCTGGTCGGCAACTCGGTCCGATATTGCAACCCCAGCGGCCTGATCCGGCTGGCGGCGACCCCCTGGGAAGACGGCGAGCGCACCGGCGTCCAGATCACGATCCACAACACCGGACCCCAGGTGCCGCCGGCGCTGCAGCCCCGGCTGTTCAAGAAGTACGCGCTCGGCAAGGATGGTCAGCGCGGGCTCGGGCTCTACTTCTGCCGGCTGGCGCTCGATGCCCACGGCGGCTCGGTCCGCTACGAGGGGCTGGCCGACGGGCCGCAGTTCGTGCTCCGCCTGCCGACGCCGGCGCCGGCCAAGACCTGAGCTGGCCAGCGGCGGCGCGCGGCGCCGAATTTCGCTAAGCTATCCCCAGGTGGTGGAAGAACCGGTCGCGTCAGGTCCGCGGGTCGTGCTCGTCGATGACGATCCCACGGTCGCGCGGTTCGTGATCCGCCTGATGGCGACCAAGGGCATCGCGGTCGAGCACGTCGGGACTCGCGCCGAGATCGACCGGCTGATCCACCAGCGGGTCGGGACCGAGGCGATCGACGTGATCTTGCTCGACGTCGATCTCGCTGACATGAGCGGCCTCGACGTGCTGGCCGCGCTGCGCGCGCAGGGCGCCCCCACCGCGATCGTGATGTTGACCGGCGACGACAGCGCGGGCACCGCCACCGCGGCGCTGCGCGGCGGCGCGTTCCACTACGTGGTGAAGTCGCAGACCGAGACCCTCGACGAGGTGATCGGCGCCGCCGCGCGCCACGCCGCGTTCATCCGCCAGGCCCAGGCCGGGTCCGACGAGGACAGCACCTCGCGCGACGTCCTGGTCGGAGCCAGCCCGCCGATAGCGCGGCTGCGCAAGATGGTCACCCAGATCGCGCGCTCGACCGCCAGCGTGCTGATCACCGGCGAGAGCGGCACCGGCAAGGAGCTGGTCGCGCACACGCTGCACGCGCTGTCACCGCGCCGCGACAAGGCGTTCGTCGCGCTCAACTGCGGCGGCATCCCCGAGGGCCTGATCGATAGCGAGCTGTTCGGCCACGTGCGCGGCGCGTTCACCGGCGCGGTCGCGGCCCGGCCCGGCGTGTTCGTCCAGGCCCACGGTGGCACCTTGTTCCTGGACGAGATCGGCGACATGCCGCTCGCGGTCCAGGTCCGCCTGCTGCGCGCGCTGCAGGAGGGCGAGGTGCGCGCGGTCGGTGACGACAAGGTCCGCGCGGTCGACGTGCGGGTGGTGGCCGCCACCAACGTCGACCTGGCGCGCGCGGTCCAGGACGGCCGCTTCCGCGCCGATCTGTACTTCCGCCTCAACGTGGTCAGCCTGGCGGTGCCGCCCCTGCGCGAGCGCAAGGAGGACCTGCCCAAGCTGATCGCGGCGCTGCTGCGCCGGCACGACGCCGGCAAGATGACGCTGCACGCCGACACGCTCGAGGTGCTCGGCGGCTACGGCTGGCCCGGCAACGTGCGCGAGCTCGAGAACGCGCTGCTCCACGCGCTGGCGATGACCAGCGGCGACGTGATCGAGCCGAGCGCGCTGCCGCCGACGCTGCTGGCGGCGACCGCGTTCGACGCCGACCGGTTCGCCAACGGCTCGGGGCTGGTGACCCGGCTCGACCCCGAGCCCGGCGACGACAGCGTGCCGCTGACCGAGGCCAAGAAGCGGGCCGCGCTCGACTTCGAGCGCTCGTACCTGCTGAAGATCCTCGAGCAGGCCAAGGGCAGCATCTCGGCCGCGGCCCGGCTGGCCGGCATCGACCGCACCAACTTCCGCCGCCTGCTGCAGCGCCACCACATCGACTCGGCGCGGTTCCGGTAGCGCCGCCGGGCTCGGCTCCGGCTCAGGCGTACTTGCGGAGCTTCTCGACCAGCGTGGTGCGGTTGAGGCCGAGCAGGGCGGCGGCCTCGGTGCGATTGCCCTGGGCGCGCTCGAGCGCCTCGCGGATCATCTTGCGCTCGAGCCCCTCGAGCGCGGTGCGCAGGTCGAGGCCGCCCTCGTCGGGCTCGGACACCGGCACCGGCGCGGCGAGGTCGGCGCCGCGGCCGGCCCCGGCGTGCGCGGGCGCGAGCATCGGGCCGCGCGATCGCGCCAGGCCGAGGTCGGCGGCGTCGAGCGAGGGACCGTCGGCGAGGACGACCGCGCGCTCGACGACATGGTTGAGCTCTCGGACGTTGCCGGGCCAGGCGTGGTCGAGCAGGGCGGCCCGGGCCGAGGCGCCCAGGGTGACCATGCGGGCGCCGCGGGCGGCGACCCGGCGGATCGCCGCCTCGGCGAGGAGGACGATGTCGGCGCCGCGTTCGCGCAGGCTGGGCAGCGCGAGCGGGACCACCGACAGGCGGAAGTAGAGATCGGCGCGGAACTGGCCGCGGCTGACCATCTCCTCGAGGTCGTGGTGGGTCGCGGCCACCACGCGGACGTCGACCGCGAGCTCGGTGTCGGCCCCGACCGGGCACACCGTGCGCTGCTCGAGGACGCGCAGGAGCTTGGCCTGGGCGGACAGCGGCAGGTCGCCGATCTCGTCGAGGAAGATGGTGCCGCCGCCAGCGGCGACGAAGCGGCCGGCCCGCGGCGCCGAGGCGCCGGTGAACGACCCGCGCAGGTGACCGAACAGCTCGCTCTCGATCAACGACTCGGGGATCGCCGCGCAGTTGACCGCGACGAACGGCTTGCCGTCGCGACCCGAGGCCTGGTGGAGCGCCCGCGCGAACAGCTCCTTGCCGCTGCCGGTCTCGCCGGTGAGCAGCACGCTGGAGTCACACACCGCGACGCGGCGCACCACGTCGAGCGCCCGCCGCAGCGCGGGGGATTCCCCGAGGATCTCCGGAGCACACCGCGCCCGCCACCCAGCAAAGTCGTTGTCGCTCACGAGCGAAGCTCATTGCGAATGTCGCGCCATGACCGCGTCCGGGAGTGTGTCCTCACCTACCAAGTTTGCGCGACGAGTGTCGCCACATTGGCGGGCCGTCGCGCGGTCGCTAACCCATCGCACCGGGTCACCGGCTACCCAGGTGGGTCGCCGGCCACTCGCGCGACACGGTCGAATCCCTGCCGGTCGTCGCACCGCGTGCGGTGCTGCCGCGGAGAGCCCGAGAGTCAGCGTTCGGCGGTGCGATGGATGACGACCGGCGCACCGGCCGGCGTCTCGACCACGACGACCGTCGCGGGCCCCGGCGTGAGGCCGAAGGTCGTGGTCCCCGTGGTGCCGAGGTACGGCGACGGGACGCCGACCGCGACGGCGTCGGTCGGGGCGACGATGCGGACCGACTGCCCGGACGCGGTCGCGCCCGCGGTCACGTCGAGCAGTCCGGCGCCGCGGACCAGCTCGGCGGTGGTCGAGCCGGGCCCGGCCAGGCCGACCACCACCCCGCCGGCGGCGATGAACGCGTTCAGGCGCGGGGCATAGGTCGCGCCGAGCTCGACCTGGGTGCTGGCGGCGCCGCGCTGCGGCACGATCAGCAGCACGTCGGCGGTCACGCGGTCGGCCGGCGGCATCGGGGTGGTCGGCGCCACCTGCCACGGCTGACCGGTCGCGGTCATGCCGGTCGCGAGCGCAGCCAGGATGCTCGGCTCGGCCTCGGCCGCAGCGTCGCCGCGCCACACCATCACCCGCACCGGCCGGCCGGCGCCCAGCGAGACCGCGTTGCCGAGCACGCGCGCATTGGCGGCGCGGTAGGTCTCGTAGTCGTGGCCGATGACGACGACGTGGCCGGCGACCACGCCGCCGCAGACGCCGGCCGAGCACAGGCCGCTCGAGCAGGGCAGGTCGCAGCCGCCGCAGTGGTCAGGGTTGGTCGCGATGTCGACGCAGGTGCCCCCACACACCACGTCACTACCCGGGCAGGTCGGGCTCGCGTCGAGCGCGGCGTCGGTCGCCGCATCGAGCGCGGCGTCGACGGCGGCGTCGAGCATCGCATCTGGGGTCGCGTCGGGCGCACCGTCCGCGGGAGCGCCGTCCTCGGGCGCACCGTCCGCGGGAGCGCCGTCCTCAGGCGCGCCGTCGAGAGGGGTGCCGTCGGTGGTCGGGCCGTCGGCGGGCGCGCCATCGGTGCCGCCGTCCAGCTCACCGGCGTCGGCCACCGCGAGCCGGCAGGTGCCGCGCTCGGCGACCCAGCCGTCGGCGCAGCCCGCGTCGATCAGCGAGTCGAAGCAGCCGCTGGCTCCGACCAGCGCGATCAGCGCGGCCAGCGCGAGGGCGCCCGCGGTGCGCCGGGGGCTCATTGCGAGGCTCCCGGCGGGACGAACACGAACTCGACCCGGCGGTTGCGGGCGTGCGAGGCCTCGTCGGTGCCGAGCTCGCGCGGGCGCTCGGCGCCGTGGCCGATCGCGTCGACCCGGTCGGCCGGCACCCCGGCTTCGACCAGCAGCGCGCGGGTGCGGTCGGCGCGCTGCTGGCTGAGCCAGCGGTTGTACTCGGCAGGACCGCGGACGTCGGAGTGGCCCTCGATCACCAGGCGGTCCCAGCCGGGCTGCTCGGTGAACGCGCGCGCGATCGCGGCGATCACCGGCCGCGCGTGGCGGCCGACGCGGGCGCGGTTGAGATCGAACAGCACCTGCTCCGACAAGATGATGCGGTCGTGATTGACCACGACGTCACCACCGGTCGCGCAGCCGTCGCCGGCGGTGCCGCCCTCGAGCACCGCGGCGAGCTCGCGGCACGACGCCAGCTGATCGAGCAGCGGATCGGCGTCGCGAGGAGGCGGTGTGCAGGCCGGATCGTCGGCGCAGGCGAGCGGCGGCGCGACCTCGGCGACCGGCGCGGCGATCTGCACTGCGACCGGCGGACGGACCCGCGGCCGCGGCGCGGCCCGGCGCACCTCGAGGCCGATCAGCGCGAGATCGGCGGAGCCGAGCCCGATCGACATCGCAGGCGCCTCGACGTGCAGGACACGCAGCGCGGGGCCGAGTTCCAGACCGCCCATCGTCCGCGTCACGCCGATGCCGAGCTCGAGCGCGGGCACCAGGTCGTCGCCGGTGAGCCCGCCACCGGCGGCGACCTCGAGCCACCAGCCGCGGTGCGCGACCCGGGTGGCGAGGCTGAGCGTGAGTAGCCCGGCGGGGCCGGGATCGCGGACGCCCGGGGCGGGCGCGGCGCCGTCGGCGAGCACGCCGGCGCGGGCCCGGAGCCCGACCGCGGCCCAGCCGGTCATCGCCTGGTAGACGCCGACCGCGGGCAGCGCACCGGGGCGGAACGCGCTGGCCTGCGGATCGGAGAACGCCCACGCGGCCGGGACCTCGGCCGCGATCCAACGTTCGGCCCGGGTCGCGCCGGGGACTGCTGCCACCGCGATGGCAGCGGCCGTGGCGGTGGCGAGCAGCTTCATGGACGAGCCGAGTCGGCCGCGCGGTGATGGGTACGCAGCTGGATCTGCATCGACGCGACCAGCTGGTCGTCGTCCCACGGCTTGAGGAAGAAGCGGTGGACGGCCCCCTCGTTGACCGCGCGGATCGCGACCTGGAGGTCGGTGTTGCCGGTGACCAGGAAGCGCACGCTGTTGGGATAGAGCATGCGCACCATCTGCAGCAGCTCCAGCCCATCGCAGGTGGCGCTCAGGTTGAAGTCGCTGACCACCGCGTCGTACGGCCGCTGCTTGAGTTCTGCCAGCGCATCGGCCATGGACTCGACCGTCGTGACCGTGAAGCCATGCAGGGTGCGGCGCATCGCGGCGCGCACCTCGGGCTCGTCGTCGCAGACCAGGATGCTGTAGTTCATCGTTGCTCCCCGACCGGCTGGACGGTCACGGATGGATCAATCGGCCATGACCGGATTGAATGAAGGGGATGCGTCCCCGCCCGGGGCCGCCGGATCGGACGGAAGCGATCGGGGCCGGCCCCGTCGGGCATGCCCGGTGTCGGGAATTCTGGCAGGAGCTGGCTCCCGCGCCGAGCAATCGCGGTGACGTGTCTATCGTACACCCGTGGCTCGACGCGTGCAAAACGGTCGGACATGCGCGCCACCCTCGCCGTCATTGCACTCCTGATCACCGGCATCGTGGGCACGAGTGGGTGCGTGTCCGACCCCGCGGACCCGCCCGCTCCCGCGTGACGGCGGCGCAGGCCGAGCCGATCGCACTCGCCGCCGGCACCGCGCTTCACCGCCGTGACGACCGACCCCGCGGTCGCCGTTGCCGGCACCGGGAGGGCGACCCTCGACCTCGGCCTGGGCGCGCGTCCGACCCCGGGGCGCTTCGACCGCGCCCGCGAGGAGCCGGGTCGCCGTGGTATGCGGTGGCGATGCGGTGCGCCGCCCTGGTCCTCGCCTGCGCCACCGCCGGTGGTTGCGGCGCCGGTGCGCGGCCCGACCCGGTCGC
>JBKJLC010000221.1:0-26976 GCA_046597055.1 Kofleriaceae bacterium | reverse complement strand
CGAGAGATCACCGGTAAGCCGTGTGCGGGTAATCCGCACGCACGGTTTGAAAGGGGGTTCTGCCCTTTCACCTACGACGCAAGTCCCCAAGTGAAAGGGCAGAATCTACCAATGGCGACTGGCGAGGTCCCGTGGCGTGGCCTGTGGCACCTCACCCGTGAACCGGGTGGCTGGCGCCGCGAGCTGGCCGCGCACGCGCTGATCTACCTGATCCTCCCGCTCGCGATCGCGATGATCGGCCTGCGCAGCGACGAGCCGGTGCTGCCCGAGCTGTGGGAGAGCTACCAGCACGCATTCGTGGTGATGCTCTGCGGTGCCGGGCTGTTCGAGTTGCAGTACCGGCTGCTCTGGCCACGCCTGATCGTGCGCAAGCCGGGCTGGCCGGTCCGCATCGCGGGCCACGCGGCGGCGATCGCGATCGCGGTGGTGCCGGCGACCTACCTGGCGGGGGCCGCGTTCGAGCTGCTGTGGGGCAGTTCGGCCGCCGAGGTCCGGACCCGGCTGTGGTCGACCCTGATCGTCGTGTCGGCGGTCGTGATCGGGGTGCAGGTGGCGGTCGACGAGATGAAGGCGCGTGCGCTCGCGTCCGAGCGCCGGGCCGCGCAAGCGCGCGTGGCCGCGCTGCGCGCGGAGCTGGCCGCGCTGCAGGCGCGCACCGATCCGCACTTCTTGTTCAACAGCCTCAACACGGTGGCGGCGCTCATCCCCGAAGATCCGGCGCTGGCCGAGCGTACGCTGGAGCGGCTCGCCGACGTCTTCCGCTACGCGCTCGACGCCGGCCGACGGCCCACGGTCGCGCTGGCCGACGAGCTGGCCGCAGTCGAGGCCTACCTCGCGGTCGAGGCGGCCCGGCTCGGCGATCGGCTGCGCTGGCGGGTCGAGTGCGACGCGGATCTGACCGGGCTGGCCATCCCGCCGCTGGCGCTGCAGCCGCTCGCCGAGAACGCGGTCCGGCACGGCGCGCAGCGGCGCAAGGGCGCGACCGCGGTGGTGGTGTCGATCCACCGCCGCGGCGACGCGATCGAGCTGGCGGTCGAGGATCAGCCGGCCGAGGGCGGCGGCGCGCCGGTGGGCCCGTCGCGACCGGGCGCCGGCACCGCGCTGGCCGATCTGGCGGCGCGGCTGGCGCTGGGTTTCGGCGCGCACGGCCGGCTCGAGGTCGGGCCGGCGCCGCCCGCGGGCTGGCGCGCCGCGATCACCATGCCCGCGGGGCCGGCGACGTGACCCTGCGCGTGCTGATCGTCGACGACGAGCCGCCGGCGCGGCGGCGGCTGGCGCGGCTGGTCGCCGAGCTGGGCGACGCCGAGGTGGTCGGTGAGGCCGGCGATGCCGACGAGGCGCTGCTCGCGATCGGGCGGCTCGATCCCGATGTCGTGCTGCTCGACATCCGGATGCCCGGCACCGACGGGCTGGCGCTGGCGCGGCTGCTCGAGGCGCGCCCGGCGGTGGTGTTCACGACTGCGCACGCCGAGCACGCGGTCGACGCCTTCGACGCGTCGGCGATCGACTACCTGCTCAAGCCGGTCGGCCTCGCCAAGCTGGCCCGCGCGCTCGACCGGGCCCGGGCCCGCCTGGCCGCTGCGCCGGCCGCGCCGCCGCGGATGATGGCGCGCCAGGGCGATCGGGTCCACGTCTACCCGGCGACCGCGATCACCCGGTTCTGGTCGGAGCAGAAGTACACCGCGTTCGTCGTCGACGGCGTCGAGCACCTGCTCGACGAGGCGCTGGCCGCGCTGGCCGATCGGCTGGCGCCCTGGGGCTTCGTGCGCGTCCACCGCGGCGAGCTGATCCAGCTCGGCCGGGTGCGCGCCGTCCACGAGGCTGGCGACGGTGGCACGGTCGAGCTCGACGACGGCCAGCGCGCGCGGATCAGCCGGCGCTCGCTGCCCGAGCTACGCCGCCGGCTGGCCGGCGGGTAGTACCCGCACGGCCCAGCTCACCCCGTTCGTCCTGAGCGGTTGGCCAGCATGGCGCCGCGACTGCGGTTCTCCCCGTTCGTCCTGAGCGCAGCCCGGCGCGGAGCGACGGGCGAAGTCGAAGGACGCCCTCCAGATCGGAGGAAGGGCGCCCTTCGACTCCGCGCTTCGCGCTGCGCTCAGGGCGAACCGGGGTGAGCTCGGCCGGCCCGAGGCTATTTGATCAACCGTCTCAGGGTGAACGGGGATGAACCCGGTCAGCTGCCTGAGCGGACGCCGACGCCGAGGCGGGCGCGCAGCGGCAGGTAGGCGGCGGCAGCGACGGCGCGGATGATGGGTTCGGCGCCGGCGCCGCGGGCGGTCGAGGCCGCGACCGCGGCCGCGGCGTCTCCGGATACCAGGAGGCCGGCGCGGTCGGCGACCCGGTGGGTGGCGGCGAGGTAGGCGCCGAGGTCGAGGTCGGCCGGGGCGAGGTCGGCGAAGTGCTGCTCGAACCGGTGGCGAAGCTTGACCGGCAGCGCGCCGCGCAGCGCCTCGTCGCGGGCGCGCTGGACGTCGGGATCGGCGTACAGGGTGCGGACCGCTGCGTGGCTGGCCGCCGGCGCGAACGAGCGCACCAGCGCGGCGAACAGCGAGCGGACCTCGGCCTCGGCCAGGCCGGCGACGATCATCCGCTCGGGCCGCGACAGTTCGGCGGCGCGGCCGAGCGCGAACCGGATGGCGCCGTCGATCTCGGCGGCGCCGGGGCCGAGCACCACGATGGCCGTGCTGGCGCACACCAGCTGCACCGGCGGGGCGCTGGCGTCGTCGCGCACGTACATGAGGACCGGACCGGTGCCGAGCGCGGCCGCGATGCGCGGGTAGGCGACCGCAGCGCGCACCGGCGCGGTCGCGCCCATGCGGCGGGCACCCCCCGCGCCAGCGCGGACCAGGGCCTCCTCGGGATCGGGCCACAGCAGGCTGGCGGCCTCGGCCAGGGTCGCAAACACCGGGCCGAGCGGGCGATCGTCGGGATCGGTGAGGAACCCGGCGCGGGCCTCGGCGTCGACCACGGCCTTGTAGCCCTCGTCGATCGCGAGCTCGTGCGGCTTCTGGATCGAGAGGAACGCGGCCTGGTGCAGGTCCGGCTTCACCCCGAGCGCGATCGCGAGATCGAGCGCGGCCCGGCCAGCGTCGTTGCGGCCGGCCCGGCGCAGCTCGTCGGCCCAGGCGACCACGTCGTCGGTCTGGGTGGTGGCGGCGGTCAGCTCGCGGCGCAGCTCGATCAGCTCGACCCGGCGCGCGTTGTCACCGTGGAACATCGTCGCCAGCTGGCGGCGGGCGCCGATCGCGGCCGCGGTCTCGGGCGCGATCGCCACCGCGCGCTCGTACGAGGCCTGGGCGCTCTTGGCGTCGCCGCGGTCGCGGCGGACGTCGCCGAGCCGCAGCCACAGCGCCGACTTGCGGGCGCGCACCACCTCGTCGCCGTCGTCCTTGCTCGACAGGCAGCGGCCGAGCACCTCGGCGGCGGCGTCGAGGTCGCCGGCCGTGACCTGCAGCTCGCTCGCGATCTCGACCACGCTCAGATCGTACGGGTCGGCGGCGACCGCGCGCTCGGCGGCGGCGCGGGCGCGCTCGCGATCGCCCCCGGCCAGGTAGTCGCCGGCGGCGCGGGCCAGGCGGGCGCCGCGCTCGGCCGCGGTGGTGCCGAACGCCGACATCAGCTCGGCGGTCTTGCCGGCGCCGAGGTGATCGCCGGCGAGGTCCTGGCGCTCGAGCAGCTTCTCGAGCAGCGGCACGTGCTTGGTGTCGAGCGGCTGCGCGGCGGCGACCGCGGCCTCGTAGCAGACCCGGGCCCGGGCCTCGTCGGACAGCATCATGAGCGCCATGTCGCCCAGCGCCTCGAACAGGCGCATGCGCTCGGCCGGCTCCTCGGTCGCCATCGCCTGGCGCGTGAGCAGGTCGGCGGCGCGGCGCGGATCGTTCTGCTCCATCGCCAGCTCGGCCATCGCCTGCAGCGCCGGGGCGTAGCTCGGGCGCAGCTCGAGCGCGCGCGCGTACAGCGGCGGCGCCTTCTCGGGCCGCAGGCTGCGGATCTCGGCGAGGGCGGCGTGGTAGAGGCCCTGCGCGACCTCGCTGGCATAGCGCGCGGCCTCGTCGTGGCTGGCCAGCGCGCCCAGGTGCAGCGCGGCCTCGCGCCAGCGCCGGGCCTTGTAGCGGTTCTCGCCGAGCGCGAGCTTGATCAGCAGGTGGCCGCGGTGCAGGCGGTCGGCGGTGAGCAGCGTCTCGTAGGCGTCGTCCTCGCGGCCGAGCCGCTCGTAGGCCTGGGCCAGCCGGCGGTGCAGCTCGGCGGTGACCGGCGGGGTCGCGTCGGGCAGGCCCTCGGCGAGCGTCTCGCGCAGGAAGCCCTCGAGATCGTCCCAGCGGCCCGAGTCCGCGTACAGATCGGCGAGCGCGATCAGGGCCGGCACGTGGCCGGCGTCGGCGTCGAGCGCCTCCGACAGCCGGCGCTCGGCGACCAGCTCGATCCCGGCGTGGCGGGCCAGCGCCGCGAGCTGGGTCAGGATCCGGGCGCGCTCGGCCGGCTCGAGCTGGCCGCTGTCGAGCCGGCCCTCGAGCAGCCGGGCCGCGGTCTCGGGATCTCCGCCCTGCTCGATCAGGCCGGCCAGGGCCCAGATCGCGTCGGCGTGGTAGGCGCGGATCGCGATGATGCGCTCGAAGGTCGCGCGCGCGGTGGTCGGATCGGCGACCCGATCGCGCAGCGCGACGCCGGCGGCGTAGAGCGCGTCGACCTTGACGTCGTCGTCGGTGGCGGCCTCGGCCTCGCGCAGCTTGTTGGCGACGAACGCGCGCGGGTCCTCGTCGGCGGTGGTCAGCTTGCCGAGCGAGGCGAGCGCGGTCGGGTGATCGGGGACCAGCGCGATCGCGCGGTCGAGCGCGGCGCGGGCCCCGGCTGGATCGCCCAGGCCGTCGGCGCGGACCTGGGCCAGGCGGATCAGCAGCGCGGCGAGATCGCCGGCGCCGGTCCCGCGCTCGGCGGCGGCGCCGATGCGGCCCTCGAGCACCGCGGCCGCCTCGCGATGGCGGGCCGCCGCGACCAGCGCGGTCACCAGTCGATCGGCCAGATCGGCGTCGTCGGGGAGGATGGTCCGCGCGTGGCGGAGCGCGGTCGCGGCCTCCTCGGGCGCGCCCAGCCAGTCCATCTGGATCCCGGCGCGGCGGGCCAGCAGGTGCGCGCGGTCCTCGGGCGCGCGGGCCAGCGCGGCGCGGCGGCGCAGGATCTCGACCAGGTCGGGCCAGCGCGCCTGCGCCTCGCACAGCCGATCGAGCGCGGCGTAGGCGTCGACGTCGTCGGGCCACTGCCCGACCAGGTTCTGGTAGGTGTCGATCGCGCGCTCGGGCAGCTCGAGCTCGGCCTCGTAGATCACGGCGACCTTGCGCATGGCCTCGCGCGCCTCGGGGGTGCCCTCGGCGATGTCGCCGATGCGCGCGTGGGTCTCGATCACCTTCGACCAGCGCCCGACCCGCGCGTAGAGCCCGCCGAGATCGCGCAGCACGCCGACGTCGGTCGGCGCCAGCTGGCGCAGCCGCTCGAGGGTGTCGATGCCGTCGTGGGGATGGCCGAGGTGGTCGACGTAGATCGACGCCAGCTCGCGCAGCAGCGCCGGCCGCTCGGTGTCGGGCGCGGCCGAGCCCAGCCGGGGATCGGTGCGCTCCTCGAGCGAGGCGGCCAGCTCGACCCAGCGCCCACCGCTGCGGTACAGGGCCTCGAGCCGGCCGCGCGCGTTGCCGTCGTCGGGCCGCATGCCGAGGATGCGGCGATACTGGGCCTCGGCCTTGCTCGCGTGGCCTTGGCGCTCGCGGATCGCGGCGACCTCGAGCAGCAGGTCGGCCGCGGTTTCGGCGGTGTGTGACTCCTCGGCCAGCGACTCGTAGAGCTCGGCCAGGCGATCCCAGCCTTCGTGATCCGCGGCGAGGCGGTGCAGGCGGGCGCGGGCCTCGCCGACCCCGCCGGGCTCGGCGCCGGCCTTGCCGAGCGCGCGGGCCAGGGTGTCGAACGCGCGCGGGATGTCGTGGGCGCCGTTCTCCCAGGCGTCGGCGGCGCGGTAGAGCCAGCGCGTGCGCGCGCCGGGATCGACCGCGGGCAGCGACTCGTACGCGGCCGCGAGCTCTTCCCACGGCGACTCGTACGCACGCACAGGCAGCTGCGGCAGCGGCGGGCGACGCACGGTCGCCTGCGCCTTGCGCGGGACCGGCGCCGGCATGGTCGTGCTGGTGGGTCCGCCCGCGCGGGGCTCGATCCGGGGCGCCTTGGGCGGCGGCGGCGGCAGCTTGGTGCGCGTGAACACCCCGGGCAGCCCGGGCAGCCCGCCGGGCGTGCGGCCGGTCCGCGTGAGCCCGGTCGCCGGCGCCAGGTCGCCGATGTCGAGCTCCATCGTGCGGTCGTTGCGCTCGGGGCGGGTCGAGCCGATGGTCACGGGCGCCGGCGCCACGATCGGCTGCGGCCCGGTCTGGCCGGCGTGTGGCAGCAGCTCGTCGAGGTCGATCGGCTGGGTCGAGTCGCCGACCGCGAGGTCCTCGTCGCTCGGCACGTCGTCGTCGGAAACGCCTGACGGCCGGGTCGTGCGCCCGCGACGCAGGTCGTGCTCGCCGAGCTCCTCGGTCGACGCCCGGCGCTGGTGACGTCCGGTGCCCGCTGGCGCCGCGGCGACCGCCGGCGCGGCCGGGGCCGCGAACAACCCGGCGCGCCCGAGCGGCGAGCCGTCGCCACCGCGTCCGTCACCGCGTCCGTCACCGCGTCCGTCGTGGATGATCGCCGGCGCGGCCTCGGGTTTGGGGGTCCGGTCCGCCTCGCGGTAGCGGCCGATCGCGCGCGCCAGCCGCCACAGATGAGCGAGGGTGTCGGCGTCCTCGGGCGCGAGCAGGAACCCGACCAGGTGACCGCGGAACGCCCGCGGCAGGTCCTTCAGGTGCTCCTCGATGACCTGGGCGCGACGGCGCAGCGCGGCCAGCCGGTCGGCGCCGTCGGCGCGCTCGGCCAGCGCGGTCTCGACCGCGATCACGTCACCCCAGGTGCGGTTCTTCTCGGCGAGCTTGTACAGGCTCTGGCGCAGGTCATCGCGATCGGGTGCCCACGCGAACGCCGCGAGCAGCTCGGCCGCGGCCGGCTTGGGCTCGCCCAGCCGCTCGTCGAGCACGCGGCCCTTCTTCTGGTGCAGCTCGACCCGGGCCGCCGCCGGTGCCGCTCGCAGCGCCAGGTCGTAGCCGTCGGTGAGCTGCTTCCACAGCGGCCGCTGATCGCCCTCGGCGGCCAGCCGCTCGGCCTCGGCCAGGAGCGCGGCGTCGCGCGGCGCGACCGCGAGCGCCTCGTGCAGCGCGGTCATCGCGCGCGGCCGGTCCGACAGCCGCCGCTCGCACACGCTGGCGAGCTCGCGGCTGGCGCCGACGTAGGCGTCGAGGTCGGACGGCACGCCGCCACCCCCGGCTGTGAGCAGGCGACTGCGCTCGTCGCTCCACACCTCGGCCAGCTCGCGCCACAGCCCGTAGGCCTCGGCGGCGCGCTTGAGCTCGGCCAGCGTGCTCGCGTCGGGCGCCTCGTCGTGGGCCCGGCGCCAGTACCTGAAGCCGGCCTTCTGGTCGCCGAGCTTCTCGGCGGTGAGCGTGGCCAGCCGCGCCAGCAGCGCCTTCTTGTGGCGGACGTCCTCGATGCGCGTCATCCGGCGCTCGAGCACCCGGATCGCGCTCCTGAAGTCGCCGAGCCGCTCGTGCAGATCGGCGGCGGCGGCCAGCGCCTCGTCGTGGTGCGGATCGATCGCGAGCACGCGCTCGTAGGCCTGCAGCGCGCGCGCCGGATCGCCGAGGCGATCGCGACAGACCACGCCGATCTCGAGGGCGCGCACGATCTTGGCGGCCGGCTCGGCGACCAGGTACAGCTCGCGCTCGGCGACCTTGACCGCGGCCTGGTAGTCGCCGCGCACCTCGTGCAGGCGGCGCAGCATGGTGTGGGCGTCGAGGTCGGTCGGGTCGAGCTCGGCGACCAGCCGCTCGAGCTGGCGGATCGCGTCCTCGGTCGCGCCCAGCCGCTCGGCGAGCACGGTCGCGCGCTCGCGGGCGGCGGCGGTGGCGCGGGCCACGTCATCGACCGCGAACACCTCGACGTGGACCGCGAGCAGCTCAGCCAGCTCGCGGTAGCGGGCCGCGCCGCGGTACAGGCGGGCCAGCGCGTCGAGCGCCGCGCGGTCGCGCGGGGTTGCGTCGCGCAGCCGCTCCCATGCCTTGATCGCGCGCTGGCCGTCGCCGAGCTTGTCGTCGACGATGCGGGCGTAGCGGGTGAGATCGCGGGCGCGCAACGCAGCCGGGGCCGAGCCGGGCGCCGGCGGCGCGGTGGTCGACGGGTAGCGAACCGCGTCGAGCCGCTCGAGCGCGCTGGCCAGCTCGCCGAACCGGTGGGCCTTCTCGTACAGATCGGCGACCGCGGCGAGGATCTCCTCGTCGGTCGGCGCCGCTTTGAGCGCCTGCTCCCAGCGCTCGAGCGCACGGGTGTCGTGGCCGGCGTCGGCCGCCATCTTGGCCAGGCGGCGGTGGACCCGGGCCCGCTCGGCCGGGCCGGTCGCCGAGGCCGCGTGGTACTCGAGCGTCTGCTCGAGCCGCTCGAGATCGCCGGCCTGCTCGAGCACCCGCTCCATGCGGTCGAGCGCGTCGCGGTCGCCGGGCAGGATCTCGAGGATGCCGCCGCACGCGAACACCACGCCGTCGGCGTCGGCCAGGCGGTGCTCGCACATGCCGCCGAGGCGGCGCAGCACGGTCAGGCGCTCGACCCGCTTGCCGACCGGCCACTCGCGGGCGGCGGTCGCGGGCTTGCCGGCGGCGGCCATCTCGGCGGCGAGCCGGCGGTTGTCGAGCTCGAGCTGGCGACGCAGCGTGCGGGCCAGCCCGGTGTCGTCGTTCTCGCGCTCGTACAGCTCGGCTAGCGCCTTGAGCGCGCCGTCGTCATTGGGGCTGAGCTCGATGACCTCCTCGTACAGCGCGATCGCGCGGCGCGGCTCGACCTGGCGCTCGCGGTAGGTCTGGGCGATCCGGCGCAGGGTGCCGGCCCGTTCGCTCGACGACGCCGCGGCCTGGGCCTCGCCGTCGAGCACCGCGACCAGCTGCTCCCACATCTTGGCGCGCGCCGACAGCCGGCGCACCGCCTCGCGGGCCTTGGGGCTGCCCGGCTCGATCTCCTCGATGCGGCGCCAGGCGTCGAGTGCGCGCGGCACGTCGCCCAGGCGCAGCTCGCAGATCTGCGCGATCTCCTCCAGGCGGCGGACCAGATCGGCCGGCTGCGAGCCGGACTCGCGCGCGTTCTCGAGCGAGAACTCGTACAGATCGGCCAGGCCGCGGAAGTCGCGGCGCTCGCGGAAGTGATCGACGTAGCGGGCCAGCGCGTCCTCGTTGGATGGATCCAGCGACAACGCCTGGTGCAGCAGCTCGGCCGAGCGGTCCTTCTCGCCGAGGTGCTCGCGGGTGAGCGCGGCCAGCTCGAGGGTCTCGGCGACCTGGGCCTGGAGATCGTCGGCATGGCCGGCGAGGTCGCGCTCGATCAGCGCGGCTAGCTCGGCCCAGCGCTGGTCCTCGCGCAGGAGCTGGCGCAGCCGGGTCGCGGCCGGGCCGTGCGGCGGCTGGTGCAGCGACAGCTCGCCCAGCGCGGCGATCAGCGCGGCGCGGTCGGGTCGCTCGCGCTCGTGCAGCTCGATCTTGCGGGTGAGCAGCTCGACCCGCTCGGCCTCGTCCTCGGTGAGCGAGATGCGCTGGGCCAGGACCCGCTCGAGCTCCTCCCACTTGCCAGCGGCGCGCAGCGCCTGCTCGAGCTCGGCGGTCGCGCCCGGGTCGAACGGATCGATGCCGACCGCGCGGCGCAGGAAGATCAGGCCGTGCTCGAGGTCGCCGCGGCCGAGCGCGGCCTTGCCGAGCTCGATGTAGATCGCGCCGGCCTTGCGGGCCCCGGCGCCAGGATCCTCGCTGGCCTCGGCCAGCGCCGGCGACGCGTAGACCTCGGCCAGCACCTCGCGCGCGCTGGCGGCGCCCGGGTCCAGCCGCAGCGCCTGCTCGAGCGCGGCGGCCGCGGCCGCGGCATCGCCGCGCCGCAGCTCGATCTTGCCGAGCGCGAGCCACAGCTGGGCCCGGCCGATCGGCGGCGCCTTGTCGCCGAGCACATCGAGCTCGGCGCGGTACAGGGTGGCGACCATCGCGTCGTCGCCGAGCGACGCATACAGCGTGCGCGCCGCGGCCAGCGCGTCGGTGCGCTCGGGCTCGAGCCGCCACGCCTGCTGCCAGTGGTAGAGCGCGCGGTCGACCCGGCCCAGGTGCTCGTCCCAGACCTGGGCCGCCATCCGGTGGCGGTGCGCGCGGCGGACCAGGCTGGCCTTGTCGCTGGGGCTCGCGGCCGATCGCGGGATCGGCGTTGGGGCTGGGGCCTCGGCGCGGCGGGCCAGCTCGGCCAGCTCGCCCTCGAGGATGTCGCCGGCCTCGGCGAACTTGCCGGCGGTGAAGAACATCTCGACCAGCCGCGCGCAAGCCCGCTCGTTGGCAGGCTCGAGCGCGACCGCGGCGCGCAGATCGCGTTCGGCCAGCGTGACCTGACCGAGCACCGCGCGGGCCTCGCCGGCCTCGGCCCAGATCTCGGCGGCCCGGGTCGGGTTGGGCTCGAACGGCGCGCGCAGCTCGCACACGTCGGCGAGCGCGGCGCCCTGGCCGCCGTCGCGCAGCGCCTGGCGCAACGTGGCGAAGCGACGCTCGTCGCGAGGATCCTTGCGGAACGCGTCGACGTCGGCGACCGCGAAGGGCGTCGGCCGGGTCGGGGTGTCGTCGTGGCGCTGACTCACGAGGCGGAGCGCAGCGTAACACCGCCATCCGCGCCGTGTCCGAGGCACGGCGCGCGGAAGCGCGACCGGTCAGGACGGATCGGGCGCGCCCACCGACAGGCCGGCCGGCGCGTCGTCGTGGCGCGTGACCCTCACCGGCCGCTCGTTCTTGCGGCGGCCGGCGCGGACGTGCTCGGGGACCTCCCGCAGATCCCAGACCAGCCCGACCGCGGCCATCGTCCGCAGCACGTAGTAGGTGATGTCGAGCTCCCACCAGAAGAATCCCGAGCGCGCCGCCGACTGATAATGATGGTGATTGTTGTGCCAGCCCTCGCCGAGGGTGATCAGCGCCAGCACCGGGTTGTTGCGCGAGTCGTCGGTGGTCTGGTAGCGGCGGGCGCCCCAGAGGTGCGAGAGCGAGTTGATGGTGAAGGTGCCGTGCCAGGCCAGCATCTGCGGCAGCGCGAACGCCCAGACCAGGCCGAACCAGCCACCGATCAGGTAGGCCAGCACGCCGGCGGCGATCGGGGGCAGGACCCACCAGCGATCGATCCAGCGCAGCTCGGGGTACCTGGCGAAGTCCTTGATCCGATCGAGCTCAGCGCCCTCGAAGTCGCGGGCCATGATCCAGCCCATGTGCGACCACCAGAACCCGCCGTGGAACGGCGAGTGGAGATCGCCTTCGGTGTCGGACGCCTGGTGGTGCCGGCGGTGGTGCGCGGCCCACCACAGGACACCCTTCTGCGCGGTGGCGGTCGCGCCGAGCGCGAGCAGGAACTGCATCGGGCGCGAGGTCTTGTAGGCGCGGTGGGAGAAGTACCGGTGGTACACGCCGGTCACGAAGAACAGGCGAAGCGCGTAAAGGCCGATGGCCCACGCCAGCCCGGTCCACGAGAACCCGAGTGCGATCACGCCGGCGACGGCACCGATGTGGACGCCCCAGTAGGCGATCGACGACCGGTTGAAGTAGATGGCGCGCCAGCCCGCGGCCTGCGCTGCGCGTGCGGTGTGCATCCCGGTGAGATAGCGCCCGGGCCGGTCAGAGGTAATCAGCGCTCGGTCATCGTTTGGTCACGGCGCGCGGCCGGGCGCACGTTCGGCACGCGGTTGCCGCCCGGTTGCCGCCCGTCACGGCAGGGACACCGCCGCCGGTAGATCGGCCGGGCGGTCGATCAGGGCATCGGGGCCGGCCGAGGCCAGCTCGGCGCGCGGCCGGAAGCCCCAGCTCACCGCGATCGCGCGCATGCCGGCCGACCGGGCGGTCGCGATGTCGACCGCCGAGTCGCCGACGAAGGCGCACCGCGCGGGCGCGACCCCGAGCGCGTCGGCGGTGGCCAGCGCCGCGGTCGGATCCGGCTTCAGCGGCACGCCGGCGCGCTGGCCGAACACCGCCGCGAACGGCCAGGCCCCGAGCAGGCGCGCGGCGACCACGCGGGTCAGCTCGTCGGGCTTGTTCGACAGGATCGCGAACGCGCGACCGGGCGCGGCCAGCACGTCGAGCGCGGCGCCGAGGCCGGCGTAGAGGTGGGTGTGCACCACGGGCGCGGCCCGGTAGTGCGCCCGGAAGCTGGCCAGCACGACCTCGACGTCGGCGCGGCCGCCGACCGCGTGGGCGACCAGGCTGCGGGCGCCGTCGCCGATCCAGCCGCGGACGACGTCGCGCTCGGGTCGGGGCAGGCCAGCGTCGGCCAGGGCGGCGCCGAGCGCGTCCGCGATGTCGTCGAGGCTGTCGACCAGGGTGCCGTCGAGGTCGAAGATGACTGCCTGGATCGTCGCCACGGGCCCGACGGTACCGGAGTCGCGCGCATCGGGTAGGCTCGGTTTCCCATGGAATACCGGAACCTCGGATCGAGCGGCGTGAAGGTGTCGACCCTCTGTGTCGGCGCCATGACCTTCGGCGAAGCCGACGACAGCTCGTTCATGCACAAGGTGTCGTGCGACGAGCCGACCGCGCGCGCGATCCTCGATCGGGCGCTCGCCGCCGGCGTCAACTTCATCGACACCGCCGACGTCTACGGCCAGGACGGCCTGTCGGAGCGCGTGGTCGGCAACTGGTGCGCCGAGGGCGGCCGCCGCGATCAGGTCGTGGTGGCGACCAAGTTCCGCTTCTCGATGGGCGAGGGGCCCAACCGCTCGGGCGCGTCGCGCTACCGCATCGTCCGCTGCGTCGAGGACAGCCTGCGCCGCCTGCGCACCGATCGGATCGACCTCTATCAGATCCACATGCAGGACATCTCGGTGGCCGAAGAGGAGACCCTGCGCGCGCTCGACGACCTGGTGCGCGCCGGCAAGGTGCTCTACCTCGGCTGCTCGAACTACGCCGCCCATCGGCTGGTCGACAGCCTGTGGGTCGCGAAGACCCAGCACCTCGAGCGGTTCGTCACGCTGCAGGCGCAGTACAGCCTGGTCGTGCGCGAGCTCGAGCGCGAGCACGTGCCGCTGTGCCGGCAGTGGGGGATGGGCATCCTGCCGTGGTCGCCGCTCGCGGCCGGCTTCCTGTCGGGCAAGTACCGCAAGGACTCGGTGCCGCCGCCCGGGGCCCGGCTCGAGAAGTGGAAGGACCGCTGGCACAGCTTCGACGCGCCCCGCAACTGGGCGATCATCGACGCGGTGGTCGCGGTCGCCGGCGAGCTCGGCGCCTCGCCGGCGCAGGTCGCGCTGGCCTGGCTGCTCCACCAGCCGCAGGTCACCAGCGTGATCTTCGGCGCCCGCACGGTCGCGCAGCTCGACGACAACCTGCCGGCCGCGACGCTGGCGTTGCCGCCCGCGGCGATGGCGCGGCTCGACGCGGCCAGCGGGTTCGAGCTGGGCTACCCGTACGACTTCATCAAGCGCATCCAGCCGCGCTGGTAGCCGGGCCACGCCGGGTTGCAACTCGCGACCCGCGCGGGTGGCTCGCGCGCGCCGATCGTGCTCCGCTTGGGCGTGCCGAGGCTGCGCGAGACCACCTGGCCCGACGTCGCCGCGCTGCGCGCGAACGTCGATGCGCGCCTGACCGGCGCCGCCACGGTCGAGGATGCCGCCGGGCGGTTCGCCGAGCTGATGAAGGGCGCGTACCCGTCGATCGTGCTGGCCCGGGTGTTCCTGGTGCTGCCGCTGGCCGAGTTGCCGCCCCGCGAGGCCGCGTTCGCGACCGCGCTGGCGGCGCGGCTGGGGGCGGCCAGCCGGCTGGTCCCCACCAGCCCGGTGCTGACCCTGGTTGGCACTCGCGGCGACCTGCCAGCCTGGAACGACCGCCTGCGCTCGGACGGGCACCTGGCCATCCCGCTGATCGATCGCGAGATGGTCGACGGCGCGCCCATGATCGCGCGGCTGCTCGGCGATCTTGGCGTCGACTGTGGCCTGCTCGCCAGCGATCGCGCGGTGGCGACCCGCAAGATGCTGGGCGGCATCAACGGCCGGTTCTACGTGGCCGACGCCGACAACGCGGTCGACGAGCTCGGCCGCGCGGTGATCCCCTCGCGCGACTTCGTCAAGGCCCACGCGATCCGCACCGTGTTCGGGATGGGCGGCGCCTACATCGACGGCACGCTGGTGATCGCGATCTTCTTTTGCACCGAGAGCCTCGACGCGGCCGACGTCGACCGGTTCCCGACCCTCATCAACCACCTCAAGATGGCGACCTCGGCGCTGCGGCGCGAGCGCCGCGTCTTCCGCGGCTGCCAGCGGCTGTGACCTCCGCGGTTGCGCGGACGGCGCGGGGCCCGCATGGTCAGGGCCGATGCGCGCCTCCTACTACCAGCGGTTCGGCTCGCCCGAGGTCTTGCTGATCGGCGAGTAGCCGGCGCCGGTCGCCGGCCGCGGCGAGCTGCGGGTCCGGGTCCACGCGATGGCGCTCAACCCCAAGGACATCCGGCCCGCGGTCGACCGGGTGTTCCCGCTCGCCGACGCCAGCGCGGCCCACGCGTACCGCGAGACCAAGCGGGCCCGCGGCAAGGTCGTGATCGCGATCCGCTGAAGCGGTGTCGAGGCTCTGATCGACACCCCTTCAGCGCGCGCGGGCTGCTCAACCGGCGACGAGCAGGACGGTCAACTCGTCGAGCTGGCGGCCATCGACCAGGCCGGCGGCGACCGCGGCCAGGGTCGCGTGCACGGTGACCCCGGCCGGGACCTCACCGTCGGCGTAGACCATCGACGCCGCCAGCAGCGCCGGGTCGCACACCACGCCCGGGTCGAGCGCGGTCACGTGGGTGCCCGAGCGAAACCACTCGCGGCGCAGCGCCACCGGCCCGCGCGCGACCACGATGTCGGCGGCGCACGCGACCGCGAGCGACACCACCCGACCGCCGACCTGCTCGGCGACCCGCGCGGCGGTGACCGGCACCGCCTCGAACACCCGCAGCTCGCGGGGCGCCGCGTAGGCGCGCTGGCTCGCGACCACCATCGGCGCGAGCTCGCCGAGGCCGACCAGCGCGAGCGTGCGCGGGGTGCCGACCGCGAGGAACTTGGCGGCGACCGCGGCGATCCCGGCCGCCGCCTGGTCGGCTGACAGCGCGAGCGCGGGCACCGGACGGCCGAGCGCGCGCGCGACCAGCGCGGCCTCGACCGCGTCGAGCCAGCCGCGCGCCGCCTCCATCAGAACTCGGCCTGGCGCGGCGCTCGCGGGAACGGGATCACGTCGCGGATGTTCTCGATGCCGGTCGCGTACTGGATCGCGCGCTCGAAGCCGAGCCCGAAGCCGGCGTGGGGCACGGTGCCGTAGCGGCGCAGGTCGCGGTACCAGTTGTAGTCGGCCTTGGGCAGCTTCAGCTCGTCGAGGCGAGCGTCGAGCACGTCGAGCCGCTCCTCGCGCTGGCTGCCGCCGATCAGCTCGCCGATGCCGGGCGCGAGGATGTCCATGGCGGCGACGGTCTTGCCGTCGTCGTTGACCCGCATGTAGAAGGCCTTGATGTCTTTCGGGTAGTTGAGGACGGCGATCGGCGCCTTGGCGACCTCCTCGGTGAGGTAGCGCTCGTGCTCGGCCTGCAGGTCCATGCCCCACGACACCGGGAACTCGAAGGCCTTGCCCGACTGGGCGAGCAGGCGCACCGCCTCGGTGTACTCCATGCGCACGAAGGTCGACTCGACCAGCGCGGCCAGCCGCTTCTGGCAACCCGGGTCGACGAACTTCTCGAAGAACGCGAGGTCGTCCTTCCGCTCGTCGAGCACGGCGGCGAAGATGAACTTGAGGAAGTCCTCGGCGAGCTGGGCATCGGCGGCCAGATCGGCGAACGCGATCTCGGGCTCGATCATCCAGAACTCGGCGAGGTGGCGCCGGGTGTTGGAGTTCTCGGCGCGGAAGGTCGGGCCGAACGTGTAGACCTTGCTCATCGCCAGGCAGTAGGTCTCGACGTTGAGCTGGCCCGACACCGTCAGGTGGGCCTGCTTGCCGAAGAAGTCCTGGTTCCAGTCGACCGCGCCGGTGTCGGTCCGCGGCGGATTGGCGGCGTCGAGGGTCGACACCCGGAACATCTGGCCGGCGCCCTCGGCGTCGGACGCGGTGATGATCGGCGTGTGGATCCAGAAGAAGCCGCGCTCGTGGAAGAAGCGGTGGACCGCCATCGCCAGGGTGTGGCGGACCCGGGTGGCGGCGCCGATGACGTTGGTGCGCGCGCGCAGGTGGGCGACCTCGCGCAGGTACTCCATCGAGTGGCGCTTCTGCTGCATCGGATACGCCTCGGGGTCCTCGACCCACCCGACGCACTCGATCTGCTCGGCGCGGAGCTCGACGGTCTGACCCTTGCCTTGCGACGCGACCACCTCGCCGGTGACCCGCACCGCGCAGCCGGTGGTCAGCTTCTGCACGATCTCGGCGTACTCGGGGAGCTCGGCGGGGGCGACCACCTGCAGGGCGTCGAAGCACGATCCATCGTGGACCGCAACGAATGACAGGCCCGCCTTGGAGTCGCGGCGGGTGCGGACCCAGCCCTCGACGGTGACGCGGTCGCCGACGGCAACCTGGCCGGACAGAACCTCCGTGATCCGGTGCTTCATGGCGCCTCGCGTTTAGCACGGTTCACCGGGTGCGATATAGTCGCCCTCGTGGTTCGCCCGTCGGGTGTCCGCGCGCTGGCCGGCTTCACGCTCGGCGAGCGACTCGGGCAGGACATCTATGGTGAGATTTACCGGGCGAGCGGTGACGGCCGGACCGACGTGCGCCTGCGGATCGTCACGCCGCGGCTGGCGGCGGCCGGGCCGTTCGGAGTCGCGCTCGGCCGCGTGGCCGGCCCGGTGGTCGACGCCCTTCGCCATCCTGCGGTGGTCACCACCTTGCTGGTGGTCCGCGACGGGGCCCACCTGGTCGTCGTGACCGAGGGCGTCAGCGGCGCGATCACGCTGGCCGAGGTGCTGAGCGACCCGCGGACCCAGGCCAGCAAGACGCCGCCCCGGATCGCCGCCGCGATCGCGCGCTCGGTGATCGATGCGCTGGCGACCGCGCACGCGGGCTGGGTTGTCCACGGCGCGGTCCACCCGCGCAGCGTGCTGATCGATCAGCACGGCGTGGTGCGGCTGACCGACTTCGCGGTCGGCCTCGCCGCAGCCACCGCGGGGGCCGCCGGGTCCGTCGCCATGCCGCTGACCGAGCTCGCGGGCTACCTGCCGCCCGAGGTGGCGCAGGGCGAGCCGCCGGGGCCGGCCTCCGACGTCTACGCGGCCGGCGCGCTGCTGTACATGCTGCTGACCGGCGCGGCGCCGCCCGGCTCGCTCCACACCACCCCGGCGATCGAGCGCCTGGTCCAGCGCGCGCTCGACCCCGATCTGGCCCGCCGGTTCGGCGACGCGACCTCGCTGCAGGAGAGCTTCGCCGAGGCGATCGACGACGATCGCTGGGAGATCGCGACCGCCGACGAGGTCGCGCGTTTCGTCGGCCCGCGCGCGCCGGTCGAGCAGAGCCTCGACGCCGCCACCGAGGATCTGCTGGCCAGCCTGGGCGGCTCGGTCGAGGTCACCCGGCCCCGGTCCGAGCCGGGCGCGGGCAGCGCCGGTGCCGCCCGCCGGCTCGACGTGATGGCGGTGGCGCCACCCCGGACCCGGTCGCGCACGGGCGGACTCGACTCGATCCTGTCGGAGCTCGAGGACACCGGCGATGGCAGCATCGACGGACCGCACACCATGGTCGACGCGCCGGGCGGGCAGGCCGCGCGCGATCCGATCTCCGAGCTGATCGAGCTCGAGTCCGATCGCGAGCCGACCAACGTCGTGGACGGCAGCTACGCGATCGACCCGGAGCACACCCCGCTGCCACCGCCGCAGCCGGACGAACCGGGCACGATGACCCGCGAGGGCTCGGCGCCGCGCCCGATGCGACGGCCCGAGCTGTCGACCGCGCCGTCGCGCCTGGTCGAGGCGACCCGGCCGCGGGCTGGCGCCGCCACCCGGGCCACCTCGCGCCCCGATGCCGACGACGAGCCGGTGGCCGCCGCGCCCGCGCCGGCCGCGGCCCCCAGGCCCGCGCCGGTCCGTCGCGCCGCGCCAGCGACCGAGGAGGTCGCGGTGCTCGACCCGCCGCGGCTCGGCCGCAGCCCGGTGTGGACGTGGATCGGCCTGCTGGTCGTGGCCGCCGGCGCGACCGCGCTGGTCCTCGCGCTCCTGCGGCAGGGCGAGGAGCGCCAGGACCTCCAGGCCCGCGAGGCGCGCGATCGCGACGCCAAGGCCGAGGCCGCGGCCGTGCTCGAGCGCCGGCTGCGCGCCGAGCAGGCCGATCCGGGCACCATCGCGATCCGATCGACCCCCGATGGCGCCGCGGTCTGGCTCCTGCTCGGGCGCACGCCGTTCGACTCGATCCCGCTGTCGACCGAGAACGTCTGGGAGCTGCGGGTCGAGCGCGAGGGCCACGTGGCGCAGGACGTGCGAGTCGGCGGCGCCGAATGGAGCGGGCCCAAGGATGCGCGGCGCGCGGCGATCGAGGTCACGCTCCAGGCCGGCACGCCGACGAAGCCGCTGCCGGGGTTGCCGGCCGCGCCGCCGGCGAGCGACCTGGCCGGACTGGCCGAGGGCTCGGGCACCCTGCACGCGGTGACCATGCCGGCCGGCGCCGCCGTCTGGCTGCTGGTCGGGCAGACCAACTCGATGTCGCTGACCGGCATCGAGGCCGGGCGCGACTACGAGCTCAAGGTCGCCAAGGACGGCTTCTTGCCGGAGTTCGTGCGGGTCTCCGCCGAGGAGTGGCGGGCGGGCGGCGATCCGCGGCTGCCGCTGTCGGCGGCGCCGAAGAAGGAGACGATCGACCGGGCGGTGACGCTGCTGCCCCAGCCGGCAGGCGGACGATGAGCGCCGCGCGGTTGCTGCGCGTCTGCTGCGCGACCTGGGACCAGGTCGAGTCGTTCTACCAGCGCAAGCTGCGCAAGAGCGGCCGGATGGTGATGCGGGTCCCGTTCGCCGCCGAGATCGGCACCCCGGTGACGCTCGCGCTCGAGCTGCCGAGCCAGATCGTGATCGCGATCGACGGCACCATCAGCGTGGCCGGCGACGGCGGCCGGGTCGAGGTGACGCTGTTCGGGATGACCGCGTCGCTGCTGGCCCAGCTCGAGGCGATGGTGCGAGCCGGGCGCGATCACGACCTCCTCGACGAGGACACCGCCGACGACGAGCGCCGGCTGCTGGCGGCGCGCGAGGGCGATCTGCGCCGCATGCGCCAGCTGGGCGCCCACGAGCTGCTCGGCGTGCCGCGCGATCCGTCGGCGCTCGAGCTGCGCGCCGCCTGGATCGCGATCGCGCGGCGCGAGCATCCCGACGCGGTCGCCCGGTACTCGTCGCCGGCGTTGACCGCCGCCGCCGAGGCGTCGATGGCGCTGGTCGGCCGCGCCTACGACTGCCTCCGCGCCGAGGTCGTCGCCGGTGGGCGGGGCGCGTCGATCGCCGCGACCGTCCGGCCGCTGGTCGGCTGGAACGTCGGCCTCGCCGATCTGGCCCAGGCCACCGGGTTCTTCGCCGAGGCGGTCACGCCGCCGATCGACGCCGCGATCGACGTCCTGCTCGAGGTGTCGAACGCCAGCTTGCCGGTGGTTGATCGCCAGGGCCTGGTGTCGGCGCGCCCGCTGCCGACCGCGCCCTCGCGGGAGGTGCCGGTGGTGGTGCGGCCGGCCGGGTTCGCGCCGGCGGCGCCGGACCGGGCGGCAAGCGAGGCCGGGCCCGACGGGGTCGAGCTGCCGGCGGTGGGCGCGGGCCCGCCGCGACCGCCCTCGGACGATCTGACGCTGCCGCCGCTGGCGACCCCGGTCGCGGTGCGCTTCGGCTCGCCGAGCGATCTGTTCAACGACCTCGCGATGCCGACCGCGGCCGGGGTCTTGCCGATCGCGCTCGACGAGTCGCTGGCCCAGGCCCGCTCGGGTCCCGGCGATCGCTTCTTGCGCCAGATCCGCGAGCGGCTCGGGGTCGGCGACCACGGCAGCGCCCAGCAGATCGCCGAGGCCGCGCTCCACCTGTACGCCGGCGATCGCCGGCTGCGCGGGCTCCAGCACGTCGCGATGGCGATGGCGGCGTGCAGCCGCAACGACCGGCTGGCCGCGGTCGCGGCGCTCGAGACCGCGCTGTCCCATGATCCGGCCTCGGCCGAGGCGGCGCAGGCGCTCGACACCGTGCGCCGCGCGATCACGCCGACCGTGCTGGCGATGCAGAGGCTGTTCCGATGACGATCGTGTGTGGCATCGATCTCGGCCACGATCAGCTGCGGGTCGCCGCGCTGGTCGAGGAGCGACCGGTCGCGGTCGCCACCCTGCCGGCGTGGGTCGGCTTCGACGGCGCCACCGTCCTGGTCGGCGCGGCGGCGCGGGCGCTCCCGCTCGCCCAGCGGGTCCAGCCGCGGGCCTGGCTGGGGCGCGCCGCTGGCCAGGGTGATCGCGCGGCGATCGCGGGCCCGGCCGGGCTGGCGTGCCCGATCGTCGACGGCCAGCCGCGGGCCCCGGCCGAGCTGGTCGGATGGCTCTTGCGCGCCGCGATCCAGGCGGCCGAGGCCGAGCACGGACCGGTGATCGCCGCGGTGATCGCGGCGCCGGTGTACGCGGGCGCGGTCGAGCGCCGGGTCCTGCGCGACGCGGCGCTGCTCGCCGGCATCCCGATGGTGCGGCTGTGCGGCGAGCCGGTGCTGGCCGCGCTGGCGCTGCCGGCGCCGCCCGACGCGCGCTGGCTCGTGTGCGACGCCGGATCCACTGCGTTCACCGCCTCGGTGATCGAGCTGGTCGGCGGCGCCGTCGATCGGCTGTCGACCGCCAGCGCGGTCGAGCTCGGCGGCGACGCGCTCGACGGGGTGATCGCCACCGAGCTGGCGCGCGAGCTCGGCGGCGTCGCCCGTGACGACCACGACTGGCCGCACCTGTGGCGGGCCGCGCGGGCGGTCAAGGAACACGTCGGGACCGCGGCGGCCACCGAGGCCGCGTTCGCCGAGGCGCTGACCGGCGCGAGCCCGGGCGCGCGCAGCCTGCGGGCCCCGCGCAAGGACGAGGTCGAGCTGTGGTCGGCGCCGCGCGTGCGCAAGGTCGACGACGTGTGCACCCGTGCGCTCACGGCCGCCGGGACCACCGCGAACGACCTGGCCGAAGTCGTGCTCGTGGGCGGCGGCGCCCGGGTGACCTCGATCGCCCGCCGCCTCGGCCAGGTGCTGGCGCGCGCGCCGCGGCAGCCCGCCGACGTCGGATTCGCGGTGGCGCTGGGCGGTGCGGCCGCCGCGCGCATGTTCGTCGCCGAGCCGGCGGCGCTGCTGGTCGACGTGGTGACCTATGGCATCTCGATGGGCGCCGGTGATCGGCTGGTGCCGTTGATCGCCGCTGGCGCGGTGGTGCCGACCCGGGCCGCGCGGGTGATCCCGACCCACCGGGTCGGTCAGGACGCGCTCGAGGTCGAGCTGTGGGAGGACACCACGCCGCCGCGCGCGCTCGGTCGTTACCGCATCGGCGGGCTGCCGCCGGCGCCGGCCGGCGACGCGCTCGCGCTGTGCACGGTCGCGATCGACGGCAACGGCATCCCGGCGCTGACCGCCACCGAGCTGGTCAACGGCGCGGCGCTGACGGTCACGCCGCTGGTCGAGGCCGGCCTCGACGCCGCCACCCTCGCCGAGCGCCGGCCGATCGTGGCAGAGTGGCGGCCGTGAGGCACGCACGCGCGATGATGATGACGATCGCGCTGATCGGCTGCGGCACCCGCGAGCCGGTCGCGCCGCCGGGCCCGCCGCCCGCGCAGGTCGTGCAGGTCAACCGGACCGGGGAGCCGGTCGACCTCGTGTCGGTCCTGGTGGCCGGCCACGTCACCGTGGTCGACTTCTGGGCCGAGTGGTGCGCCGGCTGCAAGGTCGTCGACGAGCGGCTGCTGACCGCGATCCGCGGCGACGCCGGCGTGGTGGTCCGCAAGATCGACATCGGCGACGGCGAGACCGCGGTCGCGCGTCAGCACAAGGTCGGCCCGCTGCCCCACGTGCGCGTGTTCGACCGCCGCGGCCGCCTGCGCTACGTGCTGGCCGGCAACGACGCCCTCACCGTCGGCGACATCGCCAAGCAGCTCGCCCTCGAGCCCTGAGCACGCGCAGCCCGGCGCGGAGCGACGGGCGAAGTCGAAGGACGCCCGCCACACCGAAGGAAGGGCGCCCTCTGGATCCCACACATCTTCCCGGTGGCCCTGAGCGCAGCGCGAAGCGCGGAGTCGAAGGGCGACCGGGGAAGAACGGGCCCGAACACACGCTGCTCTGATCAACCCTCCGAGCGCAGCCCGAGGTCGAAGGACGCCCTGGCGCCGGCTACAGCATCGCGACGCCGTGGCTGGCGAGCAGCGCGGCGCCGATCAGGCCGGCGTCGTCGCCGAGGACGGCGTCGACGATCTCGACCGGGTCGAGCAGGGCGGTCGGGGTCACCAAGGTGAGCGCGACCAGGGTCTGCGCCTTCAGCGTCGGGGTCCGGCCGAGCATGCCGCCGCCGAGCACGACCCGCTCGGGGTTGAGCAGCGTGATGGCGTTGCCCAGCGCGACCGCCAGCAGCGGCGCCAGCTCGGTCCACAGCGCGAGCGCCCACGGGTCGCCTTCGGCCGCCGCCTCGTCGACGTGGCCGGGCGTCACCGCGTGCGGATCGCCGCCGGCGAGCGCGAGCGCCCGCGAGCTGCGATCGCTGGCCGCCAGCTCGGCGCGCGCGCGCGCCTGCACGTACACGCCGCCGACGTAGGCCTCGACGCAGCCACGGCCGCCGCACGCGCACGGCGCGGCGTCGTCGCCCCAGGCGACCTTGACGTGGCCGATCTCGCCGGCCGCGTTGGTGTAGCCGTCGGCGAGCTGGCCGTTGACGATCAGGCCACCGCCGATGCCGGTCCCCACATACACGGTCAGCACGTCGGAGGCGCCGGCGGCGGCGCCCAGCCCGAACTCGCCGTAGGCGATCGCGTTGACGTCGTTGTACACGCCGATCGCGCGGGTCGGGCCCAGCCGGGCCGCCAGCATCGGCCCGAACCCGACGTCGCGCCAGCGCAGGTGCGGCGAGTTGGCGACGGTGCCCTTCCGATCGCGCAGCATCGCCGCGATGCCGACGCCGACCGGCACCACCATCGCCGGCGTCACGCCGACCTGGGCAAGCACGTCCTCGACCGCGACGGCGATCGCCTCGACGATGGCCTCGGGTCGGCGGTCGTCGCCGACCCGATGGCGCACCACCGCGGTCGGCTCGGGCACGACCGAGCGGCGCTCGCGCCGCGCCTGCGCCGCGTGGACCGCCAGCTGATGAAACGCCGCGACCCGCAGGTTGGTCCCGCCCAGGTCGACCCCGACCACCCACTCGTGCGCCGTCATGCCTGTGCCTCCCGGGTCGCGATCGCGATCTCGTCCTCGATCAGCCCGCGAATCGCGGCCAGCCGCGCGGCGTCGATCGCCTCGCAGCGCACCACCAGCGCGGCCTGGGTGTTCGACGCGCGGACCAGGCCCCAGCCATCGGCGAAGCGCGCCCGCACGCCGTCGATGTCGACCAGCCCGATCACGTCGGGGCGCGCCCGCAGGCGGGTGGTGACCCGCGCGACCACGTCGAACTTGAGCTCGTCGGCGCAGGCGACCCGCAGCTCGGGCGTGTTCACCATCACCGGCAGCTCGTCGGCATGTGCTGCCAGCGGCCGGTCCGAGCGGGTCAGGAGCTCGAGCAGGCGGGCACCGGCGTAGATCGCGTCATCGAAGCCGAGCCAGCGGTGCGCGAAGAACAGGTGCCCGCTCATCTCGCCGGCCAGCGCGGCGCCGGTCTCCTTCATGCGCGCCTTGATCAGCGAGTGGCCGACCTTCCACATCTCGGGCTGGCCGCCGGCGCGGGTGAGCTCGTCGTACATCGCCTGCGAGCACTTCACCTCGCCCACGAAGCGTGCGCCCGGCACCTCGGCCAGCACCGCCTTGCCGAGGAGGATCATCAGCTGGTCGCCCCACAGGATGCGGCCGGCGCCGTCGACCGCACCCAGCCGGTCGGCGTCGCCGTCGAGCGCGAGCCCGACCTCGGCGCCGTGGGCTGCCACCGCCGCGCGCAGGTCGGCGACGTTCTCGGGCAGCGTGGGATCGGGGTGGTGGTTGGGGAACCGGCCGTCCATGTCGCAGTACAGCGGGACCACCTCGAAGCCGAGCTGCTGGTACAGCGCGACCGCGGTCGGCCCGCCCGAGCCGTTGCCGGCGTCGACCACGATCTTGAACCGGCGCGGGCCCAGCCGCAGCTGGTCGGTCGCGTACGCGAGGTAGGCCGGGGTGAGGTCGTGGGCGGTGACGGTCCCGGCGATGGCCGGGGCCGGATCGGCTGCGCTCGCCTCGATCGACCGGCGCAGCGCGGTGATGCCCTCGCCGTACAGCGGCGCGCCACCGACCATCAGCTTCACCCCGTTGTCCTCGGGCGGGTTGTGGCTGCCCGTGATCATCGCGGCGCCGTCGACCCCGAGCGTCGCCGCCGCGAAGTACACCAGCGGGGTCGGCACCACGCCGATGTCGATGACGTCGACGAACCCGCGGGCGCCGGCGATGAACGCGGCGTGCAGCCGCGGCGACGTCAGCCGGCAGTCGCGGCCGAGGGCGATGCGCGGCCGCCGGTCCGGGCCGACCCGGCCGGCGACCTGCGCGGCATGAGCGCGGCCGATCGCGGTGAACAGGGCGTCGTCGAGATCGCGCGCGGCGTCGCCGCGGATATCGTACTCGCGAAAGATGCGGGGGTTCATCGGTTCGGGTCCTGCGCCTTTCACAGGTAGCGCTCGCGGCCCGTGCTGGCCAGCGCGGTCACGACCGCGCGGGTGTCCTGGGCCCGCTCCAGCGGGATCACCAGCACCGCGTCGCCGTCGCGCACGACCGCCAGGCCCGACACGCCGACGATCGCGATCACGCCGACGTCGGTCATGGTCAGGTTCCCGGCGCCGTCGACCACGACCTGCTCGCCGAGCGCCGCGTTGCCGTGGACGTCGCCGGCACGCAGGCTGGCGATCGCCTGCCACGAGCCGACGTCGCTCCAGCCGAACTGGCCCGGCACCGCGACGACCTCGCGGGTCCGCTCCATCACGCCGTGGTCGATCGAGATCGCGCCCAGCTGCGGATACACCGCGGCGGTCGCCCGCGCGGCCGCGTCGTCACCCTGGCGCAGCGCTGCCGCGATCTCGCGCAGGCCGGCGCCGGTCGCCGGCAGCAGCCGATCGATCTCGGCGAGCAGGTGGCCGGCGCGGGTGAAGAACATGCCGCCGTTCCACAGGTGGCGACCCTCCGCGAGGTAGCGCGCGGCGGTCGCGGCGTCGGGCTTCTCGACGAAGCGGGCCACGCGCTGGACGTGCTCGCCGAGGTCGTCGCGCGGCGCGCCGAGCTCGAGATAGCCAAAGCCGGTCTCGGCGTGGGTCGGCGTGATCCCGATCGTGCAGATCACGTCGGCCTTGCTGGCCGCCGCGAAGGCCCGCTCCGCGACCACGGCGAACCCGGCCTCGTCGGCGATGTGGTGGTCGGCCGGGAACGCGCCCAGCACCGCGGCGGCGTCGTCGTGGATCAGGTGGACCGCCGCCAGCCCGAGTGCGGCGGCGGTGTTGCGCGGTACCGGCTCGCCGATGATCGTCGCGGTCGGGACCTCGGTCGCGCACGCCGCTCCCTGGGCCGCGGCGGTGACGATCACCAGCCGGTCGGTGATCGTGCGCAGCCGCCCGGCGGTCGCGGCCAGCAAGGACCGGCCGTCGGCGAGCGCGAGGAATTGCTTGGGGCGGCCCTGGCGGCTGGCCGGCCACAGCCGGGTGCCGCTACCGCCGGCGAGGATCACGGACCACCGCATCGCCCGACTCTAGCCCGAAACGCGCGACGGGCGCCGGTGGGCGCCCGTCGTGTCGGTACCGAAGCTGAGTCGTTCAGGGCGTGGTGTACACGGCGGCGACGCCGGTCACGCCGAGACCCATCGAGACGGCGTCGTTGGTGCCGTCCCCGTCGAGGTCGATGTCGGGGGTCAGGAAGCCGTCGACCACCGCCTTGACCTCGGCGTCCGAGATCATGCAGTCCTGGGTCGGGGCCTTATCGAACAGGTTCTTGAGGGTGAGGCCGGTGGAGCCCATCACGCAGTTGCAGCTGGCCGTGGTGGCACCCACGTCACAGGTCTCGTCGAACGAGGTGCGCACGGTGGACGCGATCGCCGGCATGACCTCGCCGTCGATGTCCTCATCGGAGATCGCGCCGCCGATCTTGCTGCCGGTCGCGGGCCAGCCGGCCGCGGTGATCCCCGAGATCTCGGCGCGCGCCTTCTGGAGCGGGAGGCTGATCGGCGCGCCGCCGGCGAGCGCGATCTTCAGCGTCACGGTGCCCGGGCCACCCTTGAACTTGCCGCCCATGATGGTGCCCACCAGCTGGGCATCGGTCGGGCCGTTGACGCTGTCGATGTTGAACATCCCGGTGCCGGTGAAGTGCTTGCGGCAGACCGTGTCGGTCATGTCGGTGCACGCGGGCGGCGTGACGACGTTGGTCCCGACGTAGACCTCCATGCCGACGCCGGAGGCCGAGGCGAGGTCGGTGGCCTTCATGTTGATGAGCATCACGAGCTGGCCCGTGTCGACCTGCGTGTCGAGATTCATCTGCAGGTTGAGCGTCGGAGCCAGGCCCCCGATCGCGCCGAGCACCGAGCCGAGCTGGTTGTCGATGCCGTCGTTCGCCTTGCCGTCGATGTCCATGCCGAGCGACATGGCCTCGGCCGGGTTGGTTGGCAGGTCGACCGCGCTGACCACGTAGGTGTGGTTGGTGCCGTTCGGATTGACCGTGCCGCCACCTTCGTCATCGCCATCGCCGCCTCCGCAGGCGACCAGACCAAGCGAGAGGATGG
>JBKJLC010000043.1:0-23467 GCA_046597055.1 Kofleriaceae bacterium | reverse complement strand
GCGGCATCTCGTGCGGCGCGGTCCGCGAGGACGAAGCCCTGGCGACCGGCCTGTCGCTCGAGGAGATCCGCTCGCGCTCGTTCGTGAAGATCCTCGACGGTCGTCGCCCGGCCGCCGAGTAGCCGAACCCGGCCTGGCCCGCGCTGCGTGGGCGACCCGCGCGGTTGCGGCCGGATTGGGAGGGAGCCCATGCGTTCACCGGGGGAGCGCTCGTTCTGGGATACGATGCCGGCCGTGGGCGACTTCTCCGACCCGACGTTCGTCAAGGTCGCGCGCAGGGCGGGGGTCGCCTGTGCCGGGGCGGCGGTGGTGGTCGGGGCGGCCGTGCTGATCGGCTGGCAGATCGGGAGTCAGACCCTGACGTCGATCGTCCCCGGCCTGGTCGCGATGAACCCGGTCACCGCGCTCGGCTTCATCGCGCTGGGCGCCGCCCTGCTGATGCGCGCCGAGGGGGGCGCCGGGCCGCGCCGCTGGATCCCGCTCGGCCTGGCGCTGGTGGTCGGCGGCTTCGGGTTGATCCGGCTGGCCGGCTACCTGCTTGGCCAGGAGATGTCGATCGACCGGTGGCTGTTCGCGTCGCGGCTGGACCTCGGGGGGCAGCCCAACCGGATGGCGCCCAACACGGCGATCAACTTCGCGGTGATCGGGGCGGCGGTCGGCAGCTTGATGCTCGGTCGGCCGCGGCTCGCGCACGTGCTGACGCTGGTCGTGGCGCTGACGTCGTTCGTGACCCTCCTGGGCTACGCGTACAGCGCCGCCGCGCTGGTTCGCGTGGCGACGTTCATCCCGATGGCGCTGCACACCGCGCTGCTGTTCCTGGCCATGGCGGCGGCGGTGCTGTGCGCCATGCCGGCCACCGGCTTGATGGCCGCGCTCACCAGCCGGAGTCCGGGCGGCCGGGTCATGCGTGGGATGATGCCGCTGCTGGTGGTCGCGCCGCCGTTGCTGGGCTGGCTCCGACTCCAGGGGGAGCTGGCCGGGCTGTACGGCCCCGCGTTCGGCGTGGCCTACACGATCGGCGCGATGGTGATCACCGCGATGATCCTGACCTGGACCACCGCCCGCGCGCTCGACCGCAGCGAGGTGGAGCGTCAGCGGGTCGACAAGGTCGTCTTCCAGCTGGCTCACTTCGACACCCTGACCGGGCTGCCCAACCGGATGCTGTTCGAGGACCGCCTGCGCCAGGCGCTGGCGCGCGCGCGGCGGGCCACCGGCACCGTGGGCATCCTGTTCCTCGACCTCGACGGCTTCAAAGCGGTGAACGACACGCTCGGGCACGAGGCGGGCGATCGCGTGCTCGCGGAGGCCGCCCGTCGGATCGAGGGGTCGCTGCGCTCGGTCGACACCGCGGCCCGCCTGGGCGGCGACGAGTTCACCGTCGTGCTCGAGGAGCTCCGGTCCGCCGCCGACGTCCAGGTGGTGGCGCGTCGGCTGCTGGTCGCGCTGAACCAGACCTACGCCGTCGCCGGCACGGAGGTCGCGCTGTCGGTCAGCGTCGGGGTCAGCGTGTTCCCCGGCGACAGCGAGACCCCGGCCGAGCTGGTCGCGTTCGCTGACGCGGCGATGTACCGGGCCAAGCGCGCCGGCAAGAATCAGGTCGTCGTCCACGCGCGCGGCCCGGCGCTCGCCAGTCCTCGGCCGTGAGCTCCGGTCGCGCACGCTGAACCGTCCAGTGCGCCGTTGATGGACCGTTCAACCCGGCGGGGTCGTGTCCAGGTCCACGTCCCACCACGCGGTCCCGCTGGCCCGGCCCGTGCTGTTGCTGCCGGCATGCGCGACTTCAGGGCGTCTTCCTCGTTCGTGGACGGAGCTCACGGCGTCGACCGTCCGGCACCCGGCAAGCGGGCCCTCACCGACGCCATCCAGCGCCGGGCGGTCACGGCGCCGGACGCGATCGCCCCGTCGTCCTCCATTGCAGATGTGGCGCTGGCGGGAATGCCGACCCCGGACCCGTTCTGGTTTGCGACCGGGCCGGTCCAGGCGCTCGACGGCGAGCTCGACGGCGAGCAGCCAGCCGTCCATGCGGCGCGCGGCGTGAGCGGTAGCGGCACGTCGCTGCCGTTCCTCGAGCAGATCCAGACCAGCTTCGGCCGGCACGACGTCCGGACCGTGCAGGCGTACACCGGCGGCGCGGCGGCCGAGGCCAACGCCGCGATCGGCGCGCAGGCCTACGCGACCGGCAACGCCGTCGCGTTCGGCGGCACGCCGGACCTGCACACCGCTGCCCACGAGGCGGCGCACGTGGTGCAGCAGCGTGGCGGCGTGCAGCTCGCGGGCGGCGTCGGCGCGGCGGGGGATGTGTACGAGCAGCATGCCGACGCGGTGGCCGATCGGGTGGTCGCTGGCGCCAGCGCGGAGTCGCTGCTGGATGTTCGCGCCGGTGACGGCCAGGCCGTGTCGCAGATGGTGCAGCGCAAGGGCGATCCGCCGTACCGACAGGAGCTCGTGCTGAGCACCCCCTTCGCGAAGTTGTCCCTCAAACATCCGGACCGCGGTCGGGTCGAAGCCGACGAGGTGGGCGACTACGAGATCAAGTGGCTCCTCGCGACGCCCGCACGCCCGCCGGTCTACCAGGACGGCGAGGAGACCAAGCAAGGTCAGCACAAGGTTGCGTGGGTCGCGATCACGCATGCGCTCGACCGGCTTGCCGGGCAACGGCTGGAAGACGCCGATGCGATCCTGGACAGCATCATCGCGATGAGCGGGGTCGAGGTGATCGACAGTGCCGTGGTCATCACGCCGGTCGATGGCGCCCGCACGCCGGCCGCCGCCGACCAGCTGCTCACCCGAGCCCACAACTACCTGTGTGCGCGGCAGCGCGACAACCCGAGCTGGGCGTCGACCGACAAGGCCCAGCTGAAGGGCAAGGGTGAGCGCGGGCTGGTGGCGGTGCTCGGCGAGTGGCAGGCCGTGGACGCGACCGCGAAGGACGCGCGCAAGATCGTGCGCGCGATGTTCTCGACCCATGCCGACGAACCGAGCCCGATGAACATGTTGCTCGACACCGCCGGTCGGGACAGCGACGAGGCCGACGACGCCATCGCGCGCGCGCGGCGGGAGCTGCAGATCCACAACCCGGACGCCTTCGCCGCCTTCGAGGGCGACATCGAGGCCTGGCTCGACCGCAAGCGCGTCGAGGAGTAATGACGCCCCGCAAGGAGACGACGGTCAGGCCTCGTCCTTCAGCAAGAAGTCGTTGTTGATCACCTTGAACGACAGCCGACCGCCCAGCGTCGGCGACTGCGCCTCGATCAGCGGGCGGACCACGATGCCCTCCTTGCGGCTGCGGGTGCCCCGGTAGAGGCCCTGGGCCAGCCTGAGGTAGACGGCCAGCGAGTGCTCGAAGGTCGCGGCATCGTCACCGTCGACCCGCAGCTCGACCGGCACCGGGGTCAGCCCATGCGCCGCGCAGAAGCGCACGGTCTCGTCGTGGCCGAGGAAGCGGCCGTCGCGGGTGTCGTGGACGCTGAACACGAACAGCTCGAGCTCGGCCAGGCCGAGTCGGTTCTTCTGGATGCCGGGGCCGCACAGCTCGCCCTGGATGGCGACCCCGGGCGGCAGCGTGGTCGCGAGCTGGTACTTCTCGGCCATCCGCCACACCGGGTTGGGGCCCGGCCGGAGCGCCCAGTTCCGCGAGCACGCGACCAGCTCACCGTCGAGCGGGCGGAAGTAGGTCGCCGAGGTGCCGTCGAGCTTGGTGGTCACGACGAAGTCGCGGCCGCGCAGCTCGTCGAGCACGGCCAGCGCCGACTGCAGGCGGAGCTCGTCGGTCCTGGGCACCTGGCCGGGAAACGGGCCGGCCACCTCGCGGGCGTCGGGCAGCACTGGCTCGAACTTCACGACGCCGAGCAGATCGCCGAGGTCGGTGCCGATCGCGGGCAGCGCGACGCCCGCGGGCAAGATGTCGACCGGCATCGCCAGGCCCTGCGAGAGCACGCCGCGCAGGCGTGCGGTCTTCACGCGGAAGCCGCGCGGTCGCATGAACTCGGCCCAGGGCTGGCCCTCGGGCAGGACGCTGTCGATCTCGAAGAACACGCACGGATCGCCCGGGGCGAGCTCGGTCTTCTTGATCACGACGTCCCAGCCCATCACCCGGGCCTTCACGATGTTGTCGGCGCCGACGATCGGTTCGACGCTGTCGACGCGCTGGATCGAGACGAGCTTGCGTTCCATGAGACTCCCCGGTCGGCCGGATGGCAGCGGCGGGCCACCCCGGATGACCGGGGCAGCTTGCCATGGGGAGCCCCAGCCCCTCCCCAGCCAGAGGCCGTGATCGAGCGAGTGAGCGACTGATACCCACCAGGACGACGCACGAACGAGCAGTGGACACGAGTGCCATGGAGCGCCGCGTTGGCCGGCACCGGTGCCTGCCAGCGCGGCCGCGGCAATCAAGCGATCTCCACGCGGGCCGCATCGAAGCCGAGTGACCCGACCCGTGCTGCTGCCCGCGCTGCTCGCCATCGCTGCCGTCTACGCGTGCGCGGTCGTGATCGCGTTCACGCTCCTGCCGGCGTATCCATCGCTCGGCATCGCGGTCGCGGCGGACCTCACGCTCACCGCGGCGGCCTGGTTCTGGCTGCTCGCGGTCCGGCCCGGTCACGCGCGGCCAGCGGCGCTGGTCCGCGTGCTCGTGCTCGGCTGCGCGGCTGCGCGGATGCTCGTCGGGTTGCGCGCACTCGGGGTGGTCGCGATCGTGATCGAAGCGGCGATCGTGTGCTCGATCTTGGTACGTGGTCGTCGCGTGCTGCGCGACGTGCGTGCGCGGCGGAACCAGGGGCATGGCCTGCCGGCGGCCCTCGACGGCGCATTTCGCGAGGCGATCCCGGTGCCGGCCGTCGCGAGCGTGCTCGCCGCCGAGGTCGCGATTCTCGTCCTCGCGTTGACCGGCTGGTTCCGGGCAGCGCCGGGTGGGTTCACGATGCATCGTCGCTCCGGGGTCCTGATGTTCTTCGGCGTGCTCGCCGTGCTCGCGTTGGTCGAAGCGGTCGCGATGCACGTCATCCTCGTTCGGTTTGCACCGACCCTCGCGGTCGTCCTGTCGGCGTTATCCGCGTATGGGCTCCTCTGGCTCATCGGCTCCGCCCACGCGGTCCGTCTCGCGCCGCTGCGGTTCACCCCCGTGGGGGTCGTGATCGAACGCGGGGTCACGAGGCGCGTGACTGTGCCGCGCGAGGTCATCGCGAGCGCTGCGCCGATCGAGTCCGCCGTGACCGGTGCGACCGATCTCTCGTACACCGACCCCAACGTGTTGCTCACGCTGCACACGCCCGTCGAGGTGCATGGCCTGTTCGGCCGGTCGCGGCCGTCGTCGCAGCTGCTGCTCAGCATCGACGACCGCGACGCCTTCCTCGCGCAGCTCGCGTGCGCGCCGTAACGGCCGAACCGTCAGCCGTGCGATTCCTCGGGACCGCCCTGAACCGAGCCACGGTAGCGATCCAGCGCCCACGCGACCCGCCACGGTCGCGAGGGATGGTGGAGCCTCACCGCCGGATATCCTTCCAGGATCGAATCGGGGACGATCGCGGCTTCGCGTGAGCCTGGTCGGTGCGCACACCGTCCCGCTGCACGACGCACGTCACAGCGCCGGCGGCAGGTAATCGCAGGCGCCGGACGGCTGCTGGCTGAGCGGGTCGAGGCACGGCGCGCACTTGTAGCCGGTCGCGCAGCCGTCCTGCCCGAGCAGGAAGTTGCTCACCGCCGGCAAGCAGTCGGGCATGCACGCGCCCGGCCGGTACGCGTCGCCAAAGATCAGCGCGAGCACGACGGTCTCGCACGCCATCGCGACGTAGTCCCGGCTCGCGAGCACGTCGGGCGCGCACAGCAAGCCGGCCGGGCAGGTGTCCATGCCCAGCTGATCGGCGTCGGCGCCGGCGGCCGCGGGTGGAACGCAGTGTCCGTCGTCGTGGCAGCAGGTCACCGCCATCGTCGGCGGCCGGCTCGGCCCCGGATCGCAGGACACCCGACAGGCCCCGGTGTCCTCGCCGGTGGTCGGGTCGTAGCAGGGGGCGCACAGCTCGTTCGGGCCGCAGGTGCTGCGGGGCAAGGCGTCGGTCTGGGCGGCGATGCGCGGCAGGCAGGTCGACAGGCAACGACCCTCGGCGCCGAGCAGGGAATCGCAGGTGGCGGGCACGAACTCGCCCGCACTGGCGATGAGATCGTCGGGTACGCACAGCTGGGTCGGATCGGCGGCGCAAGGCGCGAGGTCGTCCGTGAGCCCGGGATCGATCACGCTCGCGGGCAAGCAGTGCGCGCCCGGGCAGCACGCGGGGCGCGACGCGGGATCGATCACCGGTGGGCCGCGGTGGGGGCACGACGAGGCCGCGCCGCCGTCGCCGCTGCTGCGCGCATCGACCGCCGGCGAGTCGTCGACCCCGGGGGCCCTGGCCGCGCTGCACGCCAGCACGGCGCCCGCGGCGGCTGCGAGCCACCGCGCGCTCATGACGCGCTGCACGGGCAGCCGGCGCCGTCGGCGCACTGCCCCACGGTGAGCGCGGTGCTGGCGCCGATCCCGAACGGCCCGCCGTTGGCATCGATGACCTCGCGGCAGGTGTTCTCGCCGTAGCAGTCGGCGCCCGAGCAGCCGCTGCGCGCGCCGCACGCGCGGATCGCCGCGCAGCCCGCGGTGTCGTCGCACGCCTTGATCTCGACGAGGCACGAGGTGCACGCGCACTCCACGCACGCCGAGACCTCGGGCGAGGCCGCGATGCACTGCCGCACCGCCGGGTCGGCCGTCGGGTCCGCGTCGCCGCCGTCGCCGCCGTCGCCGCCACAACCGGCGACCAGGCCGAAGGCGATGGTGAACATGAGGTATCCAATCGTCTCGCGCTTGCGCATGCTGCGTCTCCTCGTGATGGTGAGAGTGTCGGGGTGCGGCCTACGGCAGGCCGTAGGCGGTGACGCCGCCCTCGGCCTCGCCGGGCGCGCCCAGGAACACGAATCCGTGTGGGACCAGCAGTCGGCCGGCGGCGATCGTCGCGCCGCCGCCGATCGGCTGCAGCGACGGGTCGTGCCAGAGCGACCGTCCGTCGGACCCGGCGAGCGCATGGAAGGTGCCGTCGATGGTGCCGACGTACACGACGCCGCCCGCCCACGACACGGCGCCGAAGCTGGGCGCCGCGAGCGGGGTCTGCCAGCGCGCGACGCCGGTGGCGGCGTCGAGGCCGAACGCGACCGAGGTGTTGCGCGGGTCGCCGAAGTCGTCGTACGTGGCCCACCGGTTGGAGACCACGTAGATCGAGCCGCCGTGGACCGCGGCGGTGACCATCACGCCGCCGAGGTGACTGCCCACCGTGAGCTGGCGGGCCCAGATGATCTCGCCGGTGTCGCGATCGAGCGTCGAGTAGACGCCGGCCTTGTCGGCGACGCCGACCACGTCGCGGCCTCCGACCGTGAACAGGTTGGGCGCCGCGCCGACGTCGAAGTCGGGGCCCTCGATCCCGCCGAAGAACGTGAACACGTCGTCGGCGGTGAACTGCCGGTGCCAGGCCAGCTCGCCGGTGTCGTACCGGATCGCGACCAGCGCGTCGCCGAGCGAGCTCGCCGGCGCCTCGTAGCTCTGGCCGGTGCCGATGAACAGCAGCCGGCGCGCGGGGTCGACCGCGGCGGTCGACCACACCGAGACGCCGGCGCCCGCGGTGGCGTCGTCGGCGGTCAGGTAGCGGCGCCAGCGCGGGGCGCCGGTCGCCGCATCCACCGCGACGATGCTGCCGCGGAAGTGGTAGTCGGTGACGCCGTCGAGGGTCAGCTCGATCGAGGCGACCCCGCTGACCACCAGGCCGGCGTCGGCGAGGTACACCGGCGAGCCGTAGAGGTGCGCGGTCGGGGTTCCCGGATCCAGCGGGGTCGACCAGCGCACCGCACCGGTGGCGCGGTCGATCGCGTGCAACGTGCCGGTGCCGTCTCCGACGTAGATGTGGTCGGCGGTGACGCACGGGGTGGCGTCGACCGTGCCGGCGCCGGGCAGGGCCAGCTCGCGCACGACCGCCCCGGTGACGGCGTCGAGCACGACCAGGCGGCCGCGCCAGGTCCCGATGAAGACCTGGCCGTCGACCACCACCGGCGTCGACGTGACGCCGGGGCCGGCGTATCGCCACACCGGCACCAGGCCGCCGACCGTCTCGGGCGTCAGCTCGACCTCGTCGGGGTTGGCCCGCGAGTTGTCGAGGTCGCGGCCGTACGCGGGCCACCACGCGCCGGGGGGGAACGGCGCCGGCGGTTCCTCGCCACCGCAGGCGGCGACCGCGAGCAGCAGCGCTCCGGCCACGCCCGGCCGCGACCTCGGGCTCATGCCGGCCGTCCGCTCGCGCGCTGCGCGCGCGCGTGGGCGACGAACTCGCGCCGCGAGATCGGACCGAGCGGGCGCTGCACCGCCCAGCGCCGGGGACCGAGCTCGTCGTCCAGCGCGCGCCGGGCATCGGCGAACACGTCGCGCTCGACGACGCAGCGCTGCCGAGCCGGATCGATCCGGTAGAGCCGCGCGGCGTTGAGGCCGAAGATCTTGGCCTTGCGCGCCGGGGTCAGCGCCGGGTAGCCGTGGCGATCCTGGAAGACCGGATCGATCTCGAAGGCGCGCAGCGCTTCGATCTGCGGCTGGGGCGAGCCGTTGAGGATCGCGTCGGTGCCCCACAGCACGTTGTCCTCGCCGACGCGGAGCAGCAGCTTGCCGAGCACGTGCGCCGCCTGCGTGGGGTCGTGCATGACCTGGTTCCAGCAGCTGCCCAGCTCGGCGTAGACGTTCTGGCCGGGTCCGATGCCGGCGTCATCGAGCGAGCGCAGGAGCGTGTCGATGCCCTGGGTCGCGCTGGCCGGATCGTACGGTCCCTCCATCGGGCTGCACGTGAGGTCCTGGCCGGCGCAGATCGCCGAGTGGTAGACGACGATCTTGGCCTCGGGGTACGCGCGCGCGACCCGGCCGATCTCGGTCGGATAGTTGTGGGCCAGGTCGAACCCGGGGATGGGCAGGCCCTTGTGCACGCAGAACACGTCGACGCCGAGCGCGAGGCCGCGCTCGATGAAGGCCCGACCGATCGGGTCGTCGAGCCAGAAGCCGACCTGGTCCGGACCGAACGCGGGGTAGCACTTCCAGCCGCCGACCCCGTAGCTCGCGGCCATCTCGTCCATCATCGCGAGCTGCTCGGCGAGATCGAGGTTGGGCATCACCTGACAGTGGTTGACGAGCCGCTCCGAGTGGGTGAGCTCGTTGAGCCAGTCGCGGGTCCCGGCCATGCCGGGGTTGTCGAGCGGCAGCCCGCACCCGGCCCGGCGCCGGTCGTCGCACAGCGCGGCCGGAAAGCTCGACAGCACCGCCACCGTGGTGTCGCTGTCGACGAAGAGCAGCTCCGCGTAGCGCTCGCGCCGGAAGCAGTCGATGGGATCGTTCGCCCCGCAGGTGCCGAGCGTGGCGAGGAAGCTCGCGTAGACCGGGTTGGTCGCGCGCCAGTCGCCGGCGGGATCGAAGTGATGGGTCTGGACGTCGAAGATGAACTCGCCGCCGCCTGACAGCGCGCGCCCGCCCCGCGCGACGCACTCGTCGAGCGAGGGGACGTGGTAGTGGCCGCCGGCGTCGCAGCCGGCCAGCCGGTTCGCGAGCCCGAGCGTGAGCGCCATGCCCATGCTGGAGGCGAGCAGCTCCCGGCGGTCGAGGCCGAGGCGGCGGGCCGGCGCGGCCGCCTGCTCGATGACCAGCTCGCGCAGCCGGCGCTCGCGGGTGGTCGGCTCGTGGAAGTACTCGCCGTTCGACCGGGCGTTGAGCCAGATCGGCGGCTCGGTCGGCAGCTCGGGCGCCGACTTCTTGCGGCGGCGGAACCATTCGAAGAGCGACATGGGAGCGCTCCGGGGCTCAGAAGTTGAGGCAGCGCCACGCGCCGCCCATGCTCGGCGCGTAGGTGCCGAAGACGTTGCACATCTCGGCGGTGAAGACGCCGTCGGCGAACTCGAGCGGTGCGCCGGTGGTGTTGTGGACGTCGCACTCCCACTCGAGCCGATCGCCCGGGGCGAGCGGCAGCGGGCCGTCGTGGTCGCTCCCGGCGGTCTGGCGGGCCGGGTCGGGCGCCGGGTTGTCGGCCGTGCTGTTGAACGCCAGCCAGCCGGGGTGGTTGTAGTCGTAGCCCTCGTAGACGCGGGTCCGGGTCGCGCCCGAGAGCTTCCACACGCTCTGCCGGAGCGTGTGGGCGTGGAAGTGCCCCGTGATGCGGAGCAGCGCCAGATCGGGGGGCGCGTCGGCGGGGACCTCGCACTGCGCGCGGATGGTCTCGCGCACGCCGGGCAGCACCTTCATGCCGAGCCCACCGAGCCAGAACAGCGACGACACCTCGCGGGTCACCTGGGCCGGCTCGGCGTAGAGCACGTTGATCCAGGCCTCGCGCAGCATCGGCGCGTCGGTGCCGTTCAGGTAGTGCAGCTGGATCGCGACCTGGCGGCGTGCGCCGAGGCGCATCGCGTCGCCGAGCTCCTCGGGTGCGGCCTGGTCGACGGTGAGATCGATCGCCGGCTCCTGCGACCCGAGCAGGAACGTGCTGTCCGCGCCCTGCGCGCACGGCTCGGGACCTTCGCTGTCGGGCGTGTCGTGGTCCTGGACGTACGTGATCATGTGGTGCGAGCCGGGGCGCATGCGACCGCGGTAGCCAGCGATGAAGATCTCCTCGTCGTTGGGCGTCTTCAGGAACACGCAGTCGGTGCGCTCCTCGCCGGGGGCGAGCAGATAGCGGGCGACCTCGTCGGGATCGTCGAGGCTGGCCGGGCCGTAGTGGAGCTGGAAGCCGGTCCCGGGCGCCGGTGGCTCGAGGCAGCTGTCGTCGCCGGCGTAGCCCGACGCCGACGCACAGCGTCGCGCCTCCCCGGCTTCGGGGTCATCGCATCCGGTCAGGGCGAGAGCGGTGGCGACCGCGGCGACGAGCGCGGCGCGCGGCATGAAAGGGACAGCCGACATGGGCACCTCCAGGGTTCGAGGTGACCCTACAGCGATATCTGGAAATCTGACAAGGCTGATTTTCAGATATCGCGCCGCGAGGCCATTGTCCGGCGGTGAGGACCGGAAACGAAACTTTCCTGCGGGCGTTCAAAGGCGTCGCGCGTTGGAATCCCATCGTCCCATCGTCCCGTCGGCCGTGGCCGGAGCCCGCGGCTGATCGCTGCGGAGCAGCGCCGGCCCGCGCCCTCAGGCTCCCGCACATCTTCCCCGGTGTCCCGGCGCCCGCCGTCGAAGGGCAGCCCGTCGAAGATCACGCGCGGCACCTCGGCTCTGACCTTCGACACGGCGCCTGCGGCGCCGGCTCAGGGCCACCGGGAAAGGGTGAGCCCTTCCGATCACATGAAGACTTGGGATCAAGCCTGAGCCGCGCCCCTCGGCTCAGGCGCGCGGTTTGGCGCCGAGCTCGTGGAGGAGCGCTTGCGCACGCGGCGAGGCATCGAGGAGCGCGAGGAAGATGAGCGCGAGGTTGTCCTCCAGCATGACCACCGGCGGCGGCGCGGGATTGGTCAGCCACTCGACGATCAGCTCGTTGGTCGCGCCCGCCAGCGCGAGCGCTGACAGCCGGAGGGCATCGCGGGGGACGTCGCCCTGCAACAGCTCGTAGGCCTGCGTCTCGATCAGCGCGGCGAAGCTGCGCATGCCGCGCCGTCGCAGCTGCTCGAGCTCGGGGCTGGCGCCGACCATCTCGAGGCACAGCACGCGGGCGACCCGTGGATCGACGAGGTAGGCGCGGATGAACGCGCGCAGGCCGTGGACGACGCGGGCGCGTGGGCCAGGCGGCGCCTCGCCGAGCCCGCGCACCACGTGGCCGAGGACGTTGGCGACCAGGTGCTCGTAGAGCGCGGCCATCAGGGTCTCGCGCGACGTGAACTCGGTGTAGAAGTCACGCGTCGAGACGCCGGCGTGCGCGCAGAGCGCGGTCAGGTTGGTGCGGGCGTAGCCCTGGGTGCCGAACAGATCGAGCGCGGACGCGATCAGCCGGGCGCGCCGATCGAGCCGGCGTTGCTCGGGAGCCTTGCCGCCGTAGGGCCGGCGCGGTACCGCGGGGGCCGCCTTTGCGGCGGGCCGGGGTCGCTTCGGCGACGACGGGCGCGCGCGAGGAGGGGGCCGCATGAGGCGAGGATAGGGGTCGCCGCCGGGCAGGACAACCGCTGGCGCGGCCGCGCTCACATCGTGGGACGCACGGCCAGCGGCGCGTTCACGCGTTCGCCGCGGTGCGCTGACACGCGCTCGCGCCGCTGCGTCGCTCCCGCCGTCGACGCTTGGCAAACCATGGCGCGATGATACGGTTGCCCTAGATGAGGGGGGCCACAGGACCGCGTTTGGACGCGGCCGCCATGGAAGCCGACAACGCCGCCGCCGCCGCGTGGGTCCTGGCCATCGCGCATGGCGACCGCGGGGCGCTCGGTCGCCTCTACGATCGATACGCGCCGCTGTTGCTGGGCCTCGGGATCCGGATGCTCCGCGACCGGCGTGAGGCCGAAGACGTGCTCCATGATGTCTTCGTCGAGGTGTGGCGTCACGCGCCGGACTTCGATCATCGGCGCGGCCGCGTGCTCACCTGGCTCGTGGTCCGGACGCGTTCGCGCGCGATCGACGTGCTGAGGTCGGCCCGAGTTCGGCTCCGGTGCGACGACGAAGGCGGGCTGGTCGGGCGCGCGTGCGCGGGGCCCGAGCCGGGCGACCAGGCCGACCGACAGCACGTGCGCGCCGCGGTCGCGCTGCTGTCGCCCCCGCAACGGCAGGTCCTCGAGCTGAGCTACTTCGACGGCCTGTCATGTTCGCAGATGGCTGCGCACCTCGGGATCCCCGTTGGCACGGTGAAGTCCCGCCTCGCCGCCGCCCTGCGCAAGTTGCGCCAGGATCTCGGGGTGGTCCTGGTCGTCGACGCGCCGGTCCCGACGGCGCACACCTGAGCCGACGCGGGCGGCGCCGCTCCGCGCTGCACCCTCCCGCGACCGATGACCTGAATCAGACGCTCAGCGACTCACGGTCGCAACGAGACCCAGCGCCGCGCCGAGACCGGTCGCGATCACGGGGTTCGATTGTGAGGCTCAACCGCTATCGCAGCCTACGAACCAGTAGTAGGCAAGTCCTGCGGCGGCGCCGGCGAGCGCGCCGAGGACCGGTATGAAGCCGCGCGGCCGAAGCCGCGGCGTCGGGTCGGACTCTGGGCCGTGCTCGGTCATGCCGATTCATAGCAGACCGGCCGCCCATGCGCCGAGGCGCTCGCAGACCCGCGGCCTGCGTGGGCACGCAATCGAGCCGGTGGTGGTGCCCCACGCATCGCCGCGCGGACGGTCGGCGGCGCCGCGACGCGCCGCCGATCAGCCGGCTAGAGCGGGCACGACACCGAGAAGTTCCACGCGGTGCCGCTCGAGCCCGCGCAGTTGGGGAGCACCTTGACCAGCACGCTGGTCAAGGTGCTGGTGTAGGCGACCGCACGCCAGCTGCTCGTCGCGGTCGTCGCCGGGCGGCGGCTCGAGCTCGCCGAGCGCCGGGGGGGCCGGCCGCGGCCGCGATCCGCGCGCGCCAGTGGTACAGCGGCGCCGCGCCGATCGATCCGACCCAGCGCCACAGCACGTCGCCGTGGCCGCGCTCGAGCAGCCGGTCGCCGTCGCGCGCGAGCGCGGCCAGGGCGTCCACCTGGCGGTCCTCGGCGAGCAGCCGCACGGCCTCGAGCGCGGCCGCCGGATCGTCGTGGCCGGGCCAGCGCGCCGCGATCGCCGCGCGCGCGCCGGCCCGATCGTCGTCGGTCAGCGCGGCCTCGACGACCCCGCGCGCGATGTCGAGGAGGCGCGGGCCGTTCGCGGTCACGCCGGCGAGGCCACGCCGCGCCAGCTCGCGCACCGCCCCGGCCACCTCGGCTTCGTGGGCGGTGGCCAGCGCCGCCTCGGTCACCGGCCGGCTGGCCACCGCGAGCAGCGCCGCGACCGCGCGCGCGTCCCCGTCGAGGCCGCGCAGCGCGGCGTGGTGGTCGTCGCCGTCGTCGGCCGCGACCAGGCGCCGCCGGAGCAACCACGGCGCCCGCCCGCCGCGCTCACCGCCTCCTGCCAGTGGCGTCGGGACAGCTCCGGCGCCACCGTGCGGGCCAGCGCGAGGCTCAGTCGATGACGGGCGGCGAGCAGTACGAGTCGAGCACGACGCCGTTGATCGTCGCCGACAGCGAGAGCGCGCCGGAGCGCACCTGGTCGAGGTCGAACTGCAGCGCGTCGGTCGCGGCCGGGATCGGCGGTGCGCCGAGGTACGGCGTGCTCCAGCCGTCGCTGAGGTCGGCCCAGGGGAAGCGCCGGGGCGTGCCGCACCGGTCGAAGAAGCCGGGCTCGCGCACGCGGCTGAACGCGAACACGCGCATGCGGCCGGCCTGCAGCGCGGTGACCGTCTCGGCGAGGGTGTGGCGCGCCGGGTAGTTGCCCTCGCTCGGGTAATCGGTCGACGAGGTGTCGCCGTCGTGGTCGCGATCGCCGTAGTTGTCGGACGCCTCGAGGAACGTGTCGTCGGTCGCGACGATCACGACGCGGGTCGCGTTGGGCCGCCACGGGAACTCGCTGGCGGCGGCGTACAGCGCGTCGAGCGAGTTCTCCTCGCAGATCGGGTTCTGCGTGGTCGGACCGCCCGGGCCGTCGCCCGGGTTGCGGTTGTTGCCCGTGTAGACGGTGCGGTAGTGGGCGAACGCCGCCTGCAGGGTCGCGGCCTGGGTATGGACGCGGCCGCCCTCGAGCGGGCCGGTCGCGTCGAGCCGATGGTTGTCCTGGAAGGCGATCAGCCCGAAATGGGCGTCGGGTGCGAGCTGGTTGGCCGCGGTGACGACGCCGGCGATCTGGCCCTCGAGCTGGGACAGCACGAAGTCCATCGAGCTCGAGGTGTCGAGGACGAACACCAGATCGACCACGTCCGTGCAGACGCCGCCGTCGCCGGGATCGCCGGTCTGGGTCGGTGCGTCGATGCCGCCGCTGCCGTCATCGTCGTCGTCGTCGTCGTCGGCTCCGCCCGCCGACGGACCACACGCAACGAGGGGGATCGTGAACAACAGCGTGATCCAGGGTGCCCTCATCGCGGCGGACCATACACGCGGCGATGGCCCTGACGGGCGTCAAAACTGCGGTGGGGCAGGTTTTGGTAAGGTACCCTGACTATTCGGGCGCACCGGGCTCGGCGACCCCGAGCGTGCAGCCGGGCACGCCGGTCCGCGCGACCAGGTTGGGCGCGGGCGTGACCGCGTCGGTGAAGAACGGCTCGGCCGTCTCGAACGGCGCGTCGTACCCGACCGACGTCATCAGGTCGAGGTCCTGCACCGCCGGCGCGTCCCAGTCGCTGCACCAGACGCCACCGGCGGCGTCGATCGCCTGGTAGTAGCTCGACGCCGGGTCGTCGAGGGCGAACAGCGCCTGCGCCTCCGCGTCACCGAGGCCGAGCATGCGCGCGATGCCGGTCTCGAAGCTGCCCGCACCGCCCTCGCGGGTGATGAAGATGGTCTGGTCGCAGCCGAGATCCTCGAGCACGAGGACCGGCTGCAGATCGCTCCAGCCACCGACCGACACCCGCCCGTCGGCCAGCTCGACCCCGCGCGACAGCCCCGGCTCGGCCGGCGAGGTCGCCAGCGCCTCCCGCCAGGTCACGGCGCCCAGGTCGCGGCGCTTGCGCGCCTTCGCGTCGGTCCGGCGCTGGCCGGCGCGCATCACCCGCTCGAGGTCGGCCGGATCGCCGAAGTAGCCCACGCCGACGTCGTCGAAGCGGACGTCGAGCGCGACCGGCCGGGCCGCGAGGTAGTCGGCGCGGGCCCGCTGCCACGCCGCGACCGCGTCACCCTCGAGCACGCCGGTGGTGACCAGCGCGGGCAACGCGGCGCCGACCCGGTCGTCGAGCCGGGACCTGAACCGGTCCGGCTCGGCGCGGACCGCGACCCGCCAGCGCGCGAGCAGCTCGCCGAAGCGCGCGCCGCAGGTCCCGCCGTCGTACCCGACCGCCCTCGCCTCGGTCCACGGCAGGCCACGCGCGGCCGGCGCGCAGGCGTCGAGCAGGCGGCCGAGCGCCGCGGCATCCGCCGGCCCGCCGCCGGCGTAGAAGGTGCCGAGCTGCCCGAGCAGCGCGACGAAGCCCGGGAACGCGACCACGCCCGGTCGCACGAACATCGTCGGGTCGGTCGCCGTGAAGGCCAACCCGCCGCGCACGCTGTCGACCAGGTCGCGCGCGTGGAACGCCGGGTTCGGCGACGCGCGCAGGACCTCGGCGAGCTCGGGGTTCACCAGGGCGCGCAGCTCCGGCGAGGCGAGGATCGTCTGCAGCGCCGCGACCGCCGCGTCGGGGTCGCGCGCGAGCAGGCCCTCGACGTCACGGGCGCTGATCGCGGCGGCGAGCTGGCCGACCGCCGCGAACGCCAGCGCCTCGTCGGTCTCGGCCAGGACCTCGACGTAGCCGCGCAGCGACTTGATCAGGAACGCCGCGCGCTCCCCGGCCTGGCGGTTCGTGCACGAGCCGCCGTCGCACGCGTACACCGCCGGGTTCAACTCGACGCTCTCGAGGAGGAAGGCGGTGATCGAGCCGGAGCTGCCGCCGGCGACGCCGTCGATCAGGCCGTGGTGCTCGAGAACGCGCGCGATCGCGCCGAAGTGCGCCGTGATGCGCGGGCCGTTGCCGCGGAGCGCGACGCACAGCGAGGTGCCGTCGCCATCGACGTCACCGACCCCGGCGGCGTCGCACTTGCCGGCGCAGGGCGGGCCGACCGCGGGATCGTCGGACGGCCCGTCGCACGCGGCGAGCAGCAAGGAGGCGATCAGGAGATGGCTACGCATGCCTCGCCGCAATGCAACGTCGTGGCCAGCCGCAACTCCGCACGATGACGTGCGCGCGCCCGGCATCGGCGCGTCGGGTCGCCACCCGCGCGACCGGGGGAGTTGCCGCGGACAACCGGTTGCAGCGATGCCCCCGAGCAGCCACCCGTGGTCCGCCGCATGGTTTGGAAGCCGAACCAATTGCCGGCTGGCGTCAGCTGACCGCACCCGGCCGGTTGCAGTGGGCGCTCGCGCGCGGCGACCGCCCCATCACTCGGCGCCGAACGTCGAGGCGTCGGCGAAGCGCGCCAGCAGATCGCCGGGGACCTCGGTCGGGTCCCGGGCGAGATCCCAGTCGTCGCGCCAGTCGCCGTCGTTGCCGTAGCGCCAGCGGCCATCGAGCGTGCGGGTCCCTCTAGACGCCGAGGATGCGGCCCTGATCGGCGCGCAGGACCAGGCGGCCCCAGTCGCCGGTCCAGTCGCCGACGACGGCATCGCTGGCGATCGGCGCGGCGGGCGCGGCCGGCGCGGGCGCGGCGGCGGGTGGCCCGCCGACCACCGGGTAGCTCGGCGGCGGGTTACTGGCGCACGCGGCGAGCGCGACCGCGAGCGCGAGGGTGGGCACGGCGAGCGAGCGACATGGGTTCTCCGAGGACGAAGCCGGGGCCGGCGGAACGAGGCGACGAGCGTACGCCGCCGCGCCTGGCCCGCCGTCGGCACCTCACGGGGATGTCCGGACGCAGGTGGCAGTCAGCTGCCGCGGTACGTCGAGTAGCCGAACGGGCTGAGCAGCAGCGGGACGTGGTAGTGCGCGGTGCCGTCGACGATCGTGAACTGGATCTCGACCACCGGGAAGAAGCCGTCGACGTCGCGGGCCGCGAAGTAGGCGGCAGTGTCGAAGGCGAGGCGGTACCGGCCGGGCGCGACCGGGCCCTCGGGGGTCAGCGTGCGCAGGCGGCCGTCGAGGTCGGTGGCGCCGGCGCCGACCTCGCGCCACTCGTCGCCGTCGTGCCGGTCGAGCCGGATCGGGACGTCGCGGGCCGGGCGGCCCTCGGCGGTGTCGAGGACGTGGGTCGTGATCATGACAGCTCCTCGACCAGCTTCCGCAGGCGCAGCCGGGTGATCTTGGCCTGCTCCTCGGCGGCGGTGCGCAGCTCGCCGGCCCGGCCGCCGTCGATGCGCATCTTGAGGTCGGCCAGCATCTCCTCGGCCGAGCGCCCGGTCGCGCACACGATGTAGATGAAGCCGAGCTTCTGGGCGTAGCTCGCGTTGGCCGTCGCCAGCTCGGCCTGGAGGTCGCTCGCGGCCACCGCCGCGCCCTGCTGCTCGGTGCTCGACCACACCGAGCCGGGCGTGCGCTCGCCGCGCTCGCCGATCCGCGGGTGAGCGGCGAACGCCTCCAGCCAGTCGGGCTCGCCCAGCGACCACCACACCTGCTCGCCCTGGCGCAGCAGCGCGGCGACGTCCTCGAACGGCCGCAGCGCGGCCATGGTCTCGGCCCAGCGCGACGCGCCACAGCAGCGGCGCAGCGCGGCGGCAGCGTCCGCGGCCGGCAGCGCGTTGAGCGCGGTGACACCGTAGGAAGCCGGCAGGACCGGCGCGCCCCACACCCGCAGGCGGGCGACGCCGCCGTCGGGAAAGACGCTGAGGCGGACGTGGCTGACCGCGCCGATCCGGCGCAGCTCGTCGTCGAACACGTGGCGGGTGTGGGGCTGGGCCGGGGTCGCCAGCAGCACCCGCCAGCCAGCGAGCTGGTCGGCGGCGACGCCGGGCGCATCGGTGCCCTCGAGCACGCAGCGGCCGGGCGCGTTGCCCTTGAAGTGCGAGGTGTCGAGCTCGACCCGCTCGATCACGCCCCGCGCAGCCAGCCGCACGATCGCCCAGTCGTTGCCAGGACCGCGCCGACGGCGGGTCTCCCAGCCGTCGGCCATCGACCGCGACGGGCCTGGCTTGATCAGGTTGTTGCGCGAGCCGAAGAACATGTCGCTGCAGGTCTCGACCACCGCGCCGTGCTCGAGCGCGGCCAGATCGACCACGCCGCCGAGCGCGGTCAGGCGCGACCAGCGCGGGACCGCCTCGCCGTGCACGCGCAGGCGGGCGACGCCGCCGTCGGGGAAGATGTTGAGCCGCAGGTGGGTGACCCGGCCCGGGTGCGTGATCGCGAACAGGTTCTTGCGATCGCCGCCGAGCGCGGCTTGCGGCAGGACCTCGGTCCAGGTCGCGGTCGCCAGCGCGGCGAGGTCGAGCGGCGCGTCGATCTCGCAGGCCTCGATCGAGCACGCGGCCGGGTAGTTGCCGCGGAAGTAGGCGGTGTCGACCACCACGCCGCGGATCACGCCGGGCATGCCGAGCCGGATCACGCACCAGTCGTAGCCAGGGTCCCGGCGCCGCCGCGACTCCCAGCCGTCCATCCACTTGCCACGATCGGTGTACGCGTGCTCGCGCCACTCGGCCGGGTGGGCGCGCAAGAGGGCCTCCTTCTCGGCGAAGAAGTCGTCGTTGGTGGCGAGCGCGGCGCCGCCGACGGTCTCGACCGCGAGGTCGGGCAGGTCGAGGAAGGCAGGGGTCTCGGGGTCACTCACAGGCGCTCCTCACAGCAGCGTGCCGAGGTCGCCGGCGACCTCGTGCCCGTCGTAGATGCGCTCGCCGCGCAGGTAGGTCGCGTGGACGCGACCGCGCAGGGTCGCGCCGGTGTACGGCGTGATCGGGTGGCGGTGGCGGATCGCCGCCGCCTGCACGATCACCTGCTCGTCGTCGTCGAACACGACCAGGTCGGCGTCGGCGCCGACCACGATCGCGCCCTTGCGGCCGGTCAGGCCGGCCAGCCGGGCCGGGCCCGCCGCCATCCAGCGCGCGACGTCGTCGAGGCTGTGGCCGCGTCGCGACGCCTCGGTCCACACCACCGGCAGCGCCAGCTGCAGGCCGGCGATGCCGCCCCAGGCGTTGACGAAGTCGCCGGTGTCCATCGCCTTGAGGTTGGGCGTGCACGGCGAGTGGTCGGAGGCGACCAGCTCGATCACGCCCTCGGCCAGCGCCTGCCACAGCGCCTCGCGGTTGGCCTCGTCGCGGATCGGCGGCGCGCACTTGAAGGCGGTGGCGCCGTCGGGGATGGTCTCGGCCGCGAAGCGCAGGTAGTGCGGACAGGTCTCGGCGCTGAACGGCAGGCCCTCGGCGCGGGCGCCGCGGATCAGCGGCAGCGCGCTGGCCGCCGAGTGATGGACGATGTGGGTGCGGGCGCCGGTCGCGCGGCACAGGCGCACCACCAGCGCGATCGCCGCCTCCTCGGCCGCCGGCGGCCGCGATGCCAGGTAGGTCGCGTAGCGCTGGGGATCGGCGCCGACCAGCGCGGCCGCCGCATCGTCGATGGGGCCGGCCACCTCGGCGTGGACCAGGAGCGGCACCGCCAGGCCGGCGAGCCGGCCCATCGCCGGGGTCAGCTCGGGCTCGCCGACCCAGCCGAACTCGGGCACGCCGGAGTCGACCAGGAAGCACTTGAAGCCGCGCACGCCGTCTTCGACCATGCCGGCCAGCTCGTCGAGGTTGCCGGGCACCACGCCGCCCCAGAAGCCGACGTCGACCGCGCACTGCCCGCGCGCGGCCAGCCGCTTGGCGGCGAAGCCCTCGCGGGTCGTGGTCGGTGGGATCGAGTTGAGCGGCATGTCGACCAGCGTGGTCGTGCCGCCGGCGGCGGCGGCGCGGGTCGCGGTCGCGAAGCCCTCCCACTCGGTGCGGCCGGGCTCGTTGAGGTGGACGTGGGTGTCGACGATGCCGGGCATGACCGCGAGGTCACCGACGTCGTCGAGCGCGGCCCCGGCCGGGACGTCGTCCCAGGCCGCGACCTGCGCGATGCGACCGCTGGCGATGTGGATCGCCGCCGGCCCGGTGCCGGTCGGCAGCACCACCCGGCGCGAGCGGACCACCCGGTCGATCCGGGCCTGCCACGGCGCGGTCACTGGAGCCTGGCTCCCTGATCGATCCAGGCGCCCAGCTCGGCGCGCTCGGTCTCGGTCATCTCGGTGCGGTTGAGGAACGGCATCGTCTGGTTCACCACGGCGCGATCCTTGATGCGGGCCGCCATCGCCTTGATGCGGTCGGAGGTGTCGAACACGATGTTGCCGGGCGCGATCGGGAAGGTCGGGTCGGTCGGTCGCGCGCTGTGGCACGACGCGCACCGCGCGATGATGATCTCCTGCGCGCGCGCGAACGTGACCTGGCCGGTGACCGTCACCGCCGGCGCCTCACGCACGCGGGTGAGCGTCACCATGCCGCCCAGGCCGAGCGCGGCCATCACGAACGCCGGCATCAGCCACGCCTTGCCCGCGTAGCGCACGTTCATGAAGTGACGGACGCCGGCGCCGCCGACCATGATCACGATCAGCACCAGCCAGTTGAGGTGGTGACTGTAGGTGCTCGCGAAGTGGTTGCTGATCATGATGAACAGCAACGGGAAGGTCAGGTAGTTGTTGTGGATCGAGCGCTGCTTGGCGCGGACCGAGAGGGTGGGGTCCTGCTCCTGGCCCGACTTCGTCGACGCGATGAGCTCCTTCTGCGACGGCAGGATGCGCAGCCACACGTTGCCGGTCATCACGGTCCCCATCAGGACGCCGGTCTGGATGTACGCCGCGCGGCCGCTGAACAGCAGCGTGAACCCGTAGGCGGCGCCGAACAGCAGCACGAACGAGAGCAGCGTCCCGATCGCCGGCGTCCGCTTGCCGAGCGTCATCCAGATCAGGTCGTAGACCACCCAGCCCATGACCAGCGTGCTGACCGACCAGGCGATCGCCTCGCCCTGCGACATCGCCTTGACCGACGGGTCGATCAGGAACGCCGCGTCGTTCAGGTAGTAGACGATCACCAGCAGCGAGATGCCGGTGAGCCAGGTCAGGAAGTTCTGCCACTTGAACCAGTGCAGCTCCTGGGGCAGCTGGCCGGGCTCGAGCAGCTTCTTCTCCACCTCGTAGAAGGCCCCGGAGTGGACCATGTAGATCTTGCCCTGCGAGAGGCGGTGGGCAGCGCCCGGGGGCGGCGCGATCAGGTTGCGATCGAGCCAGTTGAAGAGCATCGAGTTGCCGATCCACATGATCCCGGCGATCAGGTGGGCCCAGCGAAAGAAGACATCCAGCAGCTCGTTGGCCTGCACAGGTCGCGGGATAACACGGCCCGTCAGACCGGGGACATGTCTGAGGCCGTCCAATAGTTCACAATAGTTACGCATTTTGCGAGGCGTTTGCTGCCACGGGGCTGCCACGCGGCGCCAAACGACGCTAGTTGGCTCGCTCGGCGGGGGGCTCGTCGGCCGGCTCGATGGCGGGCTCGGCGTCCACCTCGCGAGGGTCGATCACCTCGAAGCGATCGGCCTCGACCTCTACGACGCGCGGCGCACGCTGCCCCCGGTTCTGGGCCAGGTACGTCTCGGGACCGAACGTGTGGACGATGGAGAAGCCCACCCGGCCCCACTGCGACCTGCGCCGCAGCTCGGCAGGGTTGAGGACGACCATGCTGCACCCCATGCCGAGCGTCTCCGACAGACGACGCACGACGGCGAGATCGATCGAGCGCTCGCGCCAAGAGTCGGGGATCTCGATCGCCTCGATGTAGAGGAGCCCATCACCGATCGCATCGAAGACGTCCCGCAACCCACCCTCGTGGAAGAACGCCTCGTAGAGCGGCTCGTACACCTCGCCCATTGCCGCGCACAGCGAAGCGCCCACGTTGGCGGCCTCGCCGTAGTGGATGACCGCGGCGGACACCGTGCCCACCACCTCGCTCCCGTCCCCGCCCGCCTCCCGGCGAATCTCAACGCGAGACCTCGTCACGAGTCCGAAGACCTCGTTTGGCTCGTCCGCGAAAAAATCCGTCTCCGCTTTTAGGCGTATCACGTCACCCTCCTCCATCGGTTCGTCTGGTTGGTCCGGCGCGGCGCGACTACTCGCCGCCCCTACTCGTCATCCGGTTCGTCATCCGCCGCATCCTCGGGCACGTCAGCCGGCTCCGGCTTCTTCTTCCTCGGCTTGCGCGGCTTCGGCACGTCGTCCTTGTCACTGACCGGCGGGGGCTGGTCGAGCAAGAGGACCGCATCGCGACGCACCTCGGGCATGAGGTGCGCGTAGCGCATGGTCATCTTGAGGTTCGCGTGGCCAAGCAGCTCCTGGATCGTCTTAATCGACACCCCGCGCATCGCAAGATGCGAGGCAAAGGTATGGCGACACCGATGCCAGCCGATCGGCAGCATGCCGGCGGCGCGACAGAACAGTCGAAGCTGATTGTCGGTGACCCAGTGCTCCAGGTGCTTGCCCTGCTTCGTGCAGAACACCAGCGGGCCGCGGTTGTGCCGGATGGACCTCAACGCCTTGAGGGCATCGTTGGAAAGCGGCACCTCGCGACCATGCCCGCTCTTGGGCGTGCCGGTGTGACCCTCCACGTAGTTCTCGACGACAGACAGCTTCCCGCCCTTGAGATCGACGTCCTGCCAGCGCAGCGCCGTCAACTCGCCGTGCCGCAGGCCCGTGCGCACCGCGACGATCACCATGGCCTTCCAGGGGTCCATGGGGGTCGCCGCCGCGATCAGCGCGTCGGCCTCGACGAACGTCAGGAACTTCGGCGTTGGGAGGCTAACCAGCATCGCATGGAGCCTGGATCAAAGAAACCGGGCGACATGGCCGGCGAGGAGCGAGGGGGTGGACTTGAAGCGCTCGAAGGTTAGGATCAGTGCGGCGTCGCGCTCCTC
>JBKJLC010000219.1:0-51131 GCA_046597055.1 Kofleriaceae bacterium | reverse complement strand
ACGACGGCGCTGTCGTTCGCGGGTGCGGGCTGGGCGTCGATCAAGTGGACGAAGGCGAGCAAGACGGTCGCGATGACGGCGGTCGGTGTCGCGGCGGCGATCTACGGCGTCGCGGATCTCGGGCTCGGTCTCGTGCTCGAGGACCTGTCGTTGGGCGGAGCGATCGTCCTCGGCGCGCAGGGCGTCGGCATCGGCCTCTTCACCGGCTTCGGCGGCGTCTTCAAGGCCCTCCGCGAGCGCGAGTAACCCTTCCTCGCGCCGCGCCGCGCGCATGCCACACTACGGCGTGCGCGCGGCTCTCGTTTGTACGGTCCTCTCGCTCTCCGCCTGCCGCTCTCCCTCTCCCTCTCCCTCTCCCTCTCCCTCTCCCTCTCCCTCTCCCTCTCCCTCTCCCTCTCCCTCTCCCTCTCCCTGCCCCCCGGCTGGCGCCTCCGCCCGCAGACGCTATAAAACCTCATGTCCACCGAGGACCAGCTCCGCGAGAGCGAGGACCGCTACCGCTTCCTTGCCGAGAACATCCCGGTCCAGATCTGGACCGCGCTCCCCGACGGCCGCCTCGACTACGTCACCGCGCAGACCGCGCGGCACTTCGGGCTGACCCCGGCCCGTCTCCTCGACGAGGGCTGGCAGAACGTCCTGCACCCCGACGACCTGCCGCTCGCGATCGAGCGCTGGACCCACGCGCTCACCACCGGCGAGCCGTACGAGGTCGAGTTCCGGCTCAAGCTCGCCGACGGCAGCTACGCCTGCCACCTCGCGCGCGCGGTGCCCCAGCGCGACGCCCGCGGCCAGATCGTCCGCTGGTTCGGCACCAACACCAACATCGAGGAGCAGCGCGAGGGGCAGCGCCAGACCGCCGCCCTCCTGAACGAGGTGGTCGCCGAGCTGCGCGCCCACGAAACCGCCCTGATCGAGCTGCGTCGCGCGAAGGAAGCGGCCATGGCGCGCGCGGCCGAGCTCGAGCGCCTCCTCGCCACCCGCTGACCGTTCCGCTCCCCCGTCACCCTACCGGCCGGCCCCGAACATCTGCTCCATCCCGAAGATCGTCGCCAGCTCCACCGCTGCGGTCATCTCGAGCTGGTCGTATCGACAGTCGGTCGCCGCCTTGTCGAGCCGCCAGCGCCGGAACTGGGTGGCGTGCCGGAACCGGTCGCCCTGCAGGTGGTCGTACGCGACCTCGACCACCCGTTCAGCCCGCAGCGGCTCCCACGACAGGTCCTTGCCGCGATTCCACCGGCTGGTCGCGCCCGGCATCCGCGGCTCGCCGCTGGCCTGCTCCTGGAAGTCGGCCCAGTCCTTCCAGGGATGACCGACCCGCGCGCCCTCGCGCAGCGGCGCCAGCGCCTCGACCAGCTGGGCCCGCACCTCGCGCGTGAACGCCGAGCAGATGCCGACGTGGTGCAGCGCGCCCGCGTCGTCGTACAGGCCAAGTAGCAGCGACCCGACCATCGTGCCCTTCGCGTCCTTGTACCAGCGGAAGCCGGCGATCACGCAGTCGGCGGTGCGGTCGTGCTTGATCTTGATCATCGCGCGCTTGCCCGGCTGGTAGGCCGCGCTGCCCGGCTTGGCGATCACGCCGTCGAGGCCGGCGCCCTCGAACCGGCGAAACCAGTCCTCGGCCACCGCCGGATCGCGCGTGATCGGCGTCAGGTGCACCGGCGGTTGCGCGGCCGCCAGCGCTTGCTCGAGTAGCCTGCGCCGCTCGGCCTGCGGGCGCGCGCACAGGTCCTCGGCGCCGAGCGCGAGCAGGTCCCAGGCCACGAACGAGGCCGGGGTCTCCTTGGCCAGCAACGCGGCCCGCGACTTGGCCGGGTGGATGCGCAAGAGCAGCGCGTCGAAGTCGAGCCGGCCCCGGGTCGCGATCACGATCTCGCCATCGAGGATCGCGCGTGGCGGCAGGCTCGCGCGCAGCGGCGCCTCGAGCTCCGGGAAGTAGCGGTTGAGCGGTTTCAGGTCGCGGCTCTGGATCACGACCTCGTCGCCATCGCGAAAGATCAAGGCGCGGAAGCCGTCCCACTTCGGTTCGTAGATCCAGCCCTCGCCGGTGGGGATGGCGCGAGCGAGCTTGGCGAGCATCGGCTCGATCGGTGACTTGAGTGGCAGGTCCACGCCCCACCCTAGCGCGAAGCAAGGCGGCATCACCGCGGCGGCGCCGCCGCGCGGGTCCCATCGCGGACGTGACCGCTCACCTCGCCAGCCTCCTGGTCAGCTGCCGCGATCGCAAGGGCACCGTCGCGTCCCTCGCCCAGGTGCTGTACGGCCACGGCGCCAACATCCTCGATGCCGACCAGCGGGTGCTGGTCTACGCGGCAAGACCGTCGGGTTCGACTTACCTGACTGGACGTCCCGATCGTGGCAAGTCCGCGATCAAGTTCGGAACACCGCGACCCACGCCGGCCGCGCCGGCCAGTTTCTTGGCCACCCGGAGGACCGGGCGTAGCGTCGACGTCATGCGCCAAGCCCTGTTGTCCGAGCTGCTGCCGGCCCCGTCCGAGACGCCCACGGTGCCGGGGCTGCCCTCGCTGGCGCGGCACCGCCTGGCCCGCGGCTCGGTCGCGCCGCCGATCCGGGTGCGGGTGCTGCCCCCGCCGGCGAGCTGGTCGCAGATCGTGCCGCTGTCGATCGCCAGCGGCCAGCCGATGTTCGCCCGCGACCGCCGCCCGGTCGCCGCCGGCGTGCGCGATCGCGCCGGGGTCGCGGTGGTCGCGCTGCTGACCGCCGCCGCCGGCGGGCTCGCGGTCCTGCTCGTGCTGTGACGCTCGGCCGGCGCCGACCGGTTCGCGACGCTCGCCTCAGCGCGCGCGCGCGGTCGACGGCTGCGGCGCGCCCTGGCGCGTGAACACGATCTGGAACAGCTGCAGGAACCGCGACCGGAAGCAGCCGGCGCTGGCCAGCAGGTAGAACTTCCACATCCGGTAGAAGCGCTCGCCGTAGCGGGGGCGCAGCGCCGGCCAGGCCGCATCGAACTTGGCCCACCACGCCATCAGGGTCGGGTCGTAGTGCGGCCCGATGTTGTGGACGTCCTCGGGGATCAGGATCTCCTCCATCGCGTCGGTGAGCCGACCCAGCGTCGGGAACGCCGCGTTGGGGAAGATGTGGCGATCGAACCAGGGATCGATGCGGTCGCGCGGGCGGTTGGAGCCGATGGTGTGGACGAACCCGACGCCGTGGGGCGCCAGGCAACGATCGACCAGCTCCATGTAGCCCCGGTAGTTCTTGGGACCGACGTGCTCCATCAGGCCGATCGACACCACCGCGTCGAAGGTGCCCTTGGCGTTGCGGTAATCGTCGAGGTGGACGTCGATCGGCTGGTCACCGTGGCGCTCCTTGATCCACGCGACCTGCTCCTTCGACACGGTGTACGCGGTCACCGAGACGCCGTAGTGCTCGGCGGCGTAGGCCGCGAAGCCGCCCCAGCCACAGCCCAGCTCGAGGACGCGCATCCCCGGCTGGAGCCCGAGCTTGCGACACACCAGGTCGAGCTTGGCGTCCTGGGCCGCGTCGAGGGTGGTGGCCTCCTGCCAGTAGCCGCAGGTGTAGACCATGCGGGGATCGAGCATCGCCTCGTAGAGGTCGTTGCCGATATCGTAGTGGCGCTCGGCGATCTCGAACGGCCTCAGCACCTGCGGGTTGAACAGCCGCGCCCGCACCAGGTGCGCCAGGAAGACGAAGTTGCTGGTCAGCTCGCGGTCGAGCCGCGACTGCAACATCTTGTCGACCAGCTGATCCAGCGACGGGGTGTCCCACCAGCCGTCCATGTACGACTCGCCAAAGCCAATGCTGCCCTCGCGCAGCAGGCGGTTCCACAGCCGCTCGTCATGGACTTGCATGTCCCAGGGCTGATCGCCGCCGACGGTGATGCCGGCGTTTCCCAGGACCTCGCGGCAAAGATCGGCGCCGCGGCGCTCGTCGAAGACGGACCACAACTTGCGGACAGGGAAGCCGGTCACGAGGACCTCCGAGCGAGCGTGTCGAGCGCGAGGTCGACCAGGCGCGGCGCCGGCAAGCGGGCGCCCGAGAACATCCAGGCGAAGCCGGTGGCGATCGCACGACCGGCCAGGCGATCGACCGGCGCCCAGCGCCGCCCCGACGGCGCGCGGGCGGCCGGCGGCGCGCTCTGGCGCCGGCGCAGCGCGGCCGCGGCCTCGCGCAAGCGGTGCACCCGCCGGAAGTCGGCGATGATCGGATGGGTCGCCAGCCGGGTCGGGTACGACCCGGGAGCGCCGGCGAGGATCGCCTGGGCGAGCACGCGGCCCGACAGCGCCGCGGGCAGGATGCCCTCGGCGGTCAGCGGCTGGGCCAGGCCCAGCGCGTCGCCGACCAGGTACACGCCGCCCTTGCCGTCGGGATCGGCCCGGGCCGCGCCCTCGAGGTGCAGCGGATCGAACAGGTAGTACGAGTGGCCCTTCACGTGATCGAGCGCGTCGCCGGTGCCGGCCGGCACGTGGCCGGCGCTGGCGAAGTGCGCGCGGGCGCGGCTCCAGGCGGCGCGCACGTGGGTGGGATCGAGGGTGCCGACGCCGATGTTGACCCAGTCGGTCTTCGGCACGTTCCACGCGTAGCCGCGCAGATCGTCGTGGAGCAGCAGCTCGGGCTCGCCGTCCTTGCCCGGCCGCGCCTGCGCGATCGCCGCCGGGTCGAGCGGGAACTCGAGCTCCTGCACGCCAACCGGCCCCGACCGCCGCGACGGCGCGAGGGTCCGCGCGACAGGACAGTGGGTCCCCCCTGCGCCGACCAGGTGCCGCGCACGGAGCCCGCCGACCGTCCAGAAGCCATCGCCGTCGCGCTCGGGGCCCTTGACCGCGGTCCCGAGCCGTAGCTCGGCGCCGCTGGTGCGCAGCAGGTGATCATCGAGCTCGTAACGCCGGATGAACCAGCCGCGGCACGACACGGCGTGGCCACGACCGCGGTAGTGCACGTGGCAGGTCTCCCAGGGCCACAACCCGGCGGGGTAGTCGCGTGGCGTCAGCTCGAGCACGTCCCAGATCGGGGCAGAGATCCAGCCAGCGCACAGCTTCACGCGGGGAAAGGTGGCCCGATCGACGACGACCACCCGCGCGCCGCCGTGCGTGAGCACGCGCGCGCAGGTGCTCCCGGCCGGCCCGCCACCGACGACGATCGCGTCGAAGGTCTCCATCGGGGCGAACCGTAGGAGCACCTCCCCCAGCTCACAAGCGGGTTCGTGGCCAGAATGCCACTCAGCTGACCCAGCTCACGCCGAGCCGGAGCGGGTGTCGGAAGCGCACGCTGGGCCAGTCCGCGCACCGCGGCGTCCTCTCAAGTCACCCGATCTGCATGACCTGGCCCCGGCCGACCAAACGCGCGGGCGCGTGGCCCGTGTCCTGCAACCACGTCATCTCGACGGCGGCGTTCACCTGGTTTCTCCACACGAGATCCGCGGTCACACGAGGTCCTATGCAAGCCAACCTGAACCCGAGGGACGTCGCGCACACCGCGGCGAACGAGGAGCAGCCGGTGGCGACCACGCCAACCTGGTCTTCGCTCGTCGAGGAACTGCTGACCCGCGCGGCGAGCTTGTGCGCCGAGAACGGGGTCGATCTCGATGACTGGATGAAGACCACGTGGTCGGCCTACGTCGAGGCGCGGCCAGGCCTGCGGGCCCACCTCGAGGAGATGCACCTGCTCGGCCAGCTCGACGAGCTGCGCAAGGGCGGGCGGATGGGCGAGGCCTGAGTCACGTCGGGCGGCCCGACCGAAGCTCCGTCACGCTTTTGCCATAACGCGCGCGTGCGTTGCTCGGTCACTCCCGGGGCGCCGGAGGATCCCGTAGGTTTCGCCCCATGCCAGGCATCACGATCGTCGGCTCGGGACGCCACGTCCCCGGCGAGCCGGTCCTCAATTCGGCGCTCGCGCGGGTCATGGATACCGACGATGCCTGGATCCGGCAACGGACCGGCATCGCGCAGCGCCACTACGCACCCGACGGCGTCGGCGCCAGCGACCTCGCGGTCGAGGCCTCGCGCAAGGCGCTCGACAACGCCGGGCTGACCCCGGCCGACGTCGACTACATCATCTTCGCGACGATGACGCCCGACCAGCCGTTCCCCGGCCCGGGCGGCATGCTCGGCGCCAAGCTGGGCATCCCGGGCGTGCCCGCGCTCGACATCCGCCAGCAGTGCGCGGCGATGCCGTTCGCCTTCCAGATCGCCGACGGCCTGTGCGCGACCGGCGCGGCCTCGACCATCCTCGTGGTCGGTGCCGAGACCCACGCCGGCTTCATGCCGTGGACCGACTGGGACGTCGTCGAAGGAACCTCCGACCGCGAGGTGTCCGCGGTCGATCGCGAACGCGCCACCCGCCACCGCGGGCTGTCCGTGATCTTCGGCGACGGTGCGGGCGCGCTGGTGCTGCGCCGGCACACCGAGCCCGGCAGCGGCCTGCTCGGCGTGGAGGTCCACTCCGATGGCAACGGCGCCAAGCGTATGCACCTCGAGGGCGGCGGATTCAAGCGCCGTCCGCACCTGGCGCCGTGGATGATCGAGCAGGAGCTCCACCTCCCGCGCATGGAGGGTCGCGAGCTGTTCAAGGACGCCGTGACCAAGCTGCCGCAGGTGGTGCGCGCGCTGTGTGCGCGCCACGGGGTCGCGCTGTCCGAGGTCGACTGGTTCGTCGCGCACCAGGCCAACGACCGCATCAACGACGCGGTCCGCAATGCGCTGGGCGTGCCGGCGGCCAAGGTGCCGTCGAACATCGCGCGGTACGGCAACACCTCGGGCGCGACCATCCCGATCCTCGTCGACGAGCTGCGCCGCGACGAGCAGATGCGGCCCGGCCAGCTGGTTTGTTTCCTCGCGCTCGGCGCCGGGCTCCACTGGGGCGCGGCGCTGATGCGGATCTAGCGCGCCAGCCTCGGCCCGCGTGCGGCCTGGCACGACAAGCGCGGCGCCCGGGCTACTCGCGCAGGCGCAGCAGGTCGACGATCGAATCGATCCCGGGCACCAGCTCGAGCGAGAGCAGGATGGTGCGACGATCGTTCTGGTTGGCGACGGTCCCGGTCAACACGGCGGTGTTGCCGTCCAGCGCGAAGGTGACGTCGCTCAGGTCGATGAGCGAGTCCCCGTCGACGAGCGACGGGGACTCGTGGGCAGCGCGGGGATCGGCGAGGGAAGCGGACTGATGTTGCATGGGAGACCTCGTAGGGGCGGCGGAGGGAAAGTCACGGAGCACGACCGGCGTGCCCGCTGTGCGCTGGTGCCACGGCACGCGCCCGCGCGAGCTGCCGGGGGGCTGCAGATCCGGACCGCGTCAGGCGGCGATCCTCAGGTGTGCATGCTGCGGGCCAGCGCGGCGGTGTGGCAACTGCGCGCGCCGAGCGGGGCCGCGCGGGGATGGTCGCGGGCGGGCGGGACGGCCAGCGCCCAGGATCGCCGCGACCCTGCCGCCATGCGAGCATCGCGACGTGCCCGAACCCGACCAGGTCGAGGCCGCGGTCGACGCGGCCGCGGAGGAGCTCTACGGCGCGCCGTTGTCCGCGTTCACCGCCGAACGCAAGCGCCGGGCCGAGGAGCTGCGCGCTCGCGGCGAGCGCAAGGCCGCGGCCGCGGTCGCCAAGCTGGCCCGGCCCCAGATGAGCGCATGGGTGGTGAACCGCCTGTACCGCGAGGCCCGCGACGACCTCGATGCGCTGCTGGCCGCGGGCGCCCGGGTGCGCGGTGGCGATCACACCGCCATCGAGGCCCAGCGCGCGGCGCTGGCGCGACTGCGAGGGCGCGCCGCGCAGGTGCTGGTCACCGACGAGCACGTGGCCAGCCCCGCGACCCTGCAGCGGGTCGCGACCACGCTGCAAGCCCTGTCGGCGAGCGGCTCGTTCGAGCCCGACCGCCCGGGCCGGCTGATCGACGACCGTGACCCGCCGGGCTTCGAGGTGGTGGCCGCGACCGCGATGCCACCCGTGCGACCGCGGCTGACGCTGGTGCCGCCGCCCGCGCCCGAGCCGGCGACCGCCCCGACCGCCCCGACCGCCGCGGAGCGCGCGCAGCGCGAGCGCGACGAGCGCGACGCCCGCGAGGAGCGCGAGCGGGCCGAGCGGGCCGAACAGGAGCGCCGCGCGCGCGCGCGCGCCGCCGAGCGAGTCCGGCTCGAGCGAGTGGCGGCCGCCGCGGCGCAGGCGGTGCAGCAGCGCACGACCGAGGTCGCCGCCCTCCGCAACAACCTGGACGCCGCGCGCGCCGCCCTCGAGACCCTGCGCGAGCGGATCCAGACCGCCGAGGCGGCGCTCACCGACGCGCAGACGCGCGCGAGCCGGGCCGCGGCCGCGCTGCACGAGGCCTGAGCCGCGCGAAGCGCGGCGACGCTGGTCCCGTACCGATCGGGCGCGGCCTCCGGGCCGCGGCCGACCGATCGAAAGGGAGGGTGGGATTCGAAGAATCACAGCGTCTGATCGCGCGGGCGGCCCCGCCTTGACAGCCCCGGCCGGACGGGGCATTACCGGCGCTGGTCAAGCGTGACGACGTCCCTGGCACCGCCGACAGCCCGGCCCGGCTCCCGCGTGCCGGCGGCCGCGGGCGACACCAGCCCGCGCGTGGCGGTCCTGGTGCCATGCTTCAACGAGGAAGCCGCGATCCCGAAGGTGGTCGCGGACTTTCGCGCCGCGCTGCCGACCGCGACCATCTACGTCTACGACAACGCCTCGACCGATCGCACCAGCGAGGTCGCGGCCGCGGCCGGGGCGGTAGTCCGGGTCGAGCGCCGGCGCGGCAAGGGCAACGTGGTGCGGCGGATGTTCAAGGACATCGAGGCCGACATCTACGTGATGGTCGATGGCGACGACACCTACGAGGCAGCCGCCACGCCGGCCCTGGTCGAGCGCCTGCAGGCCGAGTGCCTCGACATGGTGGTCGGCCGTCGGATCGAGACCCACCAGCAGGCCTATCGCCTCGGCCACCGGTTCGGCAACCGGTTCCTGACCGGGCTGGTCCGGCGGCTGTTCGGCTCGCAGGTCGACGACATGCTGTCGGGCTTCCGGGTGTTCTCGCGGCGGTTCGTGAAGAGCTTCCCGTCGTCGGCGCGCGAGTTCGAGATCGAGACCGAGCTCACCGTGCACGCGCTGCAGATGCGCATGGCGGTCGCCGAGGTCGACACCCGCTACAAGGAGCGGCCGCCCGGCTCGATCTCCAAGCTGCGCACCTTCCGCGACGGCTGGCAGATCCTGCTGACCATCCTCAACCTGATGCGCAACGAGCGGCCGCTGCTGTTCTTCGGGCTGGTCGCGGTCGGGTTCTTCGGGATCGCGATCGCGCTCGGTCTCCCGCTGGTCATCGAGTACGAACGCACCGGCCTGGTGCCGCGGCTCCCGACCGCGGTGCTGTGCACCGGCGTGGCCACCGCCGGCGCGGTCAGCTTCGCGACCGGCCTGGTGCTCGATCTGGTGTCGCACGTGCGCCGCGAGGTGAAGCTGCTCGCCTACCTGCGCGAGCCGGCCCCGCCGCCGGCGTCCGATCGCGCGGCGTAGCGCAGCGCCACCTGGCTCAGCGCGGATCGCGATCGTCGTCGAGCGCGGCCAGGTCGAGCCGGGCGCCGAGGCGCTCGAACACCAGCGCCGCGGCGGCCCGCGCGGCGGCCGCGGCGGACGCCTTGCCGGCCTGGCGCCAGACCCGGGCCCGGGCCGCGTCGAGCCGGGCCCGTTCGTACGCGTCGGCGTCGCCGAGCAGCGCGGTGGCTTCGGTCAGCGCGGCCTCGGCCGCAACCGCGTCGCCGCGGCCGGCCTCGAGCTGGGCCAGGATGCGGAGGCCGACCCCGGTGTCGGCGTCGGCGCCGGCGGCGCGCGCCATCCCGATCGCGGTCTGGATCGCGACGCGGGCGCCGGCCAGGTCGCCCCGGCGGGCGGCGAGCCGGGCGGCGAACTGGTGCGACTCGGGCAGGACCCGGCGCTGGCCGGTCTGCTCGAGCAGCCGGATGCCCTCGGTCAGCCGACGCTCGCCCGCCGCCAGATCGCCGCGCTCGAGCAGGTAGCCGGCGAGGTTCGACAGCGCCAGCCCGGTGACCGGCCGCGCACCGGTGCGCCGGCACAGGTCGACCGCCTGCTCGGTGTGCGCGATCGCGCCGGCGAGATCGCCGAGGTTGCCCAGGACCAGGCCGAGGTTGATGCGCGCGGTGATCTGCGCCTCGAGATCGCCGAGCTCGAGCGCGATGTCGAGGTTGCGCTGGTTGGCGCGCAGCTGGTCGCCCCAGCGCCCGGCCCTCATGTACGCGCCGCCCAGCCGCGACAGCGCGTGGGCCAGCTCGCGCCGGTGCGCGGTCCCGTCGAGCAGCTCGACCGCGCGCTCGCACGCCGCCATCCCGTCGTGATCATCCGCGCCCTTCTGGTAGGTGCGGACCCAGCCCCAGTGGCTGAACAGGAGCGCGGCCTGGCGGGGATCGCGGCGGGCGGCCGCGGTGAGCGCGCCGTCGGGCGCGACCAGCGCCAGCCCGCGCTCGAAGCAGAACAGCGCGCGGGTCTGATCGGACCGGGCGCTGGCGACCTGGCCGAGCCGGAACCACAGCCGGGCCCGGGTCGGTGCGTCGTGGTCAGGGGTGGCCGCCAGCGCGCTGTCGTAGGCGGCCTCGGCGGCCTCGAGAGTGTGGGCGCTGCTGGCGGCCTCGCCGAGACGCTCGGCCAGGATCGCGTCGCCGCCGCCCTCTCCTGCCAGATCCCACGCGCGCCGCAGCGCGGCGTAGGCCTGCTGGTAGGCGAACAGCTCGAGGCTGCGCATGCCGGCGATCCGCCAGCTGGCCGCGGCGCCGGCCAGGTCGCCGCCCAGCTCGCGATGATGCGCGAGCGCCCACAGCAGGTCGGGATCGGCGGCCGGGCCCTGGGTCGGGGTGATCGAGCCGGTGATCGTCGGCGTCGCGTCGAGCTCGCCGGCCAGCCAGCGCGCCACCGCGGCGTGGGCGCGCCGACGATCGCGCGGCGGCAACCGCTGGTAGGCGACGTCGCGGACCAGCGCCTGACCGAACTGGTAGCGGTCGTCGTCGATGCCGGTCGGCGGCGCGGGGAACACCAGGCCCAGGCGTTCGAGCTCGGCCAGGCCGACGTCGAGCTCGGCGTCGGCCATCGGCGACGGCAACGCGGCGCGGGCGGCGTCGCGCCAGAAGCCGCGGCCGACCACCGCGGCGGCACCGAGCAGCTCGGCGGCCGCCTGCGACAGGCGATCGAGCCGGGCCTGGACCGCGGCCTCGACCGTCGGCGGCAGGGTCGAGTCGGCGCCGCCGCCGCGCTCGGCGACCTCGCGGGCCAGCTCCTCGAGGAAGAACGGGTTGCCGCCGGCGCGCTGGACCACCTCGGCGAGCTCGTCCTCGCTCGCGATCGGCGCCGCCTCGCGCGCGATCCGCAGCGCGGTCGCCTGGTCGAGCGGCAGCAGCTCGATCACCTCGGTGCCGGGAAGCCCGACCGGCTCGCGCGACCACACGACCACCAGGACGGGCAGATCCTCGAGGTGGGTCGCCAGGTGCGCGACCACCGCCCGCGAGGCCTCGTCGGCCCACTGGACGTCATCGAACATCACCGCCACCGGGCGCACCACCGCGCGGTCCTCGATCCAGCGGCGCGCCACCGCCAGGGTCCCGGCCCGATCGCCGGGGACGCGGCCGGCGACCTGGTACCAGTCGGGCGCGGCGGTGCGCAGCAGCGAAAGCGGCCCGGCCTCGCCGAGCGGCGCGGCCGCGGCGCACAGCCAGTCGACGTCGCGGCGTTCGCTGACCCGCGCCATGAACGCCGCGCGCAGGTGGGTCTTGCCGCTGCCGCCGCCGCCCCGCACCTCGACGATCCGGGGCGTGCGCGACTCGAAGCAGGCCCGGGCCACCGCCTCGAGCCGGGCCAGCTCGCGAGGCCGCGCGATCATCGCGCGCGCGGCCGGCGGCGCGATGCGCTGGCCGGTCACCCGCAGCACCCGCGCGCCGAGCACGTCGGGCGCCGGGGCCAGCTCGACGTGGGCGGCGACCTGGCGGGCCGCCGCCGCCGACAGCCACAGCTCGCCGTCGGGCGCGGACGCGGCCAGCGCCTCCGCGGTCCGGCCGACCTCGGGCGACACCGGCTCGCTGGCGCCGGGTCGGATCATGACGCGGGTGGTGTCGATGCCGGCGCGACCCGACGGCCGGGTCGCGAGCAGCGCGCGGGCCGCCCGCACCGCCCGCATCGCGTCGTCGCCGAGCGACACCGGCGCACCGAACAGCGCGGTCAGCGCGCCGGGGCCGACCGCGATCGGCCAGCCGCCGAGCCCGATCACGATGCGCTCGGCGTCCTCGGTGCCGGCGCCACCGCCGGTCGTCGACTCGCCCGGCGGCGCGGTGGTGTCGCGGCTGGTCACCGCGTCCCCGTGGAACGCGAGCACGGTCGCGATCCGCGCCTCGGCGCGCCGGCGCGCGACCACCGCGGTGACCGCGTCCTTGAGCGTCGGGACCGGGGGCGTGGTGCCGCCCGGATCGCCGGGTGGGTCGACCACGCGCAGCGCGGCCGCCAGGCCCTCGGCCAGCTCCCCGACGGTCGCGGTCCGCTCGGCCGGGTCCGTGGTCAGCGCCGCGGCCAGCACCCGCTCGAGCGCCGCGCGCGGGCCCGGCTCGGCAGCCCGGTCGGGCAAGGGCGGCATCGCTTCGCGCTCGATCGCCTGGCGCAGCGCGTCCCGCATCGACCGGACCTCGAACGGCGGGGCGCCCGCGATCAGCTCGTAGGCGACCACCGCCGCCGAGTAAACGTCGGCGCGGCCGTCGCATGCCTCGCCGCGCACGACCTCGGGCGCCACGTAGGACGGGGTGCCGACCACCACCCGCTCGCCGAGCTCGCCGGCCAGGCTGGCGATGCCGAAGTCGGTCAGCACCACCCGACCATCATCGACCAGGATGTTGTCGGGCTTGACGTCCTTGTGCAGCACCCCGGCGCGGTGGGCGGCGGCCAGCGCGGCGCACAGCTGGCCCACGAGATCGACCACCGCCGGTAGCGCCAGCGGCGACGTGACCCCGGCCCGGATCGCGCGCTGGAGCTGCCGTAGGCTCTGGCCCGGCACCCGCGCCATGGTGACGAACAGGTGCTCGCCGTGCTGGCCAAGGTCGTGGACGCGACAGACGTTGGGGTGTGAGACCCGCCGGGCCAGCCGGACCTCGCTGCGCAGGCGCTCGCGGTAGCCGGCCTCGGCCGACAGCTCGACCCGCAACAGCTTGAGCGCGATCTCCTCATCGAGCTCGAGGTCGTCGACCGCGTAGACCTCGCCCATGCCGCCACGCCCGAGGGTGGCGCCGACCCGGTAGCGGCCGGCCAGCACCTCGCCCCGGAGCAGCACGCCGCGCAGCTCGCGCGGGTCGAGCGGCCCCACCGAAGTGTGGGTCGCGGCCTCGTCGACCGTCGCGGCCGTTGGCCGCCGCGGTCTCCAGGGCCAGTCGTCGCTCATCGATCCCATCGTACCGCATCGCGACGCCGCCAGATTTGCGTCCCGGCCTGGCGCCGGCAACCTCGGAAGCCTACCGTGCGGCCCATGACCGCGTGGTGGCGCACCTACTGGCTGGCGCCTGGTGGCCGCACCGGGGTCGCGGTGCTGCGGGTCGCGATCGCGATCTCGATCCTGTGGACGCTGCAGCGCCTCGGCGCAACCGGCTACGGGTCCGATCCAGCCGGGGCCCCGGCCGCGCTGTACCGGCCGGTCGGCCTGTGGTGGCTCTACCCCGGGCAGCCGCCGGCAGCGCTGGTCGAGCTGCTGCGCGCGGTGGCGTGGGCGGCGACCTGGTCGATGCTGGTCGGGCTGTCCGCGCGCGCCAGCCACGCGGTGAGCCTGGTCGCCACCCTCGCGCTGGCGAGCTACGACGTCGCGTTCACCGCGACCTGGTCGCACCACAACAGCCTGCCGCTGCTGGCGCATCTCGGGTTCGCCGGCGCCCGCGGCGGCGACACCGCGAGCGTCGATGCCTGGCTGCGGCGGCTCCGCGGCGCGCCACCGGTGGTGGCGGCCACCGGCTACCAGGCGTCGCTGCGCCTGGTCCAGCTCACGATCGCGTTGCCGTTCTTCGCCGCGGCGTGCTTCAAGCTCTACAGCGGTGGCGGCTCGCTCGCGTGGGTGCTGTCCGACAACCTCCGCCACCAGCTGCTGGCGCGCTTCGATCGGATCGGCGTGCCGCGCACCGACGCGGCCGACTGGCTGCTGGCGTCCGCCTGGCGCTGGAAGCTCGCGGCGCTGGCCAACCTGATCGGGCAGCTGGTGCCGGTGACCGCCATCTTCCTGGTCGCGAGGCCGCGGCTGCGCGCGCTGGCCGGCGCGCTGTGGGCGATCGAGGTGGTCGGCCTCGGCGTGGTGATGGGCCTGTGGAATCCGCACTGGCTGCCGCTGGCGGCGGCGTTCGTCGACTGGGATCGCCTGCTGGCGACACCGGCACCAGCACCAGCCGCCGCGCCGCGGGTCGCGCACCGGGGCTCCGGGTTCGTCACCGGGTTCGTGCTGGTCCACGCCGCCCACGTGTTCGCGATCAACCAGCGCACCCACGCCTATCCGTTCTCGGCGTTCCCGATGTTCGGCGAGGTCCGGGCCCGCCGCCCGTACGATCGCCACCAGAGCTACGAGATGATCGGCGGCCGCCTCGAGGTGATCGCCGATCGCGCGCTCACCGCCGCCGAGCAGGCGTGGATCGAGCGTCGCCACGCCTATCGGTTCATGTGGCAGCACCGCGATCGCGCCCAGCTGCGGCGCGATCTCGAGGGCGTCCGCGCCGAGCTCCGCGACCGCTTCACCGGGATCGACATCCGCGGCGTGCGCCTGCACCTGACCGTGCACGTCGCCCCGGCCTACCCGGCCCCGGCCGGGCTGGTCCGCACCGACCTGGCGCGCATCGCCGAGCTCGACGGCGACCATTTCCAGAGCGCGGTTGCCGCGTTGGGCCCCGACCGCCGCACGATCAGCACGGCCACCGACGAGGTCGACCTCACCGCGGCTCGCCTGCACGGCCTCGCCGCCGACCGCCCGGTCGCCACCGAGCTGGTCGCCACCCGGGTCGGCGCCCGCTACACCCTGGCCGAGCCGCTCGCGGGCGACCCGGTCTACGTGGTCGCCGACGTCGGCGACGTGCGATGGCTGCTCGCCTGGAAGGCCCGGCGCGGCTACTGAACCGGGTGCACCGAGGCGCGGCCGGCGCCGCTCATCTTGAAGCCTCGTCACGCGGCCGGCGTCGTTACACTCGCCCGGGTGACCGCGGTGTTGTACCTGGCGTCGTCGCTGGCCTCGCTTGATCGTCTGATCGAGGCCGCCCGCATCACCTTCCCCGCCGCGGTGTTCGGCCGGGCCCCGATCTGGCGGGTCGGCACCGGCGCCACCGCCTTCGAGCTCGAGCTGGCGACCGACGTGTCGGCCGCGATCGGCCGCACCCTCGAGGCCCACTTCGACGCGGTGCTGATCGACGCCGACGGCGACGCGCCGCTCGCGCTGCTCGACGGCTTCCTCGCCGGTCAGCGCGCCGAGCGCGACCGCGAGCGCCGGTTCCGCCGCGATCGGATCCTCGCCGTGGTCGGCGGCGCGCCGCGCCGCGAGGCGGTCCTGTTCGAGCTCGGCCAGCGCCGCGTCGGCGGCTGGCTGGCCGCGCCGGCCGACGCCGCCGGGGTCGACGCGCTGGCGGCCCAGCTCGCGGCCGCGGTGCGCCCACCGCCCAGCCGCAAGGCGCTGTGTGCGGCCGGCGGCGGCATCACGGGCGTCTACTACGAGCTCGGCGTGCTGAAGTGCCTCGAGGACACCCTCGGCGGGTTCTCGATCCACGACTTCGATCTCTTCTTCGGCATCAGCGCCGGCGCGATCGTGACCTCACTGGTCGCCAACCGGATCGCGCTCGACGAGCTGCTGCGCGAGGTCGATCCCGGCAATCGCGACGGCATGAGCCTCGAGCTGTCGCTATCGGGGCTCAACACCCGGGACATCCCGACCCGGGTGTGCTCGGTCGCGGCGCACCTGCGGGCCTACGCCCAGCGGGTCCGCCGCGGTGAGGAGCGGCTGAACCTCACCGCCGCGCTGTCGCAGCTCGCGCCGCTGTTCGGACCGTTCTTCCAGGTCGACGCCAAGCAGCGCAAGATGGCCGAGCTGCTGTCGCGGCCCGGCCGCACCGACGACTTCCGCCGGCTGCCGCGCGAGCTCTACATCGGCGCCACCGACCAGGACAGCCGCGAGCACGTGCTGTTCGGCGCCGAGATGTACGGCCACGTGCCGATCAGCCGCGCGGTCCAGGCGTCCTCGGCGATCCACCCGTTCCTGACCTCGGTGACCATCGACGGACGCCGTTACACCGACGGGTTCGTCACCCGCACGACCAACATCGCGAGCGCGGTCGAGCGCGGCGCCAACCTGGTCGTGATCGTCGATCCGTTCCTGCCGGTGATCACCGATCAGGCCGGCTTCAACCACCGCCACAGCCTGCTGTGGGTGCTGGTCCAGGACTACAAGACGGTCGCGTTCACCCGCTACGAGAAGGTGTCGGCCGCGCTGCACGAGACCCACCCGGCGGTGACGGTGCTGTCGTTCTTGCCGTCCAACCGGATGCGCCGCCTGCTGGCGACCAATCCGATCTCGACCGCGAGCTTCGATCCGATCGTGACCCAGGCCTACGCGTCGACCTTTCGCCGGCTCGAGCGCATGGCCTACCGGTTCGGTCCGGCGCTCGCCGATCACGGCATCGAGCTGACCCTCGAGGCCGCGGCGCGCAAGGTCCGCCTGCTGGAGGCGTCGCCGGCGCCGCGCGCCGAGCTGCTGTGCCAGGCCGCGATCGTCCCGCGGACGATGGCGACCGTGGTCGCCGCCTGACCGACCGGGTCAGGGAATGCGCCGTGGCTCAGGGGGCGCCGACGTCGGCGCGGCGCGCCTCCTCGCGACGCTTGCGGTTGAGCTCTTCCACCTGACGGCGCGCGACGTGGAAGGCGTCGTTGAGCGCCACGTAGACGTCCTCGTGGGCCTGGGGGCCGCGGCCGGGGTCGCGATCGACCACGATGTCGTTGCCGGGCACCTGCAGGTGGAGCCGGACGTGGAATGGCTGGCCGTGATTGTGATGCGCCGTGGGTGCCTCGATCACGACGCGACACCCGACGATCTCGGGCGCGAGCTCCATGAGGTGCTGCGCGTGCTCGTTGGCACGCGCAACGACAAACTCGGAGCTCTCCATTCCGCGGAAGGTGATGTCGATGCTCATCCTGCTAGCGTGGGACGAGCCGGCCCCGGGCGCAACGGGGGAAGTGCCTGGCAATGCTGCGCAAAACCGGCGGGGTCGGGGCGCCGCGCGCTGTCGTGGCGTCGATTGCGCGCTATCCTCCGCGCCGCATGGCGACTGGCGACGAGCTGGCCGAGACCGCGGCAGGCCCCCCGGTCGCGGCGCGGCCGGCCGGCGCGCTGCCACGCCCCGGCGACACGGTCGGCCGCTACCAGATCGACCGCGCGCTCGGCGCCGGCGGCATGGGCGTGGTGTACGCCGCGCTCGATCCCGATCTCGATCGCCAGGTCGCGCTCAAGCTGCTGCGCCGCGTCGGCGACGACGCGCCCGCGCAGGCGCGCGCCCGCCTGCTGCGCGAGGCGCGCGCGATGGCGAAGCTGTCGCATCCGAACGTGATCACCGTCTACGAGGTCGGCTCCGACGGCGCCACCGACTTCGTCGCGATGGAGCTGATCGACGGCCACAGCGCCGCCGAGTGGCTGGCCGAGCGCCGCACCACCGACGAGGTGCTGCGGGTGTTCCTCGCGGCCGGGCGCGGGCTGGCCGCCGCCCACGCCGGCGGCCTGATCCACCGCGACTTCAAGCCGGCCAACGTGCTGGTCGGCCGCGACGGGCGGGTGGTCGTCACCGACTTCGGGCTGGCCCGCGCGTTCGACGAGACCGCGACGCCGGTGACCGGCTCCGGACCGCTCGCCACCGGCGTGGCCGGCGCCGCGCTCGGCGACACCCTGACCGCCGGGAGCTCGACCCCGCCCCCGGGGCGCGCGCCGCCGGCCGCGCGCAACGACCACGGCAGCCTGTCGAACCCGCTGACCCGCACCGGCGCGATGCTGGGCACGCCGGCATACATGGCGCCCGAGCAGTACCTGGGCGGCGCCGGCCCGCGCGCCGACCAGTTCTCGTTCTGCGTCACGCTCTGGGAGGCGCTCGCCGGCGCGCGCCCGTTCCGCGGCCACACCTTCGACGAGCTGCGCCGCGCGATCGAGGCCGCGGTGCCGGAGGGCGAGGTGCCGCGCCGGTTGCGGCCTGCGCTGCTGCGCGGCCTGGCCCGCGAGCCGGCCCGACGGTTCCCCGCCATGGGCGCGCTGCTGTCGGCGCTCGAGCGGCAGCGCCGCCCGCCGCGGATCATCGCCGCGGTGCTGGCGACCGCGATGATCGGCGGCGGCCTGGTGATCGCGGCGGTCAAGAACAACGACGCGCCGCCCGCCCCGGCCGGGGTGGCGGCGCCGCTCGCGTGCGCCACCCGCGACGCCGAGCTGGCGGCGGCCTGGACCCCCGCGATCGCCGCGCGGATCGCGACCCGGCTGGGCGACACCGAGACCTCGCGCGCGGTGCGGACCAGCCTCGACGGCTTCGTCACCGGCTGGCGCGGCGTGTGGGATCAGACCTGCCGGCAGCCCGACGCGCCCGGCCTGCACCCGCGGCTAGCCTGCCTGCAGGCGGCGCGCGACGACCTGGCCGCGATGGTGTGGTGGCTCGAGACCACGCCGATCGATCAGCTCCGCGCGACCACGCCGATCGCGCTGCTGGCCTCGGCCGAGGGCTGCTGGACCGGACGCCGGCCGCTGCTGCCGCCGTTGCCCGGCGACCCGGCGCTGCGCGCCAGCATCGCCGCGGTCCACCGCGAGGTCGCCACCGCCGGCTTCCTGGCCCGCACCGGCAAGCTCGATCGCGCGCGCGCCCGGATCGAGCCGGTGGTCGTCGACGCCCGCGCGGTCACGCCCTACCCGGCCGCCCTCGCGGTCGCGCTGGTCGCGCAGGCCACCATCGAGCAGATGGACGACAAGACCGCGGCCGCCGAGCCGCTGTTCCAGGAGGCGGCCAGCGTCGCCGATCGCGCCGCCGCCGACGGCCTGCGCGCGACTGCGCTGCTCGGCCAGCTCGAGTGCGTGACCGGGCGCACCTCCGACACCTCGCTCGTGCGCGAGCTTGCCGCCACCGTCACGATCGCGATCGAGCGCGCCGGGGGCGCGCCCGCGCTGCGCGCCGGGGTCGATCTGATCCTGGCCGCGGTCGCCGCCGATCACGGCGACCTCGATCAGGCAATCACGCTCGCGGCGGGCGCGCGCACCGCGTTCGAGAGCGCGCCCGATGCGCGGCGCGCGGGCCGGGCCGCCAACCGCGAGGCCGGCTACCGGTGGCTGCGCAACGGCCCCGGTGATCTGGCGCGGGCGGTCGAGCTCGAGCGGCAGGCGCTCGAGCTGCTGCGCGCCACCTTCGGCGACGATCACCGACTCACCCGCAACCAGCGGATGTCGCTGGCGTGGCAGCTGACCTTGACCCGACCCGACGAGGCGCGCGCGCTGTTCGACGCCTCGCTCGACCCGGCCGAGCCGGTCGGACCTGGCATCCCGACCCAGATGTTTCGCGGCCGCGTCATCGACGAGACCGGTCGCGCGGTCGCGGGCGCCACCGTGCAAGTCGGCCCCATGCTGCTGGTCGGTAGCAACGGCGAGCCCTACCCGGTCAGCCTGGGCCCCCTGCCGCCGCCGCCGCGGGTGACCACCGGCGCCGACGGCCGCTTCGAGGTGACCACGGTCCAGGAGTCGGTGATCGTGGCCTCCAAGGGCGACCGCCGCTCGGCGCCGATCGCCGGCCGCAGCCGCGCGACCGACGTCCGCATCGTGCCGACCGGCGGGATCGCGATCGACCTGACGGTGACGCCGGCGACCGCCGGGCCCACGCCGCTGCTGGCGCGCGCGGCTCGGTTCAGCCCGATGGGGCTCGGCATCAACTACCTCCCCGACCTCGGCTTCAACCAGATGCCCCAGCGCGATCCCAGCGGCGTGTGGACCGCCAGCGGGCTCGCCGGCGGTGTCCGGCTCCACCTGATGTCCGCGGCCCAGTCGGCGCTCGGCTATCAGCTGGTCAGCCACACCGAGCTGGTCCCGGTGGCCGGCACGGTGACCCGCGCCTCGCTGGCGGTCGATCTGCGCGGGACCATCCTCGACATCATCGTCCGCGCCGATCGAGCCGCGACCCTCGCGTCGGCCCAGGTGGTGGTGGTACCGGGCCGGCTGACCCGGCCGCCCACCCAGGTCCAGGCCCTGCGCGCGCTGGTGTACCGGGCGTCTCGCAGCTCGGTCGGCAACGCCCGCAAGCTCGATGTCAACACCCGCACCGACGCCGGCGCGGCGCTGTATCGCGATGGAGATCTCCAGGGCTTCGCCTCGGTCGCGCCGGGCCCGGCCACGGTCTGCGTCGTGCCGCTCGGCGGCGACGTCGCCGACGAGAGCTTCATGACCTCACTGATGTGGACCGCCGACAACAACGACCTCGACGTGCGGTGTCAGGTGATCGAGGTCGCGGCCAGCCCGGCCGTGCAGGCCTTCGTGATCGAGACGCCGCCGATGCGGCGGCTGCGACCGGCCCGACCGACGCCACCACCGCCGGGACCTCCGCCGCCCCCGCCCGGCCCGCCGGCACTCCCCGAGAGCACGCCGCCGCCGTTACCGCAGTGAGCGGCCGCGTCGATCAGAGCTCGTGCGGCATGGCGCGTCGTGGCGCGCGGAAGTAGCGCAGCGGTGAGAACGACAGGAAGTTCGACACCCGCGACGTGTAGAGGTCGGCATAGTCACCGACCTGCTCGCCGAACCGCGAGCCCTCGTTGCCCTCGCGCAGGATCGAGCCCCAGTACGGGTTGAAGGCGCGCTCGGTCGCCTCGTCCAGGATCTCGACCTCCTCCGCCATCAGCCGCGACCGATCGCGGAGGCTGTCGAGCGCCGCCTTGGTCTGGCGCTTGGCCTCTTCGAGCCGCGCGCGCAGCGTCGGCGACACCGAGGCCAGGCTGCCGCGGACGCCGTCGGCGCCGGATCGGGTCAGCGGGTCGACCGCGCCGCTCGGCGTGGGCAGCCCGAACGCACCGGCGGCGGCGCTCGCGGCGCCCTGGGCGGCGGCATGGCGAGCGGCGACCGCGGCCGCCATCGGCGTCGTGGGCGCGCCCGCCTCGCTCACGCTGCTGCCGGCGGCGATCGCCGCCAGCGACGGCGACGGCGGCGCGATCACCTGGGCCGCGACCACCGCGTTGGCCTCGTCGAGCAGGCGCTGGATCCGCTTGAGGCGCAGCGCCTGGAAGTCGATCTCCGACTCGAGGTTGCGGCGCCGGCGATCGAGCAGATCGAGGTCTCGCAGCTGGCCCTCGAAGCGCTCGCTGACCGCGATCTCGGCGTCGAGCTCCTGCATCACCATCGCGGTGCGCCACATGTGCTGCTTGCGCAGCCGCAAGATGTCGCCGTAGATGTGGTCGCCGATGTAGAGGACGTTCTCCCCGCGGATGCCGGTCATCTCCTCGAACGAGACGACGTTGCCGCCCTGGTAGATCCGGTCGCGCAGGAGCGACTTGACCTCGGCCGGCAGCTCCTTGCCCGTGGCCGGATCGATCTGCACGAACGGACGGCGCTCGTTGAAAAAGGCGGGCTTGGCGCCGCCACAGATCACGACGTCGAAGTAGTTGCGCCAGCTCGGGTACGGCGTGCGCGCGCCGTCGAGCAGGAACTTCATGACCGCATCGGTGTAGTCGTAGAGCGAGTTGGTGAGCAGGAACAGCTTCTTGCCCGAGCTGCGCAGCTTGTGGAGCGTCTCGGCCAGGTCGGAGTCCTTGACGATGAAGGCGGCCAGGTCGGCCTTGATGACCGACTTGAGGGTGTCGTCGCGGTGGGCCTCGTCGATCGAGATGCGGATGTCGGCGAACAGCTTGTCGTAGTCGACCGCGCCGCCGCGCGTGCGGTCGGCCCAGTCGACCAGCGTCACGTACATGACCGCCTCGGGCAGACCGAACAGCGTGTCGATCCACTCGTAGCGCTCGCTGCCCAGGTCGATCTTCTGGTTGCGGTAGAGCGCCTTGCGCTCCTCCGGGGTGAGCTTGCGGAAGCCGTGGAAGCAGCGGCCGACGTGGCTGTGGCGGTCGGCCTTGAACACGTTGCCGAGCTGGCGGTCGACCATGAGCCCGCGGATCGCCCACTGCGGCTCGTACGGGAGGTGCCGGATCTCTTCGGGATAGCCGTGCTTGCCGCACAGCTTGTCGAGCGTGAGCTCGATCGACAGACGCTCGAGCTTGTCCTGGTAGTAGAGCGCCAGCGTGTAGTCCATGTCGAAGCCGATCAGCTCGACCTGGCCCATGCGAAGGTTGCGGTTGCAGAAGATCCGGCGACGGCGCGGGACGTCGATCTCGGTCCTCGCCTCCGACAGCAGCTGGCTGAGCTGGCCCTCGAGATCGGCACTAGGCATTCCTGCCGATCATACACGTGGATTGCCCGCGGCGGCCTCGGTCGATACAGTCCCCGCCATGATCGATGCGCCGTACCCGGTGTGGAACCGCGAGCCCGAGCCGTTCGTCGAGCTGATCTCGGCCGAGGCGATCGCGCGACGCGTCGCGGAGCTCGGCCGCGCCATCACCGCCGACTACCAGGCCGCGGGCGCCGGCGAGGACGTCGTGGTCCTCGGGGTGCTCAAGGGCTCGCTCCTGTTCATGGCCGACCTGGTGCGCCACGTCGCGCTGCCGCTGTCGATCGACTTCATCGCGGTCGCCAGCTACGGCGACGCCACCGTGTCGTCGGGCGTGGTCCAGATCACCCAGGATCTGACCAAGCCGATCGCGGGCAAGCACGTGCTGATCGTCGAGGACATCGTCGACACCGGGCAGACCGTCGGCTACCTGATGGAGAACCTCGCGACCCGTCACCCGGCGAGCATCAAGCTGTGCTCGCTGCTGCACAAGCCGGAGCGCACCGAGCGCGCGGTGCCGATCGACTACCTCGGCTTCACGATCCCGAACAAGTTCGTGGTCGGCTACGGCCTGGACATCGCGCAGCGCTACCGCAACCTGCCCTTCATCGGATACGTCACCGGCGCATGACGGCGGCGGACGACTCCTTCCGCCACCGCCTGCCCGCCGTACTGTTCGAGATCGGGAAGGTGCTGGGCTCCGACCAGGAGGTCGGGACCCTGTTGTCCCGGATCTCGGAGCTGTGCTGTCAGCTCCTTGACTGCGAGGCCTGCTCGGTGATGCTGCTCGACCACGCCCGCCAGCGGCTGCTGGCCCGCGCGGCGTTTGGCCTGCGCACCGAGAAGGTCCATCGGCTGTCGTTCGCGGTCGGTGAGGGCGTGGCCGGCTGGGTGGCCCAGCGCGGCGAAGCGGCCCTGATCGACGACGTCGCCACCGACCCCCGCTTCGCGGTCCTGCCCGGCGACGTGCAGACGCCGATCGTGTCGCTGGCGTGCGTGCCCCTGCTCGCCCGCGGCCAGGTCGCCGGCGTGCTCACCGCGACCTCGGGTCGCAGCGGCGCGTTCCGACCGAGCGATATCGAGCTGCTCCAGTTCATCGCGACCACGATCGCGCTCGACATGGAGAACCTGCGGCTGCACAAGGTCGCGGTCACCGACGGCCTGACCGGCGCCTACAACCGCGAGTTTCTCGCGGCGCGCCTGCCGGTCGAGATCGAGGCGGCCGACAGCGGCGCCGACCGCCCGCTCGCGGTCGCGATGGTCGACGTCGATCACTTCAAGGCGGTCAACGACCAGCACGGCCACAACGTCGGCGACGACGTGCTCTGCGAAGTCGCGCGCCGTCTGCGCTCCGCGATCCGCGGCGGCGACCTGCTGGTCCGCTACGGCGGCGAGGAGTTCCTGGTCGTCCTGCCGCGGTCCTCGGCCGGGCAGGCGTGGGAGGTCGGCGAGCGGATGCGCACCCGGGTGGCGGGGACGGCGATCGTGGTCGACGGGCACGAGCTGTGGGTGTGCGCGTCGGTCGGGATCGCGCAGCACCGCGCGGGCGAGACGGGGGTGGAGCTGGTGAAGCGGGCGGATGGGGCGTTGTACGTGGCGAAGGCCAAGGGCCGGAATCGCGTGGAGGTGGCGTGATGGGGGGCGATGACGAGAAGGAGAAGGAGAAGGAGAAGGAGAAGGAGAGGGAGAGGGAGAAGGAGAAGGTCAGCGTGCGGGAGACGCCGCGGGAGCGGGACAAGGTCCGCGCTCGGGAGCGGGAGCTCGAGCTGGAGCGGGAAGCGGACCGGCTGCGCGAGACCGCGCGCGCCGAGACCCGATCCCGCATGCGCCAGCAGACCGCGCCTGCCACGCCCGTTTCCGTTGCTGATGCTGTCGCCGCTGCTGATGCCGCTGCCGCTGCTGGTCCCGCTGCTGATGCCGCTGCCGCTGCCGCTGCCGCTGCCGCTGCCGCTGCCACTGCCGCTGCTGATGCCGCTGCTGATGCCGCTGCTGATGCCGCTGCTGATGCCGCTGCCACTGCCGCTGCCGCTGCTGATGCCGATGCCGCTGCCGTCGCCGCTGCTGATGCCGTCGCCGCCGCCGCACTCGCCGAGCCCACGCTCCCCCCGCCCCCGGTCTCCGCAACCCTCACCGACCTCCAGCTCGCGGTCGGCGTCACGCCATCCCCGGCCCCCACCCCGCCCGCCGCGCGCACGACGTTCCGCGGCCGCCCCCGCGCCGGCTCACTCGACGACGACCGCGATCGCGACCGCGGCGACGACGGCAACGGCAGCGGCGACGACGACCTGCTCGACGGCCCACGTCGCCGTCGGGGTCGTCGCTGGCCGCTGTTCGTGGCCCTGATCGGCCTGCTCGGCGCGACCGTCGCCGGCTTCATCCTCCTCGGCCGGGTCAACCAGCAGCGCTACTACCTGACCTGCACGGCCACGCAGATCGCCGCCGAGCACGGTCGCTTCTTCCCGCCGTGGGGCAGCGAGCCGCGGCGCGGCGCCGAGTGGGCGCCGATCGCGATCCCGCCGTCGGCCGAATGCACCCCGCGCGAGACCGGCAACCCGGCCCGACTCGAGGGCTGGTACCTCGACGCGCTGGTCGAGCAGGCGACCACCCAGCTGAGCGGCGACGCCGCCGGCAACACCGACCTCGCCGAGAAGCAGCTGCAGCAGGCCCTGCTCCTCACCCGCGCGCCGGAGCGCCGCGATCAGCGCAAGGACATCGAGCGCCTGCTCGGCGACGTGACCTACTGGCGCGGCGCGGCCCAGGTCAAGGCCGCGGCCACCGCGCTGCTCGAGGCAGCCAAGCGCTTCGACGACGCGGCGATCCGCCGGCCGCGCCACGCCTCGGATGCGGCGGCGTGGGCCGGCTTCGCCCGCACCACCGCGGCCGCGCTCGGCGCCGGCCCCGGCGGCGCCAGCGCGCCCCAGCAGCCGCCGTCGGGCGTCCCGCTCGTCACGCGCCCACCGGCGCCGCCCGGCGTGGCCCTGCCGGTCGAAGAGCCGCGCCCGGTCGACGCCGGCGTCCCCGAGGCGCCCGCCGACGCCGCCGGCTCGAGCCTGCCCGCCGGCGGCGTCCTGCTGTAGAACCCATGGAGAGGGCGCACAACCTCTGACGGACGCCCGCGGTCAGCGCCAGGGCGGCGTCACTCCTCGTCGTCGTCGTCGCCATCGTGCGCCTGCCAGCGACCGTCGACGAACCGGTAGTCGAGCCCGGGCGTGCGGCCGTGCTCGTCGGGGCTGTCGGCCCACAGCGCAGCTTCGACGAAGTCGCGGTGCGCGTAGTCGAAGCGCACGAGACACCGGCCGCCGAACGCGGGGTGCGGCAGCGGCTCCCAGCGGGGGCGGCAAGCGTAGGTCCGGTCGAGCGAGTCCTCCTCGTCCTCGATCGCGCCCAGCTCGACCTCGGCCTGCCCGCCGAAGCACGCGATCGCGCGCGCCAGCTCGGCGTGGGCCCGGTCGCCGTGCAGGCGCGCGTACAGCGCCTCACCGCCGTAGAAGTCCAGGTTGCGGCGGAGCAGGTACTCGCTCTCGCGCGCCTCGCCGACGACGTGCAGGAGCTCGCACAGGCGCAAGAACTCGGCTGGCGTCTCGGTGCCGGCGGCGAGTCGCGCGGCCAGCCCCGCGATCTCGTCGGCCTCGGCGGGGAAGCGCGCGCGGACGGTGACGAGGTCGACGGCGCTGATGCCGGCGGCGGGAATCGCGTGGTCGTGGCCCATCGCGCGGAGTCTAATACGGCGGCGTCATAGAGAAGAGCGGGGCGCTCCGTCAGGGCATCGTCAACGCGGCCGCGGCAACGATGCGGCGGTCATCGCCGTGGGCAAGCACCGCCGCGCCCAGAGCCACGCGCCGCCAGGTCGGGTCGAGGCGCACGCGGGCGCGGCCGCCGGCGTCGAGCGAGACCAGCGCGCGCCCGACGCGATCGTCGACCAGGGTCTCGCCATCGTTCTCGCCGTCGGTGACCTGGGTGACCAGGCCGTCTTCCCATACCGCGAGCACGGCGTGACTGCCGGGCGGTGGCTCGGCGACGACGTGCAGGGTGCCGTCGCTGACGCTGGCCTGCACCGGCAGCGCCGGGACCGCGGGTGCCGCCGAGATCGCGCGCGAAACCGCGTCGAGCTGCTGGCGCCAGCGCGCCTTCGACCACACCTCGGTCGACCATGCCATCAGGTTCATTATCGTGGGTTGCTCGGTCGCCTTCGACACAGATCCTCGCGGCGGCCGAGCTGGGTACGCGATCTTTCTCGAACGCGGCGGTCGAAACGCTCAAACGCCGCGGTCGTTACCGGGGTGCACGTCGGTGCGTACGGGCCGCGGGTTCGGATTCACCTCGCGCGGCGCGCTGATCGTCTCCGAGGCCTTCGGGGGAGCGCCTGGGCTCGGCGCCGTGTCGTCGTACCGGCTGGCCCCCGACGTGGTCCCGTCGTCGTCTTGTTCGACGACCGCGGCGCGACCGCGACCACCGGTCCAGGCGGTCGCCCCATCGACATGGCGCTCGATCGATCGAGCCGGCACCTTTACGCGCTCAACTCGGGCACCGACCAGATCGTCCGCCTCGACATCGCGCCTGACGGCTCGCTGCTCGAGACCGGGGAGATGGTGGCGGTGCCCGACGGCAGGAACGGCCTGGTCGTCCGCTGAGCCAGACCGGTTGCGCGGTCGGCGCCCCGCGGGGCGCGGCCGATCAGCCCGGACCGTCGTTGAGCGCGCGATCGATCTTGGTCTTCAGCTCGACGTAGCGGCGCAGGAAGTCGTAGTGCTTCTCGCGAAAGTTCTGCGTGTAGCGTCGCTCGCGGGCGCGGGCGCGGAACGCCTCGGCCAGCTCGTCGAGGCGGGTCAGCAGCTGCGAGGGATCCTCGAACGGCGTCACGATGGGACGCTGGCCCATCACCTCGACCAGGTTGACGTAGCCGCGAGGCCCGGGCCCGCGAAACGCGAACACCACGGTGTCGGGCGCCTGGGTCCGCACCGTCGCGATCACCATCGACGCGGGCAGATCGTGCAGCTCGTCCGACACCATCGCGTAGTGGAACTTGCCGCTCGACACCCGGTCGATGCCCTCGCCGCCGCTGGTCGCGTGGATGAACGTGAAGCCGCCGGGCGCTGCCTCGACCAGCGCGTCGGCCAGCGAGTCGACCTCGTCGATCACCAGCACCGCGAAGTTCTCGATGTCGGACGACCGCGCCGGGTCGCGGCCGCTCATGCGGTCGTGCAGATCGACCGCGCGGCGCTCGGCGTCCATGAACTTCTGCAGGAACTCCTCGTGGACGGAGCGGACCTCGCTCAGCACCGAGTCGACCTCGCGCTTGCCAACCGAGCGTCCGGCTGCATCGAGCACGCGGTCCTTGAGGTACGCGACCGAATCAGGCGCCTTGAGGATGAGGTCGATCGCCCCGGCCCGCACCGCGGTGACCGCGTCGTCGAACGAGCGGCGCGGCGTCAGCGCGATGATCATGGAGGTCGGCGAGGTCGCCTTGAGCACGCGCACGGTGTCGATGCCGGCGCCCGGCGTCGGCGTGTCGATGTCGACCAGCATCACCGAGAAGAACTGGCGCTCGACCTGCGCCATCGCCGCCTCGGGATCGCGCACGCACGTGACGTGCAAGCTGGCGGCGCCCAGCAGCTGGGCCATGCCCTGGTGAACGTTGGGATCCTGGTCGACGACCAGCACGGCGGCGCCGACCAGCTCGCGGGCCATCCCGGGAATGCGAGTGGTCAGGCTCTCGTTGCGGAAGGTCATTGCGGCCCGAACCGGAAGGTGCGCTTGAGGTCGATCCCGCCGCCCTCGGCATGGGCCGGGAAGGTCCAGCTCTCCCCGATCGCGAGCACGCAGCGAGAGAGGACCTGCGAGCCGGTCGTGTTCCGCGTGATCCGCACGTTGCTCCCAGCCCCAGTAGGCAACACCGTCAGCTCGATGTCCACTTCGCCCAACAGCGGCTGGTCGTCCGGCAAGACCTTGGTCGCCTGCTCGTAGCAGCGCGACAGCCGGCTGCTGTTCTGCGCGACCAGGCGTGACAGATGAGCCGCGACGCCTGACGCCGACACGGTCGGAGGAGGCTCGGCATCGACGACCGCGTCGACCGGCTCGGCCCCGGCATCGACCGGAGCCACCACCTCAGCATCGACCGGAACCACGCCAGCATCGATCACGACCCCGCTGCCGGTCCCGGTGCCGCTGCCGGTCCCGGTGCCGCTGCCGGTCCCGCTGCCGCTGCCGGTCCCGCTGCCGCTGCTGGTCCCGCTGCCGCTGCCGGTCCCGCTGCCGGTCCCGCTGCCGCTGCTGGTCCCGCTGCCGCTGCCGCTGCTGGTCCCGCTGCCGCTGCTGGCCCCGCTGCCGCTGCCGCCAGCCCCGCTGCCGCTGCTGGTCCCGCTGCCGCTGCCGCCAGTCCCGCTGCTTCCGCCAGTCCCGGTCCCGCTGCTGCCCCCGACGCCCGCAACGCCCGCACCGTCAACCCCGCCCGCCACCCCACTCCCCGCCCCGCCCGCCAGCCCGCCGTCGCCGATCCCCTCGCCCCCGCCCACCCCGGCCTCCCCGCCCACCTGCACCACGCCCGAGTCGGTCGAGCCCTCGCCGCCGACCGCGCCCGTCATCATGATGACGCCCGCGCCCGCCAGCCCAAGATCCACCAGCAGCACGAGGGCGATCAGCGCCGTCCGCCCACCCCCGCGTCGCCGTGGCGCCGCCGCGATCGACTCGTCGTCCGGATCGTCGTCACGCACCCGCATGACCGGCATGGGCCGGGTCGCCGCCGCGATCTCGGGCGGCAAGGTCGCCGGCCCGGCGAGCAACCGGAATCCGCACGCACCACAGAACTTGGCGCCCTCGGCGTTCTCGCCAGCGCAGGCCGGGCATCGCATCGACGTCCTACCTTAACACCACGCGCGGCCGACTGCCGCTCTGGAAGGGCGCGGTCGCATCGCGGGCTCATGTTAGGCTGAACTGACCTGCGATGAGCCAGATCCTCGACCGTGTGCTCGGCGCGGCGCGCCAGCTCGGCGCCTCGGACGTCCACCTCAAGGCGGGGCTCCCGCCGATCTTCCGGATCAAGGGGGAGCTGCGGACCGTGCGCGACGTGCCGGCCCTCACCCGCGAGGCGATCTCCGACTTCGCGATGCACATGATGAGCGACAAGCAGAAGGCCGCGTTCGAGGAGGCCCTCGACCTCGACCTCGCGTACGGCACCCCCGACGGGGTCCGCTACCGCTGCAACGTCTTCCAGCAGCGCGGCACGATCGGCATGGTCCTGCGCCTGATCCCGCCCGAGGTCCCGCCGTTCGAGCGGCTCAATCTGCCCAAGGTCGTGCTCGAGCTGGCCGACCACGCCCGCGGCGTGGTCCTGGTCACCGGGGTCACCGGCTCGGGCAAGTCGACCACGCTCGCGGCGATGGTCGACTACGTCAACACGCAGCACGCCTACCATATCGTCACCGTCGAGGACCCGATCGAGTACACGTTCCGCGACAAGCGGTCGGTCATCAACCAGCGCGAGATCGGCTTCGACACCCAGTCGTTTTCCCGGGCGCTGCGCGCCGCCCTGCGCCAGGATCCCGACCTGATCCTGGTCGGCGAGATGCGCGACAACGAGACCGCGAGCATCGCGATGACCGCGGCCGAGACCGGCCACCTCGTGCTTTCGACCCTTCACACCGCTGACGCGACCGAGACCATCAACCGCATCATCTCGATGTTCCCGACCCACCAGCAGGCCCAGGCCCGCATCTCGCTCGCCAGCGTGCTGAGGGGCGTGATCTCGCAGCGGCTGCTGCCCCGCGCGGACGGCAAGGGCATGGTCCCGGCGCTCGAGGTCCTGGTCAACACCGAGCGGGTCCGCGAGATGATCGAGGACCCGCAGCGCACCCGCGAGATCAAGGACGCGATCTCGCAAGGCAAGCACCCGTACGGCATGTTCTCGTTCGACCAGAGCCTCGCCGAGCTGGTCAAGCAGCACCTCGTCACCTACGAGGAGGCGCTCAAGAGCTCCTCGAGCCCGTCCGACTTCGCACTGCTGTTCCGCGGTGTGTCCGGCACGGGGGCGGGGTGGTCGAGCGGCTCCGGCGGAGAAGCCAAAGGCAATGATGACTTCGAGATCGACCGCTTCACCAAGTAACCCGGCCCGACGCGCCACGTCCTGGCTCGTCGCCGCGGTCGCCCTCCTGGGTTTGCTCGTCGGCCCCCGGGTCGCCGAGGCCGGCCGCAAGCGGCTGGTGGTGCTCCCGTTCAGCGGCCCCAAGGCGGCGGCCTTCCAGGCCGACGTCGAGAAGCTGCTGAAGAAGTCCCACTCGGTGATCCCGCTGAAGAAGTGGCGCGACACCGCCGATGACCTCAACGCGACCAAGACCAACGAGCGCGATATCAAGAAGGTCGCCCGCAAGCTGTCGGTCGACGGCGTGGTGACCGGCAAGGTCGAGAAGCGCGGTTCGCGCTACCTGATCCACCTCGCGCTCCGCGACGGCGCGACCGGCAAGACGGTGGCTACCCCCGACCTGGTCGAGCGCGGCACCAAGCTCGGCACCGACAGCCGCGACGCGATCAAGCAGGAGCTCATGCCCGCGATCGCGGACCTGTCCGCCGGCGACGACGACGAGGAGGCCGAGGACGAGGAGGCGGAGGAGGCCCCGGCCCGCGGCAAGACCGCGACCGGCAAGGGCAAGGCCGGCAAGAGCAAGCCGGTCGACGACGAGGACGACGAGGAGGCCGACGACGAGGAAGCTGACGACGACGACCGGCCGCGGATGGGCAAGGCCACCAAGGGCAAGGCCACCAAGGGCAAGCCGGTCGACGAAGAGGAGGACGAGGAGATCGATGACGACGAGGCCGACGCGCCGCGGTTCGGCAAGGGCAAGGCCGCCAAGGGCAAGGCCGCCAAGGGCAAGCCCGCGCCCGACGACGACAGCGGCGACGATAGCACCGACGGCGACGAGCGCGTCGCCGCGGCCGACGACGACACCGAGGGTCGCGCCGACGCCGAGATCGAGGACGAGGTCGAGACCGGGCCCGCGGGTGATCCGCGCCGGCGTCCGCTCGATCTCGCGGTCGGCATGTCGTTCACCGGCCGGAGGCTGACCTTCGCGACCAACCTGACCTCGAACGAGCCCCAGGGCTACAAGGGCAGCCCGGTGCCCGGCATCTACGTCGGGCTCGAGGCGTTTCCGCTCGGCTTCAACCGCAAGAACCGCTCGTTCACGAGCAACCTCGGCATCCAGCTGGTGTTCGACCGCGTCATCAAGATCGCGTCGTCGATCGAAAAGATGGGCGTGAAGTACGACCTGCCGACCACCGAACAGCACCTCGCCGCGGGCCTGGTGTACCGCCAGCTGATCGGCGCGAAGCTCGAGCTCGACGTCTCGATGCGCTTCAACAAGCGCACGTTCCGCATCGACCGCGCCAACCCCGCGCTGGAGGCCGGCGACCTCGACATCCCCAACACCAACTACAGCTACATCGACCCCGGGCTCGCGGTCGGCTACACGCTGGGCCCGAAGCTGGTGCTCGGCGCCGGCGCCCGGTTCTTGTTCGTCACCAGCACCGGCGAGATGTCGGCGGTGACCCAGTATGGCGGGTCCACGGTGATCGGCGTCGCGGTCGAGGCCGGCGTCGACTACCAGCTCGCGTCGAAGGTGCTGCTGCGGGTCGCGGGCACGCTGACCACGCTCGGCTTCACGTTCAAGGGCGATGGCGAGCTGACCCGGAACCGCGACATGGACCCGGCCGACCAGGACGTCGCCGGCGCGCGCGACACCTACTGGGGCGGGCTGGCGACCGGCGTCTACCTGTTCTAGCCACCGGTCAGGCCGGCGCCCGACGGCTTTCGCTTGATCTTCTGTCCGCGCCTCTCCAATGCTCGCTGCATGCGGGCGGCCGTCCTTGCCGGCGTGGTGCTCGCCGGCTGCACCGAGGCCGCCCTCGGCGTGAGCGTCGATCACGTGATCGGCGGTGACCCGACCCCGGCCGGCGGGTTTCCAGGCGTGGGCGCGCTGCTGATCCGGACGCTCCCGACCAGCGACCCGGTCGCGCACTGCTCCGGCACGCTCATCGCGCCCGACGCGGTGCTGACCGCGGCCCACTGCCTGGACCCGGCCGCCATCGGCCCGCAGCTCCCGTCGTTCAGCCTCGCCCACGACACGCGGGACGATCCACGGCCGGTGGTCGCCGGACGCGAGGCGATCGTCCACGAGCAGTTCGACCTCGACGCGCCGCCCCCGGCCGGGCTCGGACAGTACTTCGACCTCGGCGTGCTGCGGCTCGCCGCGCCGATCACCGAGGTCGCGCCGGTCGCGATGATGCAGCCCACCGACAGCCCCGCCCTGGTCGCCGGTCTCGCGCTGGCGATCGTGGGCTACGGCGTCACCGAGAACGGCACCGAAGGCGTCAAGTACGACGCGGAGACCGCCCTGGTCGCGGTCGGCTCGTCAGAGCTGCGGGTGTCGGCCCCCGGTCAGCCGCAGAACTGCCGCGGCGACTCGGGCGGCCCGGCCTTCGCAGCACTGCCCGGCGGCCCGCGCCTGGTCGGCACGACCTCGCGCAGCGTCGAGCGCTCCAGTCAGTGTGTCAGCGGCGGCATCGACACGCGCGTCGATGTCTACCTCGCGTGGATCCACGCCGCGGTCCCCACCGGCATCCCGTGCGGGTCGGGCCTGGGTGGGCCCTGCGCGGGCGACGAGGACCGCGCTGACGGTGGCTGCGCGACCGGGGCGCGGCCCGGGCCCGGCACGCTCGCGCTGGCGCTGGCGGTGCTCGCGCGGGTGCGTCGCCGCCGGTCGCGACGGCCGGCGTGACCGCCGCGACCGGTTGACGCGAGGCGTCGGCGCCGGCCGCGATCCGAGGGTTTTCTGCTAGGGTTCCGCGGTCATGAAGGCTGCCCAGGTCCGTAAGGCGTTCCTCGACTTCTTCGCGGAGCGCGGCCATCAGGTCGTGCCGTCGAGCTCGCTCGTGCCCGCCAACGATCCGACGTTGATGTTCACCAACGCCGGCATGAACCAGTTCAAGGACGTCTTCACCGGCGCCGAGACCCGGTCATATCAGCGGGCGGCGTCGTCGCAGAAGTGCGTGCGCGCCGGCGGCAAGCACAACGACCTCGACGAGGTCGGCAAGACCCCGCGCCACCACACGTTCTTCGAGATGCTCGGCAACTTCTCGTTCGGCCAGTACTTCAAGGAAGACGCGATCGCCTGGGCGTGGGAGCTGCTCACCCGGGTGTACGGCATCGACCAGTCGCGGATGGTCGTCACCGTGTTCGGCGGCGACCCGATCGACAAGCTCGGCGCCGACGACGAGGCCCGCGCGATCTGGAAGCGGGTCACCGGCTGGCCCGACGAGCGCATCATCGGCCTCGGCAAGAAGGACAACTTCTGGGCGATGGGCGACGTCGGCCCGATGGGGCCGTGCTCGGAGATCTACTTCTACATGGACGGGGTGCCGGCCGCGTGGCCGACCGCGGAGCCGGCCAGCTGGAACGGCTGGCTCGAGATCTGGAACCTCGTGTTCATGCAGTACGAGCGCAAGATCAAGGACGGTCCGCTCGACCCGCTGCCGGCGCCCTCGATCGACACCGGCGCCGGCCTCGAGCGGGTGTCGTCGGTGCTGCAGGGCGTGAAGTCGAACTACGACACCGACCTGTTCGCCGGGATCCTGGCGGAGGCGGCGGCGATCGCCGGCATCCGCTACGGCGACGATCCCGACAAGGACACCTCGCTGCGGGTGATCGCCGATCACGCCCGCGCCAGCACCTTCCTCATCGCCGACGGCGTGTTCCCCGACAAGGTCGGCCGCGAGTACGTCCTGCGCCGGATCTTCCGGCGCGCGGTGCGCCACGGCAAGCTGCTCGGGATCGAGCAGCCGTTCATGCACCGGGTGTGCGCGCGCGTGATCGAGGAGATGCAGGGCGCGTTCCCCGACCTGCCCCAGCGCGCCCGCGTGGTCCAGGAGGTCACGATGGAGGAGGAGAAGCGCTTCCGCGCGACCCTCGACCGCGGCCTCGGGCTCCTCGAGGACGAGTTCGCGCGCATGCGCGGCAACGGCGAGACCACCGTGCGCGGCAAGGTCGTCTTCACGCTGTACGACACCTTCGGCTTCCCGGATGACCTCACCGAGATCATCGCGGGCGAGCACGGCTTCACGGTCGACACGGCCGGCTTCGACCTCGAGCAGGCCGCGGCCAAGGAGAAGTCGCGGTCCGACGGCGGCGGCGACGTCGCGATCGAGCGGGTCTACAAGCAGGTCGCCAGCGAGGTCGGGACGACCCGTTTCGTCGGCTACGACGGCCGCGGCACCCAGGGCGCTGGCGTCGTGCGCGGCCTCGTGGTCGGCGGGGCGCGCGCCGAGCGCGCCAACCGCGGCGACCTGGTCGAGATCGCGCTCGATCAGACGCCGTTCTACGCCGAGTCCGGCGGCCAGATCGGCGACAGCGGCCAGCTCACCACCGCCGGTGGGGCCGTGGTGCGCATCGACGACACGACCAAGCCGGCCGGCGACACCTTCTTCCACCGCGGCGAGGTCACCGAGGGCGCGCTCGCGCTCGGCGACGAGGTCACCGCGATCGTCGACGACGAGCGGCGCGACCGCATCCGCGCCAATCACTCGGCGACCCACCTGCTCAACCACGCGCTCAAGCGCGTGCTTGGCCCGCACGTCACCCAGAAGGGCTCGCTGGTCGCCCCCGACCGGCTGCGCTTCGACTTCGCCCACTTCTCGCCGATGACCGACGCGCAGAAGCGCGAGGTCGAGGACCTGGTCAACGCCGAGATCCGGCGCAACGTCGACTCGGCGATCGACGTCCTGCCGCTCGAGGAGGCCCGCCAGAAGGGCGCGGTCGCGATGTTCGGCGAGAAGTACGGCGAGACGGTCCGGGTGGTCGCGATCGGCGGCGAATCGCTCGAGTTCTGCGGCGGCACCCACGTCCGCCGCGCCGGCGACATCGGCCTGTTCAAGATCCTCGGCGAGGCCGGCATCTCGCAGGGCGTGCGCCGGCTCGAGGCGGTCACCGGCGCCGGCGCGCTCGACTACCTGCGCCGGCTCGAGGACGAGCTGGTCCGGGCCGGCGCCAGCCTCAAGGCCCCGCCGTTCGAGGTCGCCGACAAGCTCGACCGGGCCCTGGCCGCGTCCAAGGCGCTCCAGAAGGAGCTCGACAAGCTCAAGCAGAAGCTGGCCTCGGGCGGCGGCGGTCGCGACCTGATGTCGGAGGCGGTCGACGTCGGCGGCGTGCGCGTGCTCGCGGTCGCGATCGACGCCGATGACGCCAAGGTCCTGCGCGAGACCGGCGACCAGCTGCGCGACAAGCTCGGCTCGGGCGTGGTGGTGCTGGCCGGGGTCGGCGCCGACAAGGTCGCGCTGGTCGCGATGGTGACCAAGGATCTGCTCGGCAAGCTCCACGCCGGCAAGATCGTCGGCGTGGCCGCCGAGATCCTCGGAGGCAAGGGCGGCGGCAAGCCCGACCTGGCCTCGGGCGGCGGCAAGGACCCCGCCCGGGTCGACGAGGCGCTGGCCGCGGTCCGCGCCTGGGTCGCTGCGCACGCCTAGTCAGCGTCCGCCGAACCTGTTCAGGGCGCAGCCCCCAAGGCCGGTCGACCGACTGCACCGTCCAGGGTCGACGCTGGACGGTGCAGGTGGATGCGGCGCCGTCACTCCGGGCCGCCCGGCCGTATGGATCCGGCGAGATCCGGCCGCGCTCGCGCTGGTTCGCCGCTTGCTCAGAGCGGCGGCATGAACCTCAGCCGAAGTTTCCATGCCCTCCTGGGCTCCGCCCTCGTCCTGTCGCTCTCTGGCTGCCTGGCGAGCGACGAGGACACCGACGAGGACGCGCTGTCCTCCACGTCGGCCACGATCGACATCAGTGCCTACCAGTCGGGGGTCTGGGGAGTCCCCGCCTCCGGCGAGCTCACTGGCGTGCTCACCATACCGGCGCAGAGCTGCGCCGACCAGTGCGCCGCCAGCGCGGCATGCACGGGCTTCTACGCCTTCACCGACCGCGACCGCTGCCAGCTCTACGGGCCGGGCGCCGACACCGCCGCGCACAGCGGCGCGTGGGTGAACGTCAAGATGCACTGGAAGACGCCCACCCCGGATCCGCTCGTCCGGTACCACGGCGCGGTCGCGCCCCTGCCGAACACCCACCAGCTCGGCGGGAGCGTGTCCGGCTACCGGCCCTATCAGTGCGCCCGGATGTGTGACGCCAGCCCCGCCTGCACCGGCTTCCATGCCTTCACCGACCGGGACGCCTGCCAGCTCTACGGGGCCGGCGCCGCCACCGCGAGCAGCCAAGGCCCGTGGTCCAACGTGAAGATGTACTGGAAGCCGGCCGCGACTGACGTCGACGCGACGTACCGCTCCGGCATCTGGGCGATCCCGGCCACCGGCGAGCTCGCCGGCCGGCTGCTCGGCATGTCGGCGCAGAGCTGCGCGGATCAGTGCGCGGCGAGCGGGTCGTGTACGGGCTTCTACGCCATCACCGACGCGAACGTTTGCCAGCTCTACGGCCCGGGCGCCGACACCGCCGGCCGCGGCGGGTCGTGGGCGAACGTCAGGATGCACTGGAAGACGCCGAGCCCGGACCCGGCCGGTCGCTACGACGGCGCGGTCGCGCCGCTGTCGAACACCGGCATGCTCGGCAGTCGCCTGTACGGGTATCAGCCCTATCAGTGCGCGCTGATGTGCGACACCCGAACCGACTGCACTGGCTTCTACGCGTTCACCGACTGGGATGTCTGCCAGCTTTACGGCGCCGGCACCAGCGCCGCGAGCACCCAGGGGCCGTGGTCGAACGTGAAGCTGTACAGGAAGCCCGCCGAGGTGCTCGACAATCGCGAGACCGGCCGCGGCGGCAGTTGGTGGGAGAACGTCGCGGGCGTGCCGATGGCCCAGATCTTCACGGCCACCCGGACGGGCTTCCTCACCCGCTTCGCCTACCGCGGGAACAACTGCGGCTCGGGCTGCAAGTTCACGCTCGAGCTGCGGACGGTCGAAGCGGGCAACCCGGGCCAGCTCCTGTGGTCGGGGCGCGGGACCGGCTGGGTCGGTACGATGCCCAGCTTCGAGGACGCCGACATGGGCACCGTGCTGCTGGCGAGCCCCCCGGTGCTCCGCGCCGGGATCGACTACGCCGCGGTCGTGATCCCCGACCACCGCGAGCGCTACTACCTGGGCAACGCCCATCCGGGCCATGCCATGACCCTCGTCAATGGTGGCTGGGTGCGCCTCGCCTTGGTCGGAGCCACAACCAGCGACCTGCGATTCGAGACGTGGGTCTCGCCGACCCCGTGAACTGCGTCCCGAACCGCTGCCGGGCAAGGGGCACCTGCCAGACCTACGAGGTGAGGTTCGAGGAGACCGCGGGATGTCACGCAGGCCGAATGCAAGGCCGAACCGCGCAAAGCGCTTGAGGAGTACGTCCAGCGCGCGGTGCGCGGCGGCCGACCCGGCCGGCCAGGCGGCCGGCTACAGCCTGGCCCTCGAAGACGCCGCGCGGTCAGGCGGCCACCGACGTCGACCGGGGCGTGGGCGGGGCGCCGGTGACGGGCAGTCGCGGTCAGCACCGGGGCCCACTCGCGGTTTGCGTTTTCGGACGGCGCGACGGATCATCCCGATCCAGGGATGGCAGTCGACGACGCCAAGCGGCCTCCGACCGCGCTGCGCATCAAGGTGCGCTACCCGGACGTCGAGACGTTCGTCGAGCGCTTCGCGATCAACGTCACCCGCACCGCGGTGTTCATCCCGACCCGCACCCCCAAGCCGGTTGGCCACGAGGTGCGGTTCGAGATCCGCCTCGCGGACGACCGCGCGGTGCTGGTGGGTCAGGGCCTCGTGCGCGCCGTGCGGGAGCCCGATCCGGCGCGGCCCAAGGCGGCCTCCGGCATGGCGGTCGATCTCCAGCGGGTGTCGCGCGAGAGCCGCGAGCTCCTGCTGCGCATGCTCGAGGTCCGTCGCCGTAACGGGCTGGTCGACACCGGCCTGCCGATGCCGGTCGAGGACGTGACCGGCGACGAGATCACCGCGGCCCGCGGCGCGCCCACGCGCGGCGCCCGCGCGGCCACCGCCCCCGAGCCGGCCAGCGAGGCGCCCGGGCCCGGCGAGGTCGCGTCCGCCAGCGACGACGGAAAGACCCAGATCCGCAGGCTCCCGCGCGATACCCCGTCGCGCCCCCCGCGTCCGCCGGTCGAGCCCAGCGGGTCGGCCCCAGGCGAGCCCAGCGCCGCCGGCGAGCCCCCCGCGAGCGACGAGGGCACGACCGCGGTCCGCATGCTCCCGCGCGACAATCCCGCGCGCGCGCGGCGAACCGCGGGGCGCAGCGAGCCGCCGCCGGCCGACCCGGCGCCCGTCGCAGGCACCGATGCGTCGGTCAGCGACGACGGCCAGACCCAGATCCGGGCGATGCCGCATCGATCGACGCGGACGCGGTCGGCCGAGGCGGCGGCCGCTGGCGACGCGGGTGCACCGAACGCGCGCGGCGAGACGCGCCCGGGCGATCCGGGCGGCGGTGATGCGCGCCCGGGCAATGCGCCTGCCGAGCCGCCGGCTGCCGGGTCGGTGGGCCCGGCGGCGCCCGGCGGCGAAGCGCTGGTGGCGGAGGCTTCCCTGGCCGCGGTCGAGGCGCCAGGGACCGGCCGGCCGCCGGGGCTCGCCGGGGCCGGTGCCGCCCTGGCTGGGTCGGCGGTCGCGACGCTGGCGGCCGAGAGCCTCGCCCCCGTCGAGCCGGTCGCCGAGGTCGCGGCCGTCGCCGCGTCCGCACCCGCCGCCGACGACGCCGCTGCCGACGAGGTCGACCGCGCCGCCAGGGCGACCGGCGACGCTGCTGCCCGCGCCTGGCTCGACCGCGACGTCGACGAGCCGGCCGCGCCACCACCGCCACGACCGCCGTCGGCGCCACCGCCCCTGGCCTCGCGGGTTCGTCGCCCTCGCCCATCCGCCGTGGGGCTCGCGCCGCCGACCGACGCGCCGGACGCGACCGACGCGGCCGACCCGCCCGATCCGGATCGTATCGACGTCGCGGCCGCGATCGCGCGGGCGCGGGCGCTTGCTGGCGCTGGGGACCTCACCGCGGATCCGGGTGAGAGTACGGATGGCATCATCGCGGAGATCGCGCCAGAGGACGTCAGCGGTCGCCTGGCCTCGCTGCTCGGCGTCGCGTCCTCCCCGATCCGCACCCGCCAGCGCGCGTCGGCGAGCCGGCTCCCCACCCCGAGCCTGCCACCGCCGGTGCCGCTCGCACGGGCCGCGGCCCCCGCCGACGAGGCGGAGCCAGCCCCTCGGGAAGGGGCCGACCCGGCGGCTGCCGCCGCCAGCACCGACGATGCGGAGCCAGCCCCTCGGGACGTGGCCGACCCGGCGGCTGCCGCCGCGACGACGTTCGACGAGGTCACCGCCGTCACCGAGCCCGCGCGGGCGATCGCCGCGCCGGCGTTGGCGGTGAACGCCGTCGGCGCGACCGAGGCCAACGTCGCCGCCGCAGAGGCTGCGCCTACGCTCGCCGAGCTCGCACCGGCGATCACCGAGTCGGATCCGACCGCGCCGGCGCCGACCGAGTCGGCACCGTCGATCGCGGAGCCAGCACCCGCGCTCGCCGAGGCCGACGGGCTCGTCCCCACGCACGCCGACGCACGGCCCGCGCCCGCGCCCGCCGAGCCAGCACCCGCGCTCGCCGAGACCGACGCGCTCGCCCCCACGCACGCCGACGCGGGTGTCCCGGCCGCCACGCACGCCGACGCGCCGCCCGCGACGCTCGCCGAGCTGGCGCCCGCGATCGCCGACGCCCCGGTCGCCACGCCCGCGACCGCGCCGACGCGCGCCGCGCCGATTTCGGCGATCGCCGACACGGACGCCCCCCTCGCCGAGCCGTCATCCCCGCGCACGGAGCCGGCCAGCTCGCCCGAGCCCGAGCCAGCGCCCGCGATCCCCGCCGCGGCCGCGACGCGCCCGGCGCGGTCACCCGCACGCGCCGAGCCGGCACCGACGGTCGTCGCGCCCACGCCGACGCTGGCGCAGCTCGCGCCGGCGATCGCGGAGTCGACACCCCCGCTGTCCGGTCGTTCGGCCGCGTGGACCCCACCGGCCGAGACCGGCGCTCCGACGTATGTCGCCGACGCGCCAGCCCTGCCCCCGCCGCCGGCCGAGCCCGCGAGCAACCCGCGCGGCGTGGGCGCGACCACCCGCGCGCGCAAGGCCGGGACCGCACCGCCGCCGGTCCCGCCCCCGCGCCGCAAGCCGTACACCAGCCTGCCGCCCGCGCCGTTGCCGGGCGTCGACGATGCGCGCACCACCCGCGAGCGGGTCGAACGCGAGCGCGCCGAGCGCGAACGCGCCGACCGTGCCGAGCGCGAGCGGGTCACCCGCGAACGCGCCGCACGCGATCGGGCCGAACGTGACCGCGCCGATCACGAGCTCCGCGAGCGCCAGCGCGAGGACCTCGAGCACCGGCAGCGCGTGGTCCAGGCCGCCAGCCTCGCCAACCTCGATCTCGAGGACGATCCGCTGCTGATCGATCTCGACCTCCCGAGCTCCACGAGCGGCTCGCTCGCGCTGCGCAGCCGCGACCTCGAGATCGAGATCGACGCCGACGCCGCCGACGACACCAGCGATGCGCCGCGCCGGGCCGAACCGCCCGCGCATGCCGCGGGGGCGATCGACATCGACCTCGAGAGCCAGCGCGTGCCCGACCGCCTCGCGCCGCCGCCCGCGCCCGGCCCGGTCCAGAATTTCGTCGACGAGTTCGAGATGCTCGAGCACCTGGGTGCCCACCGCTCGGGCCCGGCGGCGGCACCCGCCCCGACGACACGCCCGCTGGCCCAGCCGACCCCGCGCCCCGCCGCGACCGCCGCCCCGCGCCCGACCGCGCACACCGCCCCGCGCGCGACCGCCCACACCACGCCGCGCGCGACCGCCCACACCACGCCGCGCCCGCCCGCCGCCACGTCGGCGCGCACCGCCGCCCCGCGCCCGACCGCGCCGCGTCCCGGCGCTCCATCGGACGTCGACCGCGCGCTCGCCGACCTGTCGGATCCGCTGGGTGCAGCCGAGGCCGATCCGACCAGCGTCGCCCGCGCCGCCCCGCGCGCGCTGCCCCGGAAGGACTCGGTCGACATCGAGCTCGACGACGACTTCGACGTCGTGCTCGACTTCGACGACTGAGGCGGCGATGCCCGCGTTCCTCGCCAGCCTCGCCGAGGTCTCGGTCGCGGTCGCGGCGACCGCCTCGCGCAACCAGAAGATCGCCCGGCTCGCCGACCTGCTGCGCACGCTGACGCCCGACGAGGCGGCGCTTGCCACCCACTACCTCACCGGCGCTGCGCCCCAGGGCAAGATCGGCATCGGCCACACGCTGGTCCACCGCGCGCTGGCGACCCCGCCCGCCAGCGACGCCAGCCTGGCGCTGCCCGAGGTCGACGCGGCGCTGACCACGATCGCCGCGGCGCGCGGCGCCGGCTCCGCGCGCACCCGCGAGATCACGCTGGGCGCCCTGTTCGCCCGCGCCACCGCGCCCGAGCGCAACCTGCTCGCCGGCATCGTCACCGGCGAGCTCCGCCAGGGTGCGCTCGAGGGCGTCATGGTCGCCGCGATCGCGCGGGCGGCCAGCGTCGACGACGCGCCGGTCCGGCGCGCCTTCATGCTCTCGGGTGACCTGGCCGCGGTCGCCCGGGCCGCGCTCGGCGGCGACCCCGGCGCCCTCGGCGGCTTCGATCTCACCGTGTTCCGCCCGGTCCTGCCGATGCTGGCGCAGGTCACCGACGACGTCGACGCCGCGCTCGCCGCGCTCGCCGATCCGGTGTTCGAGCACAAGCTCGACGGCGCCCGGGTCCAGCTGCACAAGGACGGCGACCAGGTCCGGGTGTTCGCGCGCGGCGGCGGCGACGTCACCGCCGCGACCCCGGAGTTGCACGCGTTCGGCCAGGCCCTGCCGGCCCGCCGGGTGATCCTCGATGGCGAGGCCCTCGCGCTCCGGCCCGACGGCCGGCCGTGGCCGTTCCAGATCACGATGCGCCGGTTCGGCCGCACCGCCGACGACGCCGCGGTGCGCGCCGAGCTCCCGCTCGCGGCCCGCTGGTTCGACTGCCTGCTGCTCGACGACGACGTCCTCCTCGACCGCCCCGGCCGCGATCGGGCCGGCGCGCTGGCCGGGCTGGCCCCGGCCGACACGCTGGTGCCGCGCCTGATCACGCGCGATCCCGCCGCCGCCGCGCGCTTCCTCGCCGAGGCGTTCGCGGCTGGCCACGAGGGCGTGATGGCCAAGGACCTAGGCGCGCCCTATCAGGCCGGCAACCGCGGCGCGTCCTGGCTCAAGATCAAGAAGGTCCACACCCTCGACCTGGTCGTGCTCGCGGTCGAGTGGGGCTCGGGCCGCCGCAAGGGCCTCCTGTCGAACCTCCACCTGGGCGCCCGCGACCTGGCCGGGGGCTTCGTGATGCTCGGCAAGACCTTCAAGGGCATGACCGACGTGATGCTCGCGTGGCAGACCCAGGAGTTTCTCGCCCGCGCGACCGAGCGCAGCGGCCACGTGGTCCAGGTCCGGCCCGAAGTCGTCGTCGAGATCGCGTTCTCCGACGTGCAGGTCTCGTCGCAGTACCCCGGTGGCCTCGCGCTGCGCCTGGCCCGGGTGGTTCGCTACCGCCCTGACAAGTCCGCGGCCGAGGCCGCGACGCTCGACGAGGTGCGCGCGATCGCGATCGCCGACGGCGTGCTCGACCCGACCGCGCAGTGACCGCGCCGCGCTATAACCGGGTCATGGCGCTCCACAAGATCGTCGTGGGCATCGACCTCTCCCCCGGCTCGGAGCTCGCGGCCCGGCGCGCCACCGAGATCGCGGCCGACCACGGCGCCGAGGTGGTGCTGGTCCACGCGGCGACCGTGCCCGAGCGTCCGGCGGTCCCACCGTCCATGCAGGCGACCGCCGACCGCATGGTCAAGGTGCTCGCGGATCGCCTGGCCGAGGATCGCCGCGCGCTGGCCACGCTGCGCGAGCGGCTGTCGGCCGACGGCGTCACGGTCTCCCAGCTCCTGGTCGACCGCTTCCCCGACGAAGCCCTGATCGAGGCCGCAACCGAGCTCGGCGCCGAGCTGATCGTGATCGGCTCCCGCGATCGCAGCCGGGCCCGGCGCTGGCTGCTCGGCAGCGTCGCCGAGCACCTGGTGCGGGCGGCGCCGGTCAGCGTGCTGGTCGCGCGCGACGGCGATCCCGACCGTGGGTTCGAGCGCATCGTGGTCGGCACCGACTTCTCCGATCAGGCCAACGCGGCGCTGGCCCTCACGATCTTGCTGGCGCGCCCCGGCGCCACCATCGACCTGGTCCACTGCTTCCAGTCGAACCTGCTCATGCCCGAGGCGGTGTCCTCGGACGACGACGTCCACCACGACCTGCTCGCGGTCGTGGGCGAGGACGCTCGCGCGCACGCCGACGCCCTGCTGTTCAGGTACGCCGACGCGCCGGTCACGCTGCGCTTCCAGGTGGTGGCGGCCCCGGCCCGCGAGGGCCTGTGCGATCTCGCCGAGCAGCACGACGCCGACCTGCTGGTGGTCGGCAGCCACGGCCGCCGCGGCCTGCGCCGGTTGATCCTCGGCAGCGTCGCCGAGGCCACCGTGCGTCACGCGCCGTGCTCGGTGCTCGTCGTCCACTGACGCGGCGGCGTCCCCGTCCGTCAGGGGTGCAGCGTCGGATGCGCCAGCAGCGGGATCGCCCGCGCCGGCTCGCCGCCGGTCGTGTTCCACACGTCGATGATGTGATCGGACTGGGTCCGGCCACTCTCGGCGATCGCGGCGACCGGATCGATCAGGCCGACCGCGCCGGGCAGCACGCGACCGAGCCCGTCACGCGCGATCGCGACCAGCTCGCGGGCGAGCTCGCCGACGGTGCGCTGGCCGACCCGTGCGGCCAGGCCGGCGCGCGGCACGTCGTCGGCCAGACGCTGGCGGGCCTCGAGATCGAGCCCGGCGGTCAGCGCGATCGCCGCGGCCCGCGCGGTCGGGTCGTACAGCAGCCCACGCGAGACCGCCCCGAGCGCGGCGATCATCGGCATGGAGCCGCAGTCGCAGCCGCGCACCTCCATGTACTTCTTCATGCGCGCGTCGGGGAACAGCGTCGACAGGTGCAGCCCCCAGTCCGACAGCGTCGCGTGCTCGTCGTTCCAGCCCTTCGCCATGAACTGGCGGAAGGTCAGGCCGGCCACCGGCCGGTAGCCGCCGCGGTAGACGAAGTACATCGGCACGTCGAGCGCCCACTCGGCGTACGCGCGATAGATGTCGGCGCGGTCGAAGGCGAACGGCAGCAGGCCGGCGCGCTGGTTGTCGGTGTCGCGCCAGATGTGGGCACGGAAGCTCTGGAACCCGGACACCTTGCCGTCGACGATCGGCGACGACGCCCACAGCGCCGTCATGATCGACGTGACGCTCATCAGGCAGCGCAGCTTGGCGGCGGCGTCGGCCTCGTCGGACCAGTCGAGGTTGGTCTGCACCGTCGCGGTGCGCATCATCATCTCGAGGCCACGGCTACCGACCGTCGGCATGTACGCGCGCATCACGTCGTAGCGCTGCTTGGGCATCGCCGGCACGTCGCCGAGCGCACCGAATGGGCGGAAGCCGATCGACAGCCAGGCCACCCCGGTCGGCCGCGTGATCGCGCCGAGCGCGGCGACGTGGTCGGCCAGCATCGGCACCAGCTCGCGATCGTCGTGCAGCGGCGGCGCGGCCAGCTCGAGCTGACCACCCGGCTCGATGGTCACCTGGGCCTCGCCGTGCGTGAGCGCGATCACGTGATCGTCCTCGAGCACCGGGGTCCAACCCCGCTGGGCGAAGCCGGCCAGGATGGCGCCGATGCCATCGGGCCCGTCGTAGCCCGGCGCGGTGCCGATCGCCGGCCCGCTCGCGCGCACGCCGATCAGCTCGTGCTCCGAGCCGACTCGCCACGCCTCGCGCGGCTTCTCCGCGCTGCGGAAGTGCTCGATCAATTGCTCGACCGAGGTGATCGGAGCAGCGTCCTTTTCGTCGACGAGATACACGCGGGGCTCGCGACTGTACACCGGGAGCTACCTCCGTCAACCGCAGGCCGTGTGCTAGCGTCCGACCGGATGAACCTCGAGACGCTGCATGCCGAGCCGGTGTTCGCCCAGCAGCGGGCCCGCCTGCTCGAGCTCCTGCGCCGCCACGCCTTCGCTGAGCGCGAGGTGACGCTGTCGTCGGGCCTGAAGTCGAACTTCTACATCGACTGCAAGGCGGTGACCCTCGATGCCGAAGGCGGCTTCCTGGTCGGTCAGCTGTTCCGCCGCCTGATCGACGACATCGCACCTGACGCCGGTTCGGTGGGCGGCCTGACCCTCGGCGCCGATCCGCTGGCGACCGCGACCAGCATCGCCAGCTTCCTGGCCGGGCGGCCGCTGCACGCGTTCATCGTGCGCAAGGAGCCCAAGGGTCACGGCACCGGCCAGTGGCTCGAGGCCGCGAAGCGCCTCGACCCGGCCCGGCCGGTCGTGATTCTCGAGGACGTCGTCACCACCGGCGCGGCGACCCTGAAGGCGATCGAGCGCGCGACCGCCAGCGGCCTGCGGGTCGCCGCGGTGATCGCGCTGGTCGATCGGCTCGAGGGCGGGCGCGACGCGGTCGTCGCCCACGCGCCGCTCACGACGCTGTTCACCCGCACGGACTTCCTGCCATGACGCGGGGTCGCGCCACCGTCCGCGCGGCCCTGCTCGCGCTCGCCGCCGCCACCGCGGTCGCCGCGTGTGGCAGTACGCCCGGCCCGGTGCCGCTCAGCGCGAGCTGGCCCGAGCGCTCCGGCGAGTACGAGGACGTGACCGCCGCCTGGACCCGACGCGCGGTGCTCCGCGGCCAGTACCAGCAGGTCCTCGAGCTCTACGGCACGTTCCGGTCGCCGACGTGGCGCGCCGCCTACGCCGAGCGCGAGGCGCGGATCCGCAAGGTCGAGGGCGCGGCTCGCGACGCGCTGTTCGCCAAGGCCAAGCTCGCGGCCGAGGGCGACTACGAGATCGCGCTGGTGGTCACGACCTACGACCGCACCGAGAACGATCTCCAGCGCGGCGACCGCTCGGTGTGGCGGCTGGCGCTCGTCGACGACAAGGGCATCGAGACCCCACCGAGCTCGATCGTGCGCGACAAGCGTCCGCTCGAGGTCCTCAAGGTCGAGCTGCCCGAGGTCAACGAGTTTGCCGAGGTCTACGTCGCGACCTTCCCGCGCTCCGCCAACGTCCTCCGCGACGATGCGCGCCGGATGACGTTCAAGATGTGGAGCCCGCGCGGCGGCGTCGAGCTCGCCTGGCTCGCGCCCTGAGCTCGAGGTCATCGGCGGGGTGGCTTGCGGCCGCACGCATCCGGCGCTGACCGCGCTACTTCTTCGGTCGACGGCGCGCGCTCGGCAGCGGCTTCGCGCGCCCGAGCAGGCGATCCCAGAACGTCGGCGGCTGATAGCCGACGTCGAGGTCGTCGAACGACTCGGCCGCCTCGTGCGGTGCGGCCACGCCGTGGCCGGCGCTGAAGAACGCCTCCTCGTCGTCGCTGAACGAGCTCACCGCGGTCGCCTCGGCGGCCCTGGCGTCGCGCCGCGTCGCCGCCGCCTCGGCGCCGGCCGACTGCGCCCGCGGCACCCGCGCGACATCCGCTGGCGCCGGGCTGCTCGCCGCTACCACCGCCGCCGCCGTCGCCGCGCCAGCCAGCCGGTTCGCATCGCTGCGCGTCTCCGCCAGCTCCTCGATCAACATCGATGGGCCGACCACGTCGGGATCCTTGCGGGCCACACGCTCCGCAGAGCCCGGGATCTCGCCAGACACGTGACTCTCTCGCCGCGCCTCGTCTTCCCGCGCCTTGGCCTCGGCCTCGGCCTCGGCCCGCGCCTCGGTCACCGCGCGCGCCTGCGCCGCCGCGATCGCCCGCGCCCCCGCTCGCGCCTGTGCCTCGGCACCCGCCTGCGCCTCGGCCGCGGCCCGCGCCTCCGCCTCGACGGCAGCCCGCGCCTCCGCCCGGGCGTGCGCCTCCGCCCGCGCCGCCGCCGCCGCGCGCGCGTCCGCATCGACCCGCGCATCTGCCTCGATGCGCGCCCGCGACTTCTCCTGCTCGAGCTTCGTCGCCGCGCGCGCCTCCGCCGCTGCGCGCTCCTCGATCTCCAGCGATCGCGCCCGCGCCTGCGCGATCGCCTGCTCGGCAACCCGCGCCTGCTCCATCGCGCGCTCGAGCTCCAGCTCCTTCTCCTGCCGCGCGCGCACCTGCTCGATCTCGAGCTCCTCCTCCCGCTCCCGCGCGCGCGCGCGCTCCTGCTCCCGCGCCCGCTCTCGCTCGATCTCCTGCGCCCGCTCCCTCGCGCGCTCCCGCTCGATCGCCTGCGCCTGCGCCTGCGCACGCTCCGGACCCCGCTCGATCGCCCCCCGCGCGTCCCGCTCCGCCGCCAGCCACGCCGCCTCCTCCTCCGCGATCCCCTCGCTCACCGTCACGCTGGCCTCGTCGCCGCGTCCGCCCTGGAACAGCCGGTCGCGATCCCCGGCATCCATCACCGTCTCGAGCCCCTCGCGCCCCTCGTCGCGGCTGACCCGGACCTCGACCGACTTCGCCTCGATCTCGCCCTTCGCCGCCGACGACGGCACCACCGGCGACAGCAGCCCGGCATCGAGCCCCGCGCTCCGCGGCACCAGCGCGGCCCAGTCGACCTCGACGGTGGCGCGCTCCTTCGACACGGCCTGGGCGCCGCCGACCTTCTTGCCCTTCTTCTTCTTGCCGGCCTTTCCGGCCCCCACCGGGCCGGTGCCCTCGACCGCGATCGCGACCGCGGGCCCGATCGCGCCGGGCCGCTCGGCGTCGCCGCTGCCACCGACCAGCCACTCCTCGATCTCCAGCATCGCGCGATGCACCGCGCGCGGCCGGGTCACCGCCCGCCGCCGCAAGAGCCCGACCTGCGCAGCCCGCTCGGCGACCCGCAGCGTCTCGAGCACGCGGAACGAGCTGTCCTCCAGCACGTCGGCGACCGTGCGGTGACCGTCGAACAACCGCAGCACGCCGTGGACCTCGGTCGGCAGGCCACGCCCGAGCGACGCGACCACCGCCGGGTCCTGCTCGTACACCGTCGCCGGCGACAGCCCCCCGGCCACCTCGCGCAGGTCCGACAGGAACTGCGCGGCGTGGCTGAGCAGCTGGTCGAGCGCGACCGGGATCTGCTGGCGCCGGACCACCGCCTCGTTGCGCAGCTCGATGCGGGCCTCGGTCCACAGCAGGAGCTGGTGCAGCGCCGCCTGCCCGTGCATCCCGCCGACCTGGGCCGACGTGACCTCGCCCTCGAAGAAGCGGATCTCGCCGCGACGCAGGCCGCGCAGCATCAGCAGCGTCCCGGTGGCGCCGGTCGCGCACAGCGCGCGCACCAGGTAGAAGACGCCGTAGGTGTCGCCGAGGTCGGCGTCCATCACCGAACGATTGCCCGGGCGCCGGCCGGCCAGGATGCGGCCGATCGTGACGACGTCGCGCACGAACGCCGGCGACGCCAGCACCGCGGTGGCGCCAGCAGCGAGCGCTTCGGCCCGGCTCACGCCGTTGCCGACGTAGAGCAGCGGCGGGGCGCCCCGATCGGCGCCCGCCACGACCAGCGCGCGGATGAGCTGCTCGGGCTCGGCGCGGCCCGCGCCTGGCGCGGGCCCCGCGACCACCAGGGCGACGCCGTCGAACAGCGCGGCGGCCTCGTCGCGGGTGTCGGCGGCAGACACCGGCATTCCTTCGCGCTCGAACCCCAACCGCATCGCGTCCGCCGCCCGACGATCACCACTGACGACCAGAACTTTGGACGAAGCCGTCATGACGGAAAAATCGTCTCGGAGTATAACCACCCAGGGGTCCATCGCACCCGGCTTGTGTCGAAAACACCGTGATCGTCCTCGAAATCATCCGCGGCACCTCGGCGCGTCCCAAGTACGAGCTGACCTCCCTTGTCATCACGCTCGGGCGCGCGGCCACCAACTCGGTGGTCCTGACCGACTATCACCTGTCCGGCGAGCACGCCCAGATCGTGCGCGAGGGCAGCAGCTACGTCTTCCGCGACCTGCGCTCCACCAACGGCTCGATGGTCGAGCGCGACGGCCAGAAGATCCCGGTCGACGCCAGCCGGCGGCACGAGCTCGGCCTCGAGTCGGGCGATCTGATCCTGCTCGGTGACCCGCGCGCGCCGGTGATGGTGCGCGTCCGCTACGCGCCGGCCGAGGACGCCGAGCTCGCCGAGCGCCTGATCGCGACCCGCTCGATCGTCGACCTGCCCGCGGTTCGCGAGCAGATCGAGCACGACCCGGTCAGCGCCTTCAAGCTCTACAAGGCGCTGCAGCGCCTGTCGGGCCGGCTCGACCAGGCCGCGGTGCTCGACGCGATCGCCGACGCCACCTTCGAGATCCTTGGCCGCGCCACCCACGTGACGCTGCTGCTGCGCGCCGACACCGACAAGGATCGGTTCACCCTCGCCCTCCAGCGCGAGCGCGGCGCGGCCGCCAAGCCGCCCGAGCCCGGCGTCGATCTGGTCCGCGCCAGCCGCGCGATCCTGCGCCGCGTCCTCACCGACCGCGCCGCGATCCTCACCGCCAACGCCAAGGAAGAGATCTCGTCGTCCGAGTCGATCCTCGGCGGTCGCATCCTGTCGGTGATCGCGGTGCCGCTGTGGCGCGGCGACGAGATCACCGGCCTGCTCCAGGCCGACAACCGGCGCACCGCCGGCATGTTCGACGAGTCCGACCTCGAGGTCGCGCTGGTGGTCGGCTCGCAGGCGGCCCTGGCGCTCGACAACGCGCAGCTGGTCGGCCGGCTCAAGCTGGCCGAGGAGCGCGCCCGCGGCGAGAACGTGTACCTCAAGCGTCGCGAGGAGAAGGTCCGCTTCCCCAACATCGTCGGCGACTCCGAGGCGATGCAGAAGGTCTTCAGCCAGCTCGACAAGGTGATCGACACCCGGGCGACCGTCTGCATCGACGGCGAGACCGGCACCGGCAAGGAGCTGATCGCCTCGGCGATCCACTACCGCTCGGGCCGTCGCGACAAGATGTTCGTCGCCCAGAACTGCGCGGCGATGCCCGAGAACCTGCTCGAGAGCGAGCTGTTCGGCCACAAGCGCGGCGCGTTCACCTCGGCCGACGCCGACAAGAAGGGCCTGTTCGAGATCGCCGACGCCGGCACCCTCTTCCTCGACGAGATGGGCGAGATGCCGCTGTCGCTGCAGGCCAAGCTCCTGCGCGTGCTCCAGGAGGGCACCATCCGCCCGGTCGGCGCCACCGCCGAGAAGCAGGTCGACGTCCGCATCATCTGCGCGACCAACCGCGACCTCGCCGCCGAGGTCGAAAAGGGCCGCTTCCGCCAGGATCTCTACTACCGGCTGATGGTGTTCCCCATCCGCCTGCCCCCGCTGCGCGAGCGTCGCGAGGACATCCCGGCCCTCGCCCGGCACTTCCTCGCCCGCTACACCGAGGAATATCGGGTCGAGCTCACCGGCTTCTCCCAGGAGGCCCTCGATGCGCTCGCCGGCTACACCTGGCCCGGCAACATCCGCGAGCTCGAGAACGAGATCCAGCGCCTGGTCATCCAGGCCGAGCCCGGCTGCAACGTCGAGGTCACCGACCTGTCGCCGCGCCTCCGCAAGATCGAAGGCACCGTCGCCAAGGTCGCCCCCAAGAAGGGCACCCTCAAGGAGATGATGGACCAGGTCGAGCGCTGGCTCATCTCCGAGGCCCTGCGCGACCACGGCGGCAACAAGACCCGCACCGCCGTCACCCTCGGCATCACGCGCGAGGGCCTGCACAAGAAGCTCGACAAGCTCGGCCTGTAGC
>JBKJLC010000194.1:0-7721 GCA_046597055.1 Kofleriaceae bacterium | reverse complement strand
TACGAGCGCGCCTGGGACCTCGTCCCCGCCTCGGCTCGTCCTCCGTGCCGGTCTCGAACACCCGCCCCGTGCTCGACGGAGATGCCTCTCGTGCGACAGCCCGTACCGTGCGTCCTGAGTCCATCCACCATTTGACCTGGGCGCAGCCGGTCGCGAAGCGCCGGGAGTCGACGGGCAGCGGCACCCGGCACCCGGCACCCGCCATCGGAACTTGTGCTGGACCCTGAGCGCTGCCGACCGCCTCGCGCCGGCGGGCGCCGGGCGCGCAGCAGAGTAGGCTAGCGGCATGGATCTGGAGCTGAAGGGCAAGCGCGTCGTCGTCGTCGGGGCGAGCCGGGGCATCGGCAAGGCGATCGCGGTCGCGATGGCGCGCGAGGGCGCGCGGGTCGCCGCGGTGGCGCGCGGCGCCGAGGACCTGGCGGCGCTGGGGCTGGCCGGCACCGGTCACGTGACGATCATCGCCGACGTCAGCACCGCCGAGGGTGCCACCCGCGCGATCGACGGGGCGGTCGCCGCGTTCGGTGGCCTCGACGTCGCGGTCGCGGTGGTCGGCAAGTCGTTCGGCCGCCGCATCGCCGAGATGGACGACGAGGATCTCGCCAGGTCGCTCGACGTCAACCTGTGGTCGAGCGCGCGGGTCGCGCGCGGGGCCCTGCCCCACCTGCGCACCGCCGGCGGCGGGGCCATCGTGCTGGTGTCGTCGATCTGGGGCCGCGAGGCCGGCGGCGCCCCCGGGTACAACGTCGCCAAGGCCGGCGTGATCGCGCTGGCCAAGGCGCTGGCGCGCGACGTCGCCGGCGACGGCATCCGGGTGAACTCGGTGGCGCCGGGCTCGATCTTGTTCCCCGGCGGTGGCTGGGATCGCCGACGCCAGGCCGATCCTGACGGCATCGCCGCGTTCGTCGCGCGCGACCTGCCCGCCGGGCGCTTCGGGACCCCCGAGGAGGTCGCCGACGTGGTCACGTTCCTGTGCTCGGCGCGGGCGACCTGGGTCAACGGCGCCTGCATCGTGGTCGACGGCGCGCAGTCGCGCGCGTTCTGACCGGCGCTCGCCGCGCGGCGAGCTACTTGGTCGCGGACGCCGCGCCGACGCCCTCGGCGATCGACGGGTCGAACTCGGCCTTGCTCACCTGCAGGCCGCGCAGGGTCAGCGTGAGCACGGTGCCGGCGCCCTGCAGGTAGGTCTTGGGCAGGAACAGGAAGTAATTCTTCACCCCGTCCTCGGGGGCGGCGCCGTGGGCCTTGGTGCCCGGGTTGCCGGTCAGCATGCGCATCCGCTCGCCCGGCCCGAGCACGAACCCGGGGTCGATGATGCCGAGCTCCGACCGGCGCTTCTGGCCCTTGCGGCCGACGCTCATGCCGCAGCCGCGGGTGTTGAACGGCACCTTGCCGTCGTTCTCCAGGACGACCCACTCCGTGTTGAGCTGCTCGTCGTCGGTCGCGGGATGAATTTCGACGAAACGGATCGCCATCGACCGCGGACCTTATCGGCCGTCCCCGGGCGATGCAATCGGGCTTCCGTTGCAATCGGGCCGCGCCCGACGATAATCGCCCCGATGCCGAAGGAGGAGATCCGCGTCGTGGCGGCGGTGATCGAGCATGAGGGTCGTTACCTCATCACCCAACGCAACCCGACCGCGGTGCTGCCGCTCCTGTGGGAGTTTCCCGGAGGCCGGGTCGAGCCGGGCGAGAACGACGAGACCGCGCTCGAGCGCGAGGTCCGCGGCCGCATCGGCGTGTCGGTCGTGGTCGGCGCCAAGGTGGGCGAGCACGTCCACGAGTACGCGCGCTACGAGGTCCACATGGTGATGTTCTCGTGCACGCTGCCCGACGGGTCGGTGCCCTACCCGGCCACCGTCGCCGACCTGCGCTGGGTCACCTCGCGCGAGTTCCTCGACTACGAGTTCCCGCCGGCCGACGAGACCACGCTGAGCAAGCTGCTCGGCCTGATGCGCAACTGACGCGCCGCGCGGCTCAGGTCGCGATCGCCGCGATCACGCCGACCAGCACCGCCAGCACCGAGCCGATCGCCACCGGCAGTATCCACGCGACCCGCGGCCGCATCGGCACCGTGGCGTAGCGAGGATAGGTGTCGATCGGCGGCAGCCCGATCAGGTGCGTCGGCAACATCATGTCGTGCGAGGGCATCTCGGTCGACACGTAGGCGCCCGACGGGGTCCCGTGCGCCAGCGGCGAGGACTCGCCCGACGGCATCGGGCCCGGCGCGAACCCGCGCCCGAGGGGATCGACCAGCGGCGCGCCGTACGGCGCGGCCGCCGGGGCCGGCGACCACGACGAGGGCGACGACGACGTGGGCCACGACGACGGGGCCGGCACCGGCGACGGGTCGAGCGCGAGCATCGTGTTCATCTGGGGCGCGGCCCCCGCGCGCGCCGGATCGACCGCCGGCTCGACCAGCATGGTCGCGATCATGGGCGCCGGGAAGCCGCCCCGCCCCGGCGGCACCGCGCTCGGCCGGGGCGCCATCAACGCCGGGTCCATGAACGTGGGGCCATCGGCGTCCTCGGCCGGCACCGACGGCTGCATGCGCGCCTCGGCGGCGCGGATCTGCGCGATCGCGTCGGCGACGAATCCCCCGTCGTTCATGGCCATCGTCTTGGCCTCGGGCGCCGACGCGAAGCTCTTCGACCGCGGCGTCGACTCCGGCTCGGCGAGCATGGTCGGGATCACCGCGGCCGGCCCGAACGGTCGCGGCGTCGGCACACCCGGGATCGGCGCCGGCTCGGTCACCGAGCGCGCGCGCGGCGCCCCCGCGGCCGACTTCGGCGCGAGCTTGCTGGGGCCGCCGAAGATCGACGGGATCTCGGGGCGCTCGGGCTCGGGCGCGCTGGGCAGCGGCGCCGCCCGCAGGCCGCCGGGCGGGCCCCCGAACATGCTGCCCCCCGGGGTCGCCATGCCGAACAACGGCGTGGCCATCCGCGGCGGCGTGGTCGGGGCCGGCATGCGCGGCAGCACCGGCTGGGTCGGCACCTCGGGGATCGCCACTGGCGGGGCGGTCACCGGTCGCCGCGGCGGCCCTGCCACCGGCGGCGCGGTCGCCGGTCGGCGCGGCGCGGGCACCGGCGGCGCGGTCGAGGGGCGACGCCGCGGCCCGGGCATCGGCGGCGCGGGCGGGGGGCGGTGCGGCGGCGCGGGCGCCGGCCGCTGCGATGAAGGCGGGGTCGGGCGCGCCCGACGCACTTCCGCGTCAAGCTCGGCGAGCTGGGAGGTCGGGTTGAGCTCGATCCGGGTTGCCTCCGACGGGAACTCGTCATCGTCGGTGCCGCCCTCGCGGGCGTCGTCGGCGTCCGCCTCGGACACCCGGCGGCGCGGCGGATCGAGCGGGGCACCGCCGCTGTGGCTGTCCTCCACGACCTCGAACTGCGACAGCTCCACCGCTGACGCCGACCCCGGCTCGTCGGGATCATCCCAGCCCAGGGCCGCGGCCGGGCGCCCCGCCAGCAGGTCGCGCATGCGCGCGCCGCTGTCGCCGATCTCCAGCGCGTAATACTGGTCGATGAACCGCGCGATGTCGCCGGGACCGCCGGCCTTGCCCCGGCTGTGCAGGTAGTGCGCCATCGCCTCGCCGAACGCCTCGGCGGTCGGGTACCGCTGCGACGGGTTCTTGGCGAGCGCCTTCATCACGACCGGATCGAGCGCCGGGTCGAGCTCGTGGTTCACCGACGACGGCGACGGCACCGCGCACTCGAGGATCGCCTGGTAGGTCTCGTACGGCGAGTTGCGCTTGAACAGGCGGCGCCCGGTCAAGAGCTCGTGCAGCACCACCCCGAGCGCGAACACGTCGGTGCGGCGATCGATCTCGCGCGCCTGGCACTGCTCGGGCGACATGTACGCGAACTTGCCCTTGATGGTCCCGCTCCGGGTCGCGGTCTCGCGCTCCTCGGCCTTCGCGATGCCGAAGTCGACCACCTTCACCACGCCCTCGAAGGTGATGACCAGGTTCTGGGGCGAGACGTCGCGATGGATCAGGTTGAGCGGCCGGCCGTTGTTCGAGCAGTCGTGCGCGTAGTGCAACCCGGCGCAGGCCTGGGTCATCGCGCCGACCACCAGCGACACCGGGATGCGCCCGCCGGCGACCCGCTCCGTCGCGCGCCGCGACAGCAGCGCCATCGACATGCCGGAGATGTACTCCATGACCATGTAGTAGCGGCCCTCGTGCTCGCCGAGCCCGAGCGTCTGCACGATGTTCGAGTGGCCGAGCAGCGCGCCGATCCGCGCCTCGTCGAGGAACATCTGCACGAACTCGCGGTCGTCGGCGAGGTGGTCGTGCAGGCACTTCACCACGACGTACTTCTCGAACCCGGCGGTCCCGCTGATGCGCGCGAGATAGATCTCCGCAGTGCCTCCCAGCGCGAGCAGGGCAACTAGCTCGTAGTTGCCGAGACGCTTGCCGACGAGGGCGCCGGCACCGCTCGGGAGAGTCCCCATCACGAGAATCATACGCCCAACCCGGCCGCGGCCAACATCCTGCGCCCGGGCGTGCAACCAGGTCCGACCAGTCGCGCACGCGGTGCGCAACTATCGATGCGAGGGCGCCCGTGTGGGCCTTCCACGGCACCTCTCCGACCCCCGGCACCCCACCGCGCGGGTGGCGCGGCGCTCGCCCTCTCCGCGACGGAGAGGGTCAGATCTCCATGATCTCTTTTTCTTTGGTCGTCGCCAGGTCGTCGACCTGGGCGACGTGCTTGTCGGTGAGATCCTGGATGCGCTTCTCGCCGCCCTTGCGGGCGTCCTCGGTGATCTCCTTGTCCTTCTCGGCGTCCTTGAGGAGATCCATCGCGTCGCGGCGGGCGGCGCGAACCGCGACCTTGGCCTCCTCGGTCATCTTCTTCACGCTCTTTACCAGGTCCTTGCGGCGCTCCTGGGTGAGGGGCGGGATCGGAAGCCGGACCAGGTCGGCATCGGCGACCGGGTTGATCCCGAGGTCGCTGGCGCGGATCGCCTTGTCGATCACGGCGACCATGTTCTTCTCCCACGGCTTCACCGAGATGAGCCGGGCGTCGACCACGGTGACGCTGGCCACCTGGTTCACCGGCGTCGGCGTGCCGTAGTAGTCGACCTTGATGCCATCGAGCATCGCGGTGGTCGCGCGCCCGGTCCGCACCTTGGCGAGGTCTCGCTTGAAGGCCTCGATGGCCTTGGTCATCCCTTGCTCGGCGTCAGTGCTGATGTCGTCGACCATGATCACACCTCTGCGAAACGCGACCCTTCGTTGTCCTTGACGATGCGGGTCCCCACCGCCTCGCCACACACCACGCGCTGGATGTTGCCACGCCTGGTCATGTCGAACACCACGATCGGCAGCTCGTTGTCACGGCACAGCGCGAACGCGGTCGCGTCCATGACGCCGAGATCTTGCTTGAGCGCGTCGGTGAAAGTGACCCGCTCGTAGCGGCGCGCGTCGGGCACCTTGCGAGGATCGTGATCGTAGACCCCGTCGACCTTGGTCGCCTTGAGCAGGACCTCGGCGCCGATCTCCATCGCGCGCAGCGCAGCGGCGGTGTCGGTGGTGAAGAACGGGTTGCCGGTGCCGGCGCCGAAGATCACGACGCGCCCCTTCTCGAGGTGGCGCATCGCGCGGCGCCGGATGTACGGCTCGGCCAGCTGCGACATCGGGATCGCCGACTGGACCCGGGTGACCACGCCCAGGCGCTCGATCGCATCCTGCAGCGACACCGCGTTCATGACGGTCGCCAGCATGCCGACGTAGTCGGCCGAGGCTCGGTCCATGCCCTTCGAGGACTCGGACAGCCCCCGGAAGATGTTGCCGCCGCCGACGACGACCGCCAGCTCGACCCCGAGCCGGGCGCAGTCAGCGACCTCGCCAGCGATGATGCCCAGCACCTCGGTGCTGATGCCGTAGCCCTGGGCGCCCATGAGGGCCTCACCAGAGAGCTTGAGGAGCACCCGCTTGTAAGCCGGGCGCTTGGTTTGCGCATCGGAGCTCATGCGGGGCCTGACCATACGCGTCGTCTCCGCACTTGGCCAGCGCAGGGTGCCAGCTTGAGGCGAGGCCGGACCGAAGTCCGACCTCGTCTCGCGATAGCTCAGCGGGTGTGAAGCATTCGCTTCCCACCCACCCTTTCGATCGGTCGGCCGCGGCCCGGAGGCCGCGCCGATCTGTACGGAACGAGCGCCGGCTCGCTCCGCTCGTCTCAGGCCAGGCCGGCCTGCTTGGCGACTTCGGCGGCGAAGTCGTCCTTCTTCTTGTCCAGACCCTCACCGAGCTCGAAGCGCGTGAAGCGCCGGATCTTGATGTTCTCGCCGATCTTCGCGATCAGCTCCTGCTGGATCTGATCGATCGTCTTGTCCGGGTTCTTCACGAACGGCTGGTCGAGGAGACAGATCTCCTTGAGCCACTTCGCGACCTGACCGTCGACCATCTTGGCGAGGAACTGCTCGGGCTTGCCGCCCTCCTTGGCCTTGGCCAGCAGGATCTCGCGCTCCTTTGCGACCACGTCCTCCCCGACCTCCTCCTTGCGGACGAACATCGGGTTCATCGCGGCGATCTGCATCGCGACGTCGCGGGTGAACCCGACGAAGTCGTCGTTGCGGGCCACGAAGTCGGTCTCGCAGTTGATCTCGACCAGGACGCCGATGCGCCCGTTGCCGTGGATATAGGCGACCACGCTGCCCTCGGTCGCCTCGCGGCCGGCCTTCTTGGCCGCCTTGGCCAGGCCCTTCTTGCGCAGGTAGTCGATCGCCTTCTCGACGTCGGCTTCGCTCTCGACGAGCGCCTTCTTGCAGTCGGCCATGCCGGCGCCAGTGCGCTCGCGCAGGTCCTTGATCATCGACGGGGTAACTTCAGCCATGGCAGTCTCCTGGGGCTCGGCCGCAGCGGTTCGGATCAGACCTTCTCGACGGGATCGGGCGACGCCGAGGCCTCGGAGTCACCGTACAGGCGGCCGCCCGACGCCATCTCGACGCGGGGGCCATCGCCACCGGACGACACGTGGATGACGCGCTCGTCCTCTTCCTGGCGAGCGCCGCGGGTGTGCGCGCGCTCCTTGTAGACCTTGGTGCCGATGATGCACGCGTCAGCGATGCGCGACGCGAACAGCTTGATCGCGCGGATCGCGTCGTCGTTGCCCGGGATGACGTAGTCGATCATGTCCGGGTTGCAGTTGGTGTCGGTGACGCCGACGACCGGGATCTCGAGGGCGCGCGCCTCGTCGACCGCGATGTGCTCCTTGGCCGGATCGACCACGAACACCATGCCGGGCAGCTTGATCATGCCCTTGATGCCGCCGAGCGACTTCATGAGCTTGTCGCGGTCGCGGCGGATCTCGATCTGCTCGCGCTTGGTGAGCGCCAGCATCGTGCCGTCCTCTTCCATCTTCTCGAGCGTCTTGAGGCGCTCGAGCGAGCCCTTGACGGTCTTGAAGTTGGTGAGAGTGCCGCCCAGCCAGCGCTGGGTGACGTGGTACTGGCCCGAGCGCTCCGCCTCCTCGCGGATGACGTCCTGAGCGGCCTTCTTGGTGCCGACGAAGAGCACCGACTCACCCTTGGCGGTGATGTCGATGATCGCCTGGAAGGCGTGCTTGAACAGCTTGACCGTGTGCTGCAGGTCGATGATGTGGATGCCGTTCCTGGCGCCCCAGATGTACTGCTTCATCTTGGGGTTCCAGCGGCCGGTGTTGTGGCCGAAGTGAACGCCTGCCTCGAGGAGCGCGCGCATCGAGATAGGCGGCGCGGCCGGG
>JBKJLC010000129.1:0-2677 GCA_046597055.1 Kofleriaceae bacterium | reverse complement strand
CTTCGCGTCGGGCAGCGGGACGATCTCGCGGATGCGAGCGAAGGCGCGATCGCGCTCGAGCTGGAGGCAGAGGTCGCGCTCGAGGGCGACGCGAAGCGTGTCCGGATCGAGCTTCAGCGCGGCGAGCGACCGCGAGGGCGAGACGGCGGTGAGCGCGGTCGACATGAAGGGCTCGTCGTATCGAAGCCGTGCGAGCGCCGAAAGTCCGAGCGGAACCCGCCGGATCAGCGGTCGCGCCAGTATCCCGGCCGTCGTTGGCGATGGGCGATCGCGAGGACGACGAGGTCGTTGTCTCCGTCGCTTGCGAAAATGACAAGCGCGCTCCCGAGCCCGATGCCTTGCTGCTCGTACCAGTCGATCGCCGTATTCAAGTCACCCGCTGCGGCCGGATGGAATCGTACGCGCGGCGCGCTCACGGCATCTTGAGTTGCGCGTGCGGTCGACGCGCACCACCGCCCAGTCGTCGAGCTGGACCTCGCCCGCCTTCACCGCATCGAGGCGGCGAGCTTCGGCGGTTCGTTGTTCGCGACCCCGCCGCTGACAGCGAGCTTCTTCATTGGGCGCGATCGTGTTCGGCGCGTGCGCCTTTCGCGCTGTAGGGCGGCGCGTCGGGTCGGGCGCGACGGGGTCGCCGAGGGCGCGCTCTACTAGATAACGATCGTCGCCACGGCGGGCGACACCGGATGTCGCACGCGACGCGCTCAGGAAGTGGGCCCGGCGCGCTCGCAACACGATGGCCGCGCGTGCTGCTGCGACACGACCTCGCTCAGTGCGCTACGTGCGGGACATCGGGCGTGGTCGGGAACATGATGTTGCGCTTTATCTATTTGTCGTTTTTGACTTGCGAAGCCACGCTGCGCGTGAGACTTCGTCCGTTCGACGCAACCGAAACCGGCTTTGTGTCGAGAGTGGTGGACGATGCGACGACGCCTCTCGCCATTGTTGGCCACGTCCGTGCTGTCCGCGTGCTTCGCGGCTGCACCCGTGGACGCTGACGCGGGCGAGTCGGCGGCGTCACAGTCTACTCGTGGAGTCGCGGCTGAGCGGAGGTTGTTGCGATGAAGCGTGTTCCGCCGATGGCGTCGTTGGTTTGTCGTTTCGCGCTCGTTGTTGCGTTGCTTGCGCTCGCATGCGCCCCCGGCGGCGACGCAACGCAGCCGCCGCCACCGGCGGGCTCCTTCGCGGGTTGTGCACCCTCCGATCTGGCCAAGATCGCGCCGCTCTTCACATGCGTCGCCACGATCGCTGGGACCAACTACGCCGTGTTCGGCTATCGCAACGACGGCGAGGCCGGCTTTCTGCCGCACGGCGCGCAGAACGAGCTGATCCGCCCGACCAGTGAAACGGCACCCCCATGGTCGGGCGTCGGATCGCTGCGTCCACCCACGGCATTCCCCTCGGGGAATCGCCGGGACGTCCTCGTGACCCCATTCCTCACGGAAGTGCGCTGGCAACTAGGGAGTAGCTACGCGGAGGCGACGAGCGAATCGACCTCGTGCGCCGTGAAGAAGGAATCAGGGACGAGCTACATTGAGATCCCCGGCGTGGCCGGAGCGCCTCCCACGGACCTTCCAGTTTGGCGCGACGACGGGATTGCGCAGACCGGCTCGATCGTACCGACTGACGCGCCAGTCATGCAGGGCAACGCGATCGGGACGCTGCACGGCAGCTTTGCGGTGACCGAGGACGGAGCGGCGACGTTTCAAGTGCCGCTGTGGGTGCCGCAAGGCACGGCGGGGATGCAGCCGGGACTGGCCCTCACGTACAGCAGCCGCCATGCGAATGGATTGCTGGGCGTTGGGTGGAGCCTCTCGGGCCTTTCGCAGATCGCGCGCTGCGCGAAGACCCAACAGAACGATCTCGAAGCGACGGAAGTCCGATTCGACAACACCGACCGCTTCTGCCTCGACGGCGACTTCCTCGCACTAATGCCTGGATCGAACAACGAGTACCGCCCGCAGCACGATCCGTACACGCGCGTAAGAATCGAGGCGAGCGACTCGCTTGGGCCCACCTCGTTCCGCGTCGAGGCGAAGGACGGCCGCGTGCTGCATTATGGCGGCGGTTCGGCGCGCCTTGAGGGACCACGGTTGGTCCCCGACTCCATGAACAAGGGCTCCGTCATTGATTCATCGACGAACCCTTCCGTTCGCCTCACATGGTTCCTCGATGAGGCGCGTGACCGCGTCGGCAACGCGATTCGCTATGCATACGAGAACAGGGCCTCAGTACCGCATCATCTCTGCCAAGTCTCTGGCGCCTGTGTCGCGCAGGAGAAGCGTATCCACGAGATCACGTACGCGCATTTCGGTGACCTCCCGGCGACGCGCAAGGTTGCCTTCATTTACGAGGATCGCCCGGATCGCGAGCTGATCTACGTGTCTGGTTTTCCGGTTTGGCGCTCTGGCCGCCTCCAGCGCATCGAGACGCACGCGCCGGCGCCAGTGGCGACGTCCATCGTCAAGCAGTACCGGCTCACGTACCATGCTCCTGGCGCCTCGGTTTCCGGCCGAAGCCTCCTGGCATCGGTCGCCGAATGTGATGCGGCCGGCGTCTGCAAGGTGACCCATCAGCAACGCCGGGATGACGGGTAGCCCTCTCTTCGGCCAGCCTCCGGTCCGTGGAGGTGACCGTGTCGGCTTTGCGGAAGATCGTGGACGAGAAGGATGCCCGTACG
>JBKJLC010000098.1:0-47364 GCA_046597055.1 Kofleriaceae bacterium | reverse complement strand
CAAGGTCCGGGAGTACCGGCTGTTCGCCAAGGACAAGAGCAAGGCCGCCAAGGATCGGATGGTCGCGCAGATGGCGACGGTCGTGGAGGCGGTGCAGAAGCAGCTGGCGCCAGCGCTTCACCACGCGGGAGCCGCGAGGGACAGGCTGCGGAAGCACCGCAAGCTTGCGTGGACAAAGATCCAACACGTCCATCAGACGATGGCCAAGCTGCTGCCCCAGATCCGGTACTGGCTGAGGACCGGGTACGTGGCGGCAAACAAGATCATCAGCCTTCAGGTGCCGGAGCTGTACTCGATCGTCCGCGGCAAAGTCGGCAAGACGGTGGAGTTCGGCCTGAGCTGGGGGATCACGAGACTCCGTGGCGGGTTCCTCCTGGCGACGGTGGCGAAGAACAAGAACGACGTCCACGACTCGAGGTTCGCCGTGCGCGCGGTGACGAATCACGTGACGCTGTTCGGGAAACCACCGAAGGCATACGCCTACGACCGCGGTGGCTGGAGCCAAGAGAACGTCGAGACGCTCAAGAAGCTTGGCGTCCGCGATGTGGGCTTGGCCCCCCAAGGCAAGGCCGCCTGGGCGGTGTCGGGGAAGGTGAAGGAGAAGCTGGTTGCGGAGCGGGCACTAGTCGAAGGAGGAATCGGGACGATAAAGAGCGGAAAGTACGGCTTCAACCGACCCGCCGCGAAGTCGGCGGACACTATGGGTATGTGCGGTCAGCGCGCAGTGCTGGGGTTCAACCTCAACAAGATGGTGCGCGGGTTGGCGGAGCGGAAGGAGATGGTGCTGCTCGGGTAGAGCGAGGCCGGCCCCGCCGGGGCCGGCGCCAGCATCGAGGGCACAGCGGCACCAGGACGCTGACGCGAGACTGGCCAGGGCGGCGGCCAGTTTCAGCGGCCTGAATTACCGGGCAAGCTGTAGCTAGGGTAGCGGCGCGCGCACGAGAGGCACTGGGTCGACCGGCTCGAGCGGCGCGGTCGCGCGCACGAGGGTGCCTCGGCCGAGCTGACTCTCGATCGACATCGAGCCCGCCAGGCTGGTCGCGCGTTCGCGCATTCCGTGCAGCCCGACGCCGTACAGGCTCGGGTTGGGCACGAAGCCGAGCCCGTCATCCTCCACCTCGAGCAGGACCGCACCGGCTTCCGCCCGCAGCCGCACTACCGCTCGCCGTGCCCCTGAATGGGCGGCGACGTTGGCGAGCGCGGCCTGCGCGATGCGAAACAGCGCGAGCGAGGTCCGGGCACCCAGCTCCGTCGGCGTGTCGGCCGCGATCTCGGCTTCCACCGTCATCGCCGGGCTCGACAGGGAGGCAGCGAGCGAGCGCAGCGCCTCGTGCAGACCCTGCTGCGAGAGCATCGGCGGGTGCAGATCGCGGGCGAGAGCGCGCAGCTCGGCGAGGGCTTGCCGCACCAGCGAGGCGGCGGTGGCGAAGCCATCGTCGGAGGCTCGCGCCCGCCGCGCGAGGTCGAGGTGGATCAGGGCAGCGGTGAGGACCTGCCCCGTCCCGTCGTGCAGCTCGACGGCCAGGCGGCGCCGCTCGGAGTCCTGCGCGCTCAGGGTCGCGATGGACAGCCGATGCTGCTCGTCCGCGCTCTGCGCGAGCGCGCTCACGGTGCGCTCGCGATCGAGCAATCCGGCGACTCCGAGCGACGCCGCCGCGAGGCTGTCCACCTCCAGCGGCGTGACGGTCCGCGCGGCGCGCGCGATCCCGACCAGAAGGGCCGACCGCCCGCCCCGCACGATCGGCGCCGCCACCGCGGTGCCCAGGCCGACGACCGCGGCGGGGACCGGGCCGCAGGGCACGCGCGCCGAGACGAGCGCTCGGGCCGCGGACGTCGCGGCCCACGGGGCATCCGCCCGCTCCCAGCCGTCCTCTGGCGGCGCGAGCGCGCCTCCCCATGCCGCGTTCCGGAACCTGCCATCGGCCTCGCCCACGAGGAGCAGGACGGAATCGTAGCCGAGCGCCAGGGCAAAGCCGCGGAAGAGGGGCTTCAGCAAGTGCGCGGACTGGTCCGGATTCTCGCGCCGTCTCCGCAGCCGCAAGAGCGCATCGACGCGCGCGCGCAGCATGGCGGCATCGAACGGCTTGGCCATGGCGTCGTCGGCACCGGCCGCGAGCGCCGTGAGCACGTACTCGCGCTCGGCGAGCGCGCTCAGCATCAGGACGGGCGTGAGCCGCATCGCCGGGTCCTCGCGCAGCCGACGCACGAGCTCGTGTCCACCCAGGCCCGGGAGAAGCTCGTCGCAGATGATGAGATCCGGGACGATGCTGCAGGCGAGCAGGAGGCCCTCCGTCCCGTCGTGCACGAGCCGGGTTCGCACGCTCGGGCCGAGCGAGGCCGCGATCCGCGCCGCGAGATCCCGGTGGTCCTCGATCACGAGCACGAGCGGCCCATCGGTCGGCCCCTCGCGTGGGGCGCTGGTCGAGGCCAGGTCTCCGTCGAGCGCGCTGGCGATGGCGCCGAGCACCAGCCCGGGCGGCGGCTCCGCCGGCGGGCCGGCCGCCGGCTCCGCTGCGGGCCAGCTGGCGCGAAACGTGCTCCCCCGACCTTCCTCGCTCTCGCACACGAGGCGGCCACCGTGCAGCTCGGTCAACTCCTTCGCCAGGGCGAGCCCGATGCCGCTTCCGGGTGCCGCGCCGGGCCGCCCGACACGGATGAAGCGATCGAAGATGCGCGGGATGTCGGCGGCGGCGATACCGGGGCCGTCGTCCTGCACCTCGAGTGCGACGGTGCCCGCCCGGTTCAGCGCGTGCACCAGCACCGTCCCGCCCGGCGACGTGTACTTGAGCGCATTGCCGAGGAGGTTCACGGCGATCTTCTCGAACGCGTCCGCGCCGACTCGCACGAAGGCGATTTCTTCGAGCACATCGAGGCGCAACTCGAGGCCCTTGGCGGCAAAGCTGCTCGCGAACTCCTCGACGATGCGGCGCACCGCGGCGACCAGGTCGATCACCTCCCCACTCGCCCGGGCAAATCCCGCGTCGACGCGGCTCAGCTCGAGCATCTCGTCCACGAGCTTCTGCAGCCGGCGCAGCGGCCGAAGGGCGGCGTGCGGCCGCGGGCGTGGTTCGCCGTCCGCCTGGATCGCGAGGAGGGCGGCGGTCAGCGGCGTGCGCAGCTCGTGGGAGACGTCGGTGAAGAATTGGTCCTTGGCGCGGACCAGCTCTTCCATCCGCAGGTTGGCGGCCGCGAGCCGTCGCCCGGTGAAGAACTCGCTGCGCCGGAGCTTCTCCACCATCAGGGCGGCGACCATCGCGGCGGCCCCGGCCACCGCGATGTTACCCGCGTGCTTGAGCACCGCGCCGACCGACGACTGTCCGAGCCACAGGTGCAGGGCCGCGAAGGCGATGACGAAGAACGACGAGAGAATCCCGGTCCGCCACAGCGGCAGCGGGAGGAACGCGGCGAAGAACAGCAGGGCCGCCGTCCAGCTCAAGGCGGGGAAGACGCCGACCCCGGCGCCATCGGAGACGGGGAGCTGCGTTCCCAGCAGGCCCAGCTCGAGCGCCTGCACCGCTCCGAGCATGAGCACGAGCGCCTGGGGAAAGCGCTGCCCGGGCCGGCGCGCGGCGAGCAGCATCCCGGCAAAGTACAACGGCGTGAAGCCCAGGCGAACCGCGGTGCGAAAGGGGATGTCCTCGGCCGGGAGCGAGAGGGCGTCGACCGCGGCGAAGGCGCCGTTCGCCGCCAGACAGGTCAGCGCCGCGACGCGAACACGGTACGGCAAGAGCGCGTCGGTCGCGGCGCGGAAGGCGTGCTCGTGGAGCTCTGGAGCGGTCGGCATCGCGTCACCCGTCACGCGTCACGGCGCCACGTTCGCGTCACGGGGCTTGCCGCGGCAGTTCGCCCGCGCGATGGACCGGCTCCTGCTAGCGTACTTCCGATGCGCATCTTTCTCGCCGACGATCATGCCCTCATCCGTACGGGCCTGCGCACGCTCCTGGCCGCGGAATCGGACATCGAGATCGTCGGGGAAGAGGTGGACGGCGCGCGCGCGCTCGCGGCCATCCGCGCGCTCCGACCCGACGTTGCAGTGCTCGACGTCCAGATGCCCGCGCTGAGCGGCATCGAGATCGCGCGCCAGCTGAACGATGAGGATTCCCACACCTCGGTTCTGGTCCTCTCGATGCACAACGATGCATCTCTGGTCGAAGCGGCGATGAGCGCGGGCGCGGTCGGCTACATCCTCAAGGAGGATGCCGTCCACGACCTCGTCCTGGCGATCCGCGCCACCGCGCGCGGCGAGAGCTACATCAGCCCGCAAATCGGCGCGTCGATGGTCAAGCCGGCGTCGCCGGACCCGGCGGTCCATCTCACGCCGCGCGAGCAGGACGTCCTGCGGCTGCTCAGCGAGGGCCTCTCGAGCAAGCAGATCGCCGGGTCCCTCGGCCTCGCTGCCAAGACCGTCGAGGGCCATCGCGCCGCGATCATGGACAAGCTCGGCATTCGCAGCGTGGCCGGACTGGTCAAGTACGCGATACGCCACCATCTGACTGATCTCGAGAGCTGACAGGGCAGCCGCTGAACTTCCCGCGCGTCACTTGCGGCGCCGCACGTAGTAGTGGCCGCCGCGCTGCGGGTGCGCGAGTCGGATCGCGAACGTATCCTTGCCGCCGACGTCGACGTCACTGTGGAAGCGGCCGGCGGTGTCCCTGGCGATGTCCACGTCGTCGTTCGCGACGGTCCAGCCTTCGACGGTCGCTCCGGCGACGTCGATGTTGTCGCTCCACGCCGCCCGTGGTGGCGGCGACGTGATCTGCGCGGCCGGCGCGGCGTTGTCGAGCGCGACGTGCAGGGTGGTTCGGGGCGAGCTCTTGCTGCCGCTGTCATCCACACCGGGTAGCCCCCGTCGGGAACCGCGCCGGCCGGGAGATCGATCGAGCCACCGATCGTAAACTTGCGACCATCGAGATCGATCGCGTTGTGCGACGGGGTCTTGACGATGGGCGCGGCGCCGGTGTCGCCGCGCAGAGCGATGATGCCGTGCTTGACCAACTCGCCGTCGGCGCGGCGCACGCGGTAGCGCGTGATGCCCTGCCACCGTCGCCGCGCGCGGGACCTCGGCGTCCCGGGCGGCCACGCCGGCGCGGTGACCGCGGTGCAACGCTTCGGCTCGTTCCTCAACGCCAACGTCCACTTCCACACCCTGATCCCCGACGGCGTGTGGCAGCACCATCCCGACGGCACGGTCACGTTCCACCCGCTGCCGCCGCCCACCGATGCCGATGTCGAGTCGATCACCGCGCGCCTCGTCCGCAACAGGCAGTAGCCCTTCGCCCCCGCGCCTCGCGCCTGGGGCACCTCGACGCCGTGGCGGGGTCACGAGCCCCCGGCCGAGGGACCGGGGACCGCCCGATCGATCGCGCTGGCGCAACGCACCGTCTGTGCGGAGGGGCTAGGCGGCGCCGGCGACCTCGGCCAGCATGGGGGCTTGTCGTCGCGGTCGCCGTCGTTGTCGTCACCACCCGCCGCGCTGCCGAGCCCGCTCGAGCGCCGGGTGGTCCTGCTGGTCGCGCTGGTCCAGCTCGTCAACGTCCTCGACTTCGTGATGGTGATGCCGCTCGGCCAGATGTTCGCCGACGCGCTCGACATCCCCGAGGCCCGGCTCGGCCTGGTCGGCGGCAGCTACACGCTGGCCGCCGCGGTGTCCGGCCTCATCAGCTCGCGCTTCCTCGACCGGTTCGACCGCCGGCGGGCGCTGACGGTCGCGATGCTCGGCCTGGTGGTGGCCACCGCCGCCGGCGGCCTGGCCCAGGGCCTCGACTCGATGATGGCGGCCCGGATCGTCGCCGGCGCGTTCGGCGGCCCGGCGACCTCGCTGTCGATGGCGATCGTCGCCGACGTGGTGCCCGGCGAGCGCCGCGGTCGCGCCATGGGCGTCGTGATGGCCGCGTTCTCGGTCGCCTCCGTGATCGGGATCCCGGCCGGCATCGCCGCCGCCGAGGCCGGCTCGTGGCGCACGCCGTTCTTCGCGCTGGCGGTGCTCGGGCTCGGGGTCACCGTGTACGCGGCCGGCGCGCTGCCGCCGTTGCGCCTCCACCTCGAGGGCCCGCGCAGCCCGCGGACCCGGCTGACCGCATTCCTGCGCCGCCCCGAGATCCTGATGGCGCTCGCCGCCGTCGCGGCGATGACGATCTCGATCTTCATGGTCGTGCCGTACGTGCGCACGTTCCTCGAGAACAACCACGGCTTCCCGTCGACGTCGATCAAGTACCTGTACCTGGCGGGCGGCATCGCCAGCTTCGGGGTGGTGCGGGCGAGCGGTGTCGCGGTCGACCGGTTCGGCGCGACCCCGGTGGCGATCCTGGGCACCGTGCTGGTGTCGCTGTGCCTGGTGGTCGGGTTCCTGCCCGATCAGCCGATCGTGCCGGTGGTGGTGGTGTTCACCACCTTCATGTGTACGGCGTCTCTGCGCGGGCTCCCGGTGTCGACCCTGACCTCCCGCCTACCCGCGCCCCACGAGCGCGCCCAGTACATGTCGCTCCAGTCCGCGGTCCAGCACCTGGCGTCGTCGGTCGGCGCGATCGGCGCGTCGCAGATCCTCGCCACCGGGCCCGGCGGCCGACTCCTGCACATGGACGTGCTGGTGTTCCTGTCGGTCGGCTGCGGGGCCGCCCTCCCGGTCCTGCTGTGGCGCATCGAGCGCCATGTCCGGGCCCGCCCGTCCCCGGTGCCGGCTCCGGTCACCGCGATCGCGGTCGCCGAGACCTGATCGCGGCCCGGCCGGCGGAAACCCGACCCGAAACGAAAAAACGGGCGGCCCCCCGGCCACCCGTTCATCGTCGCAGCGAACCGCTGCGCGGTCGGGCTTCAGCCCATCGCGCGCGCGTTGGGGAGCTGGCCCTGGTCGGCCACCTTGTTGAACGCGTCCTGGATGATCGCCATGCCGATCACGCCGAGCACGAACATCAGGATGAACGCGATGACCTGGGACTGCTTGCCACGGGTCACGTGCTCCACGCCAGCCGAGTACTTCCACATCCAGTAAATGCTCACCACCGGAACGATCATGAGCCACGCGGTGGGGATGTTTGCCCCCTGGTTGTTCATCTCGTTCTTGGTTTTCACCATCCACACGATCGCGTAGATGCCGAACGTGATGAGGCTGAGGACGACGACCATGGCCACGGACCTGCGCTGCATATCTCTATCTCCCTCCAGTTGAGTTCTGCCGTTCAGGGTCGACCGCGTAGCAGGTATCGTCAAGATGTAACGAGAAACTTTTCTTTGTAATAACCCACACGTAGGCAAGTTCGGGCCCACGAATGAATGACCAATGCTCGCGCCCTGCCCCGTCGGGAATGCAAGTGCGCGATCGCTGCGACGCTTCACCGCACGGCCACCGCACTGGCCAGACGGGCACCGACCTCGTCCCACGTGGCACCAAGCGCCGGTCGCTTGGGTGCCCATTCGGTGTGCGCGCCGACAAGGGTCGCAGGGTCGCACCTGCACAACAAGCGCACCCCGGCGGCGGCGACTCCAGTAGCCAGCCGAGATCGTGACAAACGGCGCCTTCACCCGCCGCAAGCGGGTTGCTAGAAGCGCCTCGCCACATGACTCTCCTCAGCCGCTCCCACCGCCTCTGCCTCGCGATCGTCGTCGCCGGAACCGCATCCTGCGGGTCCGACGACGGCGGCTCCGCTGCCACGCCCACTTCCTCGACGACGTCCGAGCTCGACGTCATCGGGCTCGCCGAGCGGCCGGCGAGCCTGCTCGTGCTTTCACCCGGGGCGACCTCGGCCCAGCGCCGTCGTCTCGAGCAGACCCTGGTCCGCCTCGGCGGCAGCGTGCTCGAGACCCTGCCGCCCCGGCTCGTCATCGCCCAGGTCCCGACCGGGGCCGAGGCCGCCCTCGCCGCGCTCGGCGTGGTCGGCCAGCTCGACCGTGCGGTCACCGCCGCCGACCTCGCGGCCGCGACCCTGCCCGAGGAGCGCTTCCTCGCGGTGCACGCGGCTCGCTGGTACCCGAGCGAAGTCCCACCCCGCGAGCGCCTCGCGCCCAGGTTCGTGCGTCGCCCGCCCGGCGCGATGGAGGGGCCGCCCCAGGCGATGCCGCAGGCCGCCCGCGAGGCCGCGCTCGCGGCCGAGATCGATCCCGAAGACCTGATGTCGGTGCCGTTCGCGTCCGGCACGGTCGTGGTCTCGGTGGTGCTGCCCGAGTCCAACGGCACGATCGATCCGTCGACCGAGGACTGGAACGAGGACCTCGTCCGCGAGACCTACCTCAAGGTCCAGGCCGCGCTCGACAAGATCGCCGCCGCCGAGCCCAACGCCGACCTCCGCTTCATCCTCCACTACGAGTCGGCGCCGGCGGCAGGTGGCCTGCCCGGCACGGTCGACACCGGCCTCGAGTTCGGCCAGCGCGCCCAGTGGGCGTCGGCGACCGAGCCCGGCGCCATCGCGGACCTGCTCACCCGCATCCTCGGCCACGAGGTCCTCGAGCAGGACGTGTGGAGCGGGTCGCTCGAGTACACCGCGAAGCTGAAGCGCCAGTACGACGCCGACGCCGCGTTCTTCGTGATGGTCGCCGCCAACAGCAACGGCACCGCCGGCCTGCGCGCGCACGCCAACTTCAACGGCCCCTGGACGGTGCTCGAAACCTACAACCACACCGACACGTTCATGCACGAGTTCGGGCACATCTTCGGCGCGTTCGACGAGTACTGCCCCGACGCGTGCACGCCGCCGACCCTGCTCGGTGGCTACCTGGGCATGATCAACGCCAACGCCTTCTCCAACGAGTCCGGCGGCGGCATCGACAAGGGCCGCGGCGAGTCGGTCAGCTCGCTGATGGAGGCCAACAACCCGGACGCCATCAACGGCTACACCCGGGGGGCCTGGGGCTGGCTCGACACCGACGGTGACGGGATCATCGAGGTCCGCGACACCCTGCCCCGCAGCGAGCTGATCGCGGCCGTCACCGGCCAGCGGGTCCGGCTCACCGGTCAGATCGTGGATCGCGGCGACAGCCGCCAGTTCTGGGGCACCCGCCTCAGCGCCAACCGGATCGTCGCGCTCGAGTACGGCTTCGCCGCCACCGGGCCCTGGTTCCGGGTCGGGTTGCCGGGCACCACCCGCGGCCGCCAGGCGGTCGACCTCGAGCTCACCGGCGTCCGCGCCGGCACCCGGCCGCTGTTCGTGCGCGGCCTCAACTCGGTCGGCAACGTCGAGGCCCGCCCGCTCGCGCTCACGGTGACCACCACCGGCGCGACCAACACGGCGCCCCACCTCCGCCTCGACACGCCGGCCCGCGCCGGCACCGCCGCGCCCGTCACGGTGACCACCACCGCGCTCGACCTCGACGGCGACGCGGTCCAGGTCCGCTACGACCTCGACGGCAATGGCAGCTGGGATACCGGCTATCGGGCGCCGGGCGCCTACCCGTTCACGCCGGCCGCCGGCGTCGTCACCGTCCGGGCCCAGGCCCGCGACGCCCGGGGCGCAACCCGCATCACCACGGCCGAGCTGCCGGTGGTCCGCGGCGACGCCGCGCCGTTCCTCGCGCTCACCGACGTGCCCAGCCTGATCCACGGCGTCGCCACCGGTGAGGTCGCCCTGACCGCCACCGCGACCGACCCCGAGGGCCAGACCATCCCGCTGAACGTGATCACCGAGCTGCTCACCACCGACGCGCCCTACCGCCAGAAGGGCCCGATCAGCGCCGATGGCCGGCTCACGGTCGCGCTGCCGACCCCGGCCTCGCTGCGGACCCGCCTGCTCGATCTGACCGCCGGTGACCCGACGCTGTGGAACGGCTGGATCCGCGATCTGGTCGCGCTCGACGCCAACCATCTCGTGGTCGCGGCCGGCCCCCGCGGCCTCTGGGTCGTCGACATCACCGACCGGGCGGCGCCGCGCGTGAGGTCGCAGCTCGCGCTCGAGACCACCGCCAACCGGCTCTACCGGGCCGGCAACCGTCTCTACGTGCTCGGCACCTACCTGACGGTGGTCGATCTGAGCGACCTCGACGCGCCGCGCGAGCTCAAGCAAGTGCTGACGGCCACCGCCCAGCCCGCCGCCGAGGTCACCGAGCCGGTCGCGGTGCCCGACGGCAGCGCTGCGCCCCAGAGCCACGACCTGTACTTCAACCACGGCGCCAAGGTCACCGCGACCCGCGTGACCGTGACCGTCGAACACCCGCGGCCCGCCGACCTGAAGATCCAGCTGGTGGCGGCCAAAGACCTGCGGCTGGCACCGGTGGTCCTGTGGGATCACGGCGCTGGCCCCGGCGGCCTGCGCACGTGGACCTTCACCGCCGCCACGACCCCGGCGCTGCGCACGCTCGTCGGCGTGTTCCCGGAGGGCGGCTGGCGGGTCGAGATCATCGACGATCAGGCCAACGGGCAGGCCGGTCAGCTGGTCGCGTCGCGGGTCCAGTTCGACACCAGCGCCAGGGCCGCCCGGGTGCTCGACGGCGCCGTCGAGATCGCGGGCGTCACCTCGAGCGGGCACCTGGCGATCGCCGGCCACGGCATCGAGGTCCTGAACGTCGCGGTGCCGCAGCTCATCCGGTCGCTGTCGCGGCTGACCGGGACCGGCACCCAGCACGCGACCCTGGTCGGCAACACCATGGTCATCACCTCGCACCTGCAGACCAAGGACCCGGTCCCACCCCGGCTGCGCGGCCTGTGCGCCATCAACGTCGACAACGGGCGCGCGCCCCAGGTGGTGCGCTGCGACACCGCGCTCGGCGGCGAGACCTTCGAGCACGCCCAGGTCGGTTCGCGGCTGTACGTGCAGCTGTTCCCGACCTGCGAGACCGAGGGCTGCAACCCCGACCCGATCACGATCGTCGGCGACGCCGCGCGGTTCGCGCGCAACCTGAGCTGGAAGCTGGGCACCTCGGCCTTGCGCCTGGATCGCGCCGCGGTCGGCGACGACCAGAAGGTGTGGACGATCGGCAGCGGCCACGTCCAGGAGCTCGACGTCAGCAACCCGGCCCAGCTCGCCGTGCTCCGCGACTACCCGCGGTCGACCACCAACCGGCTGGTGCCGCTGCGGCTGCCCGAGGTCGTGATGTTCGATTTTTCGAACATCGCGAAGATCGCGACCCTGGGCGAGGCCGAGCACATCCTGTCGCGCATCTACCGGATCACGGTCGAGGCCCGCGACCCGGCCGGCACGGTGACCCGGGCCTCGCGCACGGTCCACGTCATCCCCTACGACCATGCGCCCGACGCGGTGCGGGCGACCATCATCCCGGGCTGGGCGGCAGGCGGCCCCGCGCTGCTGAAGATCGAGGTCACCGACCCCGACCGCGGCCAGCCCTGGGACCCGAGCGTGATGGCGCGGGTCGACTGGGACGCCGATGGCTCGTTCGACACCGACTGGAACTGGCTCGGCCAGGACGGCGCCGGCGGCTACTCGACCATCATCGACATGAACATGCCGGCCGGCACCTACCACCCGGTGGTCGAGGCGCGCGATGGCTTCTGGGGCCGGCTCCGGGTGACGCCCACGCTCGTCATCCCGTGACGTCGCCTCGCCGGGTGTCGACCCGGCGACTGCGCTAGAGTCGGGGCTTGGACCCGCTCGAGGCTGTCGCCCTCGCCGGCGCCGGGCTCGCCGCCGGGGCCCTGAACACGCTGGCCGGCGGCGGATCGCTGCTCCTGGTGCCGGCCCTGATGCTGGTCGGGCTGCCCGCCGACGCGGCCAACGCGTCGTCGCGGGTGGCCATCTTCGGCCAGTGCCTGACCGGCGCCGCGACCTTCGCGCGGGGCGGCCGGCTGCCGGTCCACGCGGCGTGGGCGATCGTCCCGCCGACCGTGGTCGGGGCCGCCGCCGGCGCCTGGATGGCGACCCAGCTGCCCAACCGGGTGTTCGAGCCGATGCTGCTCGGCACGCTGGTGCTGATGGCGATCACGCTGCTGATCAGCCCGGCGCGGTTCGCGCCGCCGCCCGAGGCCGCGCCGCGCGCCGCCCGCGGCGTGCCGGCGATGCTCGGGCTGTTCGTCGCCGGCCTCTATGGCGGGCTGCTGCAGGCCGGCGCCGGCCTGGTGTTCCTCGCGATCCTCGCCGGCGGGCTCCGCTACGACCTCGTGCGCGCCAACGCGCTCAAGGCGCTCGTGATGATGATCTACATCGCGGTGACCGTGGTCGTGTTCGCGGTCGCCGACAAGATCCACTGGCAGCCCGCGCTGGCGATGGCGGCCGGCGCGATCATCGGCGCGTGGGCCGCGGCCCGGGTCGCGATGACCTCGCGCGGCCTGGCGGTGACCAAGGCGGTCGTGATCGTGGCGATGGTCGGCATGGTCACCGCCGTGATCCTGCGCTGACCCTGCGCGAACCCCGCGCCGGCGGCTACGGGACCACGGTCGGGGCCGCCGCCCCGTCGATCAGCCCGGCTTCATCGGCCACGGTGTACCGGATCGAGGTGGACAGCTGGAGCGGCTCACGGCCGGGGACGGCCGCGCCCGGCGGCAGCGGCGGCAGCACCTGGTTGGAGGTGTGCCCGCCGTCCGAGTTCACCAGCACGACGACCAGCGCGACCGTGGCGCCGACCGGGACGCCGCCCGGGTACAGCTCGGACCACGGCACCACCGCTTCGAGCCCCTGCCCCGGCCGCGCCGTCAGCGGTGTGGTCCGGGTCCGCACGTCGCCGTAGTTGATCGCGGTGTGATGCCAGGCGAGGTCGGTGACCTCGCCGTACGGCGGCGCCAGCCCGCGCAGGCCACCGAGCGCGAGCAGCTCCTCGATGTGGGTCTCGGCGCCGCCGACCGCCACCAGCGCCAGGTCGGCGCCGAACCCGGCCGGCAAGGTGAAGCCGGCCGCCGACAGCACCTGGTCGGCGCCGGCGCTGGTATCGGCGAGCGCCGTCGCCGCGCGGACGCCGGTGTCGGCGCCGGGATCGACATCGATCCACACCTCCACGGCGTTGGCGTCCCACTCGAAGACGCCCTCGACGCCGACGTGGAGGCCATCGGGGCTGGCGTCGAGCCACAGCGCATCGAGCTGGTTGAAGCCGGCGCCGTAGCTCGAGGGATGGATCTGGGTCGCCGCACGATGGCGCAGATCGCCGAGCTCGCCGTCGGGGATGGGCTCGCGTGCTGGGGTGGCGAACGGCGCGCCATCGATGCGCGCACGCGCGAGCTGGTACATCCAGCGGTGATCGACGAGCGCGCCATCGACGACCTCGCTGCCGGGGCCGTCGCCGGTGATCAGCACCCGCGCGTTGGTGTGCTGCCCCCAGCGCCAGCGCACCTCGGGAAGGATGCCGGCCGGCTGCGGCGCCACCACCTCGAGCCCGCCGGTCTCGTGATCGGCGGACACCACCACCGTGACGTTGCCGCGGGCGCGGGCCCATGCGGTCACCGCGGCGACGGTGTCGTCGAACGCGAGGGTGTCGCCGACCGTGTTGGCGAGGTCGTTGGCGTGTCCGGCATGATCGATCCGGCCGCCCTCGATCATGAGGAAGAAGCCATCGGGATCGCGGTCGAGCGTGGCGAGCGCGGCCTCCGCCATGGCCGCGAGGGTCGGCTCGGGGCTGTCGGGCCCGCGCGCGCGCGCGAACGTCATGTGTTCGGGCGTGAACGCGCCGAACAGCCGGGGCGCCCCGGCGGCGACCGCGGCGGCGAGGCTGTCCGCATTCGCGACCCGGGTGTAGCCGGCAGCGTCGAGCTCGCCCTCGAGCCCGCCGTCGGCGCGGACCGAGCCCGGGCCGGCGGCCCGGAAGTACTGGCTGCCACCGCCAAGCATGACGGTCGGGCGCGTGATCCGGACCTGCTGGTCGGCGATCGCCGTCAGCTCGCTGCGCGAGGCGACGTGCGCGGTGAACCCGGCCGGGGTCGCGTGTGGCAGCGCGGTGGTGGTCACCACGCCGGTGGCCCAGCCGCGGGCCGCCGCGCGCTCGACCAAGGTCTCGACCGGCGCGCGCTGACGATCGACCCCGACCGCGCCGTTGTAGGTGTAGACGCCGGTCGCCATCACGGTCGCCGCCGCCGCCGAGTCGGTGAGGCCCGAGGGCCCGCCGGTGTGCAGCTCGCCCCGCGCCGGCAGGCCCTGCAGGAACAGCCGGTCGGTCGCGCCGTGCCGGTACAGCGACGCGACGTCGAGCTGGCCCTGGCCCATCCCGTCGCCGATCAGCACCACGACCGCCGGCGCGCGCTCGGTGCCGGGCGTCGCCGGCCCGTCGTCGACGCCGCGCCCGCTGGCGAGGTTGTCGCCGCACGCCACGGCGACCACCGCCGCGACGAAGAGAGCCAGGGCGCGAAGCGCACACATCCGACAAGTATTCCGGCCGGCACCCCGGTCGGCAAGCAATGGCACGTTGCCTTTGGCAACGCCGGCGTGCCGGGATGTGCGGCGATTCCGCACGATCAGCTCGTGAAGCGGCTGCCGGAGGGGGCATCCGGGCAACGGCGGCGGCCCCGTCACCGCGAGAACGTCAGTTGCAGCGGTAGCTTCTGACCCACGCGCCGTCAGCCGCGTGGACGCGCCGCGACCTCGACCACCGCGGCCGCGAACGCCGCCGCCGCCGCCGCGCAGGCCGCGAGGTCGCCGGGCGTGATGCCGGTCAGCCAGGCGCACGCGAAGTTGGTCTCGGTCGGCGGCGGCGTGATCTTGACCGCGCGCACCGCGGCCGCCTTGAGCGCGGCGTCGAACCCGAGGGTCGCCTCGAGCGGCGGCGCGACCAGGTACGCCATCGGCTCGCCGACCGCGAGCCCGGCCTCGCGCGACAGGTAGTGGCCGAGCGAGCCGATCACGTGCGGGAACACCGTGATGCCGCGCTTGCCGTCGGCATCATAGAAGCAGGCGTCGTGCCGGAGGCAGCGCTCGAGCGCGACCAGCGCGTCCTCGATCGCCTGCGGCTCGGCCGCGGCCAGCACGCCGAGGATCTCGCCCGAGAGCCGCCCCGACGCGTGGGCGCTGCCGGCGTAGAAGCTGCGCGCGAACACCACGTCGACCGACGCGTGCTTGGTCGCCTCGTCGAGCGCGACGTACAGCGCGTCGTCCTGGTCGCAGGTGACGAGCCCGAGCGAGGCGTGGCGGGCCGGATCGGCGCCGTACGCGCGCAGCAGCGCCGGGTCGGCGTTGGGGATGCGGCGGACCGACAGCACGGTCGGCACGATCGGCTCGAGCAACACTAGCGTCCGCCTCGCGGCCGCTCGACCAGGCGCTGGCGCACCTGGGGCGCGCGGTAACCGCGACCCTCGTCGCTGCAGCCGGGCACGCGCGCGAGATCGAGCGCGACCCCGCTGGTCTGCTGCTCGATCATCGACGCCGCCAGCGAGGCCAGCCGCTCGGCGGCCGGCTCGACCGGCGTGCCGCGCGGATGGATGTTGCTCATCATGTTGCGGTCGCCATCGGTCTTGCCGATCCGCGGCTGGTAGACCAGGTAGGCCGACAGGCCATCGCCGGTGCCGAGCCCGGGCCGCTCGCCGAGCAGGATCACCGCCACCCGCGCCTCGACCTCCTGGCCGATCTCGTCCTCGAGCCACACCCGCGCGAACTTGGCGCACACCGGCGAACCGACCCGCAGCCCGCGCCGCTCGCACGCGACCCGCAGGGTCGACGCCAGCGTCGGCCCGCTGCCCATGCAGGCGACCGCCGACAGGCCGTCGGCCAGGATGATCTGGACGTCGACCTTGCGGTCGGCGTCGCTACGCAGGCGCTCGAGCGACCGGCCGTCGAGGCGTCGTCCGAGATCCGGACGAAGCAAGAACTCGCGATGATCGGTCACCCGCGACCGCAGCGGCAGGAAGCCGCGCTCGGCGGCCCAGCCCTCGGGCAGCTCGGCCGCGACCGCCTCGTGCGCGACCGCCAGCTCGGCCTGGAATTGCAGGACCACGTCGGTCGCGTAGCGGGTGCCGACGTGGCCGATGCCGACCAGCGCGGTGGTATGGCGGGCCGCCTCGCGCGCCGACCGGCTCGCCTCGCGGCGCGGCGCGTAGACCCGCACCGGCGGGGCCACCACCGGCGGCAGCGCCACCCGCGGCGGCATCGGATCGCTGGCGCCGAGCTCGGCGCGCAGCGCGGCGACCAGGGTGCGGGTCGCGCTCACCGCAGCACCTCGACGTCGCCGAACCGGGGCCCGGGCAGGCCGTCCCGCGTGATGCCGCGCGCCTCGAGCCAGGCGTCGAACTCGGGCGTCGGCCGCTTGCCGAGCAGCCGGCGCACCGACGGGATGTCGTGGAAGCTGGTCGACTGGTAGTTGAGCATGATGTCGTCGCCAACCGGCAGGCTCATGAGGTAGGTGCAGCCGGCGGCGCCGAGCAGGACCTTGAGGCTCTCGAGCTCATCCTGGCTCATGCGCGCGTGATAGGTGAAGCAGGCGTCGCAGCCCATCGGCAGCCCGAGCAGCTTGCCCATGAAGTGATCCTCGAGCGCGGCCCGGGTGATCTGGGGCCCGTCCTCGAGGTACTCGGGCCCGATGAAGCCGACCACGGTGTTGACCAGGAACGGCCGATAGCGGCGGGCCAGGCCATACGCGCGCGCCTCGACCGTGACCTGATCGGCGCCGTGGTGGGTGGCCGACGACAGCGCCGAGCCCTGCCCGGTCTCGAAGTACATGACGTTGGGGCCGCGGGTGGTGCCGCGCTCCTTCATCGTCGCCCACGCCTCGTCGAGCAGCGCGACGTCGATGCCGAAGGCGCGGTTGGCGGCCTCGGTGCCGGCCAGCGACTGGAACATGAGGTCCATCGGACAGCCGAGCTCGAGCGCCTTGAGCTGGACGGTCAGGTGCGACAGCACGCAGTGCTGGGTCGGGCACTCGTTGGCCTTCAGCAGCTCGTCGATCACGGTCAGGATCGCGGCGGTCGACGCCGGCGTGTCGGTCGCCGGGTTGATCCCGATCACCGCGTCGCCGCATCCGTAGGCCAGGCCCTCGCGCGCCGACGCCAGGATGCCCTGCACGTCGTCGGACGGATGGTTGGGCTGGACCCGCGACGACAGCCGGCCCGGCAGGCCGAGCGTGTTGTTGGCGCGCACCACCACCTCGCAGCGCGCGCCCACCGTCATGAGGTCCAGGTTCGACATCAGCTTGCACACCGCGGCCGCCATCTCGGGCGTGAGCCCGGGCGCGACCGCGCGCAGGGTCGCGCCGCTGGTCGACGATTCGAGCAGCCACTCGCGGAACTGGCCGACGCTCAGGTGCGCGACCGCGCGGTAGGCGCCCTCGTCGAGGTCGTCCTCGACCAGCCGGGTCACCTCGTCGTCCTCGTACGGCACCACCGGGCTCGCGCGCAGCTCGGCCAGGGTCAGGTCGGCCAGCACCGCGCGCGCCGCCACCCGCTCGACCGCGTCGCGCGCCGCGACCCCGGCCAGGTCGTCGCCGCTCTTGGGCGGGTTGGCCTTGGCGAGCACGTCCTTCACCGACTCGAACCGGTAGCGGACTCCTCGGATGGCGGCGGACAGCTCCACGCGGGGCCATTCTACTCCGGCCCGGTCGCGGTGGGCGAGGTGCGGGCCGGCGAGTCGTCACGCGCGATAGGATGGCCCCGGCATGAGCGACCGAACCCTGGTGGTGTCCGCGACCAACCTGCTGGCCCGCGGATTCCAGGTGGTGCCGACCGATCGCCGCGCGCGCGACGGCGAGCCGGTCAACGGGCTGTTCGCGGTGGCGCGTGGCATCCGCCGCGGCGTCGCGTTCAAGACCCCGGCCCGCGCGGTCGCCGTGATCGATCCAACCCCGCCGCCGGCGTGGCCCGAGCAGCTACGCGCGCAGCTGCCGCGGCTGGCCGAGCTGGTGCGCACGCTGGGCCTGCACGTGGTCGAGTCGGCCGACGAGCTGCACGTGGTCGCGTCGTACGCACGGGCCGCGCTCGAGGCCGGCGACGACGTGGTGGTGGTCGGGGTCGACAAGCGCTTCGCCCAGCTCGTCGGCGATCGGCTGTGGTGGTACGACGCCAACAAGGACGCCCGCTACACGCCGGAGATGGTGCACAAGCGGTTCGGCGTGGGCGTGGCCCAGGTCGCCGACTGGCTGGCCCTGGTCGGCGAACCGGACGTGCTGCCGGGCGTGAAGGGCATCGGCGCCAAGGGCGCCACCGGGCTGCTCGCGATCCACGGTTCGGTCGAACAGGCGCTGGCCGCGCTCGACACCGTGATCCCGCGGCTCGGCAAGGCGCTGAGCGCCGATCCGGAGGTGGTGCGCACCGAGCTGGCGCGGGCCCACCTCGACCAGCACCGGCCGCTGCCGGTACCGCTCGACGCATGCGGCTACCAGCCCGCGCCGGGCGCGGTCGAGAACGCGTTGCACGAGCAGCTCGGCTTCGTCGAGCTGCTGACCCACGACGCCGCCGCGACCACGGTGTCGGTGTGCGACACCGCCGAGGCCCTGCACGCGCAGCTGGCGGCGTGGCGCGACCGGCCGGTCGCGGTGCAGCCGGTGATCGAGGACGACGGCCGGCTGGTCGGCCTCGCGTTCGCGCCCGGCGACGGTCACGCGGTGTACGCGGCGTTCGCCGGCAAGGGTCCGGTGCTGCCGGGTCCGCACGTGCTGGCCGGGTGGCTCGAGAATCCCGGCCAGCCCAAGCTGGCCCACATGCGCGAGGGCCTGGTGGTCGCGCTCACCCACGCCGGCCTGCGTCTCGCCGGCATGATCGGCGACACGGCCGCCGCCTCGCACCTGACCCAGCCCAGCAACTGGGCGCCGCACGACCTGTCGACGGTCGCCAAGCACGCGCTCGGCCGCGCCCTGCCCGGCGAGGATGCCGTGCGCGGCGTCGGTGCCGGCCGCAAGCCGTGGGCGGCGCTCTCGGTCGATCGGGTCGGCGACCTGGCCGGCCAGCACGCCGACGCCGCGGCCGCGATCTGGCATGCGCTGGCGCCCGCGGTCGAACCCGCGCGGCTCGCCGAGTACCTGGCGCTGTCCGACACGCTGGTGCGCATGGAGCTGACCGGGCTGGCGGTCGACGCCGATGAGCTGACCCGCGCCGAGCACGACTTCGCCGTGATCGAGGCCGAGCTCGAGCGAGAGATCACGGGGCTGGCCGGCCATCCGTTCAACATCAACTCGTCCAGGCAGCTGGGCGCGGTGCTGTTCGAGGAGCTGAAGCTCCCGATCGTCAGCCATACCAAGACCGGCTGGAGCACCTCGATCGAGGCGCTCGAGCGGATCGAGCACGCCCACCCGATCGTCGCGCTGGTGCTCCGCTGGCGGCTCCTGCGCCGGATGCGCGACAGCTGGCTGCACGGCCTGCGCAGCCGGATCGCCAGCGACGGCCGGGTCCACGCGCGGTTCCACCCGGCCCGGTCATTCTCGGGCGACCTGGTCAACACCAACCCGGATCTGGGCCGGGTGCCCGGCCGCACGCCGGAGATGGCGCGCATCCGCCGCGCGTTCGTCGCGCGCCCCGCCCACGTGCTCCTGTCGATCGACTACAACCAGCTCGGGCTTCACGTCCTGGCGCACCTGACCCGCGACCCGGCGCTGGTCGAGCCGCTCCGCGCGCGCGCCGACCTGCACCGGCTGACCGCGTCGGCGGTGCTCGAGAAGCCGCCCGCGGCGATCACCGACGAGGAGCGCCAGCTCGGCAAGGTCGTCAACTTCGCGACCTTCGCCGGCCAGGGTCCCAGCGCGCTGGCGCTGCAGCTCAACATCTCGGCCGCCGCGGCCAAGCAGCTGATCGCGCGCTTCGACCTCCGCTATGCGCAGGTGCGCGCGTTCCAGGACGAGCAGCTGCGCCTGGCCCGCGAGCGCGGGTATGTAACGACGCTGGCCGGTAGACACTGGCCGATCGGCGGCCTCGCGTCGCTCGACCCGCACGATCGCGCGTACGCCGAGCGCCTGGCCCGACGCGCCACCCACGAGGGCTCGGTCGCCGACGTCGCGCGGCGCGGCCTGCTCGAGGCCGACCGCGCCCTGCGCCGGGCCGGCCTGCAGGCCCAGCCGCTGGCCCAGGTCGTCGACGACGTCCTGTTCGAGGTGCCGACCCACGAGCTCGCCGCGGCGGCGCGGATCGCCGCCGACGCCATGCGCCGCGCGTTCATCCTCGAGGTGCCGCTGGTGGTCGGACTCGAGGCCGGCCCGACCTGGGCCGACCTGGTCCCGCTGTCGCTCGACGGCCAGGCCGCCCCGGACTGACCGGGGCCCGGACCGACGCGTCCGGGAACCGGACAGCTGTCCGGCGGCCGGCCAGGCGCGCACGGCGCGTCGCGTGGTTACCGGCGGCACATCGCCTGCAATCGGGTTCGCCATGCGCAACCTGAGCCTGGATCTCGATCTTGCCACCGGCGCCGTCGTCGCCGTGGGCACCGATGGCCGTCGCTACCGCCTCGAGGAGGTCGAAGCCGCCGACCGGGCCGCGCGCCGCGGCGATGCGGCCGCGGCCGCCACCCTGCGCGCGGTCGATCATGGCGTCGACGCGGACGGCGCCGCGCTGGCGCCGCACGGCATCCGTCAGCGGTTCGAGCAGATCATCCACGACTGTCCCGACTGCCAGGCCGCCCTCGCGCGCGGCGAGGTGCCGATCACCTGGACCGCCTCGGACGGGACGCCGCCCCCGTTCTCCGCGCCCGGCTGGACCGCGCCGGTCGGCCCACGGCCCAGCAACTCCCACGCCCGCCGGCGCGCGCGGCTGCGCGGCCGCCGCTGAGCCGGCGCGAGCCGGCGCGCATTCCGTCCAGATCGCGCGGCGTCCGGACCGCGGCCGACCGATCGAAAGGGAGGGTGGGATCTCCGGGCGGCGGCCGACCGATCGAAAGGGAGGGTGGGATTCGAACGAATCACAGCCTCTCACCGGCGGGATCGGCGGATCGCACGCGCGTTCGTAAGCGACCGCACCGCCATTTCACGGCACTCCGAGCCACCCTCGCGGCCATGCGAATCGAAGCCTGCGCGCTGGTTGCCTCGGTCTGTGCCCTCGCGGTGCCGGCCGCGGCCGACGTCGTTCACTACGGCTCCACCGACTACGTGGCGCGGGTCGGCGACGACTCGACGTCGGAGCACGTGACGGTCGTGCGATCGCGCGCGAGCGGCGGCGCGCGCACGACGTTCGTCGCCTACGACCGCGCCCAGGTGCTCGAGCAGCGCGACGACGGCTACCGGGTCGAGCTGGTGAACGGCTTCGGCCAGGTGCCCAACCAGAGCTTCATCGGGTTGTTCCGGCGCGCGTGGCTGTCGGTGACCGCGGCGCAGATCGACGCGACGGTGATCGTGCTCGACTGCGATCTCGAGGGCTTCTGCAGCGAGGTCTCGAACCAGCCGGCGACCGGCAGGCTGGCGGTGAGCTGGGACCCGACCGGTGCCACCACCCGCCAGGCCGGCACGACGACGCACGAGCAGGACGGCATCACCTTCGTCGTCACCGGCGTCAGCTTCGTCACCCCGGCGCGCGCACACGGGCTCGCGTTCGGCGCGTCCCTCGAGGGCACCGGTCAGCTCGACGGCCAGCACAGCTCGGTCGTGCAGATCACCCGCGCCGCCGACTGATCAGGTCAGCAGGCCCGGCAGGGGGCCGCTCGAGGCGTCGCCGAAGCTGGCGAGGTCGTCGCCCATCGCCCGCGCGATCGCGAGCAGCAGATCGGCGTGACGGCGGTAGTCGAACCGGAGCAGCCGGCCGGTGCGGATCGATCCGGAGCCACCGCCGGCGAGCACGAACGGCATGTCGTCGTGGCTGTGGGTGTTGCCGTCGCAGACCTCGCTGCACAGGAGCACCAGCGAGTGGTCGAGCATCGTGCCGCCGTCTTCGGGCCGCGCGGCCAGCTGGTCGAGCAGGTAGGCGAACTGCTCGACCCACCACAGGCGCTGGGCGAGGAAGTCGCGGTACTCGCGGCGCGCGAGATCATGGCGCGCGCCGTAGTGCGAGGCCTGGTGGCTGCGCATGTCGAAGCCGGGGTCGTACAGCGGCGTGGCCGCGAACCGGCTCATGATCAGCTCGCTGGTGTGGTGCGAGCCCTGGAGCACGCCGACCCGGGTCAGCCCGCACGCCATCGCCTGCACCATCAGATCGGTCTGGGCGCGCAGGACCTGGGGGAATCGATCGGGAGCGTGGATGGTCGACGGCCTAAGCCCGGTGGTGTCGACCACCGGATCGCTGCAGGTGCCGGTGCCACCGCCGCCGCCACCGGTGGCGCCGATGCGCGCCTCCACCTCGCGCAGGGCCTCCAGGTGCAGGTCGAGCCGGGTCTGCTCGGTGGTGCCGAGCCGGCCGCGCAGGGTGTCGAGCTCCTGCCGGGCGCTATCGATCACGCTCAGGCGCCGGGCGGCGCGCGGGTCGCCACCGCCACCGCCACCACCGCCGCCGCCGGGGAACAGCCGCGCGAACGCCGCGACCGGGTCGTCCTCGGGCGAGGTCGTGATCCCGGGCGCGACGTACGAGATGTGCTTGTCGCCCGACGCGCCGTTCTGGGTGGCCTGGGCCCCGAGGTAGAGGTGGCGAAACGGCAGGCCGGCGCCGACCGTCGCCGCCAGCCGCTGATCGATCGAGGTCCCGTTGCCGCCGTCGACCGCGGTCAGGAGCTTCTTCGCGCCGCCCGGGTGGCTGCCCTGATCGGCCGGGCCCATCGACAGCCCCCGGAAGAAGACGCAGCGGGCGCGGTGACGCTCGAGCGGCGCCAGCGTCGCCGGCAGGGTGAACCCGGTCTCGTTGCCGGTCGGGTGCCACCGGCTCGGGTCGCCGTCCTGCGAGGGACCGACCACCCCATCCGGGAAGTAGAAGACGATCAGCCGGCGCGCGACCCCGCCGGCGTGGGCCTGGCCGGGCCGCGGCTGGAGGAACGGCGCGGCGATCGCGGCGGCGCCGCCGAGCTGGAGCAGGCGTCGTCGGGTCAGGGTCATCGGCGCACCGCGAAGTCGGGGGATAGCAGGTTGGCGATCATCAGCTCGCGCAGGTCGAAGCCGCTGTCGGCGAAGCGCTGCTCGATGGCAAGCCGCGCGCACCGCTCGGCCAGGGTCTCGCGCACCCCGCGCGCGAACCGGTAGTACTGGCGCGCGAAGCACGCCGGCGCGGCCCGGCTGTCGGCCAGCAGGCGGCCGAGCTCGGGCAGGGTCGCGTAGTCGGCCGAGGTCGTGGTCCCCAGCCGCTCGACGTCGGTCAGCGCACCGGTGGAGTCGATCGGATGACCGTTCTCGGTCTCGCGCCAGCGGCCGACCGGGTCGAGCTGCTCGAAGCCGAAGCCGAGCCCGTCGATGTAGCGGTGACAGCTCGCGCAGCGCGGGTTGGCGGTGTGGGCCGCGAACCGCTCGCGGGTGGTCGCCGCCGGATCGACGTCGGGCACGCCACCGGCGAACGGCGGCGGCGGTGGCAGCTCGTGACACAGCAGGTTGCGCCGCACGAACAGGCCCCGGCGGATCGGCGAGGTCTGATCGCTGTGGGCGTGGCTGGCGAGCACGCTGGCGTGACCGAGGACGCCGGCGCGGCGGCCCTCGTACGGCGCGATGCCGTCGGGCCCGGGCACCGGCACGCCATAGAAGCGCGCGGCCGCCGGGTCGAGGATCGTGTAGTCGGCGGTCAGCAGCTCCTCGAAGGTGTGGCTGCCGTCGAACACGACGTGCGCGGCGAACGCGCGGGTCTCCCGGGCGAGCGCGGCCCGCACGCTGGCGTCGAGATCGGGGAACAGGTCGGGGCGCTTGTCGGCGGTGAGCACCGCCTCGGCGCCGAGCCACTGCAGCGTCAGCTCGCCGACCTGCTCGCGGGCCCGCGGCGACGCCAGCAGGCGCCGCGCCTCGCGCTCGAGCCCGGCCGGCTGGTCGAGCTCGCCGGTGGCGGCGGCGGCCAGCAGCGCCGCGTCGGGGGTGGTCCCGACCAGCGTGTACGACATGGCCGTGGCCAGCTCCCAGCCGGTCAGCCGGTAGCGGCCGTCCGGCTGCCGCTCGCCGAGCTCGGAGCGGTACAGGAAGCTGGGCGACACCAGCAGCGCGTGGATCGCGGTCGCCAGCGCCTCGTCGGGATCGGCGCCCACCGCGAGCGCGGCGTAGCGCGCGAGCTCGTCGCCGGTCAGCGGCCGGCGGAAGGCGCGGCGCCCGAGCGCCTCGAGCAGCCCGCGCGTGCAGCCGGCCCGGTCGCCACCCCAATCGCACGGGTGCAGGGTCGCCGCGCGATCGGCGGCGTCGTCAGCCAGCGCCTCGGCCGCCATCAGGAACGCATCGACGTGGGTCGCGGTCACCACCTGCGAGGCCGCGTGGTCGTCGAACGGGAACCCGGCCGGCCGCGGCTCGAGCGGGAAGCCAGCGGTCGGGTCGGCGCCGCCCCCATCGTCGGCGCAGCTCGTCCGTAGCAACGAGTTGCGCCCACCGTAGCTGTCGTCGACCGCGGCCGGCGCCCGCGGGTCCTCGATCCAGTCGCGCTCGTCGAGCACCAGCTTGTACGCGCTGTCGCCGGCCGGCACCGTGAACGTGCCGGTCCACAGCCCGGTCGCCGCGGCGTAGGTCAGCGCCCAGCCACCGGCCGCCGGCGTGGCCGCCCAGCCGTTGAACCCGCCGGCGACGTGCACCGACCGCAGCGTGCGCCCGCCCGGGTCAAACACGAACGTGTGGCGATCGCAGGGGCTCGCCTCGCACTGGCCGGCAGCGCACGTGTCGCGGTAGGCGCAGTCGGTCGCGCGCGCGCAGGTCATCGCCGGCGCGGCCGCGCCGAACAGATCGCGCACGGTCGCGCGATACTCGCGGCGGGTGAGCAGGCGCAGGCGCCGCCCCGACGGCGGCACCGCGTCGCAGCGCAGCGCGGCCGAGGTCAGACCCTCCTTGATGAAGCGTGCGACCTCGCTCGCGCACGCACCGGTGCAGCGGCCGGGGTCGTTGGCCGGCATGCGCGCGGCGATCGTCTCGCGCAGCTCGTCCTCGCCGCGCTCGGTATCGACCAGCGCCGGACCGAGCCCGCCCTCGCCGGCTTCACCATGGCAGACCTGACAGAGCTCGGCGTACCGGGCCGCGCCGGGGCTCTGCGCGTAGTCGTAGCCTCCGGCCGGGTCGCCGCCTCCACAGGCCGCGACCCCTGCGGTCACCGCCGCGATCATCAGCCGCGCGTGCTGCATGCCCACAGGAGATTGCAACCAGCGTTCCTCACGCCCACGCGGCGAGCGCGAGCATGCGCGCCAGGTTGCACCGCCGCCACCGGATCCGTCGTTGCCAAAAGCAACGCGCGGGGCAACTCGCCCCGCATGGCCCGCCTCGATGCGCCCTCCTGGAACCGCAGGACTCAAGAATCGGCGGGCTCGAGCAGGTGCGTCGAGGTGACCGTTCAGCTCGCATCCCAGCCGACGGCGAACGTCACCGTCGCGCTCACATCCAGCATTCCGGGTGAGGGGGGGGGTGTCGCCGGCGTCGGTATCATTCGATCGGTGGAGCCCGAACAGCGTCCGCACGGTCTCCGTCTGTGGCGTCGACGACGACGTGATCGATCACGACCAGCGCCACGACATCATCGCGCAGGCGCGCAGCAGCGACCCGCTGTACGACGCCGCCGCAGCGCAGCGCCTCGAGTTCACGAACGTCGACAATGAGCGCGCTGGTGTGCGGGTCGTCGGGGCGGCGACGACCACCGAGTCTGGAGGCGCCGCGACGCTGCAGGTTCACCTCGCCGGGCGACCGACCTCCACGGTCACGATGCGGGTGAGCAGCTCCGACCCCGGCGAAGGCCTGGCCAGCGTGGATACGCTGACCTTCGAACCCGGGACCTGGAACGTGGCGCAGGCGGTGATCGTCACTGGCCAGGACGACAACGTCGTCGATCGCGGCCAGAACTACTCGCTCGATTTCGGGCCGTTCGTCAGCGAAGACGTGAACTGGACGGCCGGCACCGACCGCGTCTGGCTGACCAACACCGATAACGACTGATCCAGCACGCCGCGGCGCTGAGGCGTAGCGCCGGCCGGATCGCCGGCGCCACGAGCCGCGACCCCTGACGTCACCGCCGCCAGAGATTGCAGCCAGCGTTCCGCACGGTGGTGGGGCGCTCGCCACCGCGCGCCGGGTTGCACTGGCGCGCGCGGGATCCGTCGTTGCCGAAAGCAACCACCGTCGCGAGTCGCCACGCCTCTCCCTCTCCCGCTCCCTCTCCCGCTACCCTCCCCCCGCGCACCACGCTCGCCAGGACGCCAGCCCCTGCCGAGCCCCGCAAGCCCGCAGACTGGCGCACCCGGGTTGCGGCTTCGTCGAAATCCGGGGGCCGCTCTCCGGAATCAGGAGACGGGTCCCCAGACCGCGCGCGCGACATCGCGCAGTTGCCTTCGGCACGCCACGTGCTCGTCGTGAGCGCATGGCTCGAGACGTCGTGTCCTCCTCGCACCTGAGCTCCAACCGCGTGCGGGGCGACCTCGGCTCCACCACCCCCGCCGACGTGCTCGACGGCTGCCGCGCCCGCCGCGTCACCGGCGAGGTCGTCTTCCACGCCGGCGATCGCATCGCGCGGATCGAGCTGCACACCGGCAGTGTCGAGCGCGCCGAGCTCGACGGGCTCACCGGCGACGACGCGCTGGCCGCGCTGGCCTCACTCACCGAGGGCACCTTCGAGGTCGTGCAGCGCCTCCCCGGCCTCGAGGGCAGCCTCGGCTCGGCCGCCGAGTTCCAGGGCGACCTGACCCGGACCCCGCTCATCCAGATCATGCGCCACATCGAGTCTCACGCGCTGACCGTCACCGTCACCGTCGTGCACGAGTGGGATCGCGGGACCATCACCTACCGCGACGGCGACCTCGAGGAGGTCGACCTCAACGGCGACCGCGATCCCGACCACATCGGCGCGCTGCTGCGCTTCCCGGGCGGAAAGTTTCGCGTCCTGGCCGGCACCCTCGAGCTCCCGGTGCCAGCCCGCCGGGTCACGCGCCGCGCCCGCACCGAGCCGTTCCACGTCGGCCACGTGGCCGATTTGCGCCGCACCGAGCGTCGGGGCGAGCGACCCGGCGAGCGGCCCACGGAGCGGGCGCCCGAGCGGCCGATCGAGCGCCCGGCGCCACCGGCGGCGGCGGCGCCAGCCACGCCGGCGCTGCGCACCGGCCTCGACCGGCTCATGATCACCGGCCTCCGCGTCCTGGTCACCCGGGCGCGCCGCATCACCGACCGGCTCGAGGCCCGGCTGGCCCCGTCCCGCCCGCGCTGACGCGCGCCGTGGATCAGAGCCGATAGCCGCGCAGGAACGCCCAGATCGCCGGGCTCGCCGGGTAGTCGGCGGTGGCACCGGGCCAGAGGTGACGGCCGCCCGCGATCGTGCACAGCTCGACGGCGGCACCGCCGGCGCAGGTCGCCCAGCGCTCGCAGCGTGACGCGCCATGGGGTGTGCGGGTCGGCCCGCCGGTGCAGCGGTTGCGCGTGACCCAGGCCGCGACCGCGGCGGTGCCATCGGCGAGCGAGACCACGGTGTCGCCATCGCCGTGGAAGGCGATCACCGGGACCGGCCGCGACGGTGTGCAGCTCGCGGTGACGTTGGCGGCCGCGACCGGCGCGATCGCGGCGACCAGATCCGAGGCCTCGCACGCGAGCCGGTGCGACATGAAGCCGCCGTTGGAGAAGCCGGTGGCGTAGACGCGCCCGCGGTCGAGGCACAGGTGCGCGGCCACGTCGGCGACGATCGCGCGGGTGAAGCCGACATCGTCGACGTTCTCTCTCGACGCGGTGCCGCAGCAGCTCCCCGCGTTGAACGACGAGTCGACGCCGCGCGGATAGACGACGACGAAGCCCTCGCTGTCGGCGAGCGCGTTCATGCGCGAGAAGCTGGCCTGGAGGTCGGGGTTGTTGGTGTAGCCGTGGAAGTTCAGCAGGAGCGGCACCGGCTGGTCGGGGTCGACCCCGGTGCCGACGTGGAGCACGTACGAGCGGTCGCGTCCGTCGTGGGCGAGCGCGACGACCTCGTGGGTGCCGGGGGCCCAGGTCGCAGCCGCGCACGCGGGCGCGTCGAGCCCAGCGTCGACGGCGCTGGTGGCGTCATCGGGCGCGTCGACCGGCGGGCCGATCCCGGCGCGGGCGTCGGGCGGGTCGCCCGGGGACGAGGTCCCGTCGCTGCCGGCACAGCCGGCCGCGAGGACCACGACGACGAGGCGCGCGCACGCGCGCAGTCGCGAGCCGCGAAGCGTGGGGTTGCATACAGAAGTCTTGAGCAGCATGGGTTCTCCCGGCGATGAGTCGTGAACACAGTGCAGCTCGCGGCGGAATGTGACGCCGATGACCCGCGCGTGGGCGCATAGAATGCAGCCGTGAACGCGCCCCAGCCCCGGCCGCGCGAGGCGTCGCTCGACGAGCAGGTCGCGGCGCTGTGCGCGCGCGGGGACGTCGGGGCGGCGGCCGCGGCGATCCTGGACGTGCTCGGGCCTGGCCTGTGCGGCTACCTGGCGGTGGTCCTGCGCGACGAAGACGCCGCGCGCGACGTGCTCGCGGACGTCGCGGTCCACCTGCTGACCGGCCTGCACCGGTTCCGGGGCGACAGCCTGGTGAAGACGTGGACGTACCGGATCGCGTGGCGCACCGCGATGCGCCTGCGCAACCATCCGGGTCGGCGGCGCGCGACCGCGCTGCGGTCGAGCCTGGCGGGCCAGCTGGTCGCCGAGGTCCGGCTGTCGACCGCGGCCTACCGCAAGACCGGCTCGCTGCAGTGGCTCGAGCGCATGCGGGCCGGGCTCGCGCCGGCCGATCAGTCGCTGCTGACGCTGCGCCTCGATCGCGGCATGGCGTGGAGCGAGGTCGCCCAGGTGATGGGCGCCGGCGACGCGGCCGCCGACCTCGCCGCCTTGCGCAAGCGGTACGAGCGAATCAAGGAGCGCCTGCGCAAGGCGGCGGAGCGCGATGGCCTCGTCGTCGGATGACCGCGATCACGTTAGCGACGACGACGCCGCGCTGGCCCCGCTGCTCGCCGCGCTGGCCCGGGCGCCCGAGCTATCGGTCGGGCCCACCCGCGCGCGGCTCGCCCCCGGGACCCGGGTCGGTCGTTACCAGGTGGTCGCGCACCTCGGCGACGGCGGGATGTCGAGCGTGTACCGCGCCCACGATCCCCAGCTCGATCGCGCGGTGGCGCTCAAGGTGCTGCACGGCGACCCCGGCGCCGAGCGCCTCGCCCGCTTCGAGTACGAGGCGCGGGCGCTGGCCGCGGTCAGCCACCCGCACATCGTCGCGATCCACGACGTGGGGCGCGAGGCCGGGGTCCCGTTCCTCGCGCTCGAGCTGCTCGAGGGCGAGACCGTGCGGCAGCGGCTGCGGCGCGGCCCGCTCGACCTGACCGCCGCGCTCGCGCGCGCCGGCGAGATCCTCGCCGCGCTGGCCGTCGTCCACGACCACGGCATCGTCCACCGCGACCTCAAGCCCGAGAACCTGTTCCTGACCCGGGCCGGGCCGCTCAAGGTGCTCGACTTCGGGCTGGCCAAGCGGGTCGCGCGCTACGCCGCGCCACCGGGGGGCGGCGAGGTCGCCACCGACGACGGCACCATCCTCGGCACGGTCGGCTACATGGCGCCCGAACAGCTGCGCGGCGAGCGGGTCGACGCGCGCGCCGATCTGTTCGCGTTCGGCGCGGTGCTGCACGAGCTGCTCACCGGCGAGCTCGCGTTCGCCGGCGCCACCGGCATCGAGACGATGTACCGGATCCTCACCGACCTGGCCGCGCCGCTCGACGAGGTGGTGCCGGGCGTGCCGGCCGCGGTCGCCGACTGCGTCGAGCGCTGTCTCGCCAGCGACCCCGCCGATCGGTTCGCCTCGGCGGCCGAGGTCGCGGCCGCGCTCACCGCGGCCGCCCGCGCCGACGCGCCCGCGCCCCGCCGGCGCCGGGGCCGCGCGCCCGAGACCCGCTACGCGCGCAGCGGCGACGTCCACATCGGCTACCAGGTGATCGGCGACGGCCCGCGCACGGTCGTCGTCGTGCCCGGCTTCGTCTCGAACATCGAGCAGCTGTGGGAAGACCCGGACAGCGCCCGGTTCCTGACCCGGATCGCGACCACCGCCCGGCTGGTCATGTTCGACAAGCGCGGCACCGGGTTGTCCGATCGCGGCTCGATCGAGCCGCACACCCACACCGTCGAGCACCGGGCCGATGACATCCGCGCCGTGCTCGAGCACGCCGGCATCGCGCGTGCCGTGCTGCTCGGCATCTCCGAGGGCGCCCCGATCGCGGTCCGGTTCGCGGCGACCTACCCGGAGCGGGTCGCGGCGCTCGCGCTGTACGGCGGCTACGCGACCTACCGCCTCCACCCGGGGGTCGCGGCGATCGCGACCGCGGTGCGCGACGGCTGGGGCACCGGCCGCACGCTCGACGTGTTCGGCCCGAGCGCGGCCGGCGATCCGCGCAAGCGACGCTGGTGGGCCCGCTGGGAGCGCCTCGGCGCCAGCCCGGGCGCTGCCATCGCGCACCTCGCGGTGCTCGCCCGCCTCGACGTCACCGCCATCGCCGGCCTGGTCCGGGTGCCGACGGTCGTGATCCACCGGACCGGCGACCGGGTCGTGCCGGTCGAGGCCAGCCGCTACCTCGCCGTGCTGATCCCGGGCGCGACCCTGATCGAGCACCCCGGCGACGATCACCTGATCATGATCGGCGACGCCGACCGGGTCGCCCGCGACATCCTCGCGTTCGTCGACGCGACCGGCGACGTCGCGCCGCGCCCGGTCGAGGCCGCCGCGATCACTGTCACGCGGACCGACCCCGGCGCGAGCCCAGGACACGAGGCGGTGACCCGGAGCCCGTGCGCGATCGCCGCGATCGATCGAGCGCTGGCGGCCGCCGCGGCGACCGGCGCCCGCGCCTGTGTCCAGCTCGACGCGCACCCGCCCAGCACCGACCGCGCGCTCGCCGACGCCCGGGGCGCGGTCGCCCTCGCCGCGGCCGGCGAGGTCGTCGTCACCGGCGAGGTCCGCGGCGTCACCTGGGGCCACGGCCTCCGCTACGACGATCGCGGCATCCACACGGTCGCAGGCGACGCGCCGGCGGTCAGGCTGTTCGCGGTCACCCGGCTCCCCGCGCCATGAGCGCCAGACCTGGCATGCCCCTCCGATCGAACCGAGAGAGACGCGTGCGCTTGGTCGGGGTACTCGGAGGTTGCGACCACGACGGACCGGGCGGTCCGGCAAGCTCGGTGCGGATCCCGAGGTAGTTACCGGGGGCAGGCCCGCTGCGCGATCTGCTCACGACCTACCCATCGCTTGGTTGGGCGGACCGGGCGCGGCGGCTGCGACGGCGGTCCCATCGCAGGAGCCAAAACCCAAGCCCGACGAGCAGCACGGCGCCAACGGCTGAGGCGATGCCGACGCGGACATGATGTTTACGGGAGACCACGTTCTCCGCCTTGGCGTCGTTGAAGGCTGCCTCGGCAGCACGGAGTTCCGCTTCGTAGGTAGCCACCGGCGCACACGCGTACGTGATGTTCGGGTTGTCGCCTGCCACATGGTAGATGACGGTGCCCGGCGGGGTGGGCGGCACGACGGTGTCGTAGGTGCCGGTGTGCATCTTGCAAAGCCCGCACGCGCCGCGGTTTCTCTCCTCACCGCTGCAGTCGTCAAGGGGCGCGTTGCCGGCAGTAACCGACGCGAGCTTGCGTTGGGCGCGCTCGACCGGCTCGCGCTTGTATTGTGGTGGTGTGGCCTCACCTCCGTCATCGGAAAGCGTGAACTGGCGGCGTGCGATCTGGCCGCTCAAGACAGCGAGTCCCAGGATCGTGCATGCCACGACCACGCGAACTACCACCGGCATCGCCTTTTGCATGAAGGCGTCGTGCGCTTGCTGCGCGCGCGCGGCCTGGGCTGCGTCGACGGCCAAGGCGGCGGCGAACCGCGACCGCTTTTCCGGCGGCATCGGGTACGCACCAGCGGTGACCTGCGCTGCCAGCCAGCGCGGATAATTGATCATGAAAGTCGACTGTTCGGAGAGCTCCTGCGCTTCCGGATAGACGTCGTAGCGGACCGGCGACCCGCCGTTGCCTGGTCCAGCCTTGGGCCACGCGGTCACAGCGAACCAGTGGCCCTGCCCGCCCGAGTGCACAGCCAGACCTTCGATGAGCCCGGTCGTGACGCCCTGGATCTCGTCGTACTCCCAGATCACGAGGTCGCCGGCCTGGGCCTGTGGCTTCTGGCCGAAAATCCCGCCGGCTTCGGTCCGCATGAGGATCAGGCGTGTGCTGGTTGCTGCGGCCAACCAGTGCAGGTACCTCTGGGGGACGCCGAACGCATTGAACTTGATGGGTTGGCGAAGGTGCGCGCAACCTATGATCTGCTCACCGGGGAGCAGCAACGGCACCGTGCGGTCCCGGATGAACAGGTCAAGTGCGCCCATGGAGCACCATGATACCGCAGGCCCCTGTGTCAGCGTCGTTGCCGCATCGACTGACGACCTCGTTGGCGGGAGCGGAATTGGACTCGATCCACTCCCGTGGGCGGTTTGGTTACGTCGCCATCACCGACGCGCCGTCGCACGCGTCGGTCGGCGAAGTTCTGTCAGCGACCGAACAGGTAGTGCGACACCCACCACTCCTGGCCATCGCGCCAGCCGAACAGCTCCTCGCACGACATGAAGAAGATGCGCCAGCGGTGGAGCCAGCGGTCGGCATCGCGCGCGCCGTAGGTCCGGGCCAGCACCACGCGCACCGGCTCGCGCCGGGCATCGAGGTTGTCGAGCCATCCCCGCGCGGTGCGCGCGTAGTGGACGCCGCTCACCCGCCAGTGCTCCTCGACCCGCAGGTCGCGCTGGAAGTAGAGCAGCAGGTCGTCGGACGGCATGATCCCGCCGGTGAAGAACCACCGGCCCATCCAGTTGTCGGGCGCGTCGTCGGCGACGAACGGATAGGCCGCGCTGCGGTGGCAGAAGATGTGGACGAACAGCTTGCCGGCCGGCGCCAGCCAGCCCGCGATCCGCGCCAGCAGCGCGTCGTAGTTGCGCATGTGCTCGAACATCTCCACCGACACCACCCGGTCGTAGCTGCCCGCGGCCGGCGGCACGAACTGGTTCATGTCGGCGGTGATGACGGTGACGTTGCCGAGCCCGCGCTGCTGGCACGCGGCCTCGATGTACGCGCGCTGCGACGCCGAATTCGACACCGCGGTGATCCGCGCGCGCGGGAATCGCGCCGCCATGTACAGGGTCAACGAGCCCCAGCCGCAGCCGAGCTCGAGGATCGCCATCCCGTCCTCGAGCCCGGCCCGCTCGACGGTCAGCGCCAGCATCGCGGCCTCGGCGGCGTCGAGGCGGGTCACGCCGGGCGGGAACCAGCAGCTCGAGTACTTGCGGTGCGCGCCCAGCACCAGCCCGAAGAAGTCGGCGGGGACCTCGTAGTGCTGCTGGTTGGCTGCCTCGACCGCGAGCGCGATCGGGCTCGCGCGCAGCTCCTCGACGAACTGCTGCTGGGCGCGGCGCAGCTGGTCAGCGCTCCGTCGCTCGCCGGCGATCCGCGTGCGCAGGAGCCACTGGATGCCGGTGCGGACCACCGGGTCGGGCAACCAGCCGCGCTCGGCGGCTTCGATCGTTGTCGCGAGCATGTCAGGCCTCCTTCGGATCGGGGGTCGGGAACCAGGGCACGAACGCGCTCGTGGTTCGCTGGTAGGCGCGGTAGTCGTCACCGCGGCTGCGCAGCGCCTGGGCCTCGGTGTACGGAATGCCGGTGACCTTGTAGAGGAACAGCAACATCAGCACCGGGCCCATCAGGGCGACCCAGCCGTACGGCGCGCCCCAGGCGATCACGACGTAGGACCACCAGGTGATCCACTCGAAGAAGTAGTTGGGGTGGCGCGACGTGCGCCACAGGCCGTCGCGGCAGGTGCGACCCCGGTTGGCTGGCTGGGCGCGGAACCGCGCGAGCTGCCGGTCGGCGACGGTCTCGCCGACCACGCCGATCGCCCAGATCGTCGCGCCGAGGCCGTCCTGCCAGCCGAGCGGCCGGTCGGCGCCCATCGCGATCAGGATCGGGATCGAGAACAGCACCGACCAGCTGGCCTGGATCTGGAAGAAGATCAGGAAGTTCCGCCCCGCGTGGGCGCCCCAGCGCGCGCGCAGCTCGCGGTAGCGGCCATCCTCGTGACGCGGTCCACCGCCGAGGATCCGGCGGAGCAGGTGCCACGCCAGCCGGCCGCCCCAGATCATCGCCATCGCGCCGACCAGGCCGCGCCGGCTGGCGAGCCCATCGCCGGCGAGCGCGTAGAGGCCAGCCAGCACGACCAGCGCCGCGCTCCAGCCGACGTCGACCAGGCTAGCGTCGCCGCTGCGCCGCTGCTCCCACCACAGCCCGAGCTGCGCGACCGCGACCAGGGCCCAGCCGACCAGCACCAGGCCGATCACGCCGGATCTCGCCAGCCCGGGCGCACCAGATGCATGTGGTGCACGCCGATGTAGCGCTCGCGAAAGCCACCCTCGCAGTACGCGAGGTAGTAGTCCCACGCGCGCAGGGTGAGGTCGTCGAAGCCGAGCCCGCGCGCTTGCTCGGTGCTGGCCAGCAGGCGGCGCCGCCACTCGGCGAGCGTGGTCGCGTAGTGCGGGGTCAGGTCGTCAAGCTGGCGCAGCCGGAGATCGCTGTGCGCGGTCGCGGCGTCGAGCAGCGCGGTGACCGACGGGATGCAGCTGCCCGGGAAGATGTAGCGCTTGAGGAAGTCGATCTCGGCCGCGGCCTGCTCGAAGTCCTGGTCGCTGATCACGATCGCCTGGATCAGGGCCTCGCCCTCGGGCCGGAGCAGGCGCTCGATCGCGCCGAAGTAACTCCCGAAGTGCTCGCGCCCGACCGCCTCGATCATCTCGATCGAGACCAGCTTGTCGTAGCGGCCGCGCAGATCGCGGTAGTCGTCGAGCCGGACCTCGATCCGGTCGGTCAGCCCGCGCGCGGCGATGCGCCGGGTGGCCTCGGCGTGCTGGCGCCGCGAGATCGTCGTGGTGGTGACCCGGCACCCGTACTGCGACGCGGCGTGGATCGCGAACCCGCCCCAGCCGGTCCCGATCTCGACGAGGTGGTCGGCCGGCACCAGGCGGAGCTGCTGGCAGATGCGGTCGTACTTTGCCAGCTGCGCGTCGAACAACGACTGATCGGCGCGCTGGTAGAGCGCCGCCGAGTAGGTCATCGACTCGTCGAGGAACAGCCGGAAGAACTCGTCGCCGAGGTCGTAGTGTGCGGCGATGTTGCGACGGCTGCCGGCGCGGGTGTTGCGCGTGAGCAGCGCGTGGACCCGGCGCAGCGGCGCGCTGGCCACGGTCAGCCCGCGCTCGAGCCCCTGCATGACGCCGCGGTTGCGCGCGAGCAGCCGGATCAGGCCGGTCAGGTCGTTCGAGCGCCAGCCCCCGGTCATGTACTGCTCACCGATCGCGAGCGTCCCGCCGAGCAGCGCCGCGAGGTAGAGCCGCGGATCGTGCACCTCGACCGTGACGTCGAGCTGGCAACCCGGGGTCGGCTGCCCGAACGTGGTGACCCCGTCGGCGTCGACGATGCGCAGCACGCCCTCGGCCAGGCCGTCCAGGCTGGCGAACAGGACCCGGCGCGCGAGCCGGGTCGCGAACGGGGTGGCGACGGTGCGCTGCAGCGCGCGCGAGAGAGCTCGCGACGTGACGGTCGGTTGGGACGAGGATGCGGTCACGACGGGGCTCCGTTCGGTCGGTTCCGGGGGTGGTCGAAGATCGGGGCGCGCTTCAGCCACAGCCGCAGCGCCTGCCAGTAGATCCGGGTGACGACCTCGCCGGTCATGACCGGGAACCGGGCGAGCACCCCGGCAAGGTGGCGACGATCGAGCGGTCGCCGCGCGAGGGTCAGGGTCGCGTCGAGCACGACCCCGTCGGCCGCGCGCGGGTCGAGGCACTCCATGTGCACGACCAGGCGCTCGCCGGGCGGCGTGAAGCGCCAGTCGTAGCCGAGCTCGAGCGGCAGGAACGGCGACACGTGAAACGCCTTGGCGAACCGGTGCCGGCGCTTGCCGCCGGGCTTTCCGTCGGCGGCGTCCGACGGCAACACGTAGATGTGCCGCTCGCCCCAGGGGGTGTTCGAGACCTCGGCGACGATCGCCTCGAGGGCGGTGCCGGCCGGATCCCAGCAGTAGAAGAAGCTCACCGGGTTCATCGCGTAGCCGAGGTGGCGGGCGTGGGTGAGCAGCCCGATCGGACCGCGCGGGCGCGGCGCCCCGGCCTCGGCGACCGCGTCGCGCACGACCTCGGCCAGCGGCTGGTCGCGGCGGCCGAGCCCGGCCAGGTGATCGGTGCGGTGCAGCCGCGCGATCGCCGGGCGGTGGACGCCGAACAGCGGCCACAGCGCGTCGTCGCACGCGCCCAGCTCGTCCAGATCGAGGTAGGTCATGTACAGCGGGTAGGTGAAGGCGTTGGTCACCGGCGAGAACCGGCGGTGGCGCACCTCGCCGACGTACAGCGCGCTGCGGACCAGCCCGGTCATGCGACCGCCGCGACCGCCGGGTCGGGGCCGACCGCGGTGCCGGGCGCCCGCGCCGCGGCAAGCACCGCGTCGGCGGCCCGGTACCCGCTGCGCACGCCGTCCTCGTGGAAGCCGTAGAACCAGTACGCGCCCGCGAACAGCGTGCGGCCATCGCCGGGGCACACCTCACGCCACCGCTGCTGGGCCGCGCGGGCCCGGGCGGTGTAGACCGGATGATCGTAGGTGTACTGGCCCAGGATCGTCGCCGGATCGATCGCGGCGGTCTCGTTGAGCGTCAGGCAGAAGGTCACCGGCGCCCGGAGCCCCTGCAGCGCGCTCATGTCGTAGGTGACCGTCGCGGCCTTTTCGCGCTCGCGGCCGACGTGGTAGTTCCACGCCGCCCACGCCCGCCGGTTGCGCGGCAGCAGCGAGGTGTCGGTGTGGAGCACCACGTCGTTGGGCTGGTACCCGATCGCGCCGAGCACGTCGCGCTCGGCCGCGGTCGGGTCACCGAGCAGCCGGAGGGCCTGATCGCTGTGGCAGGCGAGCACGACCCGGTCGAAGCGCTCGACGCCACCCGCGGTGGCCAGCTCGATCCCGCCAGCGCGCCGCCAGATCCGCTCGACCGGCGTCCGCAGCCGGATCCGGTCCGCGAACGGCCGGATCATCGGTGCCACGTACTGGCGCGATCCGCCGGTGATCACGCGCCACACCGGTCGCCCGAACACGTCGAGGAAGCGGTGGTTGGTGAAGAACTCGACGAAGTAGCGGGCCGGGAACTGGCCCATCTCGCCGGGCGGCGCCGACCAGATCGCGGCGCCCATCGGGATGATGAAGCGGTCGCGGAAGGCCTGCGAGAAGCCGCGGCGGGTCAGGTAGGCATCGAGCGTGGTGGCGTCGTCGTCGGTGCCGAGCAGCTCGCGGCCGATCCGATTGAACCGCACCAGCTCGGCCAGCATCTTCCAGTGACGCGGGCTGACCAGCGTGCGGCGCTGCGCGAACAGGCTCGACACGCTGGCCGCGGAGTACTCGAGGCCGGTCGCGTCGTCACGGACGCCGAAGCTCATGTCGGTCGCCTGGGTCGCCACCCCGAGCTCGGCCAGGAGCCGGGTGAACCGCGGGTACGTCAGCTCGTTGTAGACGATGAAGCCGGTGTCGATCGCGTGGTCGCGCCCGCCGACGCGCACGTCGACCGTCGCGGTGTGGCCACCCACATGGGCCCCGGCCTCGAACAAGGTCAGATCGTGCTGGCCGGCGTGGTGGAGCCGGTGCGCGGTGGACAGCCCAGCAATGCCGGTCCCGATGATCGCGATTCGTTCCATGGGCGCCCCAGGTCCGACGTTACCTTTGCTCGCGAAGTTACGGCCGGGGTGCCGGTAACCTTTAAGCCGGCGCCGGCGTCCCTTGTCGTGATATTCGACAGCGTCATCGCGCTGTCGCGCTGAATCACATGCGCCTGCCCACACTTCTCGATCGCGCCCTCGACTGGGTCCCGCCGCTTTCCTACGGCCGGGCCGGCCTGGCGCTCCGCCGCGCCGGCTTCGGGCCGCTGCCGTCGCTGGCCGGCCGCACCTGCGTGATCACCGGCGGCACCTCGGGCATCGGCCGGGCCGCCGCGCGCCTGCTGGGCACCGCGGGGGCCGACGTCATCGTGGTCGGCCGCGACCACGCTCGCGGCGCCGCGGCGGCCGCCGAGGTCGACGCCGCCGGCGGCCACGGTCGGTTCGAGCGCTGCGATGTCGGGCGCCTCGCCGACGTCGCGGCGCTGGCCACACGGCTGCCGGCGCAGATCGACCTGCTGGTCCATGGCGCCGGCGCCCTGGCCCAGACGCGCGAGCTCACCGAGGACGGCGTCGAGCAGACCTGGGCCACCCACGTGCTCGGCCCGTTCGCGCTGACCGCGCGCCTGCTGCCGCGGCTGCGCGCGGCGTCGTCGCCGCGGGTGGTGTTCGTGTCGTCGGGTGGCATGTACCTGGCCCGCCTCGACCTCGACGCCTGGCGCGCGCCCGGCCGCTTCGACGGGGTTCGCGCCTATGCCGCGGCCAAGCGGGCCCAGGTCGAGCTGGTCACCGCGCTCGACGCCCGCATCGGCGACGTCGGGTTCGTCGCGATGCACCCCGGCTGGGCCGACACCGCCGCCGTGCGCGACGCCCTGCCCCGCTTCTACCGCCTCACCCGTCCGATCCTGCGCACGCCCGAGCAAGGCGCCGACACGATCGCGTGGCTGGCGGGCGCGCCGCGCGCGCAGCTGGCCGCGGGCGGCGTGTACCTCGACCGCCGCCACCGTCCGGCCCACCGCGTGCCCGGCCTCCGCGCCTCGGCGAGCGAGCGCGCCGCGCTGTGGCGGCTGCTGGTCGATCAGGCCGGCCTCGCGGCGCCGGCGTGACCGGGCGGCGCCGCGGTGGTCAACGTTGGTAGGTCAGCGTCATCCACCCGGCGCGCCCCTCGAGCGCCGGCGAGCCCGCCGAGACGCTGGGATCGCCTGCGTTGCTGTTCATCGGCCAGAGCCCGCCGAACCCGGTCACGTTCTTCACCGTCGCGGCGACGGTGAAGCCGCGCGGCAAGCGGTACCCGGCCGCCACGTCCAGCCAGGCCCCGGGCTCGCCATCGGCAGCGCCGGTGCCGGCCGGCGAGTACCAGCGGCCGAACCCGACCGCGGTCGCGTTCACCCAGCAGGCCGCACACGGACGCACCCGCGCGCCGAGGCGCGCGACCTGCTCGGGATAGGCCCGGAAGTGCGGGTCATCCTCGGTGCCGGTGACGTACATGCTGCCGACCTGGTCGGCGGCGCGGTCGAGGTCGAGGATCGCGACCAGGGCGACGCTGGCGCGTAGCGTGAGCCAGTCCCGGTGCCAGCGGGCGTCGACCTCGAGGCCGCCGCTGGTGATCGCGCCCGGGTTGTTCTTGAAGAAGAACCAGCCGCCCCAGTCACCGACCTGGTCGCTGCCGATCACGCGCTGGCCGGGTGGCGCAGCGTCGAGCTGGTCGCCGACGAAGATCACGCCGACGTCGATCACTCGGGTCATCCGCGCCAGGAAGCCGACCGCGTCGACCGTGATCTGGTCGCCGCGCCGGTAGCGCGCGCCGAGCTCGAACGAGGTCATCCGTTCCGGCTCGGTCACGGCCAGGTTGGCGAAGCCGAGCGCGGTCAACGCGGGGTTGTCGTCGATCGCGCCGAAGTTTCGCTCGGCGAGCAGCCCGTCGCGACGGAAGCCGCCGGCGTAGTGCACCCCGGGTGCGCCGCGAAAACCGGTCTGGATCCCGGTCCGCATGGTCACGGTCGGGCTGGCCCGCACGATCGCGCCGGCCCGCGGGCTCCAGGCGGTGCCCCAGTACCGGTGGAAGTCGAGCCGCAGGCCGGCATGCGCGGTCAGCCGCGCGGTGCGATACGCGTACTCGGCGAGCAGCGCGCCGCCGCTGGTGCGCCCGCGCTCGACGTAGGTGTGGGAGGTGTTGGTCGCGCCAGGGCGCTCGTCCTGCTCGTTGACGATCAAGTTCTGGTGGTGGCGATCGGGCAAGCCCATCTCGACGTGCTCGACCTCGACGCCGACCGCGAGCCGATCATCGGCGAGCAGCTCCGACGCGGTCACGACGGCGAGCCCGTTCACGCGGTCCTCGCGGGTGCCGGCCATCGCCAGGCCCTCGAGCGACATCTGGCCGATCTCGTCGTGGTCGTAGCCGATCCGGAGGTCGAGCTCGAGGTCCGGGCCCAGCGCGTGGCGCCACGACGCGGTGAGCGCCAGGAGCCGCTGCGTGATCGCCTCGCGATCGCGATAGAAGTTGTAGTTGTCGCGGGTCTGCTCGACCTGCAGCGCCTGCACGGTCAGGGCGCCGACGGTCACCTGCGCCAGCGCGAGCTGCTGGTCGGCCGCCTTGAGGTGATGACCGCGGTCGTGGACCGACACGCCGATCGGATTCTCCTGGCTGCGCGCCCAACCCTCGTCGCGCACCGGCTGACCGGCGAAGTCGGTGCGCGACAGGTAGAAGGTGGCGCGGACGTCGCCGTCGACGAAGCCACCGGCGAGCCGGCCGCTTGCGAGCCGGCCGGTGCCGACGGTCGCGGCGACGTGCGCGTGGGTCCGGTCGATCGGCCGCGCGGTGATCACGTTGATCACCCCGAGCAGCGCGCCCTGGCCGAGGGTGACCGAGCCGGGGCCACGGATCACCTCGATCCGTTCGATCCAGGCCAGATCGATCCCGTTGAGGAGCGCGTCGGACGGTCCCCAGAACCACTCGGTGTTCACGCTGCGGCCGTCGATCAGGAGTTGCACCTTGGAGTTGTTGTCGGGCGCGAACCCGCGAAACGCGGCGATGACGTCGTCCTGATCCTCGACCAGGAAGTAGCCAGGCACCAGCAGCCCGAGCACCTCGGCCACCGTGCGCGCGCCGCTCTGTTCGATCTCCTCACGCGTGATCGTCGTCATCGAGACCGGCTGCTCGTCGGCGTCGGCCAGCACGTACGACGCGGTCGAGACCTCGACGTTCAGCAGCTCGTCGAGGCTCAGGTCGGCGAGCTCCTCCGTCGGCGACGAACCGGCGTGGTCTGCCGCCGCGCGCGTTGTAAGGAGCGCGACCATCAGCGTCACCCCCGTGACTGACCTCGCCATACATAGATGGTACGCTGGTCCAGGCCCTGCCGTCAGGTACCGGCGGTCACCGCGACCGCCGCGGCCTGGGCGCCCGGGTCGGGGCCGGCGCCGGGGTCGGGCCCGCCGGCGCCGGGGTCGGGCCCGCCGCCAGCGCCCGCGCCGCCCACATGTTGTCGACCAGGTTCGGGTAGCGTCGGCCCGCGGCCGCCGCACGGGCCCGCGCTTTGGTTCGCTGCGCCTCGGTCAGCTTGGTGCGCGCGGCGCGCGGGGTGGGGCGCTTCCGCTTCCATGGTGGGGGCTTGGGCGTGGTCGTCATCGGTCGTGAACCTTCGATGTCACCAGCACGAAGAACGACACAGCCTTCGTTCGATCCGGCGGTCGTATGAGCACCTACAATCGACCGGCAATCGGTCAGGCCGGACTTGTCAGGAAGAACCTCGCTGCTGTCAGCGCCCGAACGCCTACGCTCCGGGCATGGTCGCGACGAGACTGCTGAGCGTGTCCGCCCTCGTGTACGCGGTCGCGTGCGGTGGGAGCGGCGGTGAACAGGATCCGGGACGGGTCACCCTGCACCGCCTCAACAATGCCGAGTACAACAACACGGTCCGCGATCTGCTCGGGACCGAGCTGCGCCCCGGCGACGACTTTCCGGCCGACGATCGCGGCTACGGCTTCGACAACGTCGCCGACGTCCTGCGCCTGTCGCCGCTGCTGGTCGAGCAGTACGAGGCCGCCGCCGCGACGCTGATCGCCGACGCGCTGCGGACCAACGTCGCCTCGACGACGCGCATGTTCGAGGTGACCGGCTCGACCACCACCGGCACCGCGTCGGGCACCGGCTGGCTGTTCTTCAGCAATGCGACGGCCAGTCTCGCCGTGCCGATCGCGACCACCGGGCGGTACGAGCTCGCGGTGCGCGCCTACGGCCAGCAGGCCGGCCCGGCGCCCGCGCGGCTGTCGATCGAGGTCTCGGGTCAACCGGTGCAGTTTCGCGACGTCCCGGCGGTCCAGGCGGCGCCCGGCGTGTACCGCGCCACCTTCACCCTGCCGGCCGGCACCGCCCAGGTGATCGTCGGCTTCGCCAACGACTTCGACGACGACGCGACCATGAGTGACCGCAACCTGTGGGTCGATCACGTCGCGGTGCAGGGACCGCTCGACGCCGCGCCGGTCGACGAGAGCCGCCGGCAGCGCGTCCTGGTGTGCGCCGAGCTGACCGACCGCGGCTGCCAGTCGTCCATCCTGGCCGGCTTCGCAGGTCGAGCCTGGCGCCGGCCCGCGACCGACGCCGAGCTCGCCAGCCTGCTCGCGCTGGTCGACCTGGCCGGCACCCAGGGCGACGACGTCGAAGCCGGGCTGCGCCTCGCCCTGCAGGCGGTGCTGATGTCGCCGCACTTCATCTATCGCGTCGAGGTCGATCCCGACCCCGACTCGAAGACGCCACACCCGTTGACGGGCTGGGAGCTGGCGACCCGGTTGTCGTACTTCCTGTGGAGCAGCATGCCCGACCCGGCGCTGTTCGCGGCCGCCGAGGCCGGCACGCTCCACGATCCCGCCGAGCTCGCCGCGCAGGCCCGCCGCATGCTCGCCGATCCCAAGGCGCTCGCGCTCACCGACAACTTCGCGGGCCAGTGGCTGTTCACCCGCGCGCTCGGCGACCAGGACCCCGACTACGATCTGTTCCCCGACTACGACGAGGCGCTCGAGGCGGCGATGCGGGCCGAGACCCGGCGCTACTTCCAGGCCTTCCTCCAGGAAGACATCCCGATGGATCAGTTCCTGGTCGCGGACTTCACGTACGTGAACGACCGGCTGGCCGCCCACTACGACCTGCCCGCGGTCGGCTCGGACGAGCTGGTCCGGATCTCGCTCGCCGGGACCGAGCGGCGCGGCTTCTTGACCCAGGGCAGCTTCCTGCGCGTGACCTCACACCCCAAGCGCACCTCGCCGGTGCTGCGCGGCAAGTGGGTGCTCGACAACCTGCTGTGCTCGCCACCGCGCCCACCGCCGCCGGGCGTCGAGGGGCTCCCCGACGGCATGACCACCACCGGGTCGGTCCGCGATCGACTCGAGGAGCACCAGGCCAACCCGATCTGCGCGAGCTGCCACACCGTGATGGACCCGCTCGGCTTCGGCCTCGATCACTTCGACGCGATCGGCCGGTATCGGACCGAGGACGGCGGCTTCCCCATCGACGCGACCGGCGTGTTCGCCGGCGCCACCACGTTCGACGGCGCCATCGAGATGACCCAGCTGCTGGCCAAGGAGCCGGCGGTCTACCGTTGCCTGGTCGAGAAGCTCTACACCTATCTCGGCCGGTCGCCGTTCCGCATCGAGGCGAGCGAGCACATCGACGCGCTCACCGCCGACTTCGCCGCGAACGGCTACATCCTCGGCGATCTGATCGTCGACATCGTGACCGACGACCTGTTCGTGTCGCGGCGAGGTGCCCCATGAAGCTCAGCCGACGTCTGTTTCTGGGGGGCGCCGGCGCGGCGATCGCGCTGCCGTTCCTCGAGTCGTTCCGCCCCCGGCGCGCGCGCGGCGCCGACCCGGTGATCCCGAAGCGGTTCCTCGGATACTACATCCCGTGCGGCATCGTGATGAACAACTGGACCCCGAGCGCCGAGGGTGCGGCGTGGGCGGCGACGCCGATCCTGGCCCCGCTGGTGCCGCACCGGGCCAAGGTGTCGGTCCTGTCGGGCCTCGACAACCGCCCAGGCCGCTCCGAAGGCGGCGGCGATCACGCGGCCGGCACCGGCTCGTTCCTCACCTGCAAGCACGTCCGCAAGACCGCCGGATCCGACGTGCTCAACGGCATCTCGCTCGACCAGGTGCTGGCGCCGGTGCTGAGCGCGGGGCTCGCGTTCCCATCTCTCGAGCTGGGCACCGACGACGGCGCCACCGTCGGGGACTGCGACACCGGCTACAGCTGCGCCTACGCCCGGACCATCTCGTGGGCGGACGCGGATACCCCGCTGCCCAAGCAGACCAGCCCGCGCACGCTGTTCGACCGCCTGTTCGCCGGCTACGACCCCGATGCCTCGGCGGCGGACATCGCCCGGCGCCAGCTCTACCGCACCAGCGTGCTCGACCACGCGGTCGCCGACGCGAGCTCGCTGCGCGGCAAGCTCGGCCGCGGTGACCAGGCCAAGCTCGACGAGTACCTGACCTCGGTGCGCGAGCTCGAGTCCCGGGTCGGCGGCCCCACCAACGTGTGCCGGCCCGGCGATCGGCCGGAGGCCAACCTGGGCTTCGCGGCGCGGGCCCGCGCGATGACGGACCTCATGGTGATCGCCTTCCAGTGCGATCTGACCCGGGTCGTGACGTTCATGCTGGGCAACGCCGGATCGGGCAACAGCCACCCCCACGTCGGGGTGACCGAGGGGCACCACCAGCTGTCGCATCACATGATGAACGCCAGCAACCTCGCGAAGCTGACCACGATCGACACCTGGGAAGTCGCGCAGCTCGCCTACCTGCTCGACCGACTCGACGCGATCGAGGACGCGCCCGGGGTCTCGGTGCTCGACAACTCGATGGTGTTCTTCTCGAGCGAGATCGAGGACGGCGACGCCCATCGCCACATCAACCTGCCGGTCGTGATCGCCGGTGGCGGCGGCGGCCGGCTGTCGACCGGGACCCATCGCCGGTACCCGAGCGAGACGCCGCTGGCGAACCTGTTCATCGCGATGCAGAACGGCCTCGGCGTCGCGGCGACCACCTTCGGCGACGACGGCACCGCGCCGCTGCCCGGCATCCTGCGGGCGTGACCGCCAGCCGGCGGCCGGCTCGACCCAGAGGCTGTGATTCCCTCGAATCCCACCCGCCCTTTCGATCGGTCGGCCGCGGCCCGGAGGCCGCGCCCGATCGGGACGGAACCAGCGCCGCCTCGCTTCGCTCGCTCACGGCCGCGGTGCGAGCTCGACGGTGACCGCCGGCACCTCGACGAAGTCCACGTCGCCCTCGGGGCCATCGACGTCGGCGCCGTCGTCGAGCTGGGCGGTCAGCGGGTGGCGGCCGGCCGCGACGCCGGTGGTGTCCCAGGTAAAGGTGCCCCGGCCCGACGTGAGGTCGCCAACTACGCCCACGCCGAGCTGACCGTCGCGGTTGAGGCGCGGCCCGAGCACGCTGCCGACCACCAGGTCGCGATCGGCATCGCGGACCTCGTAGCTGAACCTGATCAGCATGCCGTCGCGCCCGACCTCGGTGACCGTCACCGACGGCGCCTGGTTGTCGGGCCGGCCCGGCCCGCGGGTCGCGCTGGTCTCCGAGCGCGCCAGCGCCGACCAGTTGCGGAGCACGGCGTACTCGCGCTCGCCGAGCGGGCCGCGCGGCGGCATCGGAAGCTTGCCGAACGGCACCACCGGACCGGTGACGCGCGAGACGAGGAGGTGCTGCTTGGATGCACCGCTGACGTCGATCCCGGCCGCGAGCGTGGTGGTCCCGAACGCGTCGAGGCGGAAGTCGGTCGGCGCACCGTTGGCCTGCGGGTAGCCGTGGCAGCGCACGCAGCTGGCAGCGAGGACCGGCATGACGTCGACCTGCCAGCTCGGGTCCTCGGGCGCCGCGTCCACCGCGCAACCGGTGGCGATCAAGAGGACAAGGGATCGAGGAGCGCGCATGGGTGGCTACAGGAAGTAGTGCAGCTGGAGCAGGGACAGCAGGTTGGGCGTCAAGGTGTCGCCGCCGGTGGCCTCGGCCCGCATCAGCAGGTGCACCTCGACGTGGGCCCACGGGAACGCCTGGAGATCGAGCTCGACCGCGGTGCGGGTGCTGCCGCGCAGCATCAGGTCCGGCGCGAACCGCTGCACGGCGCCGCCGATCATCCAGCCCGGCAGCATCATCCGGGTGACCCCGAGGTAGCCGATCAGCTGCAAGCGGGCGGCGCCGTCACCGGCGAAGGTCTGCACCTGGGCATCGAGCTCCGACAGCACCATCAGCGCCGGCCCTTCCAGCCACCACTTGCCGACCGCGCCGACGGTGTAGCGGCGATCGTCGCCGGTCACGGCGACCTTGGCCTGCGCGGCGATCGCCCGGGTGTCGGCGGCCAGCCGCCGCTCGTAGTAGGCGGTCGCGCCGGTCGCGCGCGGCCCCGCGCCGGTGTTGGCCACTGGATTGGGAACGAACGCCGAGGTGTGGGCCTCCCAGCCAGTGCCGGTGGTGCCGGCCCCGACCGCGTACGGCTCCTCGAGCGTGTGCTGACCGAGATAGCGGCGCGGATAGGCGGTGTGATCCTGGGTGCGGAGGCCGAACACGGGGAAGAACCGGCCCGCGCGCAGGTACGGGCCGTCATCGGCGCGCTGGTACATCAGGTAGTGCTCGCGAGACGCGAGCCAGTCGGTCACCGCCGACGCCGCGGGCCGATCACGGGCCGCGCCGCGCAGGCCGACCGTGACGTTCAGCGAGACGGGCCCGCCGACCGCGCGCGCGTACAGGTCGAGCTGCATCGGGAAGGCCAGCAGGTCGACCGCCTCGCCGTCGAGCTGCTTCACGAGCACGACCCCGCGCGCATCGCCACCGAGCGCGAGCCAGTCGGGCGGCGTCCACGCCCCGTGGAGCAGGCTGCCATCGCCGCGGCCACTGATCGTGTCGCCGGTCTCGGAGCGCCCGTAGTCGCTCAACAGGCCACCGCCGGCGGGCGACAGGTGGCAGAGCTGACAGCGCTCGGCCCCGGCCGCGAGCTGGAACTGCGGATAGGCGATGGCGTCGCCGCCGGTGAGCACCAGCGCCAGCGCGAGGATCGATCCGAAGATCGTCACTCGCATGTCGCGCCCTCGAGGATCCAGCGCTCGACGATCGCGATCTCGACCTCGGGCAGCGGCAGGTCGGGCGGCATGACCAGGTCGGTGCCGTCGCCGCGCAGCATGTACACGAGCTGCGAGGTCTCGGGATGCCCGGGCCGGACGAAGTCGCTCGTGGGCTGGTCAGACGTCGGCGGCTCGCCGCAGCTGCGACCCGTGAGCTGCGTGTACGCGCGGTCGGGCGTCGAGAGATCGACCCCACCGAGGGCCGACAGCGCCGCGTGGCAACCCGAGGTCGCGCAGCTCGGCCGCAGGATGGCCGTGTGCACGTAGCCCCAGTCGCTCGTGCGGTCGCCGGCCTGATCGCAGCTGGCGAGGGCCACGATCGCGATCGCGGCAGCCGACCGAACCGCTCGCTGCATCACGCCCAGCGTACAACAGCTCGAGCGGCGACGGGCTCGCCGTCGCCGCCGATGTCGCGAGCGTTGGTTGCCCGCGGCACCCTGCCCGCAACCACGGACACCCCCGCCCGCATGCCGGACTCGCCTCGGACCGTTCTCGGTACTGGACCCGAACACCGGTTCGCCCGGAGCCCATCCCGTCCGCCCTGCGCGCAGCCCAGCGCGCAGCGACGGGCGGCGTCGAAGGGTGCCGCTCGCGATTGACCACATCTCGCCATGTGATCGAAAGCGCTCCCTTTTCCCGGTGTGCCTGAGCGCAGCGCGAAGTCGCAGGGCAGGCCTCGGGATCGATCCCAAGTCTTCATGTGATCGGAAGCGCTCACCTTTCCCGGTGGCCCTGAGCCGGCGCCGCAGGCGCCGTGTCGAAGGGCAGAGCGCCAAGGTGCCGCACGTGATC
>JBKJLC010000236.1:0-8974 GCA_046597055.1 Kofleriaceae bacterium | reverse complement strand
GGCGCTGCCACGGGGACCCCCGGTCTTCCTCCGGAACCGCACGCTGCTCATCTGAGCGTCCTCTCGACTGCGCGTCGAGTGTGAACCCTCGCGGCGCCACGGCGCCGCCGGAGTGATCGCCGCGTCACGACCTCGTGGCGCAGGAGAGGACGATTATGCGCATCCCCACGAGCCACCCCCTGATCCAGGGGGTGTGGCTGACCACCTTCCTCGTCGCCTGCGGCACCGCAGCGACCCGACGCGAAGACGCCCTCTGGCGCGAGTACCGCGGGTCCGCAACCGCCCGTCCCGCCGCGAGGGTCTCGGTCGGCGAGGCCTCGCTCGACCGCGGCGCGCTCGTGGGCGCGGTCCTCGCACGCAACCCCGAGCTCGGCGCGGCCCGCGAGGCGCTGCGCGCCGTGCTCGCCGAGGTGCCGCAGGTCTCGGCGCTCGACGATCCGATGCTGAGCTACGAGATCGCTCCCCTGTCCATCGTGGGTGATGCCCGGTTCGGGCAGCGCGTCACGGTCCGCCAGCGGGTGCCATTCCCCGGCAAGCGGCGCCGCGCCGCCGAGGCCGCGCTCGCCGAGGCCGACGCCGCCAGCGCGGAGTTCGTCGGCGTCCAGCTCACCCTCGCCGCGATGGCCTCGGAGCTGTTCGACGACCGCTACCTCGTCGAGCGCGCGCTCGAGATCAACGCCCAGCACCGGATCCAGGTCGACGAGATCCGCCGGAGCGCGGCGGCGCAGTACGTGACCGGACACGCCGCGCAGCAGGATCCCCTGCAGGCGGAGCTGGCGCTGGCCGAGCTCGACCGCGACCGCCTGATGCTCGAGTCCGAACGTGACCAGGTCATCGCGCGGCTCAACGGGCTGCTCCACCGCGGTCTCGGCGAGGCGCTGCCCCCGCCGCCGGCCGAGCTGGCGCTCGCCTTCGCGCCCGCGGGCACCAGCGCCGACTTGCAGCAGCTGGCGTTGCGGCAACGGCCCCAGCGCGCGGCGGCGCGGGCCCGGATCCGCGCCGCGCAAGCCGAGGCCGCGGCGGCCGTGCGCGCGAGCTATCCGGATCTGGAGCTGATGGCCTCGTACGACTCGATGTGGGACATGACGGCGCACCAGTGGATGGTGGGCGTGATGGTGGAGGTGCCGCTCCAGCGCGGTCGGCGTCGCGCCGCCGTCACCCAGGCCGAGGCGGCGACCGCGCGCATGCGGTTCGAGGACGACGGGCTCATCGACGAGATCCGCGTCGACGTCGATCGGGCACACCGGCGGGTGATCGAGGCGGCCGCGCTGATCGAGCTGCACCAGCAGCGCCTCCTGCCGGCCGCGCGCGACCGGCTCGCGGCCGCACGCGCAGGCTTCACGTCGGCGCAGAACTCGTTCACGGCCGTGGTCGCGGCCGAGCGCGACCTGCGGGAAGCCGAGCTCGGCCTCGAGACCGCGCGCACCGAGCTGTCCCGGCGCCGGGCCGCCCTCGCGCTGGCGGTCGGCATCGTCCCCGGCCTCGACGACGGAGGTGCGCGATGAGCGCCGGAGGTGCCTGGCTGCGCCGCCACCTGGTGGCGGGGCTGCTCCTCGTCGCCGCGCTCGTCGCCGGACTGATCCTACGGCACGACCTGGTCGCCTGGTTCACCGGCACGCCCATGGGACCCGGCGCGGTGTCGAAGCCGGTGCGGGCGCAGGCCGGCGCGTACGTCGTCGATGCGACCGTGCGCCCGGATCCGCCCCGCGAGCAGGGCAACACGCTGCTCGTCACGGTTCGTGACCGCAAGGACCTCCCGGTCGAAGCCGCGACGCTCACCGTGACGCACTCGATGCCCGCGATGGGATCGATGCCCGAGATGCGGGGCACCGCGACGATCGTCGCGCAGGGTCAAGGCCGCTACCAGGCGCGCTTCGACCTGCCGATGGGAGGCAGCTGGACGCTCGAGGTCGCGGTCGCCGGCGCGGCCGGGCTCGGCTCGGCGCGGTTCCAGCTGACGGTCGGCACGCCCGGCCTCACCGTGAACGGGGCGACCGCAGGTCCGACCCGCCCGGCCGAGCTCGAGGAGCCGGCCCTGGCGCCGACCGCGCTCGCTGGGCCTGCGCTCGAGGCGCTCCGCCGCGGCTTCGACGCGACCGAGCGGGTGCGGGTCGAGCTCGCGTTCGACCGGCTCGACGGGGTGCCGGCGCCGGCCCGTGACGCCGCGCAAGCCGTCCACGCGACCATCGCTGCAGCCGGCGCGACCGGCGCGCTGGTCGGTCCGCTGAACGACGCGGCGGCGGCCGCCGCGCGCCTCGCCAGCGCCACCGACCTCGCCGGCGCCCGCGCGGCGTACGGCGAGCTCAACCGGTTCTTGATCGCGGTCGCGGCCGCTGACCCGCGGCTGCAGGCCGGATGGCACGTCTTCAAGTGCCCGATGGCGCAGGGGTTCAAGAAGTGGTTCCAGCGCAGCCCCGATCTCGAGAACCCGTACATGGGCCGCTCGATGCCGACCTGCGGCGGCTCGAGCACGTGGGGCGCGGCCCCGCGGCCCGACGCGGGTGGCTCGCACGAGGGTCACGGTCACGCCGGCGACGACGTCTCGTTCTATACGTGTTCGATGCACCCGGCGGTCCGCAAGGAAGACCCCGGCACCTGTCCGATCTGCTCGATGGATCTGACCCCGGTCAACTACGACGAGGAGGAGAGCGGCGTCATCTTCGTCGACGAGGCCCGGCGCGCCCAGGTCGGGATCCGGACCAGCCAGGTGGTGCGGGCGCCGATGGTCCGTGCGATCCGCGCGGTGGGGCGGATCACCTACGACGAGAGCCGGCTCGAGGACGTGACCCTCAAGCTGTCAGGGTTCATCGCGAAGCTGCACGTCACCTCGACCGGCCAGCCGGTCAAGCGCGGCCAGATCCTGTTCACGCTGTACAGCCCCGAGCTGTACGCGGCCCAGCAGGAGTACCTGCTGGCCAGCCGGCGTCACGGCGCCGCCGGCGGCGCCGACCCGGGCGGCGCTGACTATCTCGCCCGCGCCTCGGAGAAGAAGCTTCGGCTGTGGGGCCTCACCAGCGGGCAGCTCGCGGCGATCGCCAAGCGTGGCGAGCCGCTCGAGGAGGTGCCGTTCTACGCGCCGGCCGCAGGCTTCGTGATCGAGAAGAACGTCGTCGAGGGCGCCGCCGTGATGGCCGGTGACCGCCTGTTCCGCATCGCCGCGCTCGATCGCGTCTGGGTCGAGGCCTCGGTGTACGAGGCGGACCTCGCGTCGATCCGGGCTGGCCAGCCGGCGTCGATCGCGCTCAGCTACCTGGCCGGCCGCGCCTTCGAGGGCAAGGTCGCCTACGTCTACCCGTACCTCGATCCCGCGACGCGCACCGGCCGGGTCCGCATCGAGCTCCCCAACACCGGCCTCGAGCTCAAGCCGGACATGTACGCGACGGTGACGTTCCATCTCGACCTGGGGCCGCGGCTGCAGGCCCCGATCGCCGCGGTGGTTTACACCGGGCCGCGGCGGCTGGTCTTCGTCGACCTCGGCGAGGGCCGGCTCCGTCCCCAGGAGGTGACGCTGGGAGCGCGTGCCGACGACCTGGTCGAGGTGGTGAGCGGCCTGCAGGAGGGCCAGCGGGTCGTCACATCCGGCAACTTCCTGGTCGCGGCCGAGAGCCGCATCCGCTCGTCGGCCAAGTTCTGGCAAGAAGAGCGCGCCGGCGGCGCGACCCCCGCCGACGGGGGCGTACCGTGAGCGCGGCCGAGCCCACCCGGGTCGGCGTCATCGGGCACGTGATCGGCGCCAGCGCCAGGAATCCGCTCATGACGATCCTCGTCGTCGCGGCGCTGGCCGTCTGGGGCTGGCTGTCGCTGGCGCGCGCGCCGCTCGACGCGATCCCCGACCTCTCGGACGCGCAGGTGATCGTCTTCACCGAGTGGATGGGGCGCAGCCCCGATCTGGTCGAGGACCAGATCACCTATCCGATCTCGACCTCGCTGCTGTCGGCGCCGCGGGTGAAGTACGTGCGGGGCCAGTCGATGTTCGGGATGTCGTTCGTCTACGTGATCTTCGAGGACGGGACCGACATGTACTGGGCGCGCAGCCGCGTCCTCGAGTACCTCAACGAGGCCCAGGCCCGCTTGCCCGAGGGCGTCACGCCGACCCTCGGGCCCGACGCCACCGGGGTCGGCTGGGTCTTCGAGTACGCGCTGGTCGACTCGTCGGGCCAGCACGACCTCGCGCAGCTCCGGTCGCTCCAGGACTGGAACGTGCGCTACGCGCTCGAGGGCGTCCCGGGCGTGGCCGAGGTCGCGTCGGTCGGCGGCTTCGAGCGCCAGTACCAGGTCACCGTCGATCCGAGCCGGCTGTTCGCGCTCGGCGTCACGCTCCACGAGGTGATGACGGCGATCCAGCGCTCGAACCAGGACGTCGGCGGCCAGGTGATCGAGATCGCCGGTCACGAGCACGTCGTGCGCGGCCGCGGCTACGTCAAGCGCGTCTCCGACCTCGAGACGATCCCGCTGAAGGTCGGCGCCAGCGGGACGCCGATCTACGTGCGCGACGTGGGGGTGGTCAGCCTCGGACCCGACCTCCGGCGCGGCATCGCCGAGCTCGACGGCCAGGGCGAGGTCGCCGGCGGCATCGTGATCATGCGCTACGGCGAGAACGCGCTCGCCGTGATCGACGCGGTCAAGGCCCGCATCGCCAAGCTCGAGCAGAACTTGCCGCCCGGGGTCGACCTCGTCATTACCTACGACCGCTCGGGGCTGATTCTGGCCTCGATCGACACGCTGCGCACGACGCTGATCGAAGAGCTGATCGTCGTCAGCCTCATCATCTTCGTCTTCCTGCTCCACGTGCGGAGCGCGCTCATCCCGATCCTGACGGTGCCGGTCGGCGCGCTGCTCGCGTTCATCCCGATGTCGTTCCAGGGCCTGACCGCGAACATCATGTCGCTCGGGGGCATCGCGGTCGCGATCGGCGCGATGGTCGACGCCTCGATCATCATCATCGAGAACATCCACAAGAAGCTCGAGGACTGGGAGCACGCCGGTCGCCCCGGGTCGCGGACCGACGTGGTCGTCGGCGCGATGCAGGAGGTCGGCCCGTCGATCTTCTTCTCGCTGCTGGTGATCACCGTCGCGTTCATTCCGGTCTTCACGCTCGAGGGCACCGAGGGCCGCCTGTTCAAGCCCCTGGCCTTCACCAAGACGTACTCGATGGGGTTCGCCGCCATGCTGGCGGTGACCCTCACGCCCGCGCTCGCCGCCATCCTCGTGCGCGGCAGGATCCGCGGCGAGGAGCAGAACCCGGTCAACCGCTGGCTGATCGCCGCCTACGTCCCGGTCGTGCGCTTGGTCGTGCGCCACCGCGGGCTGGTGATCGTCGGCGCGGTGGTAGCGATGGCGCTGACGGTCCCCGCTTACTTCCGGCTCGGCAACGAGTTCATGCCGCCGCTGAACGAGGGCGCCCTGCTCTACATGCCGACCGCGCCGCCCGGCATGTCCGACGCCGAGGCGGCGCGGGTGCTCCAGCAGATGGACGCCGAGCTGAAGGCGTTCCCGGAGGTGCAGAGCGTGTTCGGAAAGATGGGGCGGGCCGAGAGCGCGACCGATCCCGCGCCGATCGGCATGGTCGAGACCACCATCGTGCTCAAGCCCCGCGACCAGTGGCGAGCGGGGATGACCTGGCCGCGACTCATCCGCGAGATGGACGAGAAGCTGCAGTTCCCCGGCATGCCCAACATCTGGTGGATGCCGATCCAGACCCGGACCGAGATGCTGTCGACCGGGATCCGTAGCCCGCTGGGCATCCAGGTGTTCGGCGACGACCTGGTCGAGATCGAGGAGACCTCGATCGCCATCGAGCGGGCGCTCGCCAAGGTGCCAGGCACCCGCAGCGCGTTCGCCGATCGCTCGACCGGCGGGTTCTACCTCGACGTCGTGGTCGATCGCGAGGCGGCGGCACGCCACGGGCTCACGGTCGGCGACGTCACCGACGTCGTCCAGATCGCGATCGGCGGGATGAACCTGTCGCACACCGTCGAGGGCCGCGAGCGGTACCCGATCAACCTGCGCTATCCGCGCGAGCTTCGCGACGATCCCGACCGGCTCGGCGAGATCCTGGTCGCGACCCCCACCGGCGCGCAGATCCCGCTGGCGCAGGTCGCCGCGATCAAATCGGTCACCGGGCCGCCGATGATCCGCTCGGAAGACGGCCGGCTGGTCGGGTTCGTGTTCGTCGACACCGACCGGCCGATCGCCGACTACGTCGAGGACGCCGAGGTGGTGGTCCAGCGCGAGGTCGACGCGCCGGACGGCGTCGAGATCGCGTGGGTCGGCCAGTTCAAGTACCTCGAGCGCGCCCGCGCGAAGCTGAAGCTCGTCATCCCGGTCACGCTGCTGATCGTCTTCCTGCTCCTCTACTTCAACACCCGCTCGCTGGTCGAGACCGGCATCGTGCTGCTCGCGGTGCCGTTCTCGCTCATCGGCGCGATCTGGTTGCTCTACCTGCTCGACTACAACCTGAGCGTGGCGGTCTGGGTCGGGCTGATCGCGCTGGCCGGCCTCGATGCGGGGACCGGCGTCGTGATGCTGCTCTACCTCACGCTGGCGCACCGCCGGCACCAGGCCGACGGCCGCCTGCGCACCGAGCAGGACCTCGAGGACTCGATCGTCGAGGGCGCGGCCAAGCGCATCCGCCCCAAGCTCATGACCGTGCTCACGATGATGATCGGGCTGATGCCGGTCCTGTGGAGCACCGGGGCCGGCGCCGACGTCATGAAGCGCATCGCGGCGCCGATGGTCGGCGGCCTGGTCACCTCGTTCTTGCTCGAGCTCACGGTCTACCCCGCGATCTTCGCGGTGTGGAAACGCCGCGCGCTGCCCAGGGCCCAGCCGGCCCGACCCGCGCCCGCGGAATCGCAGGCCTGATCACGACGCCGGCGGGCGGCACCCGTCATGCCATCTCGTGGGGTCAACTCACGGCGCGGCGACCTGGAGCTCGCCCATCATGCCGCGCTCCGCGTGCTCGAGAATGTGGCAGTGGAACATCCACCGTCCGGGAGCGCCGACGCGGACGGCGAAGGCGAGCGCCTGCTCGCGGGGGACGTTGACCGTGTCCTTCCAGGCCAGCGGGGTGACCGGTGCACCGTCAGGGCCGAGCACCTGGAACGACATCCCGTGGAGGTGGAACGGATGATCCATCTCGCTCTGGTTGTCGATCTCCCACACCTCGACGGCGCCCGTGGTGGAGGCCACGGCGGTGACGTCGGGATAGACCTCGTCATTGATCATGAAGACCGGATTGCGAGGATCCGAGTCGTCCTCGCCGAGCACGAAGCGCCGGCGCGGCGTCGCCGCGGTCGCAGCGATCGGCTCGATGTGCCCCGAACGCGGAGGCGGCGCGTCGAGGTGGGGGACCGGCGGCCCGATGACGAACGTGACGAGGTCGATCGGACCCGGATCGGGGATGTCGTGACCACGGTCGTAGTGGACCGTGCGCAGGGTCGCGGTAGCTCCGACCGACGGTGGCAGCGTGACCAGCACCTCGTAGCGTTCACCCGGTGAGATCAGGAGCCGGTCGACCTCGTACGGCTGGTTGACCGGGCCGCCGTCGGAGCCGATGACCAGGAGGCGCTGCCCCGGTAGCTCGAGGTTGAAGTACCGCCCGTTCGCGGTGTTCACGAAGCGCCAGCGCTCGCGACTGCCGGCACCGGCCTCGACGCGCGCGTCGGGGACGCCGTTGACCACGACCACGTTGCCCTGCCGGCCGAGCATCAGATCGAGCGTGTCGGTGTAGCTGGACAGCGCGCCGGACGCCTCGAGCTTGACGTCATCGAGCACGAAGACGCGGTCCGCCGACACGATCGGAGCGCCCGCACCGTGGACCCGGATCGGGGCGTAGAGGCCGCGCTCGATCTGCACATCGCCGTGCATGTGCGGGTGGTACCAGTAGAGGCCCTCGTCGACGAGCGTCATCTCGTAGTCGTAGGAGCCACCCGGTGGCACCGGCACCTGCGCGACCGGCGTCCCGTCGGCCGCGTTGGGCACGCGGAGGCCATGCCAGTGGAGGGTGGTCTCCTCGGGTAGCTCGTTGCGGAAGTGGACGATCACGCGGTCCCCGATCTTGGCCTCGAGCATCGGGCCCGGCATCGACCCGACCGCGGTCGGATCGGCGCCATCGCGAAACGCCCAGACCTCCGCGGTCGTCCCCTCGAGGATCTCGATGCGGGCCGGCGCGGCGACCAGCTCGACCTCCACCACGTCAGGATCGGGGTCGAGGTCGGTCAGGACCGCCAGGGTCGGGGCCCGACCCGGTCGCGGCGCGCTGTCATTACAGCCGATCAGCAGCGCGGTGAACGGCAGCGTGACGAGACAGGGCCAGGCGCGCGGACGCATCCCACGGAGCTTCCCGGGAAGGTCGGGTGCTCGCAACCGGGATTCGACTCCCACTGTGACCAGATCGGTCACTCTTGACGTGTGCGCCACCCGCGTGAAGAGTAGGGATTCATGACGCACACCTCGAACCGGCTGGTCCTTGTCTGCGCGGTCGCACTCGCGCTCGTCGCCGCTGCCTGCGGGTCCGACGGCCACGGGGCCGGAGCCGGTCCGGCCGCCCCGTCCAACCTGCGGGCCGCCGTCGTCGGTGGCGGCGCCCATCTGACCTGGGAGGACAACTCGGACGACGAGACCGAGTTCGTCGTGATGCGCAAGGCGATGGCGGCGACCAGCTACACCGCCGTCACCACCGCGCCGTTCAACACGGTCCAGTATCACGACGCCTCGGTCACCGCCGGGATGACCTACGTCTATCACGTGATGGCGATGAACGCCGACGGCGAGACGGCTTCGAACGAGATCACGTTCACGGCGCCTTGATCCTCGAACGGAACGGCCAGGCCATCTGACCGGCCCAGTCGGCCGGCAGGGTCGGCTCGTCGTCCATCCCGACGTCGAGCGGGGCGTCGCCACGCTGCGGTAGTGAGGTGCGGAACAGGCGATCCCAGAGGGAGAAGATCGCGGCGTAGTTGCCCTGCACATC
>JBKJLC010000209.1:0-31494 GCA_046597055.1 Kofleriaceae bacterium | reverse complement strand
GTCACAACATCTGCACCGCGGAAGACCCGGTTGAGTTCAACCTCATGGGCATCAACCAGTGCCAGATGCACGAGGAGATCGGCCTCAACTTCGCCGCCTCGCTCCGCGCCTTTCTCCGGCAGGATCCCGACATCATCATGGTCGGCGAGATCCGCGACTTCGAGACCGCCGAGATCGCGGTCAAGGCCGCGCTCACCGGTCACCTCGTGCTGTCGACCTTGCACACCAACGACGCGCCGTCGACGGTCATGCGCCTCCTCAACATGGGCGTCGAGCCGTTCCTGGTCACCGCCTCGGTCAACCTCGTGATCGCCCAGCGCCTGGCCCGGCGCATCTGCGCCGACTGCAAGCAGCCCGCCGACAAGCACCCCGAGGCGCTGCAGAAGATGGGCATGACCGAGGACCAGATCAACAAGGCCTCGATCATGGGCGGGCGCGGCTGTGGCACCTGCAACAACACCGGCTACAAGGGCCGGGTCGCGCTCTACGAGGTCATGCCGTTCGTCGACAGCCTGCGCGAGCTGGTGCTGCAGGGCGCCTCGGCCGCCGAGCTGAAGGCCGAGATGATCCGCTCGGGCTTCCCCAGCCTGCGCATGTCGGGCATCCAGAAGATCCTGGAAGGCGTCACCACGCCGGAAGAAGTTTTGCGCACCACGGTCGATGACTGAGAGGATGGTCCGTGGCCCCCCCTACACTTCACCAGCTGCTCAAGGTGATGCTCGACAAGGGGGCGTCGGACCTCCACATCACGGTCGGCACGCCGCCCCAGCTCCGCATCGACGGCGACCTGGTGCCGCTGCGCACCGACGCGATGACGGCGGTCGACACCAAGCAGCTGTGCTACTCGGTGCTCACCGACGCCCAGAAGCTGCGCTTCGAGGAAGATCAGGAGCTCGACTTCTCGTTCGGCGTGAAGGGCCTGGCCCGCTTCCGCGGCAACCTGTTCGTGCAGCGGTCGGCGGTGGCCGGCGCGTTCCGCTTGATTCCGTATCAGATCATGCCGCTCGAGGATCTCGGGCTGCCCAAGATCGTCAGCGACCTGTGCGAACGGCCGCGCGGCCTGGTCCTGGTCACCGGGCCGACCGGCTCCGGCAAGTCGACCACGCTGGCGTCGATGGTCGACCGCATCAACACGCGGAGCCGGTCGCACATCATCACGATCGAGGATCCGATCGAGTTCCTCCACCCGCACAAGAACAGCGTGGTGAACCAGCGCGAGGTCGGCAACGACACCCAGGGGTTCTCGAAGGCGCTGCGCCACATCCTCCGCCAGGATCCCGACGTGGTGCTGGTCGGCGAGATGCGCGACCTCGAGACGATCGAGGCGGCGCTGATGATCGCGGAGACCGGCCACCTGTGCCTGGCGACGCTGCACACGACCAGCGCGATCGGCAGCATCAACCGCATCATCGACGTGTTCCCGTCGCACGCGCAGTCGCAGATCCGCGCGGTGCTATCGTTCGTGCTCGAGGGCGTGGTGAGCCAGATCCTCATCCCGCGGGCGTCGGGGTCGGGGCAGGTGATGGCCTCGGAGGTGATGGTGCCGAACGCGGCGATCCGGAACCTCATCCGCGAGGACAAGCTGCACCAGATCTACTCGCAGATGCAGATCGGCCAGACCAAGTTCGGGATGCAGACGATGAACCAGGCGCTGTGCGAGCTGTTCCTGAAGCGCCACATCACGCTTGACGATGCCCTGGCGCGCTCGTCGGATGGGGACGAGCTCAAGACCATGATTTCTTCGGCCGGCTCGAGCGGCCCCGGCGGTGCGGTGCCCGGCGTGCGCCGCCGCAAGGAATGACGCGATGCCCAAGTACACCTGGGAAGCCACTGGTCGATCGGGAGACGTCAAGCGCGGCACGATGGAGGCCGCCGACGAGGGGGCGGTCGCCAACCGGCTCCGCGCCGATCAGTTGACGCCCAAGAAGATCAAGAAGGAGGCCCGGCAGCTCTCGATCTCGTTCGGGTCAGGAGTAACCCCGAAGGAGCTGCAGATCTTCACGCGCCAGCTGGCGACGATGATCGACGCCGGCCTCCCGCTGGTGCAGTGCCTCGACATCCTCGCCGGTCAGACCGAGAACAAGGTCTTCGGCCGCACCCTGTACAACATCAAGTCGTCCGTGGAGCAGGGCTCGACCTTCTCCGAGGCGCTGCGGCGCCACCCCAAGGTCTTCGACGAGCTGTTCGTCAACCTGGTCGCCGCCGGCGAGATCGGCGGCATCCTCGACACCATCCTCAACCGGCTCGCCGCCTACATCGAAAAGGCGGTGAAGCTGCGCGCCCAGCTCAAGAGCGCGCTGGTCTACCCGATCGTCATCCTCGTGGTGGCGTTCGGCGTGATCGCCGTGATGCTTGGCAAGGTCATCCCGACCTTCCAGAAGATGTACGAGGAGTTCCCGAACGCGAAGCTGCCGGGACCGACCCAGGTCGTCATCAACATCTCCGACACCTTCATCGGCAAGTGGTACCTCATCATCGCCGCGCTGGTGACGATGGGCGTGCTGCTGTCGCTGGGGCTCAAGACCGACCGCGGCCGCGACATCCTCGACTACTCGCTGCTGCGGATCCCGGTGATCGGACCGGTGCTCCGCCGCATCGTGGTCGCCCGCTTCACCCGAACGCTGGGCACCCTGCTCGCGTCCGGCGTGCCCATCCTCGACGCGCTCGACATCTGCGCCAAGACGGCCGGCAATCGGGTGGTCATGCGCGGCATCCTGTACTCGCGCGCCAAGATCTCGGAGGGCCAGGACATGGCCGGGCCTCTCGCCGACACCAAGGTGTTCCCGTCGATGGTCACCCAGATGATCGGGGTGGGCGAGCAGACCGGCGCCATGGACCAGATGCTCCAGAAGATCGCCGACTTCTACGAGGACGAGGTCGACGCCGCGGTCGGCGCGATGACCAAGTCGATCGAGCCGATCATGATGGCCTTCCTCGGCGTGGTCGTCGGCGGCCTCATCATCGCGATGTACCTGCCGGTGTTCGAGCTGGCCGGCAACATCGAATCGCAGTGACCGCGGACGCGCCGGCGCCGCGAGGGACGATGACGACCCAGGCGACCGGGCGCGTGGACCCGGTGCGGTCCGCGCCTGCGCTCGCGGTGCCCGCGCGCGGCGAGCTGGCCCGGCGGCTCACCTGGCTGATGCTGCTGCGCACCGTCGTCATCAGCCTGGTGCTCGGGCTGACCCTGTGGATCGGCAGCCTCGACGAGCAGCGCGGCCTCACCGCGCCCGTCTACATGTTCCTGATCGGCGTGGTGACGGTCACCTACGTGCTGACGATCGTCTACGCGCTGCTGCTCCGGCGCGGGGTCGATCCCGAGCGGCTGGTATGGCCGCAGCTCGCCGGCGATCTCGCGGTCACCAGCGCGATGGTCTACGTCACCGGCGGCAGCCAGAGCGCCTACACGTTCTTCTACGCGCTCTCGGTGGTCGGTGCCGGCGCGGTCCGCTACCGGCGCGGCGCGGTGGTGGTCACGGTCGCCTCGATCGTGCTGGTGGTGACCATGGGGCTCGCCGCCTGGACCCAGGCGTTGCCGTTGCCCAGCCTGCCGCAGCTGTCACCGTGGGATCAGGCCGGCGCCAGCCTGGCCAGCGACCTCGGCCTCAACGTCGGCGCCCTGGTCGGGGTCGGCGTGCTGTCCTACATCTTCGGCGGCGAGCTGCAGCGCACCAGCGCGTCCTTGGCCTCGGAGCGCCAGGTCGCGGCCGACCTGTTCGCGCTCAACCGCGACATCGTGCGGTCGCTGTCGAGCGGCCTGGTCACGGTCGACCTCGCCGGCCAGATCCTGACGATGAACCAGGCCGCCGGCGACATCCTCGACGTGTCGCCCGACGACGCCACCGGCCACCCGGCCGACGCGGTCTTGCCGGGGCTGGCGGTCCGCCTGCGCGCGCTGGGTGCCCGCGACAGCCTGCGCCGGTCGGATCTGGTGCTGCCGCCCCGGCGCGGGCGCGAGCCGCGGGTGCTCGGGCTATCGGTGTCCCCGCTGCGCGATCCGGCCGACGAGGTCATCGGCCGGGTCCTCAACTTCCAGGACCTGACCGAGCTGCGCACGCTCGAGGACACCATGCGGCGCGCCGAGCGGATGGCGACGGTCGGACAGCTCGCCGCCGGCATCGCCCACGAGATCCGCAATCCGCTGGCCGCGATCTCCGGGTCGATCGAGCTGCTCGCCAACACGCCCCAGGTCGCCGAGGACGACAAGGCCCTGATGACGATCGTCGTGCGCGAGATCGAGCGGCTCGACACGCTGATCAACGAGCTGCTCGAGTACGCCAACCCGCGCCCGCGCGAGCTGATCGAGATCGACCTCGCGGTGCTGGTCGGCGAGACCCTCCAGGTGATGCGCCAGGATCGGACCTGGGGCGCGATCACGTGGGTCGCCGAGCTGCCCGACGGGCGGATCGGGATGACCGCCGACCCGTCGAAGCTCCGCCAGGTCGTGTGGAACCTGTGCCGGAACGCGGCCGAGGCGGCCCAGGCCGGCGGCGGTCACGTGACCGCCCGCGCCCGGGTCGACGAGGTCAAGGTCGTGATCGAGATCGAGGACGACGGGCCCGGCATCGCGCCCGAGCACGTGGCGCGCATCTTCGATCCGTTCTTCACCACCCGGAAGAAGGGCACCGGGCTCGGGCTGGCGACCTGCCACGCGATCGTCGCCGACCACGGCGGATCGCTCGCGGTGTCGAGCGAGCCCGGGCGCGGTGCGCGGTTCATCGTCACGCTGCCGCGGCACGCCACCGGCTGACCGCCGGCGCCCACCGCGCTATCGTCAGCGGGTGACCACCCCGTGTCCGGTGTGCAGTGGCGACCTCGCCCGTGGCGATCTGATCCTGGTCTGCCAGGGCTGTTGCGACCGGCTGGGCGGAGGCGCGCGGGTCGGCACCACCGGCGAGTACCACGTGCCCGACGAGGGCATCGCCGAGCTGGAGCCGACCACCGGGCCGCAGCCGGATTCGGGCCTGGCGTGCAGCTGGTGCGGCAAGCCGAGCACCGCGGTGCGCAAGCTGCTGGGGACCGCCGCCATCGCGATCTGCGACGGGTGCGTCGCGCTGTGCGCCGAGATCCTCGAGTCCGAGCTGGGTCCCGACTGGCGGTGACCGCGGCTCCTGGTGGCCCGGGTCAGGCGACCGCGTCGTCGAGGATCGCGGGCTCGACCGGCAGCGCGGGCAGCTCGGCGATCCAGGGCGCGTCGGGCGCGGCCCGGCGGGCCCGGCGCTGGTAGTCAGCCGCGTAGTCGGCGTGGCCCAGGTCGGCCCAGGCGCGCGCGAGGTCGAAGCAGCGCTCGGCCTCGAGCCGGGGCGGCGGCTCGCCCTGATCCCACATCGCCTCGAACGCGCGCACCGCCGCCTCGGGCTGACCGAGCGCGTGGAGCGCGAGGCCCTCGGTGTGGAGCAGGCTCGGCACGTCGGGGCGCAGCGTCAGCGCCTCGCGCACCCAGGCCAGCGGCGCCCGGGCCGCGTCGCCGCGGGCCCCGCGTCGGAGCGCCGCGTAGGCCCGGTTGTTGAGCCAGCCGGCGCGGGTCGCGGGGTCGAGGACCGTGTCGTCGACGACGCCGAGCGCGGTCTCGCCCGCGGGGTAGCTGCCCTCGGCCAGCCAGGCGCCGGCGATCGAGACCCGGGCGGCGGCGCGGCGCCGGCGCGACAGCGACGTCCACACGATCACCTGGTAGCGCCGCCGGGCGGTCGCGAACCCACCGGCGGCGAACGCGCGGTGCGCCAGCCGCGGCGCGACCGAGCGGGCCAGCGCCAGCGCCAGCGCCCCGAGCACGATCACGACGCCGAGGAACACGCGGGGCCAGGGTAGCGCGAGCCCTGCCCGGGCGGGTGTGCGAGCTGCGGCCCCGGGCGAGGCCGACTCGGGTCAGTTCAGGATGAGGTCGAGCTCCTCGTCCTCGCTGTCCTGGTCGAGGATCACGGCGGGGTCGCCGTCGTCGTCGTCGTAGCCGGCGAGGCGGCGGCCCGGGGGCAACTCCGCGCCGAGGCACGTGATCGCGCGCGGGGCCGCACCGACGCCGTCGCGATCGAGATCGGCGTAGGTGACCCGGTAGCCGGTCAGCGCCGGGTCCTCGTCGTCGCAATCGGCGCCCGACGCGGCCGCATAGTACGGCGGCAGCAGCGCGGTGCCGCTGCAGGTCGAGCCGGCGCTGGCAACGGTCGCCTGGTCCCGGTCGCGATCGACGAAGCCGTACGGCAGCAGGCGCCAGGCCGACGGGTCGGTCGCGGCGCAGTCGGTGCCGGCCAGCGAGGTCGCCGGTGGCAGGGTCGCGCCCAGGCAGGTCGCGGTGCTGGCCCCGGCGCCGACCGAGTCGCGATCGGTGTCGGCGTAGAGCGCGACCGTCCGCCAGAGCGTGCGATCGGCGTCATCGCAGTCGTCGCCGGTGGGCCCGGTGCGATAGCCGAGCGGCAGCGCGGTGCCGGCGCAGATCGTGCCGACCTGCAGGACGGTCTGGTCGTCGCCGTCCTGATCGCGATAGCCGTAGGGCAGCATGCGCCACGCGCTGGCGTCGGTGGCGGCGCAGTCGCCGGCGGTCGAGGCCCAGCCGGCTGGGACGGTCACGCCGACGCAGACCGCCAGCGAGGGCTCGACGCCGACGCCGTCGCCGTCGCTGTCGGGATACAGCGACGGCGCGCGCCAGAGCGCGGGGTCGGCGGGCGCACAGTCGAGCTCGCCGGCCGGTGCGGTCGCGCTGTAGCCGGCGGGCAGCGCCGCGCCGCTGCACAGCTCGCCGGCGTCGACGGCCCAGGCGCCGTCGCCGTCGGCGTCGCGGTGGCTGTAGCTGAGCAGCTGCCAGCGCGTGGCATCGGTGGCGGCGCAGTCGTTGCTGGAGATGGCCCAGCCGGACGGAAGCCCATCGCCGGTGCACAGCGAGGTAACCGGCGCGACGCCGTACCCGTCGAGGTCCGTGTCCGGGTAGGCGTTGGCGAGCCGCCAGGCGGCGGCGCGGGTGTCGTCGCAGTCGAGCTCGTCGGTTGGTGCGTCGGCCCGGTAGCCGGCGGGCAACGCGACGCCGGCGCAGACGGTGCCGGCCTCGGCCACGTAGCGCTGGTCACCGTCGTGATCGCGGAACGCGAAGGCGAGCGTGTGGTGAAGGCCAGGATGGGTGGGCGCGCAGTCGTCGGCGTCGGCCACGCCGTCACCGTCGGCGTCGTTCGGGCCGGGGGGCGCATCGGTGCTGGCGTCAGTCCCGGCGTCAGTCGACGCGTCCGGCGGGGCGCCGGTCGCGGGCTCGTCGGGCGACCCGCCGCAGGCAGCGAGCGCCACGGCGAGCACGCCCGCGTAGCGGAGGATGGAGGTCGGCATGGTGGCTCCGACCGGTTCAGTCGACCCGCGCGAGGCGGCACGAGCTCATATGGTAGCGGGGCAATGTCCCGTTTTCGCGAGTTATTTCGACCACGTAGCGGCCCGGTCGGGTCAACGCCAGCAGCACCAAACGCTCGCACCGCGTGACGATCTCACGATCTTCCGTCGACCCGTCTGACACGTACGCGGACGTCTGCACCGCTGCAGCGCCGTCTCGGACCCCGGTGAGCACGAGCTCGCGCTGGCCGCCGAAGGAGGTCGAGCTCAGGCTGACGGCGACCTTGTCGATCGCGACCCAGCGGTCGGTCACGTCGGCAACGGCGGTCGTGGCGGTGGCGAGCAGGCCGAGGGTGACGACGGCGGCGATGGCGTGGCGCATGTGCGTTACTAAGCCTCGTGAGCGGCGCCGTGCGCACGGCAACCTGCGGCAACGACTGGCCTTCGGCGGGTGCTGGCGTGGACGGCTGGCCCGTGATAAGCACGGCGGTCGTGTCGACCCCGCTGCTCCAGATCCGCCGCAAGGCCGGTGACGCCCCGGTCGCCCCTGCTCCCGGTGCGCCGCGGGTGTACCTGGAGACCCACGGCTGCCAGATGAACGTGGCCGACTCCGACCTGCTGGTCGGGATCCTGACCACGGCCGGCTACCAGCGGGTCGAGCGGCCCGAGGATGCCGACGTGGTCGTGGTCAACACCTGCGCGGTCCGCGAAAAGGCCGAGACCAAGGTGCTGGCCCGCGCCCACGAGCTGGGCGCGCTCAAGCGCAAGCGCCCCGGCATGGTGCTGTCGATCGTCGGCTGCATGGCCGAGCACCTCAAGGAGGGCCTCGCCGGCAGCGCCCCGGTCGACGTGATCGCCGGCCCCGACAGCTACCGCCGCATGCCCGAGCTGCTGGCCGCCGCCCGGGCCCGCGCCACCGGCGACGCGCCGGTGGTCGACGTCCGGCTCGACAAGGCCGAGACCTACGAGGGCTTGTCGGGGGCCGAGGGCGGCGACGGGGTGTCGGGCTTCGTCACGATCCAGCGCGGCTGCGACAAGTTCTGCACGTTCTGCGTGGTGCCGTTCACCCGCGGTCGCGAGCGCGGGGTCGCGCCGCGCGAGGTGCTGCGCCAGGTCCGCGACTTCGCCGAGCGCGGCTACAAGGAGGTCGTGCTCCTCGGCCAGACCGTCAACTCCTACGCGTGGGAGGACGTGACCTTCGCCGAGCTGCTGCGCGCGGTCGCGCAGGTCGACGGCATCGAGCGGGTCCGCTTCACCTCGCCCTACCCGGTCGACTTCACCGACGACGTGATCGCCGCGCTCGCCGAGGAGCCGCGGCTGTGCAAGTACGTGCACCTGCCGGTGCAGTCGGGCTCCGACGACGTGCTGGCGCGCATGCGCCGCGGCTACACCGTGGCCGACTACCTCGCGATCGTCGCGCGGCTGCGGGCGGCGATGCCGACCATCGCGCTGTCGACCGACATCTTGTCGGGCTTCTCGGGCGAGACCGAGGCCGATCACCAGGCGACCCTCGCGATCATGCGCGAGGTGCGCTTCGACAGCGCGTTCATGTTCGCGTACTCGGAGCGCGACCTGACCTTCGCGGCCAAGAAGCTGCCCGACGACGTCACGCCCGAGGTCAAGCAGCGGCGGCTGTCCGAGATCATCGCGCTGCAGGAGCGGATCTCGGCCGAGGTGTTCGCGGCCCACGTCGGCACCGCGCAGCAGGTGCTGGTCCACCAGGCGTCGCGGCGCGACCCGACCCAGATGGTCGGCCGCACCGACGGCTTCAAGAGCGTGATCCTGCCCAGCGGGGTCGGTCAGCCGGGCGATCTGGTCGACGTGACGATCGCGCGCTCGACGATGGCGACCCTGTTCGCCGCGGGCTGAGCCGGCCCGAGGCCAGCCCCGCTCAGCGGCGCAGGCGCGCGATGATCGCGTCGGCGACCCGGCGGTCGACCAGCATGGTCATGTGGCCGAGGTCGTCGAAGATCAGCTCGTCGGCGGGGTCCACCCCGGCGACGCGGGCGTTGCGCGCGCGCGACACCAGCGCGTCGGCCCGCGACCAGATCACGGTGAGCCGGGTCTCGACCAGGCGCGACGCGGCCTCGAGCCGCTGCATGAGCGACGAGTTCAGGATCAGCTCCTTGGCGGGGCGCCCGATGCCGATCGAGCTGGCGTCGGTGCCAGCGTGCGGCGTCCCGATCGTCACCAGGTTCTTCACCACGCCATCGCCACCGAGCAGGCTGACGTAGTAGCGCCCGACCACGCCCCCCATCGAGTGGCCGATCACGTCGACCTGGTCGGCCTCGGTCGCGGCGCGGACCTCCTCGATGTAGTCGGCCAGGCGCTTGGCGGCGGTGGCGGCGCGGCCCAGCGTCCAGTACTCGAAGCCGAGCACCGGCCCCAGCCCGGCCTCGGCCAGCCGCCGGGCCAGGACCCGAAAGTTTGCCCGGTTCATGACGTAGCCGTGGACCAGGATGATCGGCCGCGGCCCATGCCCGTGCTCACCGGCCAGCGGCCCGAAGCCGAGCGGCCGGGCCACCGAGGCCGCGAGCGCGACCCGCCACTCGCGCAGCGCCGCGCGCAGCTGGCGCGGCAGCGGGAGCTTGTCGCGACGCCAGCGCGACCACGCCAGCCAGGCGTGCGGCGCCAGCGGGTACAGGCCGGTCGCCATCGCGGTGTTGCTCAGCAGGGCGACCGCCGTCCGCCATGCCAGCACCCGCGGCGAGTGGCGCCGCTGCCGCACTCAGCGCCTGGGATTCGCGCGAATCCCAGCCTCCCTATCCATCGGTCGGCCCCGGCCCGGAGGCGGGACCCGATCGGAACGGCGTGGAGACATGCCTCGCCTGCGCTCGGCTAGGAGACCGGGAGGCCGGGGATGCCGGCCTCGATCGCGCGGACCTGGTCGGCGTCGAGCGCGAGCGCGGCGCGCAGGCGCGACAGGAGCGAACGCTCGCGGTCAGACACCGCCTGATCGACCGCGGCGATCCGGCAGGCCGCGCGGTAGATGCCGGTGCGGGCCTCGGCCGACAGCTCGGCCAGCCCGGTCTCGTCGAGATCGACCGGCGCCTCGAGCCAGGTGCGGGCGGTCGCCTGGGCCTCGCCGTCGAGGCCGGCGGTCTCGATCAGGCGCCGCAGCGCGCTGGCTTCGGAGTCGGCGAGCACCCCATCGGCCCACGCCATCGACGCCCAGATGCGAACCACGGTCAGGATCGGCGGGTCGCCCATGACCGCGAGACTACTACAGCGCGACCTCGACTCCGACCCGCTCACGCAGCAGGCGGCTCACGGTCGGGCGCAGCTCCTCGCCGGTCCGGCTCGCGACCCAGCGGCCCTCGCCGATCGGGTCGAAATGCCACGCGGTCGACACCGCCGCCATCCAGATCTGGCGGGCCGCGCGGTGGCTGTTGATGACCACCTTGGTTCCATCGCGCAGCTCGAGCCGGAGGACCCCGGCCGAGGTCGACACCTCGACGTCGTCGGGGTCGAGCTCGCCGAGCCGCTCCTCGAGGTAGGTCATCTCGTCATGCGCTACCGTGTCGAAGGTCGTCTCATCCACGCCTGTTGCTTAGCAGATTTCGGGTAGTATCTGGGGACCCGCCGATGTCCGAGGCTGGCGACGACCACGACGATGATCGGGACGGCCACGAGACGCTGCTCCCGTCGCTGACGTTGAGCGTGCTCGGGATGGGGCTCACGCCTTTGCCCGTGGATCTGGGCCTGGCCCCGTCGGTGCCGCGCCGGCGCGTGACCGACATGCGCTCCGAGCTGGGCGAGCTGGGCGAGCTGGCCGAGCCGGCGCTGCCGATCAGCGACGCCCCGGTCGACCGCCCGCGCGGCGCGCGCCAGGGCGACCTCATCGGCGGCCGCTACGTCGTCGAGGGTCAGCTCGGCCGTGGCGGCATGGGCCGGGTCATGCGAGTCCGCCACCAGGTGCTCGGCAAGGCGTTCGCGCTGAAGCTGATCAAGGCGCCGATCGCGAGCAACGCGCGCATCCGCGAGATGTTCTATCGCGAGGCCCGGCTCGCCTCGGCGTGCAGCCACGACAACGTCTGTTCGATCGTCGACTTCGGCCAGGACGCGCAGTTCGGGCTGTTCATGGTGATGGAGCTGCTCGACGGCCAGACCATGCACGGCAAGCTGCGCCAGGGCGGTCGGATCGCGCCCAAGGTCGCGTGCGACATCATGTGGGGCGTGTGCGAAGCGCTGCGCTACATCCACGGCCGCGCGATCATCCACGGCGACATCAAGAGCGAGAACATCTTCCTCGTGCGCGGGCCGGCCCAGCGCCGGGGCGTGAAGCTGCTCGACTTCGGCCTGTCGCGGCCCGACCTCGGCCGCGGCGTCGGTGAGGTCGACGGCACGCCCGAATACCTCGCACCCGAGCGGATCCAGGGTGGGGGGGCGACGATCGCCTCGGACATGTACGCGCTCGGCATCGTGTTCTTCGAGCTGCTCACCGGCAAGCTGCCGTTCACCGGCACCGTCGACGTCGTCTTCGAGCAGCAGCTCAAGGCGGAGATCCCGCTGCCGAGCACGCTGATCGACGAGCCGCTCGACGCGCGCGCCGACGAGATCGTCGCCAAGGCGACCAGCAAGAACCCCGCCGATCGCCACGTCGACGTCGCCGCGTTCATGTACGAGCTGCGGACGCTCATGAACATGCTCGGCATGGAGACCGCGCGTCGGCGGCCCGGCCCCAGCAGCGGCAGCGACACCGGCCGCGAGCGCCGCGAGCACGACCACCGCACCAAGGGCGCCTACGAGGTGTTCGTGTCGGCGCCGATCCCGATGGCGTCGGTCGACGTCACCGGCCGGGTCCGGGTCGCCAACCAGGCCTTCCTCGAGTTCCTCGGCTGTGCCGGCGACGTCGCCGGCATCGAGCTGCGCGACTCCGGCATGCTCGAGGTCTACCCGACGCTGCTCCCCGACCTCCAGCTCACCCACGCCCGCCGGGTCGCGCTCAAACGCGTCATCTACCTGGCCGAGGGTGGCGGCGCGACGGTCGAAGTCGCCGTGGTCATGACGCCGTCACCGCCCACCTGCGAGGTCACGGCCGGCGAGATCCACCTGGCCTTGCATCCGCTCCGCCACGTCAAGTAGCGGAACCGGCTGCGGGCCCGGTCTGCTTCGTTGCCGGTCCCCCCCAACCTTCGCACGACCAGACGGTCGCTCCTCGTCGGGGCCCCACCGTCGCCTCGCATCCCGGGCTCCTCGCGCGGTTCCGCGAGAACGTCCCAACTTCCCAGCGAGCCCGGTTTGCGCAGGCGATGCCCCGTCTCCGCTCGCCCTGAGCGAAGCGCGGAGTCGAAGGGCCCCGGCGCCCTGGCGCCCCCGGGGTGCCCTACTTAAAAGCCGATCTGGATGCCCAAGTTCAGATCGAACTGGACCCCGAAGTTCAGGCGCGAGCTGCCCAGCTCCTTGACCACCGGGACGCCCGCGAGGGCGCCGAGCTCGGCGACCAGGGACAGGCCGGCGCCGAGGGAGGCCTGATAGCCGGCGCTGGCGCCGACGAGCAGCGGGCCGATCGCGACGATGTCGGTGTCCATGTCCTCGGGCTGGCCGTCGAGCTTGATCGTGTTGCGGATGATGCCGCCGCCGATCGCGCCGGAGACGTTCAGGCCGCCGCCGCCCTCGGCCAGCATCTTGCGGACGCGCAGGAGGCCGGCCGGGGCCGCGGTGGCGTGGCCCATGCGGTTGGCGCCGATCGGAAAGCCGATGCGGCCGCCGAGCGAGAGCGCCGTGGTCGAATTGATGAAGTAGCCGATCTCCGGCGACAGGTGCACGAGCTGCGGCGCGAAGCAGCACTTCACGTCGTTGAGCTCCTGCTCGGTCTTGCCGGTCACGTAGCCGCCACCCGAGCCGCCGGCGATGGTGATGAAGACCTTGCGCGACCCGTTACGGACCTCGACCGAACCGCCGACGTCACCGCTGCCGCTGCCGCTGCCGCCGCTGCCACCGCCGCCGCCGCCGCCCAGCGGGTCTTCCTCGTCGCCCGAGCGGCTGCCGCCACCGCCGGTGACCTCGATGATGTTGGGCGAGCCGGCCGAGCCCCTGGACGCGATCACCTTGCCGCCCGCGTTGTACGCGGCGATGTAGTAATGAAGCAGGTCGCCGGACAGCGCCGTCCGGGGAATCGCACCCTTGTAGGTGCACCCGCTGGCGGTCATCTTCGCCTCGGAGAAGTCGGTCGCGCCGCGCGCGCGGAACATGATGACGACCTTGGCCGGCTCGACATCGGCGCCGACCATCGCCTGCATGCTCAGCTCGCCGCCGCTCCGGGCGCTGTCGACGATGTTGTGCTGCAGGCCCTCGACCGACGCGCAGTCGACCCCGGCGTCACCGCCGCCGCCGGCCTCGACCGGCTCGCTGCCGCCGGCGCCGCCCGCCTCGGCCTTGGCCTCCTCGAGCAGCTTGGCCATCTCGGGCGTCGAGTACGCCTTGTCGAGCTGGACGTTCTTGTCGACCTCGACCGCATTGAGGAAGGAGAGCTTGGCGCTCTCGGCATCCTGCAAGCCGGCGAAGTAGACGATCCCGAGGCGGAGGTGGACCTTGGCGGTCGCCGGGTCGTTCTCCATCTTCGCCTTCTTGGCGATGGTCAGCGCCTGATTGAGGATCTTGCGAGCCTCCTCGTACTCGAGGAGGTCGTAGTTCTCCATCGCCTCCTTGACCTTCTGCTCGATGTCCTTTTTGGACTTCGCGTCGGCATAGGCCAGCGGCCCGGCGACGGCTCCGACGATCGAGACGCTGGCCGCGACGAGCGCGGCGGTGAAGGAGAACCGGCGAGCCAGGGACCGCATGGCGGCGTGGATAGCACAGCGAACCTGAGTTTTGTGGACTTCCGCTCCCGCGCCCCAGGACATGTGCTAACGCCCGCTCGCCACGGCTGTGAGTCGATCGAATCACCGCGGCCCGGGCGGTCTCTCTTCAGCGCGAGGTGATGAAGAACTCGACGCGTCGGTTCTGCGCTCGACCGTCGGCGGTGCGGTTGTCGGCGATCGGCACGCCCTCGCCGAAGCCGGTCGCGACCATCCGGTCAGCCATGACTCCCTTGCGGGTCAGGTAGTTGCGGACTGACGCAGCGCGCTGCTGGCTCAGCTTCAGGTTGAACTTGTCGGTGCCCTGACTGTCGGTGTGGCCCTCGATGCGGACCTTGATCGTCGGGTTGTCGGTCAGCGCGAGCGCGACCTCGTCGAGCAGCGGGAAGCTGACCTTCTTGATCGTCGCCTTGCGGGTGTCGAAGAAGACCGTCTGCTTGAGCTCGATCTTGGTCTCGGTGACCACGATCATCGTGTACTTCTGCGGGCATCCGTCGGGTGCCACGCCGGCTTCCTTGGGGCACTTGTCAAGCGGCTGCGGACACTCGGCGAAGCCGTCCTGGTCGTCGTCGCAGTCGGGACAGCCGTCGTCGTCCTCGAAGCCGTCGGCGTCCTCGGCCTGGTCGGGGCACTGATCGACCCGGTCGGCGATGCCGTCCTGGTCGTTGTCGGGGTCGGGACAGCCATCGCTGTCCTCGTTGCCGTCGCGGTCCTCCGCGTCGTTGGGACAGTCGTCGATCTTGTCGGCGATGCCGTCGGCGTCGTTATCGTCCTCGGGACAGCCGTCGGCGTCCTCGAAGCCATCCTTGTCCTCGGGCGCGCGTGGGCACTCGTCGACGTCGTCGTAGATGCCGTCGCCGTCGGTGTCGATCGCCGGCGGGGCGTCGGGCGGGCGGTTGCCCGGATTGCAGCGGTCCCGGGGCGACTTCTCGACCGCGGCCCGCGCGTTGGTCTCGGCGATCTCGATCTCGCGGCGCGCCGGGTAGTAGTTACCCTCGGCGAGCTCCTGCTTGGCGAAGTCGTTGTGGCTCTCGGCCATCGCCAGCTCGACCGGCGCACAGCGCAGCGCGCCGTTGTCGCGCGCGGTGGTGATGAGGCCATCGACCGTCCGGGTGCGGTCGCGCACCGCCGAGCCGGCACAGCCGGCGACCACGAGCGCGACGATGATCAGCCCGCGCCGGATCACGGCGTGCCCTCGCCCGGCGCGTCGCGGTCGTCGATCGCGGGGGCGAGCCCGCCCTGTCCGCGCGCCGGCAGCGGCGGTGGGATCGTGATCTCCTGCATCAGCTTGGGATCGGCGGCGCGTCGGATCGCGTCGGCCTTCGCCTGGTCCGCGGCCTCGCTGGCGAGGCGTCCGAACCGGTTGGCGGCCTCGAAGTCGGCGTGGGCCGCCTCCTCGCGCGCCTGGTGCAGGTACTCGACCGCGCGCGTCCACCAGTACGGCGCGTACTTCGCGGCGTTGAGCGCCCGCGCTTCCTCGACGGAGGTCGCGGCGGTGCGCGTCACCTGGCTGACGTAACCGATCGGGCCGCAGCCCGCGCCGGCGGTGCCCAATGACAGCGCCAGCAAGAGCGCGACCTGCTTCCCCGGAACGGCCATGTGGCTCGTTGGTATCACCGCGCCGTCGAGACGGTCAAGAATTCCAGCACGTTGCATTCATCGCACACGCGTCGTCGCGACCGGCTCAGCGCGATCGGACGCGCCGACTGTCGCGGAGGAGCTCGACCAGCACGTAGCCGAGCGCGCCCGCGGCGGCCGCGATCGTCACCAGCAGCGCCCAGCCGAGCTCCACGCCCATCAGCCCGCCGGTCACGCCCTTGCGCCAGCCAGCGAAGGTGGTGGCGGTCAGGAGCCGCGGCAGCGCCAGGCCAACGCCGAGCAAGAAGCTGGCGGTCGCGCCGATCGCCAGCCACATCAGGGCGCGCGGCTTGTCGAGCCGCACCAGCAGGCCGCCGAGGTACCAGCCACCCAGGGTGCACAGGCCGTGCGCGACCACCAGCGGCACGATCGCCAGGGTCGGCACCCCGGCCGGATCGACCAGGTACAGCCACGACCAGTCCGGGTGCGCCGCGTAGAAATAGAGCGTCACCGGCGCGGTGACCAGGCCGACATGGGTGAGCACCAGCAGGAACGCGGGCGGGGCGAACGGACCATCGGCGCGCAAGCGCTCGCGGGCTGCCCACGCGAACACGAGTCCCACCGCCAAGTTGGCCAGCACCGCGAGGATCACGCGGGCCGACTCTACAGCAGTTTTGATCGGTCGGGCCCGGCCCGGGGGCCTGGCTCGAGCTGTACGGAGCAGCGCCACCGCGCCGGCGCGCGGCGAAGGGGCATCGGCCCGGCCAGGAGGCCGGGTCAGGGCTGGGTGTCCGGCTTGGCCCCCAGCAGCAAGCTGGCCGCGGTGAACACGCCTTCATCGTCGATCAGCTCGGGCGCTGGCGTGGGCGCGTCGATCTCGCCCGAGACGAACGTGCTCGGCTCGCTGGCCGGCGCGATCGGGACCACGTCGACCGGCGTGCTTTCGTTGTCGTGGCGGTCGCGGCGGGTATGGACGACGATCCATGCCTCCTTGCCGCTGCGCTGGCGGACCGGGCCGAGGTCGCCATCGCCATCGCCGCCGTCGGCGGTCGGCCAGCTGGAGCGCTCGAATGGCGACGGCCGTGGACCGCGCCGGCGCGAGCGGGCGGACAGCGGTCCCGACGGGGTCAGCGAGCCGGCGCGCGGCTCGGCGGTGAGCGCGCGCTCCAGCGTCGGGTCGCCGTGGCCGGCGCGGTCGACGGCGAACGACGGGACCGGCTGCAGGTCGCTGTCGTCGCCGACATCGTCGCTGCTGTCGACGTCCGCGTCGAGCGTGACCAGGGCGGCGTCGAGCGCCGACAGCGATGACTCGAGCACGACGTCGATCGAAGGCCTGCGCGCGCCGGTCGGCGCCGCCTCGTAGACGGTCGCCTCGAAGTCGTCGTCGGGCCCGTCGCCGGGGACCGGGGTCGCCCGCCGATCGCCGGCCACCCGCTCGAGCTCGTGGCTCCCGCTCGGCGCGTCGACGAAGCGGGCCCGCCACTCGGGGCGGTCGGCCAGCTGCTGGTAACCCTTGCGGATCGCGCGCCGGGCCGCCGAGGCGGTGAACTCGCGCCGGACCCGCTCGTAGCCGCACTGGCCCATGCGGTCGCGGAGGACGCCGTCCTCGAGCAGGCGGGCGAGCTTGCGGGCGAGATCGGCCGGATCGCCGGGCTGGAACAGCAGGCCCTCGCGGCCGTGATCGATCAACATCGCGACCGTGCCCCGGCGCGGTGCGACCACCGCGCGCCGGCACGCCATGTACTCGAGCAGCTTGGTCGGATAGAGCACGTACGGTCGCGGGGTCAGCTCGGCCGCCGACGGCGCCACGCAGACCGCGGCGGTCGCGATCAGCGCCGGCACCTGCTCGTGGTCGACCGGCGGCCGGATCTCGACCCGCGAGCGCAGCCCGAGCTCGGCGATATCGGCGCGCAGGGTGCTGTCGAAGCCGGGCGCGATCGGCCCGCACAGCACCAGCCGGGCCGCGGTCGCCCGCACGACGTCGACCATCGCGCGCAGCACCACGCGCACGCCGTGACCGGGCGCGATCGCCCCGAGGTAGAGGACCACCGGAGGGCCGTCGTCGGTCGGTTCATCCCAGTCGAAGCGGTCGACGTCGACCCCGGGCGGGGACAGCACGACCCGGTCGGGTCGGCCCCGGGCCAGGGCGTAGCGGCGGGCCGGCTCGGTCGGCGCCAGGACCAGGTCGGCCTCGAGCAGGCAGGTCTCCTCGTCGCGCTCGAGCTCGGCGACCAGCGCGGGCTCGAGGTGCTGGCGTTCGGTCATCGGGGCGCGCGCCAGGTCGAAGACGACCGCGTAGCCGAACCGTTCGCGACTCTCGAGCACCGGCAGCCCGCTCCAGCCGTCGCGGCAGTGGACGACATCGTAGTCGGCGCCCTCGAGCTGGCGGCGCAGCGCGCGCTGGAACGCCTGGACCTGCGCGCGCAGGTCGTGGTCGTGGGTCGGCACCCGCAGCAGCCGGCCGTTGCCCTGGCGCTCGACGTACGCCTGATCGCCCTCGCGCACGACCAGCAGGTCGACCGTGTGGCTGGCCGTGAGCGCTCGCACGACATGCCGGAGCTGCACGCCGGCGCGGGTCGGGCCCGGGACCGCGCAGAAGCCGGTGATGAGGATCCGGGCCATCGGGTCCCATGCTGGCTGTCGCAGGCGCGGCCGGCAAGGGCCGCGGCGCGTCGCGCATCGTGCGCGCGTGGTGCGCAGACCGCCGCCGCGCCTTGAAATCTCGAACCCGGTAAGGTACATCGGCCGACGATGAACCGGCTCGTGGCTTACCTTCGCGACCATGTCTTCGTTGACTTCCAGGGCGACCTCACGGCCGAGAAGGTCCGAGAGCTTCTCGCTGGTGACGAGAGCCGCGACACCAAGGCGCTCCTCGCCCGGATCGCGCGCGACAAGGGCCCCAACGACATGATGGTCGCCCTCGCCGACTGTCTGCTCGAGGTGGTCCAGGCCGCGCTGTCCGACGAGGTCATGCGCGAGCAGCTTCGCGCGTACGTCGAGGCCTAGCGAGCGAAGCGAGCGCTTCAGCAATGACTCCGGGTGCTCGGGGTCACGCGACGGGTGCGAGGTCTGGCTACGCCGGATCCGACAACCAGCACCGCTCGCGAGCGAAGCCTCGGGTGGATGCTAGGCTGTCCGCGGAGGTTCGCGGATGGCCCAGCCTGTTCCTGATTCGAAAGTCCCCGCCGCGGTCGCGTTCGGTCTCGTCGCCGTTGGCCTCGTGATCGGCTTGCTCGGCGGCTTCACCGAAGGCTCGATCCTCGGCGGCATCGTCGCTTTGTCGGGTGCGATCCCGGCCATGGTCGGCATGTGGAAAGGCATCCAGCAGGAGTCGCAGGGCACCCTCGGCCTCTCGGTGGTCGCGGTGCTGCTCGCGCTCGGCGTCGGCGGTCTCTTGATCATCCTGCGCGTGGTCGACCTGGTGCGCGGCTGATGACGCGCGCGGCCGCCGCGACGGCCGCGCTCGGCCTGGCGCTGATCCTGACGGCGCAGGCGGCGGTCGCGGAGCCGCCGGTCGAGCCAGCGCCGCGCAAGCTCGTCTACACCGAGACCGCGATGGGCACGGCGGTCCAGGTGACCCTGTGGTCCGACGACGAGGACGCCGCCACCCGGGGTGCGCAGGCGGTGTTCGCCGAGTTTCGCCGGCTCGACGAGATGATGACGACCTGGACGCCCGACAGCGAGGTGTCGCGCATCAACGCGGCCGCGGGCGGCAAACCGGTGACGGTGTCCGACGAGACCTTCACCGTGATCGAGCGGGCGGTCGAGGTCTCGAAGCAGTCCAGGGGCCTGTTCGACATCACGGTCGGCGCGTTCGGCGGGCTGTGGCGCTTCGACGAGGACATGACCGGCGAGCTGCCGGCGCCGGCTGACGTGCGCGCGCGGCTCAAGCAGATCGGCTGGAAGCGCATCGCGCTCGACCGGCGCCAGCGGACGGTGCGCCTCAAGCGCAAGCACATGAAGATCACGCTCGGCGGCATCGCCAAGGGCTACGCGGTCGATCGCGCGGTGAAGATCCTGATCGACGGCGGCTTCGCCGACTTCATCGTGCAGGCCGGCGGCGACATGTACGTGTCGGGGGCCAAGACCGGCAAGCCCTGGGTGGTCGGCATCCGCGACCCGCGCGGCCCGCGCGACCAGAGCTTCGCGGTGGCGCCGATCGCCGATCACTCGTTCTCGACCTCGGGCGACTACGAGCGCGGGTTCGTGAAGGACGGCGTCCGCTACCACCACATCCTCGACCCGCGCACCGGTCAGCCGGCGCGCGCGACCCGCTCGGTGACCGTGATGGCCAAGGATGCCTTCACCGCCGACGCCTGGTCGAAGGTGCTGTTCATCATGGGTGCCAAGCAGGCGATGCCGCTGGTCGAGCGCCTGCCCGACTTCGAGGCCGTGTTCGTCGACGCCGACAACATCGTGCACGTGTCGAGCGGCCTCACCGGCCGCCTCAAGATCCTGTCGGCGCCGACCCCCGGCCTCTGAGCCGGGTCGCGCAGGTAGCCGCTCAGGAGCGTCTACAGGTCCAGATCTAAGCGCTCACGAATCTTCACGGACACGAGCGCCCGTACGGCGTCGCGCGATCGCGCACAGAACTCCTGGCCAGGGGCGAGGAGGCTGCGCCGCAACGTCGACCAGGCCGCCGCCATCTGCTGGGCGTCCCCGGACGTACACGCGCCTTCGAACAACCCGATCTTGGGCCGGACGAGATCGCGGACATGCTCACCGTAGCGCCCGAGCAACGATGGACGATCCAGGCCGCAGATCGTGATAGTCGTCCTGCCGCACTCGGTAAGGCCATATGGCGTCCAGCGTTCCTTGCCTTGGACCCTATCGCGCCGAAACTCAATATGGCGTCGCGGATCGATGGAGGGATCGTACGGGTCGAGGATCAAGGGCTGCTCACGACCAGGGGGGATGGCCTCGGCGACAAGCCGCGTCGTCTCGTCCACCAGTGGAAATCGCTCGCCCTTGTGGTCGCGATTGCACTCGAAGCATGCGAAGAGCAGGTTGTCCCAGTTCCATGCGAGCCACCAATAGTGCGCCTTCGGTCGGTAGTGCTCGACGTCCCGATACTTGGCTTGCTCCTCGCGCTTCTCGCAAAGAGCACTTGCGATGCTGATCGCTCTCGCCATCGAACACGCTGCGGCCGAGTGCCAGTGCGAGGCGAGAGTGGAGTCTCGGGGGTCCAGCGAATGTCCGGTTGACCACGCCGTTGCTTGCCAAGTATTCGCGTCGCGCGTGTCGCTCCTTGCTGAACTCGAAGTCCGCGTCGATCTCGATCGTTGCCTCCGGTCGCCGTAGATCGGGCCACGAGTCGATCACATCGGTCGCCAGGTGTGTGCCCTTGTCGCGCCCGCTTGCCGCGACAGCGATGGTCTGCAGCAACGTCGTCTTGCACAGGCGGTTCTCACCGACGAACACCGTCCACATGCGCGGCTTGCCGTCGGCGCCCACGAAGTCGATCGCGACATCGCGGAGGAGCTTCACGTTCTGCACGCGCAGGTGCCGCAGGTACATGCCCGCATCCTATGCGCGGGCTGATGCCTCCGGAGCGCGGACTCGGTGTCGGCAGGGCCAGGCGGCGTGGTGTCATTCGGACGCGGCGCCGGATCGCTTGGCAGTCGCCGCTGGCCGGTGCGCGGCCGGTGCCCCGGCGATCGGCGAGTCACACGTGATCGGCGCGTCCAGCCGGCGCCTGGCATAGCGCGGGCGAGGCCGCGGAATCGCCGCGCCCGGCGATGAACATGCGCGTTCCGAAGGCGCCACGCTACTCGCCATCAGCGCGGCCACCGCCGATGCAGCCGTGGTGCGGGTGGCTGCCGCACCCTGCACGGGCCAGTGGGCGGAGGCGGTCAGCGCGCGATCACGGCCGGAACGGCTGCTCGTCCTTGCCGCGGATCGGGTTGGCCAGGCGGCGGGCGACCGCCTCCTGCTCGTCCTTGGTCAGGCGCCGGACGTAGATGCCGGCGGCGTCGATCGAGCGCGCGCCGAAGAACCCCTCGGCCACCGCGTACTCGACCTCGATCACCATGTACGGGTCGTCGCCGAGCCACATGAGCTCGTGCTTGCGCGGGATGCCGACCCACGAGGACAGCATGAACTTGTCGCGGGTGCCGTCCTCGTTGAGGACCACCATGGTGATGCGCTCGGTGGCGGTCATGTCGTAGCCGAAGGCTTAGCGCGAATCCGGGGCGCCCGCTTCATTCGCTCGCTCACACGATCCCGAACAGCTCCTTGGCCTCGGGATCCGGGGGCCGCAGGACGATCCGGTTCACGCTCGCCATCCGGGCGTAGATGACGTCGCACACCGCGGTGTAGCTGGCCTTCTCGAAGGCGCGGACCGAGCCCTGGTTGTCGGCGCCGATCAGCGCCCAGGCCCGGAACACGTCGAGGTCACGGAGCTCGCGGGCGAGCTGCTCGAGCATGACCGGGGCGACCGCGCGCCCGCGGGCCGCGCCGGCGACGTAGACGTCGTGGATGTAGGCCTCGTACTTCGACAGCGACAGGGTGCGGGCCAGCTCGGGGACCTCGACCGGGCCGCGCGCGGCCCAGGCGATGCCGGCCGGCCGGTCGTGGAGCCGGGCCAGCAGCGCGAGATCGCCGCGGCCCCAGCTGGCCCGGGCCTGGGCCTCGTCGAGCACGAGCTGCTCGCTGATGTCGGCCTTGGCCTGGGGCGGCAGCGCGTCGAAGTCGGCCTCGGTGAAGCGGGCGAGCACCAGCCCCGCCGTCGGCTCGATGCCGCGCGTCCACAGCTGGCCACGATAGAGGTGCATGCGCTGGTACCCGGCGACTTCCTGGGCCGCGCTCCGGATGCGCGCCCACGCGGCCCGGGCCTGGGAGGCTGCCACCCCGGGGGTCTCGCGGACCGCGCGGGCACGCCGGCGGACCCCCTCGTAGGTGCGGCTGACCGAGGCCCCGCGGGTCGCGTTCCAGATCCGCACGGCCAGCGCGCCCTGGCGCGACATCGGCAACGGCGGCAGCGGGTACTCGGCGGCGCCGGTGACGACGTCGAGCGCGACCCGCCCGCGCGCGGCGGCCGCCGCGGCCTCGACCGCGATCAACCGGGCCGCGGCCCCGCGCGCGACGTGCTCCGGATCGACCGCGAGCGCGAGCACGACCGCACGCTCACCGTCGTCGACCACCAGCGCGGCGGCGACCGCCTCGCCCGACGAGTCGGCGTGCAGCGCGAGCCGGGCGCGGCCGAGCTTGCCCTGCGTGGTGGCGACCTCCTCGAGCAGCCCGACCGCCTCGGCGTCGGCGAGCGGGCTCTGCTCGTCGCGATCGGCCCACTCGAGGCGCGACAGCCGGCGCAGCGCGCTCATGCCCTTGCGGATCGAGACCGGATCGTCGGCGTAGACCGTCACCAGGCTGTCGCCCGACGACGAGGCGGCGTCGACCTCGGGCCGCAAGAGCGACAAGGCCAGGCGGCGCGCGCCACCGGCGGTCGGCGACGACTCGACCATGAAGCCGGCCGAGCCGAGCCGCGCGATGAGGTTGGCGCGGGTGCGCGACGGATCCGCGAGCGGCTCGAGGTCGATCACGTCCCAGCTCTTGCCCAGGTCGACCAGCTCGCGCGCGAGCTGGGTGCCGGCCTTGTCCTCCCAGCCCGGGCGCACGATGATGTCGAGCGCGGGCGGCCGCGGGCCGGCGTCGCCGAACAGGCGCAGCTCGCGGACCTCGACCAGCGGCAGCTTGTTGGTGCGCAGGTACAGCGGCGCGATGCAGACCAGCTCGTCGCCGGCGCGCCCGACCAGCACCACCGGCTCGGCATGGAGCACTTGGTGGTACGCGTGCCACCACGGCATCAGCCAATCGGGGCCGCGGAACAGCGCGCCGGAGCCGCCCAGCTGGGCCAGCTCGCGCCACGCGGGTTCGAGCTCGCGGAGCCCGGCAAGATCCTTGATGACAGTGAAGTCGACCGACATGCGGGTGCCCCGGCAACCTATCACCACGACGCGCACGAGCACATGTGGGCGGCGTCGCGAGTTCGCGTTGCGTTCCGCAACGTGTCTCGAAGGCCCGCAGCCGCGGCTAGCCCGCGGCTACCGGGGGCGCTCGAGGATGGCGGCAAAAAAGCCATCGGTGCCGTGGCGGTCGGGCGCGACCGAGAAGAACCGCCCGTCGTCGCTCGCGAGCCCGGCGGCGCGGTCGCCCAGCACCTCCTGCAACCGCATGACGCGCAGACCGCGCGCGGCCGCGACCGTCTCGGCGACGCCCTGGTTCTCCGCGGTCAGCAGGCTGCAGGTCGCGTAGATCAGCCGGCCGCCAGGCGCGAGCAGGCTCGCGGCGCGGCTGGTGATCTCGACCTGGCGGCGGACGAAGCCGTCGAGCTCGCCGGCCTGCATGCGCCAGCGCGCCTCCGGGTTGCGGCGGAGCGCGCCGGTGCCGGTGCACGGGGCGTCGACCAGCACGCGCGGGACGTGATCGCGCCGCGACTCCAGCGCGTCGGGCCAGTCGCCGCCGGGCAGGAGGTGGGTCTCGACCGTGGTGACCCCGGCCCGGCGGCCGCGCCGGCGCAGCTCGTCGAGCTTGCCGGCATCGATATCGCACGCGATCACGCGGCCGTGGTTGCCCATCGCCGCGGCCAGCGCGAGCGTCTTGCCGCCGGCGCCCGCGCACATGTCGACCACCACCGGGATCTTGATCGGCGCGGTCGGATCCGGCGACGCGGTCACCAGCTCGGCGAGCAGCTGGCTGCCCTCGTCCTGCGCCTCGAACCAGCCGGCCTTGAGCTCGGGCAGGCCGAACAGGTTGGTGCGCGTGAGCACGTGCAGGGCGTCAGCCGCGTGGGCGCCGGGCTCGGTCCGTAGCTGCTGGCCCGCCAGCGCGCGCGCGAGCTCGTCGCGGGTCGTCTTGAGCCGGTTGGCGCGGATCGTCATCGGCGCGCGGTGATTCAAGGAGCGCGCGAGCGGTTCGGCGCGATCGCCCCAGTCGGCGACCAGGCGAGCCGCCAGCCAGTCGGGCAGCGAGCAGGCCATGGCGATCCGCTTGGCCGGGTCGCGCTCCTTCGCGAGCACCTCGTCGATCGCCGCCGCCTTGCGCCAGTCGATCGCGGGCTCGGCGCGCTTCGCGTCGTCGACCGACAGCATGCCCTCGAGCACGAAGTACGCGACCAGCCGCTCGGCATCGCGCGGCGACGCACCGCGGCGCGCACCCGCACCCACCGCGGCGTCGATGCGCCGCAGATGACGCACCATGCCGTAGAGCGTCTCGGCGACGAACCGACGGTCACCGGAGCCGAGCCAGGCTTCCTTGCGGAACGTCTGCGAGAGTCGGTCGCTGACGAAGCCCCAGTCGAGCCGCGTCCGCTGCCACAGCTCGAGCACCAGCGCACGCAGGCGCCCGCCGGAGACGATCGTGCCGGCCAGGCGCCGGTCGTGCTGTTGCGCTTTGTCTTCGTCCATCATTGAATCCGGCTCTGCGCACGCTTGCGGAACATCGCAGCGTTCGTATACATCGCCGCGCACGTCACTGCCCGCCAACAAGGAACCTCACATGACCACCGACACCGCGGCCCCGGCCGCCAAGGGCGCTGTGAAGCCGGCCGACGCCGTGAGCCTCAAGGATCGCGGCAACCTGTTCGACATCGCCACGCGCCAGGTCGAGAAGGCGATGAAGCTGATCGGGCTCGAGCCGAACTTCGCCGAGATCCTGGCCCAGCCCAAGAACGAGATCATCACCAACTTCCCGGTCCGCATGGACGACGGGTCGATGAAGGTCTTCAAGGGCTACCGGGTCCAGCACAACAACGTGCTCGGCCCGTACAAGGGCGGCATCCGCTATCACCACGAGGCCAACCTCGACGAGATGAAGGCGCTCGCCGCCTGGATGACCTACAAGAGCGCGCTCCACGAGATCCCGTTCGGCGGCGGCAAGGGCGGCGTCAAGCTCGACCCGCGCGCGCACTCGCAGGCGGAGCTCGAGCGCATCACCCGCCGCTTCACGTCGGCGCTCGGCAACAACATCGGCCCCGAGTGGGACATCCCGGCGCCTGACGTCGGCACCAACGCCCAGACCATGGTCTGGATCATGGACACCTACGTCAACATCGTCGGCCAGAACGAGCGCAACTCGGGCCGCGGCGTGGTGACCGGCAAGAGCATCGCCGCCGGCGGGAGCTACGGCCGCGCCGAGGCGACCGGATCGGGCGTGGTCCACTGCATCACCGAGTGGGCCAAGGACAAGGGCTTCAACCTCGACGGCTGCCACGTCATCATCCAGGGCTTCGGCAACGTCGGCAGCTACACCGCTCGGCTGCTGTCGCAGAAGGGCGCCGTCATCGTCGGCGTCGGTGATCACGGCGGCTATCTCGCCAACCCCGAGGGCATCAACCCGCACAAGCTCGGCGAGCACGTCGCCAAGACCGGCTCGGTCACCGGCTACCGCGGCGCCGCCAAGATCAGCCGCGACGAGTTCTTCGCGCTCGAGGCCGACATCTTCGTACCGGCCGCGCTCGAGCTCGAGCTGGGCCTGGCCGAGGCCAAGATGCTCAAGGCCAAGGTCGTGGTCGAGGGCGCCAACGGGCCGACCTTCCCCGAGGCCGAGGAGCACCTGCTCGGCAAGGGCATCGACGTCATCCCCGACATCCTCTGCAACTCGGGCGGCGTGATCGTCAGCTACTACGAGTGGCTGCAGAACAAGCGGGCGGAGCAGTGGGACCACGCCGACGTGCTGGCGCGCCTCGAGAAGCGCATGAAGCAGACCTACGCGCAGGTCCGCCAGTACACGCTCGCGAAGCGGTGCGACTGGCGCACGGCCTCGTACGCGATCGGCCTCGAGCGCCTGCGCACCTGCTACAAGGAGCGCGGCATCTTCCCGTGATCAGCTGACCCGGCCGGGCCCGGCCGCCGTTTTTTTGCGCCATCGGGGCGCGGGCCCTAGCGTCACCCGGTGATGCTCGATCCCCTGGCCCGGACCCGACGGCTCGCGCCGCTCGCGCTCGCGGCGATCGCGCTGACCAGCCTGGTGGCGCCGATCGCGGTGGCCACTGGCGCTGCGCCCGCGCCGGGCGCCTGGGTGAGCCCGGCGCTGGTCGCGCTCGCGGTCGGCCTGACCACCCACGTGGTTGCCGCGGCGCGCGCGGGCTGGAGCGGCGTGATCGGCGGCGCGGTCGCGGGCGGGTGGCTCGCCGCGTGTCCGCCGGCGCGCGCCGCCGGTGCGGTCTTGGGCGCCGAGGCGATCGCGCTGGTGGCGACCGCCGGCCTGTTGACGGCCAGCGAGCGGCTGGTCCGCGCCGGCGATCATCCGGTCGATCGGGGCCTGGTCGCCGCGCTGCTGGCGGTGGTCGTGGTGATCGCCGACCTGCGCGCGTGGCCGCTGGCGCTGGTGGCGGCCGCGCTGATCACGCGGCGCGCCGATCCGCGCGCGCGCTGGCTGTCGCTGGCGCCGTGGCTCGGCGGGCTCACGGCCGCGCTGCTGGTGCTGCTCGGCGCGCTCGGCCACGGGCCGTCGTGGGCCGCGCCACCGGCGAGCGCCGGTGCGGCCGCGTGGCTGGCCGACGCGGTCGACCGGCTGGGCCCGATCGCGATCATCGCCGGCGCGCTCGGGGTGATCGCGCTCGCGCGCGCGCGGGCCGATCGCTGGCTGGGTGCGCTCGCGGTCGGCGCGCTGGCCACGCTGGTGCCACTCGCGCTGCCGCTGGCCACGCCGGCGCTCGCCGCCTGGACGCTCGGGCTCGGGCTCGCGGTCGCCGCCGTCGCCGACCAGGTCGCGCGCCCGGTCCATCAGGCGCTGGCCGGGGCGACCCTGGCCGTGCTGCTGGCCGCGCCGTTTGCCCTGACCTGAGGTCAGCGGGTAAGGTGCCCGGCCATGGACGTGCTGGCCGGACATCGCGCGCCTCACCGAGCGCTGCGATCGCCGGCGATCGCGATCGGCAACTTCGACGGCATCCACCACGGCCACGCCGCGCTGCTGGCGCGCGCGAAGGAGCGCGCCGCCGCGACCGGCGGTGAGGTGGTCGTGCTCACGTTCGATCCGCACCCGACCCGGGTGCTGGTGCCGCACCTGGCGCCGCCGCTCCTGACCACCACCGCGCGCAAGCTCGAGCTGCTGGCGGCGGCCGGGGTCGACGCGGTCGTGGTCGAGCCGTTCACCGCCGAGCTCGCCGCGCTGCCGGCGCCGGCCTTCATCACCGAGGTCCTGGTGCGCTCGCTCGGCGCGCGCCACCTGATCGTCGGCCACGACTTCTCGTACGGCCAGGCGCGCTCGGGCACGGTCGAGACCCTGGCGGCGGAGGGCGCCTGCCACGGCTTCACGGTCGACGTGGTCGCCGCGGTGACCGTCGACGGCGAGGTGGCGTCGTCGTCGCGGATCCGCCGCTACCTGCGCGGCGGCGACCTGGCGCGCGCGACCGCGCTGCTGGGCCGGCCCTGGGACATCGACGGCGTGGTCGTGCGCGGCGCCGGTCGCGGCAAGGGCCTCGGTATCCCGACCGCCAACATCGCCCCCGCCGGCGATCTGCTGGTCGCCCCCGGCATCTACGCGGTCACCCTGGCGTGCAAGGGCCCCGGCGCGGCCGGCCCGGCCCGGCCCGCGGTCGCCAGCCTCGGGACCAACCCGACCTTCGTCGACGCCGGCGCGCTGACCCTCGAGGTCCACGTGCTCGACTTCGATGCCGATCTGTACGACGCCGAGGTCCGGGTCGCGTTGATCGCGCGGCTGCGCGACGAGGCCCGCTACGACACCGTCGACGCGCTGCTGCGCCAGATCGACGAGGACATCGCGCAGGCGCGCGTGATCCTGCGCGCGCCGAAGCCTTGAGCGCGCCGCGCTGACGCCCGCTCGTCGAGGAAATCACGGACGGTCGTCCGGCGTTCTGGTATGTGAGTGCCCGCGCTGTCACAGCGCGCCCGCATGCTGCCGCCCGAGGTGAAGACCATGAATCGTCCCGTGCTCGAAGGTGCCATGACCGCGCTGGTGACGCCGATGAAGGGCGGCGCGGTCGATCACGAGGCGCTCACCCGGTTGATCGAGTGGCAGATCGCGAGCGGCATCGACGCGATCGTCGCGGTCGGCACCACCGGCGAGTCGGCCACGCTCGACTTCGACGAGCACATCGGCGTGATCGCGCACTGCGTGAAGGTCGCGGCCGGCCGGATCCCGATCATCGCTGGCGCCGGCGGCAACGCGACCGCCGAGGCGCTCGACCTGAGCCGGCGCGCCCAGGACGCGGGCGCCGATGCGCTCCTGCACGTCACGCCCTACTACAACCGGCCCAGCCAGGACGGGTTGTTCCGCCACTTCGAGGCCATCGCGCGGGCGACCCCGCTGCCGGTCATCCTCTACAACGTGCCGACCCGGACCGGCTGCGACCTCTTGCCCGACACCGTCGTGCGGCTGACCGCGATCGACAACATCGTCGCGATCAAGGAGGCCACCGGCAATCTGGCCCGCGCGACCGAGCTGATCGCGCGGCTCGGCGCGCGCATCACCGTGCTGTCGGGCGACGACGGCACCGCGTTCCCGCTCTACGCGATCGGCGCGCGCGGCGTGATCTCGGTGGTGTCGAACGTCGCGCCGGCACAGATGGCGGACATGTGGGACGCGGCCGCCGCAGGCAACTGGGCGCGCGCGCGCGAGCTCCACTACGGGCTGCGGGTGCTCAACAACCTGCTGTTCGCGGAGCCGAGCCCGGCGCCGACCAAGGCCTGCCTGCACCTGATGGGGCGGATCGGGCCCGAGCTGCGGTCGCCGATCTTCCCGGTCACCGCGGCGCTCGCCGAGCAGCTGCGCAGCGAGCTGGTCGCGCAAGGCCTGCTGTGACCATCGCGGTCACGATCCTCGGGCCCACCGGCCGCATGGGCCAGGCCCTGATCGCGGCCGCCGCGCGCTCGACGGCGGTCCGGATCGCGGCCGCGCTCGACCGCGCCGACTCGCCCGCGATCGGTCGGGAGGTCGCGCCCGGGGTGGTGACCACCGCGCTGATCGACGCCGCGCTCGCGGCCGCGCCGGTCTACGTCGACTTCACCACGCCCGATGCCACCGAGGCGATCGCCCACGCCGCGCGCGGGCGGCGGGTCGCCGCCGTGATCGGCACCACCGGGCTCACCGTGAGGGCGGAGGCCGCGCTGGCCGCGCTGGCCGAGGTCGCGCCGGTGGTGGTCGCCGCCAACTACTCGGTCGGCGTCAACCTGGTGCTCGGGCTGGTCGCGCAGGCCACCCGCGCGCTCGGCCCCGACTGGGACGCCGAGATCGTCGAGCTGCACCACAAGGCCAAGCGCGACGCGCCGTCGGGCACCGCGCTGGCGATCGCGCGATCGATCGCGGCCGCGCGCGATCAGGACCTGGCCGTGGTCGGTCGGTTCGCTCGCGAGGGCGACGTCGGCCCGCGTCCCGACGGCGAGATCGGCGCGGTCGCGGTGCGTGGCGGCGACGTGGTCGGCGAGCACACCGCCTACTTCTTCGGCGCCGGCGAGCGGGTCGAGATCAGCCACCGCGCCACCGACCGCGGGATCTTTGCCCAGGGTGCGCTGCGCGCGGCGGCCTGGCTGGTCGGCCGCAAGCCGGGTCGCTACGACATGCTCGACGTCCTGGGCCTGCGGTGATCGTGCGCCGGCGCGCGGGCTCGGTGCGCGCCGCCGGTGCGCTCGGGTTGTGCGCGCTGGTGGCCGCGGCTGGCTGCGGTCGCGAGGTCGAGCGGCGTGGGCCGCGGCTGATCGCGGTGCCGGCCGACGCGCCGGCGCCGGTCGCCAGCAGCGGGACGGTGGTCGATGGCCTGTGGTTCGTCGATGCCGCCTCCATCGGCGCGCGGGTCGGGGTGCTCACCGATCCGGCGCTGCGCGGGCGCGGCGGCGGCACCGGTGACGAGGCGGCGGCTGCCGACAAGGTCGCGGCCTGGTTCCGCGCCGCCGGCCTCGAGCCCGGCGGCGACGGCGGCTACCTGCAGCCGTTCACCCGACCCGACGGCGCCCGCAGCCAGAACGTGATCGGCCTGCTGCCCGGCAGCGATCCGCGCGCCGGCCACGTCGTGATCGGCGCCCACTACGATCACCTCGGCGTGGTCGACGGCCAGATCCATCCCGGCGCCGACGACAACGCCTCCGGCATCGCCGGGCTGGTCGCGATCGCCGAGTCGCTCGCGCACGACGGCCAGCGCCCCGCGGTGACCGTGGTGGTGATCGCGTTCGGCTCGGAGGAAGACGGCCTCCACGGATCGGCCCACTACGTCGCGCACCCACTGCTGCCGCTCGGCGACGCGCGCCTGATGATCAACCTCGACATGATCGGGCGCGCCGGGTTCCTGACCGGCAAGGACTACGCGCTGGCGCGGGCCCTGGTCGCGCCCGACGGGATCGGCGCGCTGACCTCGCCGGGCCAGCGCGACCTGGCGCTCGCGGCCAAGGCCGCCGGCGCCCGCGAAGGGCGCCCGGTGGTCGCCGCCAGCGACCTGGGCCCGCTCGAGTCCCTGGTCCGGCCGGCGATCGAGTACCGCGGCGATCACGCCAGCTTCAGCGCGGCCGGGGTGCGCTACCTGTGGCTGTCGACCAGCATGCACGACGACTACCACCTGCCGTCGGACACCGCCGACAAGGTCGACCCGGCGACGATCGCAGCGGTCGGGCGGATCGTCGTGCGGCTCGTGCGCGACCCGGCGACGTTCGGGCCGTAGCCGGCGGGCGCGGCCGCCCCGCGGGTGCTCCCTCTCCTCTCCTCCTCCTCCTTCTCCCGCTCCCTCTCCTTCTCCTTCTCCCTCTCCCTCTCCCGCTCTCTCTCCCGCTCCCGCTCCCGCTCCCGCTCCCGCTCCCGCTCCCGCTCCCGCTCCCGCTCCCGCTCCCGCTCCCGCTCCCGCTCCGCCCGCGCCTACCCCGCCAGCTCC
>JBKJLC010000106.1:0-7150 GCA_046597055.1 Kofleriaceae bacterium | reverse complement strand
CCTGAGCAAGTTATTCTTGCTCGGGCACTTACATCATGCCGCCCATTCCACCCATGCCGCCCATGCCGCCCATGCCGCCGCCGCCATGGTCATGACCGCCGTGGCCGCCGCCTTCGTCCTTCTTGGGCTTGTCGGTGATCATGGCGTCGGTGGTCAGCATGAGGCTGGTCACGGAAGCCGCGTTGATCAGGGCCGAACGCACTACCTTGGTCGGGTCGATGACGCCGTCGGTCAGCATGTCGCCGAAAGTTTCGGTCGCGGCGTTGAAGCCGAACGTGGGCGTGTTGCCCTCGCGCACCCTGTTGACCACGATGGAGCCTTCCCAGCCCGCGTTGGCGGCGATCTGGCGCATCGGCTCTTCGATGGCGCGGCGCACGGCGTTGATGCCGAACTGCTTGTCGCCTTCCGACTTCAATTCCATCAACACGCGCTGGGCACGCAGCAGAGCCACGCCGCCACCGGGCACGATACCCGATTCGACCGCCGCACGGGTCGCATGCAAGGCATCCTCGACGCGGGCCTTCTTCTCCTTCATCTCGATCTCGGTCGCCGCGCCGACGCGGATGACCGCGACGCCGCCGACCAGCTTGGCCAGGCGCTCCTGGAGCTTCTCGCGGTCGTAGTCGGAGGTGGTGTCCTCGATCTCGCGGCGGATCGTCTTGACCCGCTCGTCGATCTTGGCCTTGGTGCCGGCACCCTCGATGATCGTGGTGTCTTCCTTGGTGATCACCAGGCGCTTGGCCTTGCCGAGGTCGGCGAGGGTCAGGTTCTCGAGCTTGAGGCCGAGATCCTCGGTGACCGCCTGGCCACCGGTCAGGGTCGCGATGTCCTGCAGCATCGCCTTGCGGCGATCGCCGAAGCCGGGCGCCTTGACCGCGCACACCTGGAGCGTGCCGCGCAGCTTGTTGACGACCAGCGTCGCCAGGGCCTCGCCATCGACGTCCTCCGAGATGATCACCAGCGGGCGACCCGACTTGGCGACCTGCTCGAGGAGCGGCAGGAGGTCCTTCATGTTCGAGATCTTCTTCTCGTGGGTGAGCACGAAGGCGTCGTTGAACACGACCTCCATGCGCTCACCGTCCGTGACGAAGTACGGCGACAGGTAGCCGCGGTCGAACTGCATACCCTCGACGACGTCGAGCTCGCTGGTGAGCGTCTTGGCCTCCTCGACCGTGATGACGCCCTCCTTGCCGACCTTGTCCATCGCCTCGGCGATCATCTCGCCGATGGTGGCGTCGCCGTTGGCGCTGATGGTGCCGACCTGGGCGATGTCCTTCTTGCCCTTGGTGGCGGTCGACATGGCCTTGAGGCCCTCGACGATCGCGGCGACCGACGCCTCGATGCCACGCTTGAGGTCCATCGGGTTGAGCCCGGCGGCGACCAGCTTGGCGCCCTCGTTGTAGATCGCCTGCGCCAGCACGGTCGCAGTGGTGGTGCCGTCACCGGCGACGTCGGAGGTCTTGGAGGCGACCTCCTTCACCATCTGCGCGCCCATGTTCTGGAGCTTGTTCTCGATCTCGACTTCCTTCGCGACCGTGACGCCGTCCTTGGTCACCGTCGGGGAGCCCCAGGACTTCTCGATGACGACGTTACGACCGCGCGGGCCCAGGGTGACCTTGACCGCGTTGGCCAGGAGGTTCAGACCCTTGCCGATCTCGGCACGGGCAGCGGAGGAGAAGATGATTTCTTTGGCGGCCATGTGAGTGTCCTATCTCTATCGGTAGCAGTAGCGGAAAGCTGAGTTGGCAGAGTGCCGGTCAGTGCCGGTCAGTCGATAACCGCGAGGAGGTCGTCCTCGCGCATGATCAGGTGCTCCTGACCATCGATCTTGACCTCGGTGCCGCCGTACTTCGAGAACAGCACCTTGTCGCCGGCCTTGACGTCGAGCGCGATCACCTTGCCGTCCTTGTCGCGCTTGCCGGCGCCAACGGCGACGACCTCGCCACGGACGGGCTTCTCCTTGGCGGTGTCCGGGATGAACAGACCACCAGCGGTCTTGGACTCCTCGTCGAGACGCTTGACCAGGATGCGATCGTGCAGCGGGCGAATCTTCATGCTCGTGTCTCCAGCTCTCGTGTGGGTCTGAATGGAAGCGGGCGGACCCGGCGCGTCGTGCGTTGGGTTCCCCGCGGGCGAGCTACTAATACGCACTGCCCTCGCGCTTGGCAACCCCTGCGGTGAGAGTGCTAAAAAAATCCAAAAAAACCAGCCAGAACGGCAGGTTGTCTTTCCCGCGGGAGTGGCTACCCCGGCGCAGCGCTCGGTGGCTTCCCGAGCCCGGGGCCCAGACGTCGTCCGGCCGACCGTGGTACAGCCCGACTCCTCATGGCGCTCACGGATTACGAAAAGTACATCCGCACGGAGGAGCTGCTGGCCCTGCAGAAGCCCGCCGACTGCCTCACCTGTCACGACGAGCTGCAGTTCCAGGTGGTGCATCAAGCCGCCGAGCTGTGGATGAAGCTCATCGAGCACGAGCTGCGGCAGGGCTGCGAGCTGCTCGTCCACGACCACGCGGCCCGCGCGGTCGCGACGTTCGGTCGGGTCACGCGGATCCAGCGGGTCATGCTGCACCAGCTCGACCTGCTCGACACGATGGCCCCGGTCGACTACATGACGATCCGGACCGGGCTCGGCCGCGGCTCCGGGCAGGAGTCGCCCGGGTTCCGGACGATGGTCAAGCTCCCCGGCGAGCTGGTGTGGCCGACGTTCGCGGCGTTCCTCGAGCGCCAGCACCTGACCCTGCGCGCGATCTACGATCACCCGACCGAGCACCCGACCATCTACCAGGTGTGCGAAGGGCTGGTCGAGTACGACCAGCTGCTCCAGCTCTGGCGCCAGCGCCACCTGATGATCGTCTACCGGACCATCGGGACCGGCACGCCTTCCTTGAAGGGCAAGCCGTCCGACCTGCTCGCGCACGGCATGAAGCAGCGCTTCTTCCCGAAGCTGTGGGACATCCGCGACGAGGTGTTCGCCGCCTGGACCGAGTCGATGCAGCAGGCCGGAAAGGACCACGGCTACCATGGCTGATGCCGACGATCCGCTGCTCGCGTGGCGCGGGCGGTTCCCCGCGCTCGAGCGCTGCGTCCACCTGATCTCGCACTCGCTCGGCTGCGTCCCGGCCAAGACCGAGGAGGATCTCGCCGAGTACTACGACCTGTGGTCGACCCGGTCGATCACGGCGTGGGAGGAGTGGATCCCCGAGATCGGTCGCGCCGCGGCCCGGCTCGAGAAGATCCTGTCGGCCCCCGCCGGCACCGTCACGATGCAGCAGAACGTGTCGACCGTGATGGCGGTGCTGGCGTCGTGCTTCGAGTACACCGCCGAGCGCAACAAGGTCGTCTACGAGTCGCTGATGTTCCCCACGGTCTCGTACGTGTGGAAGGCCGAGGAGCGCCGCGGCGCCGAGGTGGTGCTGGTGCCGTCGGCCGATGGCACCACGATCGACGTCGACGCGATCTGCGCCGCGATCGACGAGCGCACCCTGCTGGTGCCGATCCAGCACGTGGTGTTCAGCTCGGCCTACATCCAGGACGTCAAGAAGATCGCGGCCCGCGCCAAGGCGGTCGGGGCCCACGTGATCCTCGACTGCTACCAGTCGGTCGGCACGCTGCCGATCGACGTCGTCGATCTCGGCGTCTCGTTCGCGTGTGGCGGCTCGGTGAAGTACCTGTGCGGCGGCCCGGGCGCCGGCTGGCTGTACGTCCGCCCCGACCTGCTCGGCCGCTTCGAGCCGCGGGTCACCGGCTGGTTCGCCAACGCACACCCGTTCGCGTTCACGATGCCGGAGCAGACCTACGCCGACACCGTGTGGCGCTATCTCGGCGGCACGCCGGCGATCGCCGCGCTCTACCAGTCGCGCGCGGGCCAGGCGATCATCGGCGAGATCGGCGTCGCCCGCATCCGCGACAAGAGCCTGGTGCTCACCGCCAAGGCGATCGATCGCGTCGACGAGCACGGCTTCACCTTGATGTCGCCGCGCGAGGCGGCCCGTCGCGGCGGCTCGGTGGTCTTCGACTTCGTCGGCGCCGCCGACGTCTGCCGCGAGCTCAACCGCCGTCGCTTCTTCTGCGATCACCGCCCCGGCGTCGGTATCCGCATCGCGCCACACTTCTACACGAAGGCCGAAGAGATCGACCTCTTCTTCGCCGAAGTGCAGAAGATCCGCGGCTGACCCGGTCGTACATCCGGATTCGGTTCGCGTGCGTTTGCGTGCTTGGTCGTGGGCGCGCGAGCTCCGACCTGCGTTACCGTGCAGCAGGGATCGGGGGGTTGATGGTGGCGGGGGGGGCCCAGCTTGCTCATCAACTCTTCATGCCTAACTTCCGAGCGGGCCGCGCGGAGACTCGTCCCACCGTCGGGAAGCCGGCCGCGTTGCGCGCGCCGGCGGCACCGGACCTGCGCCCGAGGACCGCGATCAAGCGCCGGTACACGGTGCAGCGGCCGCTCGCGCGCGGCGGCATGGGCGAGCTGTTCGTGGGTCGCGACAAGTGCTTGAACCGCACGGTCGTGCTCAAGGAGCCGCGTTGCGACTTCGACCCGTTCCGCAACCGCGCCTGTCAGCGCAGCATTCTGGCCGAGGGGCAGATCCTCGCGCGGCTCAATCACCCGTTCATCGTCAGCATCTTCGACATGTACGAGAACGGTGGCCGCCAGGGCCTGGTGCTCGAGTACGTCGACGGCGCACCGCTCGACGAGGTCCACGCGCTGCCGCTCGCCGACGTGGTCGGCGTGGGCATCGAGGTCGCCGAGGCGCTCGCTCACATCCACGGGCGCGACATCGTCCATCTCGACCTGAAGCTCGAGAACGTCCTGCTCACGACCCAGGGGACCTCCTGCGTGATCGACTTCGGGATCGCCCAGCCACCGGGCCGCGTGCGTCAGGTGCCCGGCGCCGCCGGCGTCATCGGCACGCCACGCATCATGGCGCCCGAGCAGCTGTCCGGCTGCGACGTCGACGGCCAGTCGGACCTGTTCTCGCTCGGCATCATGCTGTTCGAGCTCGTCGCAGGGACCTCGCCGTTCGCCGGCAGGTCGGACGCCGAGGCGATCGCGCGGGTGCTCGACCAGCCCTCGCCGAGGGTCGACCGCCTGGCGCCGGGCATCCCCGGCGCCCTGGCCATGCTGATCGATCAGCTGCTCGAGAAGGACCCGGCGCGCCGCCCCGCGGGCGCGAACGAGGTCGCCGCCCGGCTCGCCGGCGTGCTCGCGTCGCTGTGATCGCCGGTGGCGAGCTGCGCGGATGGGCGAGCGTCGGCCGCGCGCCCGCGGTGACCGCGCGGCTGCGAGTCCGACGCCGCGGGTCGTGACGGGAAATGTACGCGAGTCCGACGCCGCCGGTCGTGACCCGGCGAACCTCGGCACTCCGGACGTCCGGTTCCCGGACTTCGAGCCCCCGCCTGGTTGACGGCGTCGCGGATCGCGGTCGAACCTCGTGAGCCACTTAACGAGGAGAGACACATGGGCTTGATGGGCAAGATGTTCGGCGGCGCTCCCGCCAAGAAGGCCACCGACGACGTGCTGCTGCTCCACGCGATGATGCTCATGTCGAGCGTCGACGGCGTCATGGAGGACTCCGAGATCGCGACGCTCGAGGGCTTCATCAACACGCTGCCGGAGTTTCGCGACGCGGACTTCGACAAGCAGATGACCGAGGCGCGCAAGCTGCGCGCGAAGTTCAAGTCGGCGCAGGAGGCCGTGAAGGTGCTCGGCGAGATCTCGAGCGACGCGGTCAGGAAGAAGGCCTTCATCCTGGCCGCCGACATCGCGATGTCGTCGGGCGACGTCGACGAGGCCGAGGAGGAGCTGCTCGAGGCGATGCAGCGCGTGCTCGGAATCGACGACGCGCTGGCGCAGAAGTCGATCGAGATCCTCGCCCTCAAGTACGCGCAGTAGGCCGCCATGCCGCTCGACGTACTCGGCGTCCAGGCCCGCCGTGATCGCGAGCTCCGCGCCGAGCTCGAGGGCGATCGTGGGGTCACCAAGGCCAAGGAGAAGTTCGAGCAGCGCGCGTCCGGGTACGGCTTTCGCCACCGGCGCAGCCTGCTCGCGGAGGCGATCCGGCTCAACCGGCGGATGGCGCCGGAGGTCGCCGAGGCGATGGCCGAGTGCCGCGCGGTGCTCGGCTTCGAGCTGCCGGTCGAGGTCTACCTCGAGCCCAAGCCGGTGTACTCGGCGTTCTGCTCGAAGGGCCGCTCGGGCCCGCTGATCCTGGGCCTGTCGTCGAAGCTGCTCGAGGAGTTCTCGCCGGCCGAGCTGCGGTTCGTGCTCGGTCACGAGCTCGGTCACGCGCTGTTCGATCACTTCGGCATCCCGATGCCGGTGACCGCGACCATCGAGGACATCGGCGGCACGCTGGTGTCGCGGCCGGTGCAGCTGCAGCTGTTCGTGTGGTGTCGCGCCGCCGAGGTGTCGGCCGACCGAGCCGGCCTGCTGTGCGCGGGTGACGCCGAGGTCGCGGCGACCGCCTTCTTCAAGATGTCGAGCGGGCTGTCGCGACCGGTGATCAAGACCGACCTCGAGGCGTTCGCCTCGCAGGTCGAGTCGTTGGCCTCGGCGCCCTCGGCGGTCCACGACGTCCGCGACGACGACGACACGCTCGACTGTTTCTCGACCCACCCATACACGCCGGTCCGGGTGCGCGCGCTGCTCGCGTTCGGACGCTCGAAGGCGTTCGCCGAGCGGCTGGGCCGGACCGGCGGCGATCTCGACCTCGACCAGGTCGAGCAGATCGTGGAGCGCGACCTCGCGCTGATGGAGCCGTCGTACCTCGAGGATCCCGGCCCCGAGGCCGCGCAGATGCGGCGCGCGCTGTACTGCGCGGGCGTGGCGGTGGCGGCGGCGCACGGGGGCGTCTCCGAGCAGGAGCTGTCGGCCCTGCGCGCGTTGCTCGGCGCCAAGCAGGTCCGGACGCCCGAGGACGTGCCCGCGATCCGCGAGGAGCTGGCCGGGGCCCTGGCCGCCCTGAAGGACGCGCCGTTCGCGCGTCGCGCGCAGCTGGTGCAGCACCTGACCGTCATCGCGGGTGCCGACGGCCACGTCGCCGACGAGGAGTACGCCGAGATGGCCCGGATCGCCGAGGTGCTCGCCATCCCGGCGCAGATCATCGATCAGACCCTGTCCGGCAGCGCCGCGCCGATGGACTGAGCCG
>JBKJLC010000008.1:0-54034 GCA_046597055.1 Kofleriaceae bacterium | reverse complement strand
CGCAATCGCGATCTGGCGATCACGCCACAGACCGGCCAGTGCGAGTGGGACGGCCTCCCGGTCAACTACGGGTATGTCCTGAGCGACCTCCACTACTTCGCCACCCACGACACGCCCTGATAACGCTCCGCACGAAAGATCGACACCAGGTCGAGACCGCGTTGACCGCGAGGCCGGCGGTACAGGTCGCGCGGGTGGAAGCCGTGCTGGGACGATCCAGTACGGCTCTGGTTTCTGGTCCGGAAAGGTTTCAAGAGCAGGAGTAGTTGCCGGCCTGTGGGAGCTGTGGATTGGCGCGCCCATCCACGCCGCCCGCCCGATACCCACGACCCGCAGGCGCGGCAATCCAAGCCGCGGTGGGCAGGCGCGCCCATCAGTCTTCCCAGGAGCGGTCCGGGCTTCGAAGGCGCGGCTGTCCACGGCGGCGTCAGAGTCCACAGGCCCCGACGTGACGGCCAAGCGCTCGGTCTTGCCGCCACGACCCTGCCGCGACGGCGCACGCGCGCCGACCGCGCGCAGGGCGCGGCGCTGTGCGGCTCGTGCGCGACCACCATCACCGGGGTGCGCGCTGCGCACGACCATATCGGTTGGCCGCGGTGAGGCGCTCGTCCTCGAGCGCGTCCTGGACGTGCGTGACCAGGTCCGACATCGCCTCGGGGCCGCGCACGAGCATGCCCTCGGGAGGGGATAGGCGGGGATCTGCACGATCGACAGCGGCGCCTTGGCGCCCGCAGGATCCCGCACAGCTTCCCCGGTGTCCCTGTGCCAGGCGAGCGCGAGCGAGCCCGCCGTCGAAGGGCAGCCCGTCGGAGCGACGTGCGGCACCCTGGCGCTCTGCCCTCGGCCCTTCGACACGGCGCCTTCGGCGCCGGCTCAGGGACACCGGGAAAGGGCGAGCGCTTTCGATCACATGGAGACTTGTGGTCAATCCCGAGCTCTGCCCTTCGACACGGCGCCTTCGGCGCCGGCTCAGGGACACCGGGAAAGGGCGAGCACTTCCGATCACATGAAGACTTGTGATCGATCCTGAGTGGCCCCTTCGACTTCGCTTCGCACTTCGCTCCGGGACACCGGGGAAGGGATCGATCTCGACGCCGATCACGTCGACCCCCGCGCGCTGCCACACGCCGAGTCGCGCGAGCAGCGCCGCGAGCGACAGCTCGGCTCGCGGCCGCGCGCCGCCGTGCCGCACCACCGCCGTCACCGGCCGGCCGGTCGCGGCCAGCGCGGCCACGTCGACCGCTGGCCAGGTCTCGTCGTCACCGTCGACCTCGAGCGCCAGCACCCGCAGCCCGGTCAGCTCGGCGGGTGCCGCGCTCACGGCGTCGCGGACCGCGCCGGTCCACGCTCGCTGCCAGACGTACGCCTCGTGCACCAGCTGCGCCGGCGGGTGTGCCCCGCCCGCGCCGGCGCCGCCACAAGCAACCCCGGTGAACACGAGCAGCGGCCGCCAGGTTCGAGGCATGTCCGGGCGCGACCGCGCGACCGCGCTGGCTTGTTCCCGCCATCTTGCGACCGGTGCGAGCGAGGCCGCAGCGTCAGACCACCCATGCCGGGATCGGCGCTCTCTCGAAGGAGACGTGGGCACTCCAAACTGCCCGTCGGAAGCGAAGGGAGCATGGAGGCTGGACGAACGGGCCAGCGGCGTGGCCCGCGCCGCATCTCCGTCGAGCACCCGTCCGGTGTTCGAGACCGCCACGGAGGACGAGCCGAGGCGGGACGAGGTCCCAGGGCGGCCGGCGGCGTGCGCTGCCGACTCGACGTGGTCGCCAGCGTCCGGATGGCGCGGGGTTACGCCCGTTTGACGGTGCGCTCGGACAGCGGCACTGCGACGCGTCATCGGCGCGGCGGCGGAGCGTTCGCGGTCTACAGCCTGCCAGTAATATTATGAGTCCACCTTGCAGCTTGAGTTCCCCGTCCGGGAGCCCACACTCGAAGGGTGGGGCTCAGGGCGCTGCTGATCAGGGAGCGGGACGAGATCCTCCGTCGCTTCATGAACGAGGTCCGCGGCAGTGATCTCACCGGGGCCACCGCCACGCGACCGCAGTTGCTCGATGGCGTGCCGGCCTTTCTCGACCGGGTGATCGCGGCCATGGGCGACAACCGTCCGGCCAGCGAGCCGTCGCTCATGACCGAGGCGCCGGCCGCGTCGGCAGCGGCCACGGCGGCCGAGCACGGGACCCAGCGCCTGGCGCTCGGCTACGACATTCGCGAGCTGGTCCGCGAGTACGGGATCCTGGGCGACGTGGTGATTGGCTTGCTCGCCGAAGCGTCGGAGCCGCTCGACCTGGAGGAGTACCGGCAGTTCGCGCGCCACATCAGCCTGGGGGTCGCCGAGGCCGTTGGCCAGTTCAGCGACGAGCGCGACGCCGCGATGGCCCGCCAGGCCGCCGAGCAGTTCGCGTTCCTCGCCCACGAGCTGCGCGGCCCGCTCACCGTCGCGCTCATGTCGATGGAGGCGTGGAAGGACGAGACCCCGGACCGCGAGTCGATCGCCGATGTCCAAGCGAGCATCCTGCGCATGTCGCGCCTGATCGATAGCACGCTGGTGTCGGAGCGATTGCGCAGCGGCCGGACCCAGGTAGTGGCGTCGATCGGTGTGATCGATCTCGTCGCGGTGGCGCGCGAGGTGGCCCAGGCGCTCGCGCCGCTCGCCGCGCGGCGCGGGGTTCGGCTGCGGGTCGATGTCGAACCCGCGAACCTGGTGGTGCGCGGCGACGTCCGCCTGATCGCGTCGGCGCTCGGCAACCTGGCCGGCAACGCGGTCAAGTTCACGCACGAGCGCACGGGGGTGCTCATCCGGGCCCGGCTCCTCGACCACGTGGTCCGGATCGACGTCGAGGACGAGTGCGGTGGGCTGCCGGCGGGCGCGGTGGCGCGCGCGTTCGAGCCCTTCGTCCAGCTGGGCTGCGATCAGACCGGCTTCGGCCTGGGCCTCTCGATCGCTCGCCAGGCCGCCGAGGCCCACGGCGGCCAGCTGGTGGCCGAGGACCTGCCCGGCCACGGTTGCCGGTTCACGCTGACGCTACCGCACCCCGGCTGACGCCGCGGCGTCCGCGTCAGGTGGTGCGCCTGCGAAGTCGCGACCGGGCGTCAGAGACAGTCGAGCCAGGTCCGGTAGGCGACCGGCAGGTCATCGCGGAGCGCGAGCTCGAGCAGGTAGATCCCGTACGGCTCGAGGTCGGTCGGCGTGCAGCCGCGGCCATCGACCTCGACGAGATCGCACTGGGGCCTCGGCCGCTCGCACGGCACCTTCTTGGGCAGCGCGCACACCGCGAGGATGGCGACCAGCGCCGCGGTGCGCTTGGCGTACGTGGTCATCCCCGGGAACACGCCCCGAGCATAACCGCTGGCGTGCCCGCGATGGCGGTCAGGCGCGGGCCGGCTCGCGGCTCACCTCGCCCGAGGCCTTGTCGGCGGGCAGGGTGTAGCGGCGCTGGATCGAGTCGCGGATGGTGGCGCGGGTCGTCGCCGCCGGCAGGGCGCCGGCCTGGCCCTCGGCGTCGGCGGCCTCGTTGGCGAGCGCCTCGTCCTTGATCTCCTTGCGGAACCAGGCCGAGTAGTCGCCGCGGCCCAGGTGGTGCTGCCAGGTGTCGTCGTCGACGCCGTCGGCCATCTGCAGGAACACCGTCAGGTTCTGGGCGCGCAGGTTGAGCTTGCCGTGGGGACCGCTGAACACGAAGTTGCGGTCGGGGCCGAGGTTGCCCTCGGCGTACTTGCGCACGTGGCGCCGCCGCTCGGTCACCGGCGGCTCGGACTGGATGCGGCGCGGGGGCGCGGCGGTGCCGCGGTGCCAGACCAGCACCTCGCCGGGCTCGAGCGGCCGGGGCTCGACCGCGAGTGGCGTGTGCCCGGCGGCGCGGCAAAAGTCGGTCAGCGTCGTGGACGGCGTCTGCCCGATGATGAACGCGGTGCCGACCGCGGCGAGCGCGTCGGGCGCGACGCTCTCGGGGTGGACGGTGATGTAGAGCATCCCGGTCGTGGGCGGCGCGACCGACCGCCGCGGGCCACGGTCGGCCGGGAGCAGGTGATGGGCCTCGTCGACCACCACCAGGTGCGGCCGCCCGGTGCGCTGGCGCAGCTCGAGCAGGTGAGGCAGCAGCTCGTTGAAGAACGCCGGCCGGTCCTCGAGCGGGATCCCGAGCAGGTTGACCACGGCGTGCCCGGACGGGTGCCGTAGCAGCTCGATCACGGCCGCGACCGTCGGCGCGGTCTGGGGATCGCCGATCACGACCGCGTCGGGCAGGTTGGTGTAGTCGCCTTCGGGATCGATGATCGCATACTGGAACCGCGCGTCGGCCAGGCGCTCGAGGATCCCGGTGGTCAGGGTCGACTTGCCGCTGCCCGAGGTCCCGGCGACCAGGACGCTGGTGGCGAGCGGATCGATGCGCTCGTCGTCGCCAGCTGCCGAGGTGCCGACCAGCACGGTGTGGCGGGTCCCGAGGCCGGCGAGGTCGTTGGCGATCATCCGGTCGATCAGCTCGATCACCCCGAGCCCGTGCGGCGCGGCGGTGACCAGATCGGCGCGGGCCTGCAGCGAGGGCAGGGCGTTGGCGACCGCGACCGCGCAGCCGCAGGCGGCCAGGAAGGCGTGGTCGTTCTCGGCGTCGCCGACCGCAACCACGTTGTGCGACGACAGGCCGAGATCCTCGAGCGCGCGCGCCAGCCCGCTCGCCTTGTTGACGCCGGACGGCAGCACCATGATCGAGCCCTTGTTGAACGTGACCTGCAGCTCGAGCCCGAGCTCGCGGATCGCGGCGAGCGCGGCGACGTCGTGAGGCTCGACGGTGGCGACGATCGCGCGCCCCACCCACAGCGGGTCGACGCCCTGGTCGCGCAGCGCCTGCACGAACGCCTCGTTGGGCGGGTCAGTCAGCAGCTTCTCGGTCCGGCTCTCCGGATCGTACAGCACCGCGCCGTTCTCGGCGACGATGCGGTGGAACAGGTCGAGGCGCGGGAAGATGCGATGGAGATCGTGCATCTCCCGGCCCGTGACCAGGAGGACCCGACGCCCGGACTGGCGCAGGCGCTCGAGGGCGAGGATGGTCTCGTCGGCGACGACCCCGTGGTGGGCGAGGGTGCCGTCGTAGTCGGTGGCGAGGGCGACGTGGCGCATGCGTCAGGATAGCCGCGCAACGCAGCGGCGCACGGCGCGACCGGCCGGGCGATCAGGGCTGGACGACGGTGGTCGTGACCACGCCGGCGCGGGCGTTGACCACGTGCTCGCGGAACGCGGTGGCGCCCATCGCGGCGTCGACCGTCACATCGCCCGGGTTGGTGTTGGCGATGAACACGCCGCCGCTGGCGTCGGTCGCGGTGGCGCCCTGGTTCGGCAGGGCGTTGACCGCATAGATGATGCGCGCGGTCCCGGCCGGCGTCACCGTGACGGTCGCGCCCGCGACCCCGTCACCGGCGGCGTCGCGCACGACCATCGCGATGAAGCCCTTGGCGGGATCCTGGGTCACGCCGCCCAGCGTCGCGAGCAGGCCAAAGGTCTGCTGGTTGACGATCAGCATCGTGGCGTCGGTGGTGTCGGCGGCCAGCGGAGCCGGCGGATAAAGGTACGTGTCGATCCGGCCGGCGCTGGTGCCCTTCAGGTAGCCGTCGATCGCGGTGCCGCTGGTGGCGAGCGTGAGCGAGTAGGTGCCGTCGGCCGCCGACGTGGTGGTCGCGAGCGGCGTGCCGCCGGCGCGGGCGAAGGCCTCGATGGTCGCGCCCGCCAGCGGGACCGTGCTGGTGGTCTCGACGGTCTGGGCGACGCCGCTGACCATGACCATGCTCGCGGCGGGCGCGGCATCGACCGTGGCGGGGCCGTCGTCACCGCCGCACGCGGCGAGAGACAGCGCGAGAGTGAACCCGAGGAGCTGAGCTTGGCATCGCATGGGCCGGTTGTACCCCGGCGGCGGCGGCGGGGCATGTGACGGCGGGGGCGGCGTGCGGTGGGCCGCCCGGATATGATGCCGGTCACATGAGCGGCGGCGGGCTGGCGATCCTCGCGGGATGGGGGCTGGTCTGGTTCGCGATCGAGGGCCGTGCCCCCCGGTAGCTCAGCGCACCGCGGCGCGGGCGTGCTGCACGAACACCTGCGCCGACGGCCGGGCCCACACGCCCGCGGCGTAGGCGGCGAGCGCGGGAGGCACCGGATCACGGTTCGCGACCAGCCGCATCAGCGCGAGCGCGAGGTCGGCGTCGGCGATGCAGAAGTCGCCGAACATCGCGGGCTGCCCCGGTGCGATCAACGCGCTCGCGATCCGCACCAGCTCGGCCGCCTGCTCGCGGCCGGTCGGCGAAAACGGGCGGGTGGTCGCGGTCCCGAACACCGTCGAGGTCGGCCGGTCCTCGCGCAGCGCGTGCAGATCGGTGCGCAGGAACGACAGCACCTGCCGCGCGCGAGCTCGGTCGGCGAGGTCGGCCGGGAAGATCCGCGGGTGCCCCGGGGTCGGGTACGACTCCGCCAGGTACTCGGAGATCGCGATCGACTCGCTGATCCAGGCCTCGCCGTCGACCAGGATCGGCACCTTGCCGATCACGGCGCGCGCCTGGAGCGTGGCCCGGCGCTCGGGCGAGGGCGGCAGCGTGACCACCTCGAGCCGGTAGGGCAGGCGCTTCTCTTCGAGCGCGACCATGGCGTGGAACACCCACGGGCTGACCCACCCGGCCTCGGCGTACAGCGTCAGGTCCGACATGCGGACAGGTTAGCCCGCCGGCAGGAAGCCCCCGCAGCGCCCGACCGGCTGCGGAAGGTATTTCGGCAGGTCAGGCTGGCCGCACGACAGGAACACCGAGCCGCGCTTGTTGCCGTTCAGCCGCAGGTGCTGGCAGCGATGACACAGGCTGGCGGGGAACGGGACCGGTGCGTCGGGATCCACCACGGCGAGAGGGTACAGTGCGGCATGCCGCCACGCACCGTGCGCCGCGTCGCCACCACGCTGCTCGTCGCCGCGGCCTGCTCCGGCCGCGCCGCGCCGGCGCCGGTCCCACCGGTGGGCAGCGACGGGCCCGATGCCGCCGTCGCCGAGGTCCCGTGCACCGAGCCGCGGCCGACCGCCGACGCGACCTGCGTCCAGGACTGCGGTCCCCCGGTCGTGCGCGACACCGATCCACCGCCAGCGTGGCGGTGGCTGTCGCCCGAGGAGGTGGCCAGCCGCGCGCAACACGGGTGTCCGCGCTGCCTGCCGGCCGACGCGGCCATCGCGACGCCGGGCGGCGACGTCGCGGTCAGCGCGCTCACCGCCGGCATGACCGTGTGGTCGCTCGACGCCGGCGGCCGGCGGGTCGCGGTGCCGGTGGTGCGGGTCGGTTCGGTGCCGTCGCCGCGTCACCACACGCTGGTCGTGCTCGATCTCGCCGACGGCCGCGAGGTCACCGCGTCCGCCGGTCATCCCACCGGCGATGGCCGCGCCCTCGGGACGCTCGGGGTCGCCGACCCACTCGACGGCTCGCGCGTGATCGCGGTGCGCCAGCGGCCGTATGGCGGCGAGCGCACCTTCGACCTGGTGCCGGCCAGCCCGACCCGCGCCTACTGGGCCGACGGCGTGCTGCTCACGAGCACGCTGCGCTGACCCGCGGCCTCCAGATCCAGCACCGCGCGGCGGCCGGCGTGCTTTGCCGAGCCGGGGCACGGCGGCGAGCAGCGCGCCCTCGGCAGGGAGCTCGCGGCGCGCGACGACGCCGAGGCAGATGCTCCGGCGAACGTGACGAAGAAGCGGCCGTGTGCGGAGTGCGGTCGGTGGTTCATCAACCAGCACTGCCACCGCCTCACGATCGATGCCGACTCCTGGCGCGAGACCCACGGCCTCGACGCCGGCGATCGCCGCCGCCGCGTCCGCCGTCGCGACGGAGTCGTCGGCCCGTACGCGCTGCAGCCGCAGCGTCCTGCATGCGCGCCCGCCGCCGCCCGCCTCGACCGTCGGCGGGGCCGACACGGAGACGGGATGAGGAAGACAGCGGGCTCACCCCGGCAAGCATCTCGTCGGCCTATGGCTGCCGTCTTTTGCGGTGCGCTATCCCCGCCAGACAAGCGATGCTCCGGCGATGGCCAGCTCCGGTAGCCTCCTGACGTCGCTGCGGACCCGCCACGAGCGACGCATCTTCCAGGCTGCGGCTATCGTCGTCGCCCTCGCGTTCGTCGAGGGTCTGGCCGTGCCGGGGTCTCGGATCGGACCGGCGTTCGCCTCGCTGCTCGGGGCGCCTATCGGGCTGGTTGCGGGCCTGGTCACGTTCGGCGTCCAGCTCTTCACCAAGGTGCTCGCACCGCGCACCCTCGCCGCCTTCATGACCGGCTTCTTCGGATTCTTCTCGCTGGGCGCGGTGGCAAGCGTGCTGCTCTACCCGTCGTCGGGTCATGCCGACGATCCGGCTGGGAACTTCACAGCGGTCATAGCGGTCGGGGTGGCCATCGCCGCGCACCTGGTCTGGAAGCGAGCCCGCGCCGCCGCGGTCATCGAAGACCTCGCCGCTGCCGCCGCGTGATCAGGCCACCGGATCCAGGCCGTCTACATCGCCGCCCACCGGTCGCCCGACAGCCGCGCGGCGGGCAGCTCGGGCCAGCCCCGCCACGCCCCGGGAACGAGGAGCGTGGGGCGTTCGCAGGGCCATCGGGAATGAGCGTGAGGCGTCCCCAGGATCCGACACGACCTTCCGGTGGCCTGCGCCAGGGCTCGCGCAACGTGACCAGTCCCGAGGCGTCTGATCAACCGAGCCGGCGAGGCGGTCCGGCGACTCAGTCGTCGCTGGGAAGCGCGCGCCAGCTGCGCAGGACGTGCGCGAGCATGGCGAGGCGGCGGCCGGCGCGGCCGGCGGTGAGCGGCGCCGGGATCGGGCCCAGCTCGGCCGCGTAGCTCTCGAGGCTGCCGATCTTGCGGTTGGTGAGGCGCTGGGCCGCGGCGCGGAGGTCGAGCCGCGCGGCTGGCAGGCGGCCGCCGCCGGCCTGGAACAGCTCGGGCGCGTAGTGGCCCCACGAGCAGATGATGTCGGTCGAGCGGATGAACTGGTCGAAGCGATCGACCAGCTCGGCGCGCGGCACGCCGGCCCACAGGCGGGCCTCGTCGAGCTCGGTGTGCATGCAGGTGCTCGGCGACAGCGGGCCGACCGGCGGGGTGATCACGTCGAAGGAGTCGCCGGCGCCGACCCGGTGCGCGACCCAGTGCACGATGCCGTCGTCGTGGCTGGGCTGGTCGGCGCGGTACGGCCACGCGTTGGCCTCGCCGACCACGCAGACCAGGTCGTCGAAGCGGGTCTTCAGCTCGGCCGGGACGATCCGGCGCGGCGGCCGCAGCGGCCGGGGATGGCGCGGCACCCCGCGGCGCGGCGAGCGCGCCTGGCACTCGATCTGGGCGTCGACCATCGCGCGCAGCGGGTCGAGCAGCGCGCGGAACCGCACCGGGTCGCCCTCGAGCGCGCCCAGCACGTGCATCAGCGCCTCGATGGTCGAGACGTACTCGTCGTCGGGCTCGCGCCGGATCCGGTACTGCGACAGCTCGGGCGCGGCGAACGCGTAGCGCGACAGCTCGGGCGCGGCGAACGCGTAGCGCGGCAGCGCCTGCAGCACCGGGTTGTCGCGGACCACGGTGCGGGCCTGCGACCAGGTGCCGTCGACGACGACCAGGGTGACCGGCCCGGCCGGGGGGTCGCGCAGGATGTCGCGCGCGTTGGGGCCGGGATAGAGCAGGATCGGCGGCCGGGCCGGATCCGCGAGCGCCCGGGCCAGCGGCGCGCTCTCGCTCCAGCGGACCCCGACGTGCAGCTGCGCCTGCGGCAGGCACAGCGCCGCCATGCGCGCGGTGCCGATCGCGACCGTGCGCTCGCGCGGGTGCTGCAGGATGACCACGCGGGTCGCGGTCTCGAGCCGCGGCAGCGCCGCGCAGTAGCACACCGACACCGGGCGCAGGCAGCGCGGGCACTCCGCGCGCGGCGTCGCCACCGGCGGTGGCGCTGCAGGTCCTGAAGGATCCACGAGATTGCGGGCAGACTTGCCGCGTGCGGTGGCCGCTGTCAACCACGGACCACGCCGACCGCAGGTTCGGGCTCGACGGTGCCGCCGCCGCGCACCCGCGTCACGGCGTCGGGCGCGGCAGGATGCCGTGGCCGAACACGCTGGTCACCGCGATCGCGAGCGCGTCGGCCCGGGCCGGCGTGACCGGCGGGCCCGGCAACAAGCCGTCGACGATCATGCGCGACAGGCCGTAGATCAGGCTGCCGGCGGCCAGCGCGATGTCCTCGACCGGCAGCCCGACCAGCTCGCCACGGGCCTGGGCCTCCTCGAGCATCGCGCGCTCGCCGGCGGTCTGCGCGGCGGCCACGTCGTCGAGGACCCCCGGCGTGTACATCACCCGGAAGTGGGCCGGGTAGCGGACCGCGAACCGGACGTTGGCGATGCCGATCGCGCGGAACTGCGAGATCGCGTCGGACGCCGCCTCGGCGCGGGCGCGCGCGACCTCGGCCTCGAACCGGGCGGCGATCTCGGCGCCGACCGCGCGCAGCAGCGCGTCCTTGTCGGCGTAGTGGCGGTAGGGCGCGCCCGGTGAGACGCCGAGCCGTCGGGCCAGGTCTCGCAGGTTGAGCTGGTCGGGCCCGTCGGTCGCGATCGCCGCCAGCGCCGCATCGCGCAGGGCCTGCGCCAGATCACCATGGTGATAGCGCCGCACCGGCGGCTTCGGTGCCCGTGGCTTCGAGGGCTTGACCGGGCGCGCGGGCACGAAGTGAACAGTGATTACTTTCGGGCTTGCGGTCAAGCCAGCGTGGGCGTATCGATGTAATCGATGCTCACATCAAGCGCCCTTCGCGTCCCCGCCCCGGTCGATCAGGCCCTCCGCGACCGCATCGAGCGCAAGCTGCTGACGCAGTCGATCCCGCGCGAGCACGGCTTCGAGCCGCTGCGCGTCGACGGCCGGCTGCCGCCCGACCTGCGCGGGACCCTGCTGCGCAACGGGCCCGGCCAGTTCGAGATTTTCGGGCGCCGCATCGGCCACAGCTTCGAGGCCGACGGGCTGGTCACCGCGATCCGGCTCGATGGCGCGCGCGCGCTGGGCGCGTGCCGGCTGACCGCCAGCACCGGCCGGGCCGCCGAGCAGGCCGCCGGGCGCATGCTGTACGGCAGCGCGCTGCCCTGGCGGCAGCGGCTCGCCAACGTGAGGCACGGCCGCCAGAAGAACACCGCGAACACCAGCATCGTGACCTGGCAGGGCCGGGTGCTGGCGCTGATGGAGGCGGCCCGGCCGACCGAGCTGTCGATCGACGGGGCCGACCTGGCCACCGTCGGCGAGACCGATCTCGGCGTGATCGGCGCCGCCTTCTCGGCGCACCCGCACCGGGTCGCGGCGCGGCGGGCCAGCTACAACTTCGGCGTCGAGTACGGTCGGCGGACCCGGATCGCGCTCTACGAGCTGCCCGACGTGGGCCCGGCGCGCCGGCTGGGCGCGGTCGACCTCGGCTTCGCGCCGATGCTGCACGACTTCATCGCGACCGCGCGCCACCTGGTGTTCTTCGTGTCGCCGGCCGCGGTCCACGTCCCGCGCATGCTGCTGCAGCTCGGCGGCTTCGAGGACCTGTTCCGCTGGCAGCCGGCGCGTGGCACCGAGATCATCGTGGTGCCGATCGACGAGCCGACCCGGGTGACCCGCTTCGGCGTCGACGCGTTCTACCAGTGGCACTTCGCCAACGCGTTCGAGCGCGGCGCCGAGCTGGTGGTCGACTACGTGCGCTACCCGGACTTCGGGTCGTTCAAGACCCTGGCCCGCGGGACCACCGCCTCGGCGGCGCCGCTCGGTGGCGAGCTGCACCGCGCGACGCTCGACCTCGCCGGCCGACGCTTCACCAGCGAGGCGCGGCTCGATCGCGCGGTCGAGTTTCCCCGCGTCCACCCCACCCACGAGGGCGCCCCTCATGACGTGACCTGGCTGGCCGCCGACGGCCTGCAGACCGTGCTCGCGCACCGCGCCGACGGGGCGCACCGCGAGTACCGGTTCGAGGCCGACGAGGTGATCTCGGAGCCGGTGTTCGTGCCGCGTGGGAGCAACGACGAGGCCGATGGCTGGGTGCTCACGCTGGTCTACGATCACCGGACCGCGCGCTCGTCACTGGCGATCCTCGATGGGCTCCGCCTCGGTGACGGCCCGGTGGCACGCGCCTGGTTCGATCACCACGTGCCGATGACGTTCCACGGCACCTTCGTGAGCCCCTCGGGCCCGGCCGCGAGCTAGCCTTCGCGGCCATGGACGCCGCCTTCTGGATCGACACCTGGGCCCAGGGCCGCATCGGCTTTCATCAGGGCCACCCCCACGACTACCTGGTGCGCTTCGCCGAGCGCCTGGCCCCCGCACAGCGCCTGCTGGTGCCGCTGTGTGGCAAGTCCGCCGACCTCGCGTACCTCGCCGGCCGCGGTCACCACGTGACCGGCGTCGAGCTGGTCGAGGACGCGGTCCGCGCCTTCTTCGTCGAGCACGAGGTCACGCCCACGGTCGAGGCACGCGGCCCGTTCACCGCGTACTCCGCCGGCGCGATCACGATCCTGACCGGCGACATGTTCGCGACCACGACCGAGCTGCTCGGTCGGGTCGATGGCTTCTACGATCGCGCCGCGCTGATCGCGCTGCCGCCGCCGCTGCGCACGCGCTACGTCGCCCACCTGCGCGCGCTGCTGGCGCCGGCCTGGCGGGGCCTGGTCGTCACCCTCGAGTACCCGCAGGCGCAGCTGGAGGGCCCACCGTTCTCGGTCCACGCCGACGAGCTGCGCCAGCTCTACCAGGGCGCCGACGTGGAGCTCCTCGACGACCAGCCGGCGGTCGGCGGTCGAGCCGAGACGGTCGGCGCGCGCGAGCGCTGCTTCCAGCTCGTCGACGGCACCCCGCGGTAGTTGCCGGACCACCGCGCGCCAACCTGGTGAGTCGGGTGTCGAGCTGACGACGAGCTGTCGCGTGGTTCGACACCGCCGCGGTCGCGCGCCCGCGGGCGCCGCGTGCTTTCGCGAGCCTGCCGCCGTGATCGCGCCGGCACGTCGGTTGCTCTGCTCGGTCGCGTGTCACCGCTCCTCCGCGCCGCGCTCCTGCTCCTCGTCGTCCTCGCCACCGCCGTGCCGGCGCTTGCCGACGTCCTGCCAACCAACCTCCTCGAGCAGCGCGACGCCGATGCCGCCGCCGGCCGCACCTACATCGCGCCGACCGCGGTGGTCGGGGAAGCCGGCAAGGTCACCGCCACCGCGCGCGCCGCGATCCTGCCGGTCGCGCTCGGTGGCACCCTCGGTGCGACCCTCGCGATCTCGGATCGCCTCGAGCTCGGCGTCGGTGGCGCGGCCTGGGTCGTCATCGAGGACGAGGGCAGCAGTCCGGACCGGATCGGCTTCGCCCACGCCAAGCTCCAGATCCTGCGCTCGGACCGGGCCGCGGTCGCGCTGATGGCCAGCGTGTACCGCCGCGCCGGCTACCTCGAGCGCGACGACTTCTCCCCCAGCTACGGGACTCGGCACCCGGTCCTGGTCAGCGGTACCGCCGGGGTGGTGGCGACCACCTGCGCCGATCCGGCTTGCGGGACGATCATCAGCGGCCACCTCGCGCTGGGCGCTGACGTCGCCGGCGGCGAGCGTCGCACGGCCCTCGGTGGAGTCGGGCTGAGCGCCGGGCGCGGCGGCCTTCGCTTCATCGCCGAGGCCTCGGCGACCTACCTCGACGAGCACGTCGCGCTGTTCGCCTACGGTGGGGCCCGCTGGTCCCGCCGCCACGTCTCGTTCGACGCCGGGCTGGCGGTGCTCGCGGCGGATGGCGGCGGGATCCCGCTGCCCACGCTCGCGCTCTCGTTCCGCAACTGAGCGTCGATCAGTCGGCGAAGCCGGGGACCAGCATGTCGACCATGCGGGCCGGCTCGGTGACGCCCTGGCGGCGCAGCCAGGCCTCGGCCTCGGCCACCAGCACGCTGCCGGCGTCGCCGCCCTCGAGCCGCCCCTGGCACCGCCGCGCCGCCACCGCGTACAGCGCCATCCCGGCCGCCTCGAGCCCGGGCACCGCGCCGGCGAGGAGCGCGTGCGCACGCGCCTGATCGTCGCGCGCGGCGGCGACCCCGGCCTCGATCAGCCGCGCCAGCGGGGTCGACCACGGCATGTGCTCATGCGCGATCCGACGGGCGTCGCGCTGCGCCGCGGCGAGCAGCCGGTCCCGATCGCCGCCCGCGGCCCGGGCCGCCTGGATCGCGGCGCGGGCGCGCAGGTGGGTTGCCTCCAGCCGGGTGAGCTGGACCATCAGCAGCAGCGAGCGCTTGAGGTCCGGCCACCCGCGGGTGACCCGCGCGTACGCCTCCGCGCCATCGCCGCGATAGAGATCGACCTGGGTCTGACCGAGCAGGTTCCACCAGTGCTCGACGTGAAAGGTCTTGTGCGACCAGCGCGCCATCGCGTCGTCGCCCCGGCGGCGGGCCTGCTCGGCATCGTCGCTGGCCAGCCACACCAGGTTGGCGAGGCCGGTCGAGTGACCGATCTCGGCGTGCAGGTCACCGCGGCCGGCGGCGTCGGCGATCCGCAGCGGGACCCGGCGCGCCAGCTCGGCGAGGTCGCCGCGGTAGGCGAGCGACCACAGCGAGAACCAGCGCATGATCGCCAGCTCCCACGCGACCCCGACGCAGTGGTCGCGAAAGAGCGCCTCGCTGACCTCGCAGCGCTCGAGCGCGGTCGGCCAGCGGCCCTCGAGCGCGGCGGTGACCCCGGCCGCGCTCGCCGCCCACGCCAGCACGTAGGGATGGCCCACCTCGTGCGCCAGCCGCTCGGACGCCGCCAGCAGCCGGTGCGTGCGGCGATGGCTCGGGCCGCCGGCGCTCGACGAGAAGCAGGCCTCGGCCGCCAGCGCGCGCGCGATCCGGAACGGCTCGCCGGCGGCCAGCGCGTACAGCAGCCCGCGCGCCTGGAAGCAGGACCCGCGCACGTTGTCGACCAGCGCCAGGCCGGCGCCGACCGCCCAGCAGGCGTCGATCCGCAGCAGCTGGTCGGCGGGCACCGCGGCCTCCTCGCGCTTGACGTAGCCGAGGCCGTGCAGCCGGACCCGGGCCCGACAGGCGAGCAGCGACACCAGCGCGGTCCGCGGGCTGCGCGGCAGCTTCATCCCGACCGCGGCCAGGACCGAGCGCACCGCCTCCAGGCCGGCGTCGATGTGGCCGCTGCGCAGGAGCTGCTCGGCGGCGCGCCGGCGTAGGTCGAGCGCGTCGGCGGCGCCGGCCGACGACGCCGCGGCCAGGTAGGCGGCGGCCGCCTCGGCGCCCCGGCCGGCATTGGTGAGCGCGTCGCCGAGCCGCGCCGACAGCCGCATCGCCTCCATCCGGTCGAGCGCGGTGGGGGTGCTGCCCGGACCCGCGCGCAGCTCGAGCGCCAGCCGGTACAGGCGGGCGGCGCGATCGAACGCGAGCGCCTCCGCCGCGTCCTCGGCGGCGCGCGCCGCGTAGATCGCCGCCCGCTGCGCGTCGCCGGCGCCTCGCCAGTGGGTGGCGAGCGCCTCGGGATCGATGTGGTGCGAGACCTCGAGCGCGGTCGCCAGCCGCTGGTGCCCGCGCCGGCGGCTGGGCTCGTCGAGGTTGACCAGCACCGCGCTGCGGACGCGGTCGTGATACGGCTCGACCGCGTCGGTGCGGCGCGGCCCGCTGGTCTTGACCAGGTGGTCGGCGCGCAGCCGGGTGACCTGGTGGAGGAACCCGCCCAGCTCGATGCCGAGCGCGCGGGCCGCGGTCTCGTGAGCCACCGGCGCGCCAGCGAGCGCGATCAGCTCGAGCAGATCGCGGGCGCCGTGGTCGAGCCGGGCCACCCGCGACCACAGCGCATCCTCGAGCCGGATCGGCCGTGCCTGGCCGGGCGTGGCGCCGCCGCGGATCAGCTCCTGGATGAACAGCGGGTGGCCGCCGGCCTCGCGTGCGATCGCCTCGCGATCGATCGCGTGCGCGCCGTCGGGGCCATCGGGGCCGCCCGCGCCGGCGACCGCGTCGCCGGCCAGCAGCTCGACCAGCGCCAGCGCGTCGGCCGGGGGCAGGCTCTCGATCGCGAGCAAACGCACGTCGCCGGGCAGGCGCGCGGCGAGCTCGCGCACGCTGCGCGCCCCGGCCTCGCCGTCGAGGGTCGGCCGCAGGGTCGCGAGCAGCAGCAGCGGCGGCGCGTCGGGCGGGTGGAGCACCTCGGCGAGCAGGGCCAAGCTGTCGGCGTCGGCCCACTGCAGATCGTCGATCACCAGCACCAGCGGCTCGCGCCGGGCCAGCCGGGCCAGCAGCTCGCGCAGGATCGCGAACACCCGCCGGCGCAGCTCCTGCGGGTCGACCGCCTCGAGGTCGCGGGCCGGCGCCTTGGCGACCGCCTCGAGCCGCTTCATCACCGGGAACATCTGGCCGAGCAGCCCGATCTCGTCGGGCAGGACCGCGGCCGCGGCCGCGGCCGGCAGCGCGGTCAGCCGACGGCTGATCGCGTCGATCACGCCGTCGACCGCCTTGTACGGCACCGACTCGCGCTCGTGGCAGCGCCCGGCGCACACCACCGCCTCGTTCGCGCGCCGCAGCCGCTCGACGAAGCGATCGACCAGCGCGCTCTTGCCGACCCCCGACTCCCCGTGGACCAGGAGCGTGACCGTGACCTGGCGGCTGGCCGCGAAGCCGTCGTCGAGCACGACCAGCTCGCGCCGGCGCCCGACGAAGTGCTCGGGCGGGGCGCTGGCCAGGCTGGCTCGATCGTCGACGTGCAGGCGTCGCAGCACCTCGGCGCCGCACGGGCGCCGGCCCGGTTCGACCCGGAGCAGGTCGACGCACAGCTCGTCGAGATCGACCGGCACCGACGGACACAGCACGTGCGGCGCCGGCGGCTCGCCGGCCTGCTTGAGCTCGATCAGCCGCTCGAGCGGGCCGTAGAACGGCAGCCGACCGGTCAGCGCCTGGTACAGCACGACGCCGACGCTGTACCAGTCGGCCTCGGGCCCCACCCGCTGCGTGGTGGCCTGCTCGGGCGCCATGTACGCCGCGGTCCCGACCAGCTCATCCTCCGGCCACGGCTGGCGCGACGGGTCGATCACCAGGCCGAAGTCGAGGATCTTCACCTGGCCGTCACGGGTGATGAGCACGTTGGCCGGCTTGATGTCGCGATGGACCTTGTGCGCGCGGTGCAGCACGCACAGCCCCTGGGCGAGCTGGGCCAGCGCCGCGCGCAGGCGCCCCTCGTGGGCCACCGGCCACGGCGGCATCGAGCTGCTCGCGGCGGCGAGCCGGGCCAGGGTGCCCGGTGGCATGTCGCCGGTCGGCGCGTTGCCCGAGCCGACGGTGGGTTCCCCCGCGGTCACCCCCTCGCTGAGGTCGACCTCGCCGCCGATTGGCTCGACCACCGAGCGGCTGCAGACCCACGACAGGAACGGCGCGCCCTCGACCAGCTCCATCGTGAAGAACCAGGTGCCGTGCTCCTCCAGCAGCTCGCCCAGGCTCACCAGGTTGGGATGGTGCAGATCCTGGAGCGCCCGGAACTCGGCCTTGAACCGGAGGAACGAGTCGGCGGTCCAGGTCCGGAGGGTCTTCAGCGCGACCCGGGTCTCGTGGTCGCGATCGATCGCCTCGTAGACGACGCCCATCCCGCCGGCCCCGAGCCGGCGCACCAGCTGGAATCTCTCCGTTCCCCCGAACTCCACGACCTGCGAAGAGTACCACCGGTGTGGGCATGGGCGTACATTTGGCTCGTGGACAAGGGCGAGGGACAGGGCGTCGGGTCGGGTCGGGACATCCTCTTCACACCGCTGCGGTTCCGGAACCTCACGGTCAAGAACCGCGTGCTGCGCTCGAGCATCTCGGGCCGCATCGACAACTACGATGGCTCGGGGACGCCGGCCCGCATCCGGTGGGAGGTGAAGTTTGCCCGTGGCGGGGTCGGGGCGATCATCTCGTCCCATGCGCCGGTGCACGTGCGGGGGCGCATCCTGCCGAACTACGCGTTCATCGACAGCGACGCGCGCATCCCGTTCTGGCGCGCGCTCGGCGAGGCGGTCCACCGGCACGACTGCAAGTACATCCTGCAGCTCTCGCACGCCGGCCGGCAGCAGGACATCGCCGGGATCGAGAACCTGGGCCGCCCGCCGCTCAGCGCGACCGGTCGCCGCGAGCAATTCCACGGCTTCGATCCCGAGCCGATGACGCGGGCCCAGATCGGCGAGACCATCCAGCAGTTCGCCGACGGCGCGCGCCGGGCCCGGGACGCCGGGCTCGACGGCGTCGAGCTCCACGCCGCCAACGGCTACCTGTTCACCCAGTTCCTGTCGCCGGCGATCAACGATCGCGACGACGACTACGGTGGCACGCTCGAGAACCGCGCCCGTTTCCTGCTCGAGGTCATCGCCGCGATTCGCCGCGAGGTCGGCGCCGACTTCTTTCTGGGCGTGAAGCTGAGCGCGGTCGACCACCACGGCGCGGTCACGTTCTGGGAGCGCAAGGGCACCACGCTCGCGGACAGCGTCCAGGTCGCGGGCTGGGTCGAGGCGGCCGGCGCCGACGCGCTCCACGTGTCGACCGGGAGCATGTTCCCGCACCCGCGCAATCCACCCGGCGGCTTCCCGCTCGACGCGGTCGAGCGGACCTACCCGTCGATGATGGGCGAGGGCGATCACACGTTCCGGAACTTCCTCCTGTTCCACTTCCGCGCGCTGCAGCCGATCGCGCGCTACCTGTGGAACCGCACCAAGGGCGACGTGGTCGAGGGCATCACCGTCCCCGACGCCCGCGCGATCAAGCAGGCGGTCACGATCCCGGTGCTCGTGACCGGCGGCTTCCAGACCGCGTCGTACATCCGCCAGGTGATCGGCGACGGCTCGTGCGACGGCGTGACCATCGCGCGCCCGCTGATCGCGAACCCCGATCTGATGCACGCGTTCGCGGCCGGCAAGGATCTGCCGGATCGGCCGTGCACCTACTGCAACCGGTGCCTCATCAACGTGCTCGAGCACCCGCTCGGTTGCTACGAACCGTCGCGGTTCGGCAGCTACGACGAGATGATCGCCGAGGTGATGACGATCTTCGACGACGACCCGGCGCGCTGGGCCCGGCTGTGATCGCGGATCAGGAGCCGCCGCTGCCGCTGCCGCTGCTGCTGCCGCTGCCGCGGACCACACAGGCCAGCGGTGATGCCGCGATCACGTCGGCCTGGGTCGGGCGGCCGAAGTAGTAGCCCTGACCGACGTCGCAGCCGAGCTCGGTCAGGAGCGTGAGCGCGGCCTCGGTCTCGACGCCCTCGGCCGTGACCTTCATGCCGAGGGCGTGACCCATGTTGATCGCCGAGCGCAGGATGGCCACGCCGTTGGCGTCGAGCGACATCGTGAACGACTTGTCGATCTTGAGCTCGTCGGCCGGCAGCTGCTTCAGGTACGCGAGCGACGAGTGGCCGGTGCCGAAGTCGTCGATGCTGAGCGAGACGCCGATCTTCTTGAGCGCGTGCAGGTTGTCGATCGCGCGCCTGGGGTCGGCCATGAGGCCGCTCTCGGTGATCTCGATGATGACCCGCGACGGATCGACCTTGGTCGCGCCGAGCAGGGCCGAGACCCGGCCGGCCAGCCGGTTGTCCTCGAGATCGCGGGTCGAGATGTTGACCGCGACCGGCAGATCGAGGTGCTGGCCGCGCCACGCCGCGCACTGGAGGATCGCCGCCTCCAGCACCCAGGTGGTCATCGCGCGGATGTAGCCGGTGCTCTCGGCCAGCGCCAGGAACGAGTCGGGATAGAGCAGGCCCCGGGTCGGGTGCATCCAGCGCACCAGACACTCGACCGACTCGAGCCGACCAGTCGCGAGCGTGACCTTGGGCTGGTAGTGCAGCAGCAGCTCGCCGCGCTCGACCACGGCGTGGAGCTGACCGCTCAGCGTGCCGCCCGAGGCGATCGTGACGTCGGCGCCCTCGAACTGGCTCACCCACTCGGCCGACAGGCCCTCGGGCCAGGACGCGTCGTGGGCGAAGGTGAGCGCGACCCCGCCGAAGCTGATCGCGTCGCGCTCGTTCAGCGGCCGCTCCTCGCCCGCGGCTAGCCGGGCCCCGTTGACGAACACCCCGTTGCGGGCGCCCAGGTCGACCACGACCAGGATCCCGTTGCGCAGGATGATCTCGGCGTGGCGGCGCGACACCACCCGGTCGCGGTCGAGCGGGGTCAGATCGACGGTCGGGACCGCGAGCTCGGCGCGATTCCGGCGTCCGACCGTGTTGCACAGCCGGTGGATCGGAAAGCTCAGCTCTCCGTACACCAGCGCGGGACCACTCGCCATTCCTGAATGCCTCGGAGCATCGAGGATGTCGAACAACCCCCACCGCTGTCAACCGGCGCCGTCATGCGGCACTACGGACCACCGTGTGGCTGGCCGGGGTGGGATAACCGGCGGCCGCAAACTCGGCGCGAATGGCGTGGGCGGTCGCGAAGTAGACGTCCCAGTAGTGCTCGGGCGCCGTCGACGGGCGCACCGCGAGCACCGGTCCGGCCAGGTTGGCATCGAGGAGCTCGACCACCGGCGCCGGCACCGCCAGCACGTGCGGGATCGCGGCCAGCCGCAGCCGCAGCCGGCGGATCGCGTCGTCGGCGTCCACGGTGTGGGCGAGCTGGGCGGTCAGGTCGACCCGTCGGTGCGGGTTGGCCGAGTAGTTCTGGCTGCTGTCGCCGAGGATCTTGCTGTTGCCGACGAACGTACAGATGTTGTCGGCGGTGTCGATGGTGGTGACGAACAGGCCGATCTCCTGCACCACGCCGGTGGTGCCGCCGCCGGTGATCATGTCGCCGACCTTGAATGGCCGCAGCACGACCAGGAACACGCCGGCGGCGAAGTTGCCGAGGAGCCCCGACCAGGCCATGCCGATGGCGATGCCGGCGGCGGCGAGCAGGCCGGCGAAGGTGGTCGTCTCCACCCCGAACACCCCGAGGACCAGGATGAACAGCACCAGCTTGAGCACCACGCTCATGATGCTGTTGATGTAGCGGATCAGGGTCGGCTCCAGGCGGCGCCGCTCGAGGCCACCGCGCACGCCGCGCAGGACCGCGGCGATGACGAACCGCCCCACGATCCACAGCGCCAGCGCGCCGATGATGCGCGTGCCGATCTCGATCGCGACCGGCAGCGACTTGTCGTAGAAGCTTTCCATGAACGCTGTATCGGGGAGGAGCATGGGGCGGAGCATAGACCTGCGGGCGGGGCGCCCCCCGCCGGCGGGCCTGTGCACTGACACAGCCGCGTCGACGTGCCCGCGGCTGCGCGAGGGCCCGCGCCGTGGGAGGATGCGTCGATGACGCCGATGGTCATCCTCGGGTGCGGCTACCTCGGAACCCGGCTGGCCGAGGCGGCGCTGGTGGCGGGTCGTCCGGTGCGGGTGTGTGCGCGCTCGACCGGGCGGCTGGGCCCGCTCGGCGTGCTCGGGGCCCAGGTCAAGTACCTCGACGCGGCCATGCCCAAGCAGCTCGGCCCCGCGCTGAGCGGCATGCCGGGGGCGACGGTCGTGTACTCGATCCCGCCGATCGCGAGCCTGCCGCCCGGGGCCGGGGTGCGGGCCGCGCTGCAGGCTGCCTACGGCGCCGGCGCCGCGTGCTTCATCCACCTCAGCTCGTCGGGGCTCTACGGCGATCAGCCCGACGACGAGACCTGGATCGACGAGGACACCCCGACCGCGCTCGACGATCCGCCGATGATGGGCGTCCAGAACGACGAGGCCGCGGTCGAGGCCTCGACCTTCGAGCGGCTGCGCACGGTGATCCTGCGGCTGGCGCCGGTCTACGGGCCCGGCCGCGGGGTGCGCGCCCGGCTGCGCGCCGGCGGCTACCGCCTGCTCGATGACGGCGAGCACGCGATCTCGCGGATCCACGTCGACGACGTGGTGCGGGTGGTGTTCGCCGCCGAGGACCACGCGCCGCGCGGTGCCCGCTACCTGGTCGCCGACGACGAGCCGACCACCCAGCGCGACTACGCGACCTGGCTGTGCGAGCGGATGGGGCTGGCGCTGCCGCCGACCCGCCCGATGTTCGCGCCCGGCGCCGCGCGGATCGCCCATCGCAACCGCCGGATCCGCAACACCCGGATGAAGGCCGCGCTCGGGCTCACGCTGCGGTATCCGTCGTACCGCGAGGGCGAGGCTGCGATCGAGGCCGACGAGGCCGCGGCGGCGGGCGCATGACCACGTCGGCCTGTCCGTGCGGCTCGGGTGCCGACGAGGGCGCCTGCTGCGGGCCGATCATCGCGGGCGCGGCGGCGCCGACCGCGGTCGCGCTCATGCGATCGCGCTACACCGCCTACGTCCGTGGCGCGATCGAGCACGTGGTGGCGACCCACGATCCGGTCAGCCGCGCCTCGCTCGACGTGCCCGGGGCGACCGCGTGGTCGCGGGAGACCGCGTGGGCCGGGCTCGAGATCGTCGCGACCGAGCAGGGCGGCCCCGACGACGACACCGGCGTGGTCGAGTTCGTCGCCCGCGGCACCACCCGCGGCGCGCCGTTCGCGCACCGCGAGCGCTCGCGGTTCCGTCGGGTCGACGGCCGCTGGTACTACGTCGACGCGGTCGTGGGCCAGCAGCCGCACCGGGCCGCGGCGGTGCCCGGCCGCAACGAGCCGTGTCCGTGCGGCAGCGGCAAGAAGTACAAGAAGTGCCACGGCGGGTGAGCGCCCGGCGCCGTCCGCTCACGAGGGTTGCTCGGACCCGCGTCGGTTCGCGCAGCGCGACGTCGAGGGACGCCATGCGCCCAGCTGGACCGCGCGGGACGCCCACGGGTCGAGCAGAGCGGTTGCCGGTTCCCTGAGCCAGCGGCAGCGGCAGCGGCAGCGGCAGCGGCAGCGGCAGCGGAGGCGGTAGCGATGGCTGGGATGCCGCGCTGGGATCCTCCCCGCATCGCTCTGGATCCGGACAGTTTTTTGATCAGGGTCCGGGATCCGCGCGGCTGTGGGCCTTGTGGAAAGGCGCGCCCACCGCGCCCTCAGCCGCCCACCCACGCCCCGGAGGCGCGGCTTTCCAACATCGTTGACACGACCCGCTCCATGGATAATATCGGTGCAATCAAGATGGCGGCGTCGCGGCAGACCACGCTCGAGTTCCGGACCCACGGCGGTCGCCGTCTCGGCGCCGGTCGCAAGCCACCCGCCGGCCGCCGTCCACACCAGCGCGTCCGCAAGCGCGCGCCCATCACGCCCGCGCGACCGGTCCATGTCGTCCTGGCCGTCAGCCGCGCCGTGGGGCGGCTCCGTCGCCGCAGCGCCTACCTGGCGCTCCGCCGCGCGATGCTCACGACGCTGCCGCGCCATGACTTCCGCATCGTGCACATCAGCATCCAGCACAACCACGTGCACCTGCTGGTCGAGGCCGACGACGAGCGCGCGCTCGCGCGCGGCATGCAGGGCTTCGAGATCTCGGCCGCCCGCCGGCTCAACCAGGCGATCACGCGCGACCGCCGGCTGGCGCGCCCGCACCGCGGCCAGGTGTTCCTGTCGCGCTATCACGTCACGGTCATCCGCACGCCGGGCCAGGCGCGGCACGCGCTCTGCTACGTCATCAACAACTGGCGGCGGCACCGCGAGGACCTCGGCGGCGTCGTCCAGCGCCGGGCCCAGGTCGATCCGTACTCGAGCGGGATCCGCTTCGACGGCTGGCGCCCGGGCACCGTGCCGTCCGGAGCCGCCATGGGCGAGTGGCTACCGGTGGTGCCGGCGGCGAGCTGGCTGCTCAGGGTCGGATGGCGACGGCACGGCCCGATCGATCCGCGCGAGGTGCCGGGACCCGCGCCGTAGATCGCCCCTGGCATTGCGCCCGGTGGGCGCCCTTCCTTCGGTTTGGATGGGGTCCTTCGACTTCGCCCGTCGCTCCGCGTCGGGCTGCACTCAGGACGAACGGTAGAGAGCCGTCGCACCGGCTACGCTGATCCATCCTGCCTGTGGCCGCAGCGGATGCACGTCGATCCCGGGCACCGCTGCCCGGTGCCACCGGCCCGATGCTACCGGCGCGATCCGCTCGATCAGCCGACGTCGAAGCGTACGCCTTGCGCCAGCGGCAGGGTGCGGCCGTAGTTGATCGTGTTGGTCGCGCGCCGCATGTACGCGCGCCAGGCGTCGGACCCTGACTCGCGACCGCCGCCGGTCTCCTTCTCGCCGCCGAACGCGCCGCCGATCTCGGCGCCCGACGGGCCCAGGTTGACGTTGGCGATGCCGCAGTCGGAGCCGCCCGCCGACAGGAACCGCTCGGCCTCGCCCAGGTCGCGGGTGAAGATCGACGACGACAGGCCCTGCGCGACCGCGTTCTGCGCGGCGAGCGCCTCGGCGAGCTCGCGGTAGCGCACGACGTAGAGGATCGGCGCGAAGGTCTCGCGCAGCATGGGCCCGGTCTGGCTGGCCAGGGTCGCCAGCGCCGGGCGCCGGTAGTGGCCGCCGGGGCCGACCGCGACCGGCTCGCCGCCGTGGACGGTGCCGCCGAGGGCTCGGACCTCGGCCAGCGCCACGGCCATCGCGTCGGCGGCGCCGCCGTCGATCAGCGGGCCGACCAGGGTGTCGGGCTGGCGCGGATCGCCGACCGCGACCGTCGCGTAGGCGCGCTGGAGCCGGGCCACCAGCGCGTCGTGGACGTCGTCATGCGCGAGCAGCCGGCGCAGCGTGGTGCAGCGCTGGCCGGCGGTGCCCATCGCCGCGAACGCGACCGCGCGCACGGTGAGATCGAGATCGGCCGAGGGCGCGACGATCGCCGCGTTGTTGCCGCCCAGCTCGAGCAGCGCGCGCGCGAACCGGGCGGCCAGCTTGGGCGCGACCAGCCTGCCCATCGCGGTCGAGCCGGTGGCCGACACCAGCGCCACCCGCGGATCGTCGACCAGCGCGGCGCCGGCCACCGCGCCGCCGAGGACGAGCTGGGCGAGGCCGGGCGGGGCCTCGCCGAAGCGGGCGATCGCGCGGTCCAGCAGCGCGTGGGTCGCCAGCGCGGTCAGCGGCGTCTTCTCCGACGGCTTCCACACGCACGGATCGCCGCACACCAGCGCCAGCGCCGCGTTCCACGCCCACACCGCGACCGGGAAGTTGAACGCCGAGATGATGCCGACCACGCCGAGCGGGTGCCAGGTCTCCATCATCCGGTGGTCGCGGCGCTCGGTCGCGATGGTCAGGCCGTAGAGCTGGCGCGACAGCCCGACCGCGAAGTCGCAGATGTCGATCATCTCCTGGACCTCGCCCAGGCCCTCCGAGCCGATCTTGCCGGCCTCGATCGTGACCAGCCGCCCGAGATCGGCCTTGGCCGCGCGCAGCTCCTCGCCGAACAGCCGGACCAGCTCGCCGCGCCGGGGCGCCGGCACCTCGCGCCACACCGCGAACGCCGCGTGGGCCGCGCCGACCGCCGCCGCCACCTCGGCCGCCGAGGCCTCGGCGACCCGCCCGATGACCTCGCCCGTGATCGGCGAGCGTGCGGTCAACGGCCCACTCGCGAACGCGGCCGGGGTCACGCCGAGGCGGGTGAGGAGCTCGTGAGTCTCGCGGGCGACATCGTCCATCGCCTAGCCGTACCGCCGCCGCGGCCTGGACACAATGCGAGACCGGCCCGCTCCGAGACCGGCGGCGCACCGACGTCGGATGGCAGAGCTTGGCGGAGGCAGGCATCGCGTCCGGGACGCCGCGACATCGATCCGGCGCCTCCTCCAGCGGGAAGGAGGACATATGAGGAACCAGAAGGTCACGATCTCAGCCATCTGCTTTGCCACGCTTGCCGTCGGGGTCACGCTGGCCCACGAGACCTCGGCCGGCATCAAGGCCGCGTACCCGGTCCAGGTCGACCTCGCCACTCGCACCGCGTCGGGCTCCTTCGGCAGCGCGCGGAACACGTCTGACTGGCGACAGACCATCGGGTGCTCACTCCAGGCGACCGCGGGCGTCGCCGACCTCGCGCTCTGGTGCGAGGCCATGGACGCGCATGGCGTGACGATCATGTGCGCCACCAGCGACGCGAACCTGGTCACCGTTTCCCTCGCGATCAGCGGGGACTCGTACGTGTCCTTCACGTGGGACCGTTCGAACCAGTGCACCACCCTGCGAGTGTGGAACGGCTCGGCCCACGATCCGAAGAGTCCGTGAGCCGGTGCTCGACGGTGGGTGGCGTCACGGGCGCCTGGGGGTCGGGGGCCTGAGCGCGCGGGCCAGAGACCGGTCCGGTCCGGAGGTCCTGTGAACAAGCAGTACGCGTCCGCAACCGCGATCGAGGCCGACGCCGACGCCAGCGGATCGCTGGCGACATGGCTGCGCGACGCGCAGCCCTTCCTGACCCAGCTCGCGCGCCGCCTCTGCCGCAATCAGGCCGAGGTCGCCGACCTGGTCCAGGACACCTGCGAGCACGCGTTGCGCGCCGGCACGACGTTACCGAACAACCCATGCGGGTGGATGACCACGGTCATGCGCAACCTCTTCATCGACCGGTCCCGGGCCTCGGCCCGCCGTCCACAGCTCCGGTCGCTGGATGACGTGCCCCAGATGTCGGCGCCCGAGGCGGTCGCCGAGCCGATCTGGATGGCGATCACCGTGGACCAGATCCGCGCCGCCCTGGACGAGCTCGAACCTCGCTTCTCGGACGTCTATCGTCTCCACATCTTCGAACACCGCACTTACGCCGAGATCGCCGTGCTGCTCGCGGTCCCGCCCGTCACCATCGGGACCCGCCTCACCCGCGCGCGCCAGAAGCTGCGGGCCATCCTGGTGTGTCGGCACGGCGGGCGGCCCGCGTGACCGTGGACTGCCGCGAACGGCGTGGTCGCGATTTTCGGGCAGCGCCATCGGGAATGTCGACCGACCCTGGCGTCATCTCTTTGTGCTGCACGACGCGGGTTGATTGACCTGGATCCGTCGATAGCACTCTGGAACTGGCAGCGTGGCGCACTCCGGATGTTCGGAGTCGCGCGTGACGATGCGCGGTTGGGGAACAACGCAAGAGGAGAATCTCGATGTCGAAGCTTCAGTCTTTGTCCGTGGTCGCCACCTTCGGTCTGCTGCTGGCCGGCTCGCCCGTCTCGTCGGAGGCGCGCAGCATCTCGGCCCGCAGCGGCAGCTCGGCCTACTTCTCCGAGGCAGGCTGCTGGGCCCCGCACGGCCCGTCGATGACCAACACCTGCGGCAGCCCGGTGTACTGGCACATCCCGCTGGTCCTCGATGGCAGCACCTTCGGCTGGTACCACACGACCGTCACGGCCCAGGCCGGGTCGGCGGCGAGCGACGTCTTCTGCCAGATCCAGGCATGGACCGACAAGGGTGTCTACGCCGGCGGTTACAACCCGGGGACCGGGCTGCCGTTCTTCGGCCCCGCCGCGTCGGTCAATCTCAGCGTGTGGGTGCCGTCCGGCGGGACGGCGATGCTCGACTGCTACACGCTGCCGGGCGGCCGGGTCCACACGGTGAACTGGTAACCGCGCGAGCCACTCGTTGCCGGGAGCCGGGGCGGAGGGCCGCTCCGACTCTCGTGGTCCGCATACCTCTTTCAGGAGCTCGCCTGTGAAGCCATGGATCCTCGTTCTCGCGTTCGCCGTCCTTGCTGGCGGCGTCTACCTGCGGCATGCGGCACGTCGGGCGGACCCGCCCACGCCAGTATCGATCGACTCGCCGCGGGCCGCGCAGGGCGCCGGACGGGCGCCTGCTCGACTGGCCCTGAGCCGGCCGGTCTTAACGGCACCCGCGCACCCCGTGGCGGATCGTGGCGAGCATGCGGCCGACGCGCCGGCCGCCAGGGACGGCGCCGCGGCCGAGGTGCCGACGGTCGCGGACATGGGGGCCCGGATCGAGCGCGCCTTTGTCGCCGAGCCATCGGCCACCTCGCCGGAGCTGGCACGAGACCTCGACACGGCCGTGCGCGCGGTGCTTCCGGCCGGCTCCGCGGTTCACCGGGTGGAGTGCCGCGGAGCGCTCTGCCGGATCGAGACCGCGCACCTGGGCCTCGACGAGCTTCGGGACTTTGCGCAGCGTGCCTTCCAGGGCGCTAACCCGGTCTCGAAGGGGCCCGTCTTCTTCAGTCTGCTGGGCGAACCCGAGCCGGGGCAGCCCGTGGTCGCCGTCGCCTACGTCGGTCGGGAGGGCGCCGAGCTACCCATGGGCGATCGACCCCGACGGTAGGAGGCTGGCCGCCCGGGATCGCGCGCGGCGCGGCCGCGGTCGGCGACCCCGATCCACGGTGAGCCCGCGCGCGAGCTTGCGCCGCGGTCGCCGGCCGGACCCGCGCTACGCTGTGGTCCATGCAGCGCTTGGTCGTGGCGACCCTCCTCCTGTGCGCGTGTGGGAGCGACGACGCCGGCGGCGGTGATGGTGACGGCGGCACCAGCGACGGCGACGGCAGCGTGCCCGATGCGCTCGAGGTGGTCGACGGCCCGCCCGGCGGCAGCCCCGGCTCGCTCCGCTTCTTCAACAGCCGCGCCCCCGGCGCCGATCGCGCCGAGATCCGGATCGATCCTCAGGTCCCGGCCGACGTCGGGGCCGGCAGCTTCACGATCGAGCTGTGGTACCGGGTCGGACCCGGCGTCGTGTTGCCGGCGGCCGACGCCTGTACCGCCGGGCGCGACGGCTGGAAGGCCGGTCACGTCGTCCTCGATCGCGACCGCAGCGGCGACGGCCCGCACGGCGAGTTTGGCCTGTCGCTGTTCCGCGACCGGGTCGGGTTCGGGCTCGGGCAGGGCACCACCGGGGTCGGCATCTGCGGGGCGCCGGCGACCGGCGTGATCGGCCTCGGCTGGCACCACGTCGCGATCACCCGCGACGTCGGGTCGCGCCTGGTGACCGTCTGGCTCGACGGTGTCGCGGCCGGCTCGGCGACCGGGCCCGCCGGCGACGTCAGCTACCAGGACGGCGCGTCCGGCGCGGGCAAGGATCCGTTCCTGGTCATCGGCGGCGAGAAGCAGGAGCTCGCCACGCGCAACGGGCTCGACGGCTTCGTCGACGAGCTCCGGATCTCGACCGTGGTGCGCTACACCGCCGAGTTCACCCCGCCGACCGCGCAGTCGGTGGTCGACGCCGACACCGCCGCGCTCTATCACTTCAACGAGGGCGGCGGCACCGCCCTGGTCGACGAGCGCGCGCTGAGCCCGGGCGAAGTGAAGTTCGGGGTCGACGCCAACGGCGCCGGCGTGCCGCTGTGGTCGTCGGCCGAGCCGTTCATCGACTGACGGGCGGCGCCCCGGCCGGCCCGGGGGCGCCGACCGGGTGGCTCAGGCCAGCATGCCGCCGGCGATCGCGTCCATCAGCGACTCGAAGGTGGCGTGGGTGAAGTGTGAGCCGCTGGTGAGCCAGTCGCGATGGCGCAGCTCGTCGGGCACGTCGAGGCGATCCTCGCGGAAGTGACCGAGGACGTCGAGGTGGTCGCCGAGGCCGGCCCAGATCAGGTTGCCGCGCAGCTGCGAGCGGAGGGGGACCACGCCATCGTTGTCCTCGAGCGTGGGGCACCGGCCGAACGCGCGCACCAGCTGCGCCTCGCAGGTGGCGCCGGTCGACGGGGTGGGCCCCTCCATCGCCGCACACGGGTAGCGCTCGGCCGCCGCGGCGGTGAGGTGGTGGAGGCCGAAAAACAGCGACATCGACAGGGTGCGCAGCGGGTGGCCGAGCGTGTCGAGCCACCGGCGCGGCCCCGGGCTCGGCGCCATCGACGCGGTCGTCTGGTAGCGCACCCCCGGCCGGTCGTCGATGCCCTCGACCAGGAGGTCCATCGACTCGGGGCTGAGCTGCAGCATCGAGCCCTGGTCGTCCTGGATGGCCGCCAGGAACGTGCGGACCTCGGGCCCGCCGGCGTCGTCGATCATGCCGGTCAGTGACTCGACCGCGCGGTCGAGCATCAGCAGCTTGAACGGGATCGCGAGCCTACCCTGCGGCAGGAACCCGAGGATCACGCTGGTCGCGCGCAGCGGCTGCTTGCCGAGCGACAAGCCAGCGACCGTGAGCATCGACAGCGCGGCCAGCAGGCGCTGCCCGTTGGAGGTCGTGAAGAAGCTCGCGAGCGGCGTGCCGTAGTGCGGCGTGTTCATCGTGGTCACGCTGCGCAGCCGGGGCAGCCAGGCCAGCGTGTCGGTCGGGATCGAGCGCGTGGTCGGTGACGCCACCAGCCGGGCGTCGATGCCGCCGGTCGAGTGCCCGAGCAGGTGAACCGGATCGCCCCCGGTCGCGGTGCGCGCGACGACCTCGGCCAGCCGGATCGACCGGCGCCGGATCGACGCGGTCGGCAGCTCGTCGATGATGTGCGCGACCAGCTCGTGGCCGGCGGCCCGGAAGCGCGCGGTCAGCTCGCGCTCGACGTGGACGAAGTAGTTGTAGGAGCCGAGGCGGCCGAACCCGAACATGCCGGGCGAGAAGTAGACGTGGTGGCGCAAGGGCGGCTCCGAGCGGGGGCGGTGGGCACCCCCGGTGACGTGGAAACGGCGGTCAGTCGTGACGCTCGATCACCGCCTCGATCCCTTCGGTCGCGAAGGTCTCGCGCAGCCGCGCGACGATGATCGCCTCGACCCGGGGCTCGAGGTCGACCAGCGCGCCCAGCAGGTTCGCCACGAACCAGCCCTTCTGCTTCTCCACGATGGTCTCGACGTTGGTGATCTTGATCGTGATCATGAGGCTCCTCCTGCGCGATCGACCGCGCGGTCCGTGACCGTGGCACGGGTTCACCGGTCGTGGTGGCCGCGATCGGTCCGCCGGCGCGCCCGTGACTGCCGGCGACCACCCGGGGCCGGTGCGTCTCGGCGTCCCCGACCCGTGCGGATCACGCCTGGCTGATGCCGTAGCGGCGCAGCTTGTCGTAGAGCGTGCGCAGGCCGATGCCGAGGCGCTCGGCGGCCTGGCGGCGGTTGCCGCCGACCATCGCCAGCGCGTCCTCGATCGCCCGGCGCTCGATCTGCTCCATGGTCGCGCCGCCGTCGTCGGTGCCGGCGGCCACGCCGGCTGCCGCGGTCGCCGCCGATGCCGTCGCCGCGGGCGTCGCGGCCAGCGGCCGGGCCGGCGCCGCGCCGGTCTCCAGCAACAGGTGCTCGGGGAGGATCTCGTCGTCGTCGACCAGGATCGCGGCGCGCTCGAGCGCGTTGGCCAGCTCGCGCACGTTGCCCGGCCAGCTGGCGGCGGTGAGCCGGGCTCGCGCCTCGGCCGACAGCCGGAGCCCGCGGCGTCCGACCTGCGCCGCCAGCCGCGGCAGCATCGCCTCGGCCAGCGGCACGATGTCGGCGCGGCGCTCGCGCAGCGGCGGCAGCACGATCGGAAACACCGCCAGCCGGTGGTAGAGGTCCTCGCGGAATTCGCCGGCCGCCATCCGGTCGCGCAGGTTGCGGTTGGTCGCCGCCACCCAGCGCACGTCGACCTCGACCGAGCGGGTGCCGCCGACCCGCTCGAAGGTGCGCTCCTGCAGCACGCGCAAGAGCCGCGCCTGCAGCGGCGCCCGCAGCTCGCCGAGCTCGTCGAGAAAGAAGGTGCCGCCGTCGGCCAGCTCGAGCCGGCCGCGCTTGCGCTCGGTGGCGCCGGTGAACGCGCCGCGCTCGTGGCCGAACAGCTCGCTCTCGAGCAGCTGCTCCGACAGGGTCGCGCAGTTGATCGCGACGAACGGGCCGGCCGCGCGGGCCGACCGGGCGTGGATGGTGCGGGCCGCGACCTCCTTGCCGACCCCGCTCTCGCCCAGCAGCAGCACGGTGGCGTCGGTGGCCGCGACCCGGTCGAGCTGGCGCACGACCGCGTCCATGGTCGGATCGCCCCACGACAGCGGGGGCGGTGCGTCGTCGCGCCGGGTCCGCTCGCGGACCGCCAGCAGGGCCCGGCGCTCGAGCGCGCGCGCGGCCAGCAGGCGCACCTCGGCCGGGCCGCTCACCGGCTTCTGCAGGTAGTCGAACGCGCCCAGCCGCATCGCCTGCACCGCGCCCTCGACGGTGCCGTGGGCGGTCAGCACGATCGCCTGCAGATCCGGCTGCTCGGCCATCGCCGCGGCCAGCAGCGCCAGGCCATCCATCCCGGGCATCTTCAGGTCGGTGATGAGCAGGTCGTAGGCCTGGGCGCGGAGCCGGACCAGCGCGGCCTCGCCGTCGGCCGCCTCGTCGACCCGGTGGCCCTCGGTGGTGAGACAGCCCGACAGGAAGCCGCGCAGGCCCCGCTCGTCATCCACCACCAGGACGCGCGCCATGAGCGTTCTTACCCCGGAACCCGGACGTCGATGACTGCGCCGGTGTCGCCGGCGCCGCGCGCGGCGCGGATGGTCCCGCCGTGCAGCTCGACCACCCGGCGGGCCACCGCCAGGCCCAGCCCGGTGCCGCGGACCTTGCCGGTGCGAAACGGCTCGAAGATCGCCTGCTCTTCGCCGCGCGGGATGCCGGGGCCGCGGTCGCGGACCTCCAGCCGCAGCTCGCCGCGCTCGTGCCAGACCCGCGCGTACACCGGCGCCCCGTCGGGCGAGGCCTCGACCGCGTTGCGCAGCACGTTGACCAGCACCTGGTGCATGCGATCGGGATCGACCGACCACTCGGCCGGCGCGGCGCCGGTGTCGAGCTCGAACCGCCCCGGGGCGACCTCGGCGGCGGCGGCGCGCAGCAGCGCGGCCGGATCCGCCGCGCGTCGGCGCAGCGCGCCGGTGCGGACGAAGTCGAGCAGCCCGCCCGCGAGCCGCTCGAGCCGCACCGCCTCCTCGACCACCACGTCGGCCCGGCCGCGGGGCGCGCCGTCGAGCGACTCGGCCAGCAGCTGGGCGTTGCCCTTGAGCGACGCCAACGGGTTGCGCAGCTCGTGCGCGAGCACCGCCGACATCTCGCCGAGCGAGGCCAGGTGACGCTCGCGTCCGCGCGCCTGCGCCTCGCGATCGCGGGTCGCCAGCCAGCGCGCGAGCACCAGCGCCGCCGCCAGCAGCAGCGCGGCCCCGGCGCACGAGGTGATCAGGCTCCGCTGCGCGGTGGCGGTGACGTCGCGGGCCGCGCTCGCCTCCAGCTCGAGCACGATCGCGGTCGGCCCGCCGCGGTGGCGACCGGTCGGCAGCGGCGCCATCACGCGCAGGCCCCGGCCGACCTCGGTGATGTCGACCGCCGGATCGCCGCGGGGCCCGACCGGGGGCGCCGGCGGCGGCCCGGCCGGCGTGCCCGACGCGACCACCCAGCCGAGCTCGCGGCGCCGGCCCACCTCGACGACGGCGAGGTAGCGGACGCCGTGATCGGCGAGGTCGGCGCGGATCGCGTCGAGCGCCGCGGCGGTAGGTGGTGCCCCGATCGCACGCAGCTCGCGCCGGACCGGGCCCAGCACCGCATCGGCCTGGCCCCGGGTGACCAGCCGCGAGGTGTCGCGCGCGCTCGCGTATCCCAGCCACGCGGTGCTGACCAGGATCGCGGTCATCACCACCGCGCCCCCGATCAGCCCGCCCCGCGACCACTGCGACGCCCGCGGGTCGGGGAGCGTCGGCGAACCCAGCGAGGCCACGGTCATGAAGGTACTGCAGTCGCAAGCGGCGGGCCGAGCCCGGGCGCTGGGGTTCCGCGGGTCTCGGCGGGCCGGCACCCGCGCGGTGCAGTTCCGGCAGCTCGCACCTGCGGTTTCGGCAGGGCCCGGACCAACCCCTCGACTTGTCGAGGCGCGCCCGCGGCATGCGCGCTGCAACGCGCGGCGCCATGCAAACCGTCGGGTCCGCGTGCCTCCTCTTCTGCATCGTGCTCCCTCTCTCGGCCTGCGGCGGCGGCGACGCCGACGACGAGGCGGCGCCCGATGCCGGCGCGGCCGATCTGGACGCTGGCGCGGCCGACCCCGACTGCCCGCAGGCCGCCCACTTCCTCGATGTCAGCGGGGGCTCGGCCGGGCCCGGCTATCCCGCGCCCGAGCTGTCGGCGCGCTGCGAAGGCGACGAGGTGATCGTCGAGAGCAACGGCATCCCGAACTTCACGTTCGTCCAGGTCACGCCCAACGCGCTGCAGGCGCATCCGATGATCTACCGGCTGCCGCGCGCGCCGACGCCGGCGGCGCGGCCCGCGGCGGTGCCGCTCGGTGGCGAGGTCGCGGTGGCGGTGAACGGGCTCATGATCTTCGGCCCGACCGAGGCGCCGCAGATGGGCTACCGGGATCCGATCCTCGACGACCTGATGGACGCGTGCAACGGCCACACCGCGCCGCGTGGCATGTACCACTTCCACGCGCGCCCCGACTGCCTGTTCACCGACCTCGAGGGCAACACCTCGCTGGTCGTGGCCTATGCGCTCGACGGATATCCGATCCTGGCGCCGTTCACCTGCACCGACGCCGCCTGCACCGCGACCCGCGAGCTGCGCAGCAGCTGGCAGCGGATCGCCGCGCAGTTCGACGCCAGCGGCAACCCGCTCTACCAGAACACGCCGGAAGGGGCCTGGGACGTCCACGCGTACGTCGCCGGCTCGGGCGACCTCGATCAATGCAACGGTCGCGACCTGCCCGGTGGCGGCTACGCCTACTACGCGACCGATACCTTCCCGTACTTGATCGGCTGCTACCACGGGACGGTGCCGTGATCGCAGACCGGACGTCCTGCTGGTCATCGCCGACGATCTCGGCGCGGCCGACGCCGGGGCCCATGCCGGCGAGTGGGACAACCGCGGCGAGCTGGGCGCGCCACCGACGCCGACGATCGATCGGCTCGCCGCCGAGGGCGTCCGGTTCACCACGGTGTGGGCGGTTTCGTGCTCGGCTACGGCGTGGGCAGCGGCAAGCGCGCCGGTGTGTAGGGGCCGATCGTCGGCTCCTGGAGCAGGAAGACGTCGGCGCCGATCTCGCGACGGGCGCGTCGGAAGCGGCGGAGGTTGGCGCGCAGGATTTCGTCCTTCGGGTCGAGGGCGACGGCCCGCTCCGACAGCGCGATCGCGCGGGCCGCTTCGCCGCGAGCGTTGAACACCTCGGCGACGGCATCGAATTCTGTGCCCTCGTCGGCGACGCGCAGCAAGCGCTCCGCGACCTGCCGGGCGAGCTCGAGCTCGCCGCCGCGGATCAGGTAGTACGCGAGGTAGTTGAGGTTGGTGGCGTTATCTCCGGCGGCGATGGTCCAGGCGCGCAGGATCTCGGTGCGGGTCGCAGCCGGGATGTCGGGTGCTGCGACGGCTATATCGATCGGCGCGGTGCTCGTCCACGGCGTCTCGAGACCCACGCGCACGACGGCCGCGCGCATCGCCGCGTTCGGATCCTCGCGATGCGTGCGATACGCATCGACCACGGCGAGACGCCAGCCCGAATCGGCGTCGCCGGCGGCGACCGCACGCTGGTAGTACGCGACGGCCTCATCGAGGCTGCCGCGGCGGAACGAGTCGTCCGCCGCCGCGCGTTGGGCCATGGCGTCGCGCGCGTCGCGATCGGCGCGTTCGCGCGCGCTCGCGGGCGAGGGCGGGTCGACCGGCGCGAGCGGCTTCCACGCCGGCTCGAACGGCATCCATTCGCCCTCCCCGCGTGCGCCCGCCGTCGGTGACGGCATCGTCACGCGCCGCACGTTGCCACCGTCCTCGCCGATCGCGAGCAGGCGGCCGTCGCTCGACAACCCGATGGCGCCGACGTTGCCGGGCAACGGCAGGCCGACGCCGCTCGCGATGTCCCAGATGACGACCTGGCCGCGCTTGTGGCGCGCGATCAAGATGGTCTCGTCGGCCGTGAGCCGCAGATCCACGACCTGGCCGGCGTCGGAGCGCGGTGGCCGGACGTGCATGGTCATCCCGCGCTCGACGTCCCAGATGCCAACCATGCCGTCGTTCTTGCCGGCCGCGATGATGCGCGTGCCAGCGACGACCTGGCTCACCGCGGCGCCTTCTTCGCCGAGTAGCGCCGCGGTGCCGTCGCCCAGGCGGAACCACCGCACGCGGCGCGCGAGATCGCCGGTGATGACGTCGTTGCCACCCGGCCGGAACGCGGACGCCACGACGTTGCCGTGGATGCGGCTGAGGATGCGCGCGGCGCCGGAGCGCGTGTCCCAGAGACGGAGGTCGGCGCCCTCCTCCAAGCGCCCGCTGACCACCTGGGTCCCGTCGGGCGAGAGTGACATGCTGTCGACCTGCACCGATTCCACCGTGCCGGCCACGATCGGTGTCCACGTCTCGGTGTTCCACAGGAGCGTCGCGCCGTCGAAGTTGCGCACGCACGCGAAGCGCGCGGCGCTCGCTGCGAAGCGCGGGTAGCGTCCACAGCCCTGGAGATCGAAGCGTGGGTGGTCGGCGACGCCGAGATCGGCGAGACGCACGCCGCCCTGGGTCGGGCCGCGTGACCAGACGAGGTAGCGATCGTCGGGAGAGAGCACCATCTCACGCGCGATGAAGGCGCGATCGAGCACGGTCGCGGGCGTGCCGGGCTTCCACAGCCGTACGACGCCGTCCTCGCCACCAACGGCGACGGTGCCGTCGCGGGTGACGGCGACCGACGAGACCCGCGCGGCACCGAGCGCGATGGCGGTGGCGCCGGCGGGCATCATCCGCCACTGGCGAATCGTGCCGTCGCGCGACGCCGAGGTGAGCGTGAGCGTGTCGCCATTGCCGGCGGCAGCGAGGGCGAAGACGCCGCCGACGTGGCCGTGCAGCGTGCGCTGGAGGCCGCGTCTTGGATCGACGATCGCGACGTCGCCGTTGTCGTAGCCGATGGCGAGCTCGTCGCCGACGACCGCGGCCGAGAGCGCCTGATGGGTGGCCGATTGCTCGACGATGGCGTCGACCACCGCACCCGGGCCGTGCCAGACGTACACGCCGCCGAGGGCGTCGACGATGACGTGCTCGCCGAGCACGTTGCCGACCCACACGATCGCGGCTTGACCGGCGAGCGCGTCCACGCGCTGCGGCGTTTCATCGGACAGCGCGCGAGTCCACAGGACGCGATGTTCGTCCAGGTAGAGGAAGCGCGAGCGGTCCGTCGACACGCGGGCGGCGCGGATGGTCCACCCGGGCATGGATCCGACGAGTCGCTCGACCAGACGGGCCTCGCGCCGGCTCCACAGCTCGACGAAGCCCTCGCGGCGCGCCGACCAGAAGACGTCGGCGGCGGGGCCAGGGGCGTCGGTCGTGGGCTGCACGAAGCGCGGCGACGGCCCGGCCAGCTCCCACCAGTACGTCTTCTCACGCGTGCCGGCGAGCAGGAGGTCGGGTTCGTCGAGCGAGACGTCGCGGACGCCTCCCTCGATCGTGACGTCGTCGAGGAGCACCGGCGGCTGCGCGCCGGTGGCGAGGAAGACGTGGCCGCCGAAGGTGCCGGCGGCGACGCGCCCGCCGTCGGGGGAGATCGCCACGGTGAAGATCGGATCGGAGACCGTGTGCTCGGCGATCGATCCGTCGGCGTGACGCACGCGCAACATCGTGTTGGCGCCCCACACCAGCGTGCGGCCGTCGGCGGACGCGGCGAAGGAGTTGATGGTGGTGCCGCGCCACAAGACGGTCGAGACGCCCCAGACCTCGGCGACCGACGCGGTGAGCTGCGCGAGCCCCGACCACCGCGAAGCGGCGGGGATCGCGCGCGCCAGCTCGAGGGCGCGCGTCGGGTCGGTCGGCAGGCTCGCGCGTGCTCGCTCGAGGCTCAGTTGCTCGACGCGATCGGTGGCCTCGCTGCGCGCCGTCTCCGAGGCCCGGGCGAAGCGACGGGCGGTGTCGCGCTCGCGCGCGACGCGGCGGAAGCTCAACGCGGCGACGCTCGCGGCGACCAGCACGGCGGCGGCGATCACGGCGACGATGGCGCGGTGGCGTCGAATCCAGCGCGTGACGATCTCGCGCGTGCTGTAGGCGTGCGCCCCGACCAGCTGCCCGGCCTCGAAGCGGCGTAGATCGGCGGCGAGCTCGCGCGCGCGTGGATAGCGAGCGCCCGCGTCGCGCGCCATCGCCTTTTCTACGATCGTCACCAGGTCGCGCGGCGCATCGGGCGCCGCCGATGTGAGCGAACGTGGCGGCGCCGCCACGAGCCGGGCGAGCAGCTCCCGGGCGTTCTTGGCATCGCCGTACGGCTTGCCTCCGGTCAACACGTGATAGAGGACGGCGCCGAGGGCGTACACGTCGGCACGCTCGTCGACCTCGCCGCCGCGCGCCTGCTCGGGAGGCATGTACGCGGGCGTGCCCATGGTGCGGCCGGCGACGGTGAGCGCGTCGCTCGAGCCGCTGCCGTCGTTCGGCGACAGCTCGCCGACGTCGTGATCGCCGATCTCCTTGGCCAGCCCCCAGTCGATCACGACGGTCTCGCCCAGGTCTCCGACCAGGATGTTCGCCGGCTTGAGATCGCGATGGATGATGCGGCGATCGTGCGCGTATGCGATCGCCTCGGCGACGGTGATCACGCGCGGCAGGAGCGCGATGCGCTCGGACAAGGTCCGCGTGCGGGCGATGACCTTGTCGAGCGACTCACCCTCGACGAGCTTCATCGAGTAGAACGGCTCACCATTGTTCCAGGTGCCTGCCTCGTAGAGCGGGACGATCGCCGGGTGCTGGAGGCGCGCCGTGATGAAGACCTCGCGCCGGAACCGCTTTTGCGCTTCCGGCGAGCTCTTGAGTAGCTCCTTGATCGCGACGGGGCGGTCATGGCGGCGATCGCGGGCGCGGCGGATGCGCCCCTGGCCGCCCTTGGCGAGGTCGCCGACGATGTCGTAGTCGGCGTCGTCGACGTTGCGGAACGCGGTCGGTTGGGGGGCGGCTCTGCCGGTGGGCAGGGGCCCGGCAGCGTCGTCGGAGCTCGCACCGAAATGTGGGCTCGGCGGCTGCGTCTGCGCGGTGACCGGCGACGACGTCGCGGTCTGGTCGGAAGCCTCGCGCGTCTTCTCGTCGGTCTTGCCTGGCATCCTCGCCCGGCCAGCATCATAGCAGTCGATGATGGCGCTCAGGTTGGCCGGCAGATGTTTGCCAGCGTCGTTCGTCGCGGCCAGGAGACAAGGTGCCTCGATCTGCCAGACCCGGCGGGCCATCCGGTGCTGCGCAGTCGGTTACGGGACCGGGGCAGCCGTCGACGAACGACACGTTGGCGATCGCGCCCGCTTGGATCTGCTGGCAGTAGCTGCCGAAGAAGCACCTCGCCACACCGACCTCTCACTGCGACGCGCTGACCGGGGCGATGGCCGCGCTGCAGCACCCCTGACTCCGCTGGCCGGGCGGGCGCCAGCGCTCCCGGGGGTCGGGACCGCACCACAGTTGGCGCGGCGGTTGCTGAGCTACCGGTTCAGCGGCCGGGACTGCCACCGGATGGCTGCAATCGACCGAACTCTGGAGCCCGCCATCGACCCGAATCTGCCAGGTTGTCTCCCACGCTGGGGCTCGTGCCCCCGGGGTGGCGAGCGCGCGCCCCGGTCGGTCGGGGTGCGGCGGGGCGTGGAGGCTGCGTCATGAGCCAGGTCACCCTGGTCTGGGCCGACGGGGCGCGGCGCGAGTCCGGCCGCGCGGTGACCGCGTCGGACGGTGAGTACGAGCTGCTCGATCTGCTCGGCCGCGGCGGGATGGCGACCGTGTACCTCGCGCGGCATCGCGTCACCGGCCGCCGGGTCGCCCTCAAGCTGGTCGCGCCCGGCGATCTCGAGCACCTGTCGCACCGGGCCCGCGGCGCGGTCCAGCGCCGCCTGCTGCGCGAGGCGCGCGCGGTGAGCACGATCCGCCATCCCAACGTGGTCGAGTTCGTCGACTCCGGGCTGATCGGCGGCAGCGTCTTCATCGTCATGGAGCACCTCGATGGCTGCTCGCTCGCCGATGCGCTCGAGGTCGACGCGGTGCTGCCCTGGCCCGAGGTCGCCGCGATCGGCGCGATGATCGCGTCCGGGGTCGCCGCGGCCCACGCCGCGGGCATCATCCACCGCGATCTCAAGCCCGGCAACGTGATGCTGGTGCCGCGCGAGCCGCGCGTGATCGCGAAGGTGTTCGACTTCGGCATCGCCAAGCTGCTCGAGAGCGCCCACGGCCTGACCCTGCCCGGCACCGCGATGGGCACGCCGCGCTACATGTCGCCCGAGCAGTGCCGCGGCGACGAGCTCGATCACCGGACCGACATCTACAGCCTCGGGGTCCTGCTGTATCGCGCGCTGGCCGGCCGCTGTCCGTTCGAGGCCACCGAGGAGGGCGAGCTGCTGCGCATGCACGAGGAGGCGGTGGTGCCGCCGCTCGCGGTCGCCAACCTGCCGCCGGGGTTCGCCCAGATCGTGCTGCGGTGCCTGGCCAAGGCTCCCGACGCCCGCTTCGGCTCGATGCACGAGGTCGCGGTCGCGCTCGAGGGACTGCGCGCCGCGCGCGGCCCGGCCCCGGGCGCGCGAACCTCGGCGAGCAACCTCCCACCCGCGCCGCCGCCGGTCCCGCCTCGCGTGCCGGTCGCGCCGGGTGCAGCCCTGTCGCCGCCACCGGCGGTGGTGATCCCGCCGCTCGACCGCATGCCGGTGCCGGTGCCGGTGCGCGCGGTGGTGCCGGCCCGGGCCGCCGTGCGACGCCGGCAGTGGGCGGTCCGGGCCGCGGCCGGCACCGTGGCGGTCATGGTCGTGCTGCTGGCCTGGGTCCTGCTGCGGTCGGAGGCCGCGGCGCCCCGACCGCCGGCGGTGGTGGTGGTGATGCCGCCGCCGGTGCTGCCGCCGCCGCGCGCGGTCGCGGTCATCGAGGTCGCTGATGTGGCGAAGGTCGCGTCGCTGTCGGCGTGCTGGGGCCGGGTCCAGACCACCGTCGGTGGCCGCCGCAAGCGATCGCGTCCGATGACCGCCGCGTGGACGTTCGTCGCGACCTGTCTGCTCGAGACCCGCACCGCCATCCGGCCCTGACCGCGCGCCGGGTGCGCGCTACCGGGTGAAGGCCGAGCGGCAGCGCACAGGGGCAGCGGCGCTGGGTTTGCCGAGCGCCCGCGCGCGCGCCACCCGCAGGGATGTAGAGTGACGTCGTCATGGAACGTCCGGTCGACCAGCTCCGTCTCATCGCTGGGTTCGCCGATGCCCTGCCCGCCGCGATCTGGGTCGGGCGCGCGCCCAGCGGCGAGTGTGTGTACGTGAACGCGGCGTTCGAGCGCGTGCTCGGGCTGCGGCCGCCCGACGAGGCCAGCCGCGGCAACTACGTCGGTCCCTACGGGGTCCACACGCTGACCGGGGAGCCCTACCCCGAGGACCGCATGCCGTACGAGCTGGTCCTGCGCCAGCGGGCGGCGGTGGTGGTCGACGACATCGTGATCCACCGCCACGACGGCGAGAAGACCTACCTGCGCGTGTTCGCCAGCCCGATCTTCGATGGCGCCGGCCAGATCGAGTACGTGGTCGAGGCCTTCATCGACATCACGCGCGAGGTCGAGGCCCAGCGCGATCGGCTGCGGGGCGAGCGCGAGCTGCAGCACACGCGCCGGATGGAGGCGATCGGCAGCCTGGCGGGCGGGATCGCGCACGACTTCAACAACCTGCTATCGATCGTCAAGCTGGTCGCGGCGAGCTTGCGCCACACCGATCGCGGGCCCGCGCGGCAAGATCTGCTGCAGAACCTGAATGACGTCGCGGACAGCGCTGCGCAGCTGACGCGCGCGCTGCTCGGCTTCGCGGGTCGGGCCGGTCACCGGGCCGAGCGGGTCGCCGCCAATCCGCTGATCCGCGGCCTGGTCGAGCTGGCGAGCCGCACCTTCGAGAGCCGGCTCACGGTCGCCACCGACCTGCAGGCCAGCGTCGACCAGATCATCGGCGATGGCTCGCAGCTCGAGCAGGTGCTCATGAACCTGCTGCTCAACGCGCGTGACGCGGTGGCCGGCGGTGGCCGGGTCACGGTCCGGACCCGCGACGTGGTCATCGCCGCCGACGCGGCGGTGGCGCTTCCGGCCGGTCGCTACCTGGCGATCGACGTCGAGGACTCGGGCCCGGGCATCGACCCGGCGGTGCGCGACCGGATCTTCGAGCCGTACGTGACCACCAAGGGGCTGGGCCCGCACAAGGGCACCGGCCTGGGGCTCGCGACCGCGTACGGGATCGTGCAGGCCCATCGGGGCCGGCTCGACATCCTCGCGACCGGGCCGTCGGGCACCACCATGCGCGTGCTCCTGCCCGCGGTCCTGGGCGGCGCACCCGGGGTCGCGGGCCGACGGCCGGAGCCACCGCTCATCCGCGGCACCGGGACGATCCTGATCATCGAGGACGAGCCGCTGGTGCTCAAGACCTGCGCGGCCACGCTGCGCGACCTCGGCTATGACGTCGAGCTGGCCGGGACCGGCCACGAGGCGGTCGGCGTGCTCCGCGACCGAGCCGAGCAGCTCAGCGCGGTCCTGCTCGACCTGTCGTTGCCCGACATGACCGCGCGCGAGATCTGTACGGCCATCCGCGAGCTGCGCGACGATCTGCCGGTCATCCTCACCACCGGCTTCGCGATCGACGAGTCGGCCCAGGAGATCGTCGCGCTCGGCGTGCGGGCCTATCATCCCAAGCCGCTCGACGCCGCGCACCTGTCGCAGACCCTCGCGCGCGTGCTGCGCACCGCGGGCCGCTGACCCTGCGGGGCGTCCGCGCCGGCGGTCTGCGCGAGATCTCCATCGAACGTCGACCGCAGCTCGGCCGTGACTCGGCGGGCGCTCGATGGGCCGGGCGTCTCATCGGGCATGCAACCCCGAGGAGCGTCATGACCCACCTGTCCTTCGCACCAGCTGCCACACCGCCGCTGGCTCCCTCCGTCGCGGTCGCGATCGCCACCGGCGGCCCGATGGGGCTCGGCGCGATCGCCGCGCTGCGGCTGGGCGAGCTCGCCCCGATCGCCGCGGCCCCGCTGGTGGTGTTCGGTGTGGCCGCCGCCACGCTGCCGGCGCTGTACATCGCCGCCGCGCTCACCGGCGCGGCGCCGCCGCTCGAGCAGGTCGCCCGCGCGGTCGGGCGCGCGCTGGTCGCGCTCGGGCTGGTCGCGCTCGGCCTGGCCGGGCCGCTGTGGTTCCTGACCACCACGACCACCGAGCCCGGCACCGCGTTCGCGCTGACCTCGATCGGCCTGATCACGGCGCTGGCAATCGGCCTGCGCGTGCTGCGCCGCGAGCTGTGGGGGGTGGCCGGTAGCCCCGGCCTGGGCCGCGACGTCATGTTCACCGCGTGGGCCGCGGCGGCGGCGATCATCGGCGCTCGTCTGTACACCGAGCTCACCGCGTGGGGGATCGCGTGATCGCCGACGGCACGCTCGCGGCCGCGTCGGCGCCAAGCGTCCGCGCGGCCGACGGCGGGTTCGCGCTGGTCGAGCAGCTGCTGCGCGATCGCGCCGGCGTGCTGGCGCGGATCCGCGCGGGGCACGACCTGCCGGCGCTGGTGCGGACCGCCGCGCTGGTGATCATCGTCGGCGCCGCGCTCTACGGCGCCGCGGTCGGCAGCTTCCGCGGCGGCGCCCAGGTCGCGTACGCCGCGGTGAAGCTCCCGCTGGTCCTGCTGGTGACCGCCGGGCTGTGTGCGCCGACCTTGACCGCGGTCGGCCGCGCGCTGGGCCGACCGGCCAGCCTCGCGCGGGATCTCGCGCTGGTGATGACCGCGCTCGCGTTCGGGGGCCTGACGCTGGTCGCGCTCGGGCCGGTCGTCCTGGTAGCCCGTGCCCTCAAGGTCTCGTACCACGGGTCGATCCTGCTCGCGGTCGCGACCGCCGCGGTCGCCGGCGCGGTCAGCATCGGGGTCCTGGCAGCGGGCGTGCGCGCGACCGAGCACCGCGACGCGCTGGCGACGGTGGCGGTGGTGGTCTGCGTGTTCGCGCTGGTCGGCGCCCAGGTGGCGTGGACCCTGCGGCCGTACCTGGTGCGGCCGCGCACGCCGACCGCGCCGCTGGTGCGCGCGCTCGACGGCAGCCTGTACGACGCCGTGCTGGGGTCGTGGCGGTCGGCGCAAGGCGACTACTCCCGCGAGCAGGCACCATGACCGTGATCGAGCTCGCGGTCGGCTATCTCGGGGTCGGCGCGGTGTGCGCCGGGCTGGCGCTGGGCCAGCGCGCGGGCACCACCGTGGTCGACGCCGTGCTCCTGGTCGGGCTGTGGCCGGTGTTCGGGCCGGTGCTGGCAGCGGCCCGACCCGCGGACGCCGGGGAGCGCGGCCACCTCGCGCGCCTGACCGCGGCCGAGGCTCGGCTCGCCCAGCTCGACGCCGCCCTGGCCCGACCCGATCTCGACGAGCACGCCGCCCGGGCCCGGGTGGTCGCGCTCGAGCAACGCGCCGACGGCGCGCGCGCGCAGGCCGCCGCGCGGGACCGCCTGCACACGATCCGCCGCGTGCGGGCGGTGCGCGCGGCCACCGCGGCCGAGGTCGAGGAGCTGCGCGAGGGGCTGGCCCAGCGCCGTGCCCACGCCGAGCTGACCCGCCTCGGTGGGGACCCGGATGGGAATAACCCCGACCCGCCCGACGTTGGCGGTTCATGCTCGGAGGATCGGCGTCCGTGAGCCGCGTGCTCGTCGTCGACGACGAGGCGCACGTGCGCGAGGTCGCGCAGTACGCGCTGGCGCGCGACGGCCACACCGTCGAGACCGCGCGTGACGGCGCCGAGGCGGTGCGCCGGGTCGACGCCGGCGGCATCGACCTGGTCGTGCTCGACGTGCTCATGCCCGAGCTCGACGGCCTGGCGGTGTGCCGGCGCTTGCAGGGCCGGGTCCCGATCATCTTCCTGTCGTCGCGCGCCGAGGAGACCGACCGGGTGCTCGGCCTCGAGCTGGGCGGGGACGACTACCTGACCAAGCCGTTCTCGCCGCGCGAGCTGGCGGCGCGGGTCCGCGCGGTCCTGCGCCGCACCCGCGGCGACGTCGACGATCCGGTGGGCCCGGCGCCACCGCCGGTGCGGCGCGATCGGGTCACGATCGATCGCGCCGGTCACCAGGCGCTGGTCGACGACGTCCCGGTCGCGCTCACCGTCACCGAGCTGCGGCTCCTGACCGCGCTGGTGGCGCACCCCGGCCGCGCGCTGTCCCGCGAGCAGCTGATCGCGTGCGCGTACCCCGGCGAGCACCACGTCGCCACCCGCACGGTCGACACCCACGTGCGCAACCTGCGCAGCAAGCTGGCCGCGCATGGCGTCGATCCGATCGAGACCGTCCATGGGATCGGCTACCGCGGTCGCTGAGCTGGGGCCGCCCCCGCGATCGCGCTGGCGCCGCGCCTGGATCCACCTGGCGCGGATCCGGTACCGGCTGCTGCTGATCAACCTGGTCGTGGTCGCGGTGCCGCTCGGCGGCATCGCCTTCGCGCGTCGCCACGAGCGCCAGCTGCTCGCCGCGCTCGAGCGCGACATGATCGATCAGGCGGCGCTGGTCCGCGCGATGGTGGCCACCGATCCCGATGGGCCCCGGCTGGCGGCCCGGGCCCCGATGCTGGTCGGCGCCGCGCGCACCACCCGGACCCGGGTCCGGCTGCTCGACGCCACCGGCGTGGTGGTCGCCGACTCGCACGCCAGCGGACCGCCCGAGGGCGCCGAGCCGGCGGCGCCGACGCTGTATGGCGATGAGCCCAGCCATGTCCCCGAGGTGCCCGCGCCGGTCGACGTCGCCGGCCGGCGCGAGGTGCAGGCTGCGCTCGCCGGCCGCTACGGCGCAGCCACCCGGCTGTGGGACCGCCAGGAGCGGGTCTACCTGTTCGCCGCGCTGCCGATCACGATCGGCGGCGAGGTCGTCGGCGTCGTCTACGTCACCCGCTCGACCCAGGGCGTGAAGCGCCAGCTGTACCAGCTGCGGACCTGGCTGGTCGGCCTGCTCGCGGTCGCGCTCGCGGCCACTGCGATCCTGTCGCTGTTCCTCGCGGCCACCATCGCGCGCCCGCTGGCGCGGCTCACCCGCGCCGCCGGCCGGATCGCCGCCGGCGATCGCCGCGCCCGGCTCGCGCTCGATCGCGCCGACGAGATCGGCCAGCTCAGCCGCGCCGTCGACCGCATGGCGACCGAGCTCGACCGGCGCGCCCGCGATCAGCGCGCGCTCGCCGCCGACATCAGCCACGAGCTCAAGACGCCGCTCACCGGGATCCGCGGCGCCGCCGAGCTGCTCGCCGACGGCGCCGCCGACGAGCCGGCCAGCCGGGCCCGGTTCCTCGCCATGATCCTCGCCGACGCCGCCCGCCTCGATCGGCTGGTGACGCGCCTGCTCGAGCTGGCCCGCTTCGAGGCCGACGACGCGACGCCCGAGGACGTCGACCTCGCGTCCGCGCTCACCGCCGCGGCCGGTCGCTACCGGGGCGCCGCGCCGCTGGCCTGCGCGATCGACCGGGACGCGCCGACCCTGGTGCGGGCCCGCCGACCCGCGCTGGCCGCGACCCTCGACAACCTGTACGCCAACGCGGGCCAGCACGCCGCGCCCGGCTCGACCGTCACCGTCACCCTCACCCGCGTGCGCGGGGCAGCCCGCATCGCCGTCCACAACCACGGCGCGCCGATCTCACCGGCGGTCCAGGCCCGGGTGTGGGACCGCTTCTTCACCACCCGCGGCGATCGTGGCGGCAGCGGCCTCGGCCTGGCCATCGTCCGCGCGGTCGCGGTCGGCCACGGCGGCACCGCCGGGCTCATCAGCACCCCGGCCGATGGCACCACGTTCTGGATCGAGCTGCCGGCGTGACCCGCGGCGGCCGGCGTCAGGGCGGGCCGATCGCGTGCTCGGCGAGGATGGCCTGCAGCCGGGCGGCATCGTCCACGTCGGCCCGCTCCAGGTAGCCTCCGTAGCGGGTCTCGATCCAGTCGACGTCGGCCAGATCGGCGCCCGTGCGGATCACGCGCCAGCTGACTCCGTGCTCGGCGTCGACTTCGGATCGGCCCCGCAGCCCACGCTGCCGCCCCGCTGGCCCGAGGGCCAGGCTCAGGATCCCGCACATGTTCTTCCGGTGTCCCTGAGCGAGGGCTCGCGCAGCGAGCCGAAGTCGAAGGGCAGCCCGTCGAAGATCCCGCGTTGCACCCTGCGCACCTGGCCCTTCGACACGGCGCCTGCGGCGCCGGCTCAGGGCCACCGGGAAAGGCGAGCGCTTTCGATCACCTGGCGAGTTGTGATCAATCTCGAGGGCCAGGATCGCGAGTCCACGGCGAAAGCGCTCGCCTACCAGCTCCACGAGCGCACCGGCATCGTGAAGCCGCCCGACCCGATCGTCGGCGGTCTGCTGGCGGACTACGCCAGCCTGACCGCGTTCGACCTCACGCTCGAGCACGCGCTGCCGATCTTCGATCTCGCGATCGCGCACCGGCCCGTGCACGCCGACCGGATCCAGCAGCGGCGCGATCACCTCGCACGGAGGGTCGCGGACCGACGGGCCCGCGACTACGGCTTCGACTGGACCCTGGTCCCGGTGGGCTTGTTCGGGCTGTCGGCCGGTCTCGGCGTCGTCCTGATCCTGCGACGCGTGCGCGCCTGGCGACGACGTCGCGTCGGTGCCGTGGTTTGAGCCGGGGCGCGCGGTTCGGCTGACGCGCGGCGCGAGCGGCGACGGGGCCCGGCCCGATCGCGCGCAACCTGGCCGGGCGGGGTGTATCTGCACAGCGTGTCGCTCGTCGCTCGTTCGCTGGTCTGCACGTTCGTGATCACCGCCTGCGCCACGCCGCGGGCCGCCCCGACCCTCCCGCCGGCGCCGGAGCGGCCGGTCGCCGCCGCGCCGGAGCGACCGCCCGGGTGGCCGGTGCCGGTGCGGGTCCTGCGCTGGAACGGCGGCGGGGTCGAGGAGGTCGGACGGTTGCCGGGCCTGGCCGCGCTGCCGGCCGAGCCGTGGATGGCCGAGCCGGTCACTCCGCCGGCCGATCGGGCGGCGCTCGACGCGCTGATCGCCGAGCTGCGGGTGCACCAGGTCCCGGGGCTGTCGCTGCGCGGCATGGCCTTGACCGCGGCCGAAACCAGCCGCCTGCGTGACCTGCCCGCGCTGCGCTACCTCGACCTTTCGGAGACCAGCGTCGACGACGCGGCGGTGGATGCGATCGACGCGGGCGCGCTCGACCGCGTCTACCTGGCGCGCACCGCGGTGACCGACGCGGCGGCCGCCGCCTTGGTGGCGCGCCACGGGAGTCTCGAGATCCTCGATCTTACTGACACCCGCGCGGGTGATCGCGCGGCCGCGGCGATCGGCGGGCTGCCCGAACTGCGCACGCTGCTGCTGGCCGGCACCGCGATCACGGATCGCGGCGGCGCGGCGCTCGGCGGCGCGGCCTCGCTGCTGGTGCTCGACCTGGCGCGGACCCGGGTGGGCCCGGCGACCGCGCGGGCGATCAGCGGGCGGGCGCTGCGCGAGCTGTACCTGGGGTGGACCCAGGTCGGCATCGAGGCGCGGGCGCTGGCGCCGCTGGCGGCGACCCTGATGCGGGTCGATCTGTCGGACGTGGCCGCCGACGACGCCGCGCTGGCGTGGCTGGCGAACGCGCGCTTGTTGATGGAGGCGAACCTCGGTGGCACCCGCGCCGGCGACGCCACCGCCCGGCGGCTGGCGGCGCTGCCCGAGCTGCGCGAGGTCGACCTGGCCGAGACCCGGCTCGGCCCGGCCGGGGCCCGGGCGCTGGCGAGCGCGGCCACCCTCGAGCGGGTCGATCTGGCCGCGACCGGGGTCGACAACCAGGCGGTGATCGCGCTGCTGGCGCTGCCGCGGCTGCGCATGCTCCGGCTCGACGACACCGCGGTCACCGACGCCGCGCTGACCGCGGCGCGGCCACCGGCGCTGCGCGAGCTGTACCTGGGGCGGACCCGGGTCGGCGACCGCGGGCTCGCGCTGCTCGATCACACCCCGGACCTGAACGCGCTCGGGGTCCGCAGCACGCGCATCACCCCGGTGACGCTGGCCCGCATCGTCCGGCTGTCCGGGTTGCAGACGCTCGACGTCGGCCACACCGACCTCCCCGCCGATGCCTGGGCCGCGCTGGCCGCGAACCCGGCGCTCGAGCGGCTCTACCTCGATCAGACGCTCACCGGCGATCCGACCGTGGCCGCGCTGGCCGGGATCCGGCTTCGGGTCCTGCACGCCATGGACACCATGGTGTCCGACGCCAGCCTCGACGTGCTGGCGACCATGCCGCTCGAGGAGCTGGCGGTCGCCGACACCCAGCTGACCGGCGCGGTGACCGCGCGCCTCGCCCGCTGGCCCGGGCTGGTCGTGCTGTCGGTGGCCGGGCTGCCGCTCGACGACGTGGCGGCGGCGGCGCTGGCGAGCGCGCGTCGCCTGCGCGTGCTCGACCTGTCGCGCACCGGCCTGAGCTCGACCACACCGCTGGCGGGCCTGACCGCGCTCGAGGTGCTCGGGCTGAACTCGACCTCGATCGACACCGACGACCTGCTGCGGCTGGCTGGCCTCGGGCGCCTGCGGGAGCTCGGCGTCGCCGGGTGCGGGCTCGAGCCCGATGTGCTGCCGGCGCTCGCGCGGCTGCCGGCGCTGCGCAAGGTCGACCTGCGCGGCAACCTGGTCGACGTCCCGACCGCGCGGGCGGCGCTGCCCGGCGTCGAGCTGGCGCGCTGATCCGCCGCTGACCGGCTACAGGCCCGCGAGCGCGATCCCGCGCCAGGTCACCGCCTCACGCACGAAGGCCTCGTGGACCGCCTCGAGCCCGAGCGCGAAGTGCGCGCTGCCGCCGGCGGCGCCGCGCCGTGCGAACGAGATGACCCCGAGCAGGCGGCCGTCCTCGTGGAACAGGCCACCGCCGCTCGAGCCCGGCCCGATCGCGGTGTCGGTCTGGAGGACCCGCACGCCCAGGCCGTCCTGGGTCATCCACTGCCGGCTCGCCGACAGCGTCCCGGCGCTGTAGGTCCAGGCCAGGCCGAGCGGGTTGCCGATCGCGAAGACCCGGGCCCCGATGTGGATCGGCGTGGTGGTCACCGGCATGGTCGCGAGCTCGGCGCCGCCGGGCACCCGGCCCTCGACCACGGCCAGGTCGACGCCGCGCCCGGCGCGCCACACGCAGCGCACGCTGGTCAGCTCGCCCGCGATCGTCATCGCCGACAGCCGGACCAGCCGATGCCCGTCGTCGGTCTCGACCACGTGCCGGTTGGTGAGGATCGCGACGTGATCGCCATCGCGGGCGATCACGATCCCGGAGCCGCTCCACCCGTCGAAGCCGTCGCCCGCGCGCAGGAACACGTTGGCGGCGATCGCGGTGCGGATCGGCGTCGGCACCAGCGCCAGCTCGTCGGGCGACGGCGGGCGCGGCAGCGCCTGATCGTCGTCGGTGCGGCCATCCTCCGACGGGATCAGCGGCGGCAGCTCGGCGGAGCCCGCGGGGGCGCGGTCGGCCGCCGGCAGGCCGGCCCCGCAGTCGAGGCAGATCGCGCGCGGGCCGTCCTGGACCCGCGGGCGCACCGAGTCGCAGCGCCGGCAGCCTCCGAGCGGGTGGTCGGCCTCGCGCAGGACCCGGCCGCCGTCGCGCAGGTGGGGGACCCACGACGCCGGGCAGCGCAGCCGGGCGCGGCGCCGGCGCACCAGCGCCCGCGGCGGCGCGCAGCACAGGCAGCCGCCATGCTCGGTCGTCGCGGCGGTGACCGGCCGGCCCCGCTCGTCGAGGACGTGGTCGTCGTGGCTGCCGCCGACGACCAGGCGCGCGCCTTGCCGGAGCAGCGGCCGGCCGTCGCCATCGTGGTAATGGCTCGTGAGCGCCGGCGGCTCGCCCGTGAGGTCGATCCACGGCGACTGCCAGCCGCCGATGCCCGCGGCGGCGGCCGCGCGGGCCGCCGGCAGTGGATCGCGCGCCATCGCGACCAGCGTCGCCGCCGCCGCCTCGGTGGCCAGCCGCACGCACAGCGCGGCCAGCGCGCGCGCCGCCGCGGCGGTGCCGACCCGGTCCAGCGCATGCGCGAGCTGGGTCGGCAGCGGCTCGCCGGGCTCGCTGACCCGCGCCAGCACCCAGGTCACCGCGACCACCGTCGCCGCCGGCACCGGCTCGCCGGCGCGGAGCTGGTCGATCACGCGCTCGCCGGCCTGGCGCAGCTCGGCGCGGGTGCCGGGCCGGACGTGGGCGGCGCCGTGGGCCAGCGCGGGGCCGAGCGACGACCATCGCTCGGGTGCGCGGCCGAGGGCCGCGAGCAGCGCGGGGATCGCGCGCGCGGCCTCCTCGGGCGGCCGCGCGCACAGCCGCGCGACCAGATCGTCGCGCTGGGCGTCGTCGAGCTCGCCGACGCGCGCCAGCACCGCCGGCGAGGTCGGGCCAGCCAGGGCCCGCACGGCGTCGTCGATGGCGGCGTCGGTGGCGGGCGCGCCACCGACCCGCGCCCGCGCGGCCTCGAGCAGCGGCACCAGCGCTTCGGGCGTGGCCAGCCCCGGCGCCTGCCGGATCAGCGCACGCGCGACGTAGGCGACCAGGTCGGCGTCGCCTCGCTTGAGCACCAGCCGGGCCGCGCCGGCCAGCGCGAGCGGACCGCTCGCCTCCAGCTCGGCGACCCGGGCCAGGCGATCGGTCGTGGTGGTCGCGGCGAACGCGGCCACGATCATGCGCTCGAGCATCGCGGCCGCGGTCGGGGCCGGCCCGCGCCCGGGTGACGCCGTCGCCGCCGGCGTGGCGCTCACCGCGGCCACCAGGCGCGCCGCCTGCGCCGCCACGAACGGATCGCTGGTCGCGAGCCAGCCGCGCGCCGCCTCGAGCAGGGTGGCGTCGCCGGGCTGCGCCAGGTCGGCCAGCGCCCGCAGCGCGAACACCCGATCGTCGCCCTGGTGCGCGCGGGCATGGGCGAGCAGCGCGCCGACCGCGCCGCGGTGACCGGCCAGGCGCAGGACCTCGATCACGCCGAGGCGCACCGCCGGGTGCGGGTGCGCGAGTCCGCGCGCGAGCCCGTCGAGCTCGGTGGGGCCCGCGGCCGCGGCCACCTCGGCGGCGAGCTCGGCGCGGCGGGAGAACGTCGCGCGCTCGAGGCGGCGGTAGAGGTCACTGAGGTCGATCACGACGGCGCAGCGTAGCGCGAGGCGCCCGCCGGCGCGTGGATCGTCCGGGACCGGTCGTCGGCGTGAGCCGGCGTCCGGCGCGGGCATGATCGGCCGCCTTGCCGTCGGGTCCCGCGCGGATGGATACTTCGCCGATGATCTGGCGCGTGCTCGAGACCGCGGTCCTGGCGGCCTGGCTGGCGCAGGCGGCCGGACCCGTGCGCGCGGACCCGTCGCCGCCAGCCGAGGCGCCGCCCGCGCCCACGCCCGCGTCGGGCCCGTGGGCCGACGGGGTGACCGATGCGCAGAAGGCCGCGGCCCGGACCCGGCTCGACGCCGGCAACGCGCGCTTCCTCGACAAGAAGTACGGCGAGGCGCTCGAGCAGTACCGGCAGGCGGTGGCGATCTGGGATCACCCGGCGATCCGCTTCAACATGGTGCGCTGCCTCATCCAGCTGGAGCGCCCGGTCGACGCCTACGACAACCTGGTGCTGGCCCTGACCTACGGCGCCGCGCCGCTCGAGGAGGCGGTCTATCTCGAGGCGCGCAGTACCAGAAGCTGCTGCTCGGGCAGATCGCCGAGGTCGCGGTGAGCTGCACCCAGCCGGGCGCCCGGGTCAGCCTCGACGGTCAGCCGCTGGTGTCGTGCCCCGGCAGCGAGCAGCGCCGCCTGGTGCCCGGTCCGCATCAGGTGGTCGGCAGCAAGGACGGCTTCCTCACCCAGACCCGCGACCTCGTGTTGCTGCCTGGCAAGGCGGCGACGGTGGCGGTCGAGCTGGTGCCGCTCCAGGAGGCCGCCGTGATCACGCACCGGTGGGCGGTGTGGAAGCCGTGGGCGGTCGTCGGTGGTGGCGTGGTCGTCGCCGGCCTCGGCGGCCTCGTGCAGCTCCGGGCCCGCACCGACCTGCAGCGCTACGAGGACGCGTTCGGGCGCGAATGCGCACAGGGCTGCACGGTCGATCCGGTCGCCGACCTCAAGGCGACCGCCGTGCTCGAGAACCGGATCGCGATCGGGATGGTCGCCGCCGGCGCCGCCACCGTGATCGGCGGGGTGGTCCTGGTGGTGATGAACCGCGGCCGGACCTCGTATCCGGACGCGCGCGGGGCCCGCCTCGGCGTGACGCCGCTGCCGGGCGGCGGCGCCACAATCAGCGTGGGCGTCCGGTACTGCCGAGCGTAGCGTCAGGTGCGGCGGCGCGCTGGAGCTCGATCAGCATGCCGGTGCACGCGTCGGTCACCTGCACGGTCGTCGCATCGACGATCGCCAGCCCGGTCAGGCAGTAGCTGACCGCGGCCGGGAAGGTGCGGGGCGGGGCGCTGAAGATGCTCGCGACCGGGCCGCTGCCATCGACGACGCCGGCGGCATCGGCGGCCAGCTGGCGCACGGTGGTCGTCGACGACACGTACAGGTTGCCGGTCGGGTCGCAGGCCAGGCCGCGCGGCGCGTGCACCGGGAAGTCGCGTGCGGGCGTGCCCTGACCCGACGACGCCGCGATGCCGTCGCCCAGCACGGTGGTGATCACACCGGCCGCGATCCGGCGGACCCGATGGTTGGCGGTGTCGGCGACGAACAGGTCGCCGTCGTCACACCGGGTGATCGCCTCGGGGTGGAACAACCGGGCGGCGGTGGCCGCGCCGTGGTCGCCGCCGAAGCCGCGGGTCTGCGGCGTGCCGGCGAGGGTCGTGACCTGCCGGGTCGTGAGGTCACGTGGTTGCCGGTGTCGGCCACGTACAGCCGGTTCGCGACCGGATCGAGGTGGAGCCCGGTCGGCCGCCGGAACCGCGCGGTCGCCGCGGCCCCGTCGGCGAACCCGTCGCTGCCCGGGACCCCGGCCAGCGGCGCGATCGTCCAGGTGCCCGCGTCGGCAGGGTCCACGATCGTCACCACGTGCACGCGGTGGGCCGTGGTCTCGCTCAGGTAGAACACGCCAGCGGCCGGGTCGTGTGCGACGCCGCCGACGGTCCCGAACTCGCCGTCGCGGAAGCGCGCCAGGTCGGCGGTCGCGGTGGCGTGCGGATAGCGCCCGGCGACCACGCCGAGCCAGCCGGCCGCTGCGCGCACCACCTGCACGGTGCCGCTGATCCCGCCGGCGATCAGGGTGAACGACGGCGCCACCACCAGCGCGCGCGGATCGGCGAGGCGCGCGTGCGGGAGCGGTCCCATGCGCTCGGGGTCCACCAGGCCGGCGAAGGTGGTGATGATGCCGGTGGTCCCATCGACCCGGCGCACGCGCGGGCTGTCGCCGGTGACGTACAGCGTGCCGAGCGCGTCGACGGCCACGCCCTGCGGGTAGGTGACCTCGGCGCTGGTGGCGGCACCGCCGTCGCCGGAGACGCCGACCGTGCCCGTGCCGGCCACGGTCGTGATGACGCCGGTGGCGGCGTCGACCCGGCGCACCCGGTTGTTGCGGCCGTCCGCGATGTAGA